>NZ_JALKHS010000005.1:0-141226 GCF_023051225.1 Sphingobium agri | reverse complement strand
GTATTAGGCATGCCGCCAGCGTTCGTTCTGAGCCAGGATCAAACTCTCAAGTTTGATGTCCGATCCTACCCCAGGAGGAATAATCCCGAGATAGAACCGCTCATTTCTAGGAGCCATTCCTGCACAAATCTTACATGGTGTGTAAGGACATTGTGAGGATGGCAAATTTAACTGAGTATCCTACGCCTAGAAGCCGTAAGAACCCAGGGCCGCCGCCCACATGTCCCTTCATCATACTAACAATGTCAAAGAGCCATCCAAACATCGAAGCGGACAACCGTTGATCCCCGATCCTTGCGTTCCGGGGGACTGGTGTCCGACTATGTTGGCGACCGATCGAAGCGAGAACCAGTGGCGCTCACCGCGTCGGTGGAGTGGCATCTAGGCGTGTCGGATGAGTCGGTCAACAGGAAAAAACATGAGCGGCCAATTTTCTTCTGTCCGGGCCCCTGAACGGCCGGAACACAGGCGTTTCAGGCCTGTTCCTCCAGCTCGCCGGGCCATGTTTCAGTCCCCACCTGCGCTTGCGCCTGCGCATTATAGCGCCCGCCCGAAGCCGCGCCCGGCGGAAACAGCGTATCAACCGCCGCCAATATAGCAGGGGACAGATCAAGGTGAATCGCCGCCAGATCCTCATCCAGATGGGCGATGTTGGTGGTGCCGGGAATAGGCACGATAGTGTCGCCCTTGGCAAGCAGCCAGGCGAGGCACAGCTGCGCGCTGCTGCATCCGGCTTCATCGGCCAGCATACGCAGCCGGTCGTAAAGATCGAGATTGCGTGCAAGATGGGGTGGCTGGAACCGGGGCATGCCGGTCCGCAAATCCCCCTCCTCCACCCCTTCCCTGCCGATCCGCCCGGCAAGCAGCCCCCGTCCGACCGGCGAAAAGGCGACAAAGCCGATGCCCAGTTCAGCGCAAACATCCAGCACCGCGATTTCGGGGTTGCGCGTCCAGGGCGAATATTCGGTCTGCACGGCGGCAATGGGATGGACGGCATGGGCGCGCCTGATCGTCGGCGCGGACATTTCGGACAGGCCGATCGCGCGGATCTTCCCCGCCTCCAGGGCACGTACCAAAGCGCCCATCGATTCTTCCACCGGCACCTTTGGATCGAGCCTGTGCATATAATAGAGGTCGATCTGCTCCACCCGCAAACGCCGCAGCGCATGGTCCAGCACCTGGGCGATCGCTTGCGGAGACCCATCGAGCGCGCGCTGCCCGTTGACTTCGCCAAGCACGCATTTGCTGGCCAGCGTGAACTCGCCGCGTCGGTGCATCAATGTGCGGCCCAGCAGTTCCTCATTCTGGCCAAAGCCGTAAATCGCTGCCGTGTCGAAGAAGGTGACCCCCGAATCGATCGCGTGCAGCAACAATCGCTCCGCCTGCGCCGGGTCCGGCGGCGGCAGATAAGCATGGCTGAGGTTCATGCACCCAAGCCCTATCGCCGATACGGAAAGCGGGCCCAAATGGCGGACCGGCAACTTTGCGGGCATGTACATCCCCTGTCATATGCGCTTGCGCTGCTTAACGGGCCGGGGCTTCTTGCCATGGCCTTGATGACGCAATTTTGACAATCAGGGCGGCCAGTTCAAGCCGCCGCATCATATCTCAGCAAAGATTGCGGATTTGAAGGATTTCTGCGATAGCATTCCCGATTGAGCTTCAACTTGGGCGTCGGGGTCGGAAATGAACGCAATAGTGAGCCAGATCGGGGATCTGGCCGAAGCCGGCGAAAAGATGGTCGAAAGGCTGCGCCGCAAGGCTTTTCTGCCTGACAGCCGGAAGGAACTCAACGTCCGCTTTGGCATCGCCGAAGCCGCGCAACTACTTGGCTGCTCCACGAATCGGATTCGCATGGCGGAGGAAGATGGCCGCCTTCCCCCTGCCCCGCCGACCGAAAATGGCAGACGTCCCGGTTACAGGGTCGAGGAACTGCTGAACATGCGGCAGGTGCTGGGCGCTTCGCCCGAACGCGCCCCGCTCGACATTCCCGCGATCATAGCAGTGCAGAATTTCAAGGGCGGCGTCGGCAAATCCACCGTCACCACGCATCTGGCGCATTATTTCGCAGTCCAGGGCTATCGGGTGCTCGTCGTCGATTGCGACAGCCAGGCGACCACCACCACCCTGTTCGGCTTCAACCCGCATTTCAATATCCAGCGGGAAGAGACGCTCTATCCCTATCTATCGATCGATCCGACGCAGGTCGACCTGCTCTATGCGGTGAAGCATACCGCCTGGCCCAATGTCGATCTGATCCCGTCCAATCTAGAGCTATTCGACGTGGAATATGAGCTGGCGGCGGCGGGCAGCGATGGCGGTTCCGTCCTGGCCGCGCGCTTTCGCAAGCTTAAGCAGGGCCTGATGGACCTCGCCCGCCATTATGATGTCGTGCTGCTCGATCCGCCGCCAGCGCTGGGCACGATCAGCCTTGCGGTGATGCAGGCGGCGAACGCCCTCTTGGTCCCGCTCGCCGCGACGACGCCCGACTTCTGCTCGACCGTCCAGTTCCTCTCGATGATGGATCAGGTCATCAACCAGTTGCAGACAGCGGGGATTGAGGTCGATTATCAGTTCGTCCGGCTGCTCTGCTCGAAATTCGACAGCAATGATCCCAGCCACTCGATGGTCCGCGCGATCATGGAACAAAGCTTCGGCCCTGCCCTGCTCCCCATTCCCATTCTCGACAGCGCGGAAATCAGCCATGCGGCGCTGCGCATGATGACCGTCTATGAGCTGGAAAAGCCGATCGGCACGCCGCGCACCCACAAGCGCTGCCGCGCCAATCTGGACGAAGCCATGGGGCAGATCGAAGCGCTCGTGCGCCAGGGCTGGGGCCGCGTCGCGCCTGCGCGGGAAGAGGATATCGTCAATGCGGCGTGAGGCTTTGTTCACGCGGAGACGCCGAGGCGCTGAGATATGGCGCTCCGCCGCAGGCGAAACTCTCTGCTCAACTGTTCGGTGCAGCGAAGCCGCCCGCATGAAAGGGGCAGCTGCGCCGGGGCCACAACTCCTCCGCGTCTCCGCGCCTCCGCGTGAACCAAAATCAACACTGTCCTACACAGACATGTTCACCATATGTTCCCCGCGAATCGGAGGACAAGCCCATGGCGCGTAAGCAATCGGACTATCTGGCAGCGCTCTTGTCGGACGAGGCGGAAAACCCCGCCCCCGCTCCCGCGACTGACAGCCCGCCTGTTGCCGAGGCCGAACCGTCGCCCCCCTCCCCTCCCCCGGCTCGCCCCGAGCGCGCGCGCGGCGCAACGCTGCTCGGCCGCGAAACGGCTCTTGCCCGGCTCGCGTCGGGCGAGGTGCGGCAAGTCACGCAATTGCTGCTCGATCCCGCCCGCGTGCGGATATGGCGCGGCAATGCGCGGCTATATTCGCATCTTACCGAGGACAATTGCCGCGAGCTGATCGACTCCATCATCGCGGAGGGGGGCCAGAAAGTGCCCGCGGTCGTGCGGCGGGTCGAGGGCGATCCGGACCATGATTATGAAGTGATCGCCGGCACGCGCCGCCATTTCTCGATCAGCTGGCTCCGCGCGCACAGCTACCCGGACATGATGTTCGTGGCGCAGGTCGCCCAGTTGGATGACGAGGCGGCCTTCCGTCTTGCGGACCTCGAAAACCGCGCGCGCAAGGACGTCACCGATCTTGAGCGCGCGCGCAATTATGCAGAGGCGCTCGGCACGCATTATGGCAGCCATCTGACGCGCATGGCAGAGCGGCTGAAGCTGTCCAAGGGCTGGCTCAGCAAGATGATCAAGGTCGCGGGCATTCCTGACGACATCATCGAAGCTTTCTCCTCGCCCGGCGATGTCCAGCTGAAGCCCGCTTACCCGCTGGCTCAGGCTCTGGACGATCCGAACGCTGCTGCGGCTGTGCGCGCCGAAGCAGCCCGGCTCGCTACGACACAACGGGAACGCCGCGTCGCCGGTGCTCCCCCGATCCCGGGGGCGGAAGTCCTCAAACGCCTGCTCGACGCCCCACGCGTGGCCGTGTCGCAGCCGAAGGAGGATCCCTTCACCTGGACCACGCGCTACGGTCGGCCTGCCCTCACCGTGCAGTCGGTTAATCGGCAGGGCATCACCATCCGTTTTCACGCGGGGTCGGGCGCCGACATGGAAACATTGGCAATGGCGCTCCGCGACACGCTCGAACATCTCGAACGGCAAGGGATGGGCTTGCAGCAGTGACGCGCTCGGGGGGGCATAACGGCAGAGCAGGAATGGAGCGGGACTTGGCGCTCGCCTATCCCTCACGCCCTGTTTCCCCGGGGAAACAGTTTGTCCGTCCCGGGGAGGGCCTGCCCCTCCCCTCCTGCGGAATCCGTCTTTTCTCGCCAATTCATTCATTGTTTCCCCGGGAAAACACTGATTCCGCCCTGCCTTTGCCAAGGAACCACCCATGACCCGCACCGGCAAAGCAGAGCTTACGGACCAGTTTGAACTGTTCCTCCCCTACATCGCGGACATGCCGCTGCGCGATCAGCGCGAGATGATGGAGCGCCCCTTCTTCAGCCTCGCCAAGTCGAAACGCGTCAAGCCGATCGACTACACGTCTCCTGACGGCAAAGCCTGGGTCCATGTCTCCGCCAATCCCGATTATGGAATGGCCACCATCTGGGATGCAGACATTCTCATCTATTGCGCCTCCGTCCTCGCCGATATGGCGCGGCGCGGGGTCAACGACGTGCCACGCAAACTGCATCTCATGCCTTATGATCTGCTGCGCGCAATCCACCGCCCAACGACTGGCCGCGCTTATGAATTGCTGGGCCAATCGCTGGATCGGCTCGTCTCCACGACGATCAAGACCAACATCCGCGCCGAAAATCGGCGGGAGGCAACCTTCAGCTGGCTAGATGGCTGGACCCAGCTTGTCGACGAACGCACCGAACGTTCGCGCGGCATGACGATCGAACTCAGCAACTGGTTCTATGAAGGCGTGCTGATGCAGGGCGGCGTCCTGTCCATCGATCGCGCCTATTTCGACCTGACCGGCGGCCGGGAGCGCTGGCTCTACAAGGTAGCGCGCAAACATGCCGGTGGGGCGGGGGAGGGGGGCTTCTCCATTTCGATGCCCACCCTGTTCGAAAAGTCCGGCGCAGAAGGCGCCTATAGGCGCTTCAAGTTCGAGATCGCCAAGATCGCCGAACGCGACCCGCTGCCCGGTTATACCCTGCTCCTCGAACAACCGCAGGGCAAGCGCGAGCCTTCCCTGCGCATGAGCCGCCGTATAGTGGAAGCGGCCAAGGCGACGAGCAAATACCCCGCTGCAAAGCCTACGGCTACCAAAACGACGCCGGTAAATGGAACGCCATCGGCCGCCCGCTCGTCGGCAAACAGCGGCGCCGAGCCATTATTCGACGCCTCCGACGTGATCCGCCGCACTGTCACTGGTCTTTCTTCCCGAGTGACGGCCGGTGAATTGACGGACGCCACATTGGCCACTTTGCGCACCGATTGTCCGGGTTGGGACTATCAGTCGCTCCATCAGGATTTCCGCAACTGGCTCGACGCCGATCCCACGCGCACCCCAGTAAACTATCAGAAGGCCTTCATCGGCTTTGTGCGACGCTTCCACGAAAAGAACCGGCACACCCTCTGACCGCCCCCGCAGATAAGACGCGGCCTCTGTTATCACCGCGACATTTCTTAAGCCGTTCCCGAAGTGTCGGTAGCGCTCCCCGCTTGATCGATCACAATTTCGAACGCATCTCTGCGACTACATTTCATCCACAGCTTTTGAACGACATTTAGCAGCCATCTTGCGCAACTGATTCAATCCCGGTGGAGAGAGCAGCTTCAGAACGGCACCATCGACATTCCGGGAACGGCACACGGTCTTTCAGGAACGATAGCCCGACACTTCAGGAACGCGTCACTCGACACTCCGGGAACGGATAGCCGACCTTTCGGGAACAGGCAGTTTGGCCCGACTCGTGCGTCTTCAACGATTCGTGCCCTGCTCCTGCGGCCGTAACTCTCTAACTTCCTTATAAACCCTGTAATTAACCCGAGATTTTCTGGTTGTTGGAGAGAAGAGAAGAGGCAATCTGCGCGACCAACTTGGTCGCTCCCTGGTGCGAGATGCCGAGCAGGCGGGCAACCGCCATCTTGCTCAACCCGGGATAAGCCAGTTCCAGCCGCATCAGCAGGGGTGCCTTGCTTCGTTTGGTTACGGGAAGCTCGTCGGGCAGTTTCTTCAGCCTCGCCTCAAGCCGGTTCAATTCTGCCAACCCTTGCGCCGCCTGCCTTTGAATCATGCCAAACAGCTGGCCAGTCAGCGTCGGCGCATCAATGCCGGGAAAACGGGGAAGGTCGACGAACGAGGGCAACCGCCGCAACGTCAGCCCAGATGCCTCAAGGGCAGCTGGAACATGCGCCGCGATTACCCATCCCACGTCTGGCTGGCGCGGGTCGATCTGCAACTGCCGCCCATCCGCGGTCGTCAGCAACTGACCGCCGCTGGTGGGCGCCGCCAAGCCCTCCCGCGCAGCGATGAGCCGCTCCGCCACGGCCTGGACACTTGAAGCAGGGTAGGGCGCCTCCACCATGGCTTGGACGGCCCGCCAGGCAGGACCGAAGCGCACCAGATCGTCCGGCGCCCATATTTCAGCTTCCTTGCGGTCGTCCAGAAGCTGGCGCGATATATTGAGTGTCGCGCGCGCGATGGGGTCTCGTTGGCTTTCGCTGGCCGAAAGGGCGAAATGGACAAGCGCCGCGATCGACAGCGGGTCGTTCAACCCCTCGCTATGCCGTGGGGGAGGTGTGCGGCCGCAAATCCAGTCCTCCAGATCCCGGACGGCGATCGGTACCGACGCAACGCTGGCAAGTGCCGCAGCGCCCTTCACCCGCGCTCGCGCGAGCCAGATGTCGGTCGCAGGACTGTTGGCAAGCCGCCCGTCCAGCCTTCCGAGCAATAATAGCGCCTGCTCTGCAGATGACGAAAAACCCAGCATTTCTCGGGCTTAGCAAGATAAGTCGTACAACCAAACAGATATGTTGGTTGCAGGTGCTTTTTGGTGCGTTCCGGATGCAGCAGACGTATGATGCAGGGCTGACGGGAGCAGATCAAAAAGCGAAAGCGCGTCTGAAATTCCATCGCCATGAAAAGTAACCATAAAAATAAGATTTTTTTCATCGTGTCACAGAACCAAGCTGCCACTTGGGCGTTACGGCTGAAGGATCGATCCCGACAAAGGCAAACCGATGGTGACATCGGGACGCAAAGTTTCCGGCCTTGCTTGCAAGGTAGCGGGGCCGCCGAAGGAGCCGAGGTTCAGGTTAATCAGTGCAAGTCCGTCGTCACTCATAAATATAACAGGGCAGCGCATCTGCACGCCTCATGCCTAGTCGACCCGTTCGCGTGGCCTCGTCTGCGTCAGCAAGCAATGCTGGATCAGACAGGAGAAGGTTTGTGGCACACGGACTACCCAGCGATCGAACGGCGCGCAAAAGCGCATTTGCAACCCTGGCCGCATGTTCCGGCCTCATGCTGGTGCTGAGCGCCTGTGAAAGCAGCGGCGGCACGCGCATCGCCACTGTTGGAGCAAGTAACCCGGGTTCAGGCTCGGGCAGCGGCGGGAGTGGCGGCGGTACAGGCGGAGGATCGGGCACTGGAACTGACGGCGGTTCCGGAACAGGTGGCGGCACTGGCACCGGCGGTGGAACAAGCGGATCGGGAACCGGGGGCGGGAGTGGCTCGGGCTCTGGCGGAACAGGCAGCGGCGGCGCGACAAGCGCTGCTCTCGGCCAGCTGTCACCCGTACTGGTGACCGCAGGCAATGCCGTGCTCGGCGTTTCGGACGGGCAGGGCAGTGTCACGACCCCGGTGGCGACCGCGCTACCCTTGTTGCAACCTGTGACCGGCACCATCACCCGCGTTCTCACCGATACCGGCACCGTGCTCGTCGATGCAGGCGAGGGCCGGACGCTGTTGCTCCAGGGCGCTCAAGGCGTCGTGGGTGATCTGGTCAGCATTGATGTCGGCGGCCGGACCGTCATAGAAGGGCTGAACGGCACGACAGGCGCGATCGGCGTCGGTGTGCTCGGAAATACGCAGCCGGTTGGCACAGTGGCGACCGTTGGCGTGCTGAACGCGGGCAACACCGTGCTTGCCGACGTGAATGGCATAGCCGACGTCCGCGTCACCAATATCACCGCGCCCACCGGCGGCATTGCGTCCAATTTGCTTGATGTGGCGCTGGGCGGCAATCAATTGCTGGGTAACGGAAGCCCTGCGGTCGTCGAGGCTAACATATTGCCCGGCGGCTTGCCGACGACTGGCAGCGGAAGCACTGGCGGACTGCTCGCGCCCGTCACATCGGTCGTCAATGGCGTGACCTCCACCACATCGGGCCTCACCTCGACCGTGCAACAAACCGCCGGGCAGGCTCTTGCGCCCATCGGCGTAGCCGCAGGCGCCACGACAGGTGGAGCCACCGCCGGAGCAGGCGCGACGGCGTCCCCAGGCGGGCTTCTCGCGCCGGTGACGGGCACCGTGTCCGGGACGCTCAACAGCCTGACGGGCGGGCTGAACCTCACACGGCCCTGACCATCTTTCCGGAGGCGCGCTGCTGATCGTGCCTCCGGACACTTTTTCCCAGGACATTCCTCTATGATGGCTGCGCTTATCTCGGCGGCGGCGCCCTGGCTGCTGGCTGCCCAGACTTCCCCGACCTTGCTTGCTCCCCCGCTGATCGAACAGGCGACGCAACCTCGGCCCGGGGAGGGGCAGGGCCAGCGAGTGCCGCCGCCCACGTCCGGCCGCATAGCCGTGCAGGCGGGCGACAATAGCACGATCATCCAGGCCATCGACTTTGTCGGTGTCGAGGCTCCCGAACGCGTTGCCCAGGCAGCAAAGGCCTATCTCGGCAAGCCAGCGTCGGGGGAAAATCTCAAGGCGCTCGCGGAGGCGGTGTCGAAAGCCTATGCCAAGAGCGGCGTCGCGCTCTACACCGTCGCCATTCCCCAGCAGGATTTGTCCAGCGGCCGGGTGAAGCTGTTGCTCGCCGAAGGCTTTGTCGAGGATATCACTTATCCCAAGGGCGCCAGTCCGCTCGTCCGCGCCTATGCCGAGCGGCTGCGCAAGGAAAAGCCGCTCAGCCGCCGTTCGTTGGAACGCTATCTGTCCCTGATGCGCGACATTCCGGGCGCGAAGGTCGATGTGGGCCTCAACAGGGGGAGGGAAGCAGGCGCCGTTCAACTGTCCGTCACGCCGGAACGCAAATACAGCAATTTCAGCTTCGGCATCGACAATCGGACCCAGGCAGGCCTGGGCACCGGCCAACTCCGCGCGACGGGCCAGCTTTTCAGCCTGCTGCGGGATGGCGATCGTACCGATATCACCTTGCTCGCGGCGACCGACCTCAAGCGATATCGCTATGCCGGGCTCAGCCATCAAACGCCGCTCGGGTCGGACGGCCTGACCTTCGGCCTTGCGGCTTCCCATCTGGACACAAGGCTGAAGGATTTTCCGATCACTGGCAAAGCCTGGACGCTCGGAGCCTCGCTCAGCTACCCGATAATTCGAGGCTACAAGCATAATCTTACCGTCAGCGCTGGCTTGGACGGGTTGAACAGCGATGCTGCGCTACTGGGTTCGGTGCTGTCATCAGATCACATTCGGGCAGCACGCGCGGCGGTCGGCTACTCGGCTATCAACGAAAAAAGCGTTTTCAGCGCGTCGCTTAACCTTGGCCGCGGCCTCGATATCCTGGACGCGCGCGGTACGCCGGGCTTTACCGATCCTGTCTTTACCAAGGTGACGGGCCGGGTGGGCTATGACCGGATGCTGGGCAAGCGTTTCGTCGGACGGCTGCGCCTCGCCGGACAATATAGCGCGGACCGGCTTTCAGGAAACGAGCGCTTCGCGATCGGCGGTCCCGAATTCGGCCGGGCGTTCGATACGGCGGTGCTCAGCGGCGATCGCGGTGCGGCGGGATCGCTGGAGCTGGCGTGGCGTCCCGACATCGCCGCCAAGCTCAAGGACAGCGAAGTCTATGGTTTCATCGATGGCGCAAAGATTCGCGTGCTCGAACGCGCGGCCTTGCCCGCCGCTGACTATGACCTTGCCTCGGCAGGCGGCGGGGTAAGGATCGTCTACAATCCGCACGCGTCGCTCAGCCTGGAAGGCGCGCGGGTGATCGACCAAGCCTTTGCGGGCGGAGATCGCGGCTGGCGCTTCAACATCGGCTGGTATGTGAAGCTGCGACGTTAAGGCGCTACAGCGCCGCCTTCCAATGATCGTTCAGCGTCCCGCCGGGTCCATCAAGCGGATCGGAGGCGGGGAAGGGGAGGGTGGTCATGCGTTCCCGCGCCTCCTCATCAGGCGCGGCGCGGCATATGTCCCAGTGCTGCCCCTCGGGATAACCGCCGACGACCAGGAAATCCTCGCTGCTCTTCAGCGCGCAATGTCCCGTGCCGGTGGGCAGCAGCAGGGCGTCCCCCGCGCTCACGTCGATCTCGCGCCCGCCGGGGCCGCCGATCATCAGCAGCGCCGTGCCCGCCGCGATGCCCAGCACCTCATGCGCAGTCGAATGATAATGATGATAGTCATAGATGCCGTCGCGCCACTGCGCGGGCCATCCATGCCGCGCAAAGGCCTCTTCAAATAGACGCGCCGTCTCATCGCACGAGGCCGGGGCAATCGCGCGGCGGTAGAGGATGACCGGCAGGCGGCCATTGTTCGGCACCCAATCATGTTCCGCCAGCAAATAGGTTTCGACCTGCACGCGCGCCTCCTTGGTGATGGGGGTGAAAGCGCCGAACCGGCAATCGCGATCCATGGTTCCGCCGTCATTCTTCTCACGCTTGAAACGCGAGCCGCGCCGCGCCATCTGTCCGGCGGCCAAAATTCATTGGAGGGCATGAAAGAAACGCCATGACGAACCCGACCGACGTTGCTCCTGAAACCCGTTCCTTCGAGGCTGACGTAGCCAAATTGCTGCACCTGATGGTGCACTCGGTCTATTCGGACAAGGATGTGTTCCTGCGCGAACTCATCTCGAACGCCGCCGACGCCTGCGAGAAGCTGCGCTATGAGAGCCTCAGCGATCCTGCGCTCGCTGCTGGCGGGAGCCCGCAAGTGACGGTGACGCTCGATCCCGAAGCGCGCCAGCTCATGATCGAGGATAATGGCATCGGCATGAGCGAGGCCGAACTGGTCGAGGCGCTCGGCACGATCGCGCGTTCGGGCACGAAGGCGTTCATGGAGCGTGTCGCCAGCGCCAAGGATGCGGAAGGCACACAGCTGATCGGCCAGTTTGGCGTCGGTTTCTATTCCGCCTTCATGGTGGCCGATCGGGTCGATGTCCTCTCGCGCCGGGCAGGTTCCGATCAGGCGGCGCGCTGGTCGTCAGATGGCCTTGGCACCTACACTGTCCAATCCGCCGATACAGGCGAAGCCCCGGAACATGGCACGCGCGTCCTGCTGCATCTGAAGGAGGATGCGGCGTCCTATACTGAACGCTATCGCGTCCAGCAGATCATCAAGGATCAGTCCGGCCATGTGCCGGTGCCGATCTTCCTCAAGGAAAAGCCCGATGCGGAGGCCGAACAGATCGCGGATGGTGCTGCGCTCTGGACCAAGCCCAAGAGCGAGATCAGCGCCGAAGAATATACCGACTTCTATCGCAGCGTCGCTGGTCAGTTCGACCAGCCCGCGCTGACGCTGCACTATCGGGCCGAAGGGTTGCACGAATATTCCGTGCTGGCCTTCATTCCCGAAATGAAGCCGTTCGATCTTTTCGATCCGGACCGCGCCGGCCGCATGAAGCTGTATGTCCGCCGCGTCTTCATCACGGACGAGGCGGAGATATTGCCGCGCTACCTGCGCTTCGTGCGTGGTCTGGTGGACTCGAGCGACCTGCCGCTCAACGTTTCGCGCGAGATGATCCAGCAGAGCCCCGTTCTCGCCGCGATCCAGAAGGGCGTCAGCAATCGCGTGCTCACCGAACTGGAGAAGCTCTCCGCCAATGATGGCGAGGGCTATATCAAATTCTGGGACAATTTCGGTGCGGTGCTGAAGGAGGGGCTGTACGAGGATTACACCCGGCGCGAGCAGTTGCTCGGCCTAGCCCGCTTCAAATCCACGGCATCCGGCGAAGGCTGGCGTTCGCTCAAGGACTATTCTGCGAGCATGAAGGAGAACCAGACGGCGATCTACTACGCCACCGGCTCCGATCTCGACCGGCTCGCTTCCTCTCCGCAGCTGGAAGGTTTCCGCGCGCGCGGTATCGAGGTGCTGCTGCTGACGGATCAGGTGGACAGCTTCTGGGTCACCGCTGGCGTCGACTATGACGGTAAACCCTTTAAATCGGTAACGCAGGGCCTTGCCGACCTCAGCCTCATCCCTATGCCCGAGGGTGAAACGGAGGCGCCCGTTGCGTCGGAGGAAGTCAGCAGCTTCATCGATTTCGCGAAACAGCTTTTGAAGGACCAGGTATCGGATGTCCGGGTGTCCGAACGGCTGACTGAAAGCCCCGTCTGCCTCGTGGCGGCCGAACATGGCATGGACCGGCAGCTGGAAAAGCTGCTGGCCGCTGCCGGTCGGGGCGGCGGCGCTTCGGCGCCTGTGCTGGAACTCAATCCGCGCCACAACCTCATCGTCGGGCTGAGCGGCCTCCAGAACGGCAGCAGCCTGCGCGAGGATGCCGCGTGGCTGCTGCTGGACGAGGCGCGGATTGCCGATGGCGAACTGCCCGCCGATCCGCGCGCCTTTGCCGAACGGCTCGGGCGGGTAATGGCGAAGGCTTTGGGCTAGAAACGATCGGCTGGCCCGGCGTTATTGCCGGGCCACCCAGCATCAGGCGAGCGTCACGAAGATTTCGGCCTGTATCAGCCACTCGCCGCGAAGTTTGCGCCATTTCGCGCTGTAGATGCCTGACGCAGCAGGCTCCTGCGTGTCTGCGGCCACGCCCTTCCATTCACCTTGTTCCATCGCGATCGGCTCAACCGGCGAGACGGTTATGCTGGTCGGCATCCGGACATAGACAATGCGGCCGGGTGAAGCGAATTCCCGTTTCCACGCCATCATCTGCGCCCTGCGGCCCGTGATGACCCCGCTGTCGCTGCCAGTCACAAGTATCGCTCCGGACGACAGCAGCGGCCCAATCGCGCTCAGGTCCATGTCTGCCAGAGCGCGGTTGAACGCCGCCCGCTGCATTCGGATCGCAAGGTCGCAGGATTGGGTCACGCATCACTCCGATCTGACTGGCCGCTGTGGCCCGCTATGACGGAGCGCCCGCTGTGCCGCAAGGACAGGGGCAGAAGCAAAACCGGCCGCCGTTCTTTCCCGTCGCTTTGGCGCTGCTCCGGTAAGCGGGCTCCGACGATGGGAACACGCTCCCCGCCAAGCCGTTAGCCCCAGCAGATACAGCATAGGAGGCCGACCATGGATGCCCGGCGGATCAGCCTTGGCCTAGGAATTTTCTCGATTGCTCTGGGCGTGGCCGAAATAGCCGCGACCCGCCGGATTGCCCGCGCCCTGGGCAATGATCATCGCGCCGGGCGCACCACCCTGCGCGTCTTCGGCGCGCGGGAGATGCTCGCCGGGGCAGGGTTGCTCGCCGCGCCAGCGCATTCGACGCTGGTGTGGAACCGGGTGGCAGGCGATGCTATGGACCTCGCCGCGCTCGGCCTCGCGGCTCGCAGGGCGCCGCGCCATCGCGGCGTCTGGGGAGCCGTCGCCTTCGTCGCGGGAGCCACCATCATCGACGCACTTGTGGCGCGGGCTCTCGACAAGGAAACGGGCAAGGCCTTCCCCGCCCGCCGGGATGCGAGCCGCACGCAGCAGGTGCGGCATCTCGGCCGCCAGATGCATGATGCTGATCATCATCCCACCACGATCGAGCCTGAGGACATGCCCTTCGTCCGTGCGCCCGAAGTGACCCACCACTGACGAGGATTTCGCTACCATGATCCGCAAGCTCGCCTTTCTCGCCGGTGCAGGCTTCATCGCCAAGAAGCTGTTCGACCGATCCCGCTCCGATGCGCAACCGACGCCCGGATCAACCACGACGCGGTCCCGCCCCAGTCAGGCGTCTACCGAGCCCTCGACCGGTCATGTTCCCGCCGATCTGCTGGGTGACAGCCACCCCGATGGCACCGTCAGGGCGGAGGAGCATTATCGCCCTGATCCCACCGCGCCCGTCCCGCCCGAGGACCGCGAAAGCTTGCGCCCCGTCACTGCGCCTGCGCCCCACGATCCGCCTGGCCGCTAAGCCATGACAAAGATGCAACCGCCTGCATGAAAAGGCGTTAATGCCGGCATGACTGGCGGTGCGGCACGTTCCTCGCTTTGGCGGGAGGCAATGGATTTTCTCACGTCGATTGATATGGTGACGGCCGTGCTGCGGAGGCATGGCTGAATGACCGGAATTTTTGATCGCGTTTCCACCGGCAATGCTGGGCTGGACCTGGTGCTGGGCGGCGGCCTCCCTGCCCAGCGGCTGTATCTTGTCGAAGGTGCGCCCGGATCGGGTAAAACCACCCTTGCCCTCCAATTCCTGCTGGAAGGGGTGAAGGCTGGCGAACGGGTTCTATATGTGACCCTTTCTGAAACGAGCGAAGAATTATCCGTGGTGGCCGCCTCTCACGGGTAGAGCCTCGACAATGTCGATCTGTTCGAACTTGCTTCAGCCGATTCGGTGCTTGGCATCGGGCGCGATCAATCCATCCTTCACAGCTGGGAGATGGAGCTGGGCGGCACGATCGACCTGATCCGGGAAGAGGTGCAGCGGATCAAGCCAAAGCGCATCGTGTTCGACAGTCTTTCCGAATTGCGGCTGCTCGCACAGGACCCGCTTCGCTATCGCCGCCAGCTGCTGTTCCTGAAGCAGTTCTTTGCTCAGATCGACACGACTGTCCTGCTGGTGGACGACTTGACCGGCGGCGCAGGCGTCCGCGATAATCACCTGCACAGCCTGTGCCACGGCGTCATCACGCTAGAGCGGCTGACACTGGATTTCGGAGCGGCCCGGCGGCGGATGCAAATCCAGAAGATGCGGGGCGTCGATTTCGTCGCGGGATACCACGACATGATCATTCGCAAAGGCGGCATCGACATCTTTCCGCGCCTTATCGCGTCAGATCATCATGCGCCGTTCGTGGGTGATCCGGTGCCGAGCAAGATCCCCGAACTGGACGCCATTCTGGGCGGTGGTCCCCAGCGCGGCACGAGCACGCTCATCACCGGACCGGCTGGCGCAGGTAAGACGACACTGGCCTTGCAATATGTGGTTGCCGCCTGCGAGCGGGGTGAAAATGCGGTCATCTACGAATTTGACGAGCGGATCGGGACGCTGATCAGCCGCGCCAGATTGTTCGGCACCGATCTTCAGGCATTGATGGATGACGGCAGGCTCGTCATTCGCCAGATCGATCCAGCCGAGGTGGCACCCGGCCAGTTTGCCTCAATGGTCCGGCGGGAGGTTGAGGATCGGAATGCGCGCATCATCCTCATCGACAGCCTCAATGGCTATCTCGCCGCCATGCCGCAGGAACAGCAGCTCATCCTGCAATTGCATGAGCTGCTGTCCTACCTCAGCCATCGCGGCGTCGTGACTTTGCTGGTCAATCCGCAGCAGGGCTTCTTCGGATCGATGAGCGCCGACGAACTTAACGTGTCCTACATCGCTGACATCGTCATCCTCCTGCGTTTCTTCGAAGCGGAGGGCCGCATCCGCAAGGCGCTGTCTGTGATCAAGCATCGCAGTGGCGCGCATGAGGATTCGATCCGCGAATTCCGCATCGACTCTCACGGTGTTCGGGTAGGCGCACCCCTGTCCGACTTCCGGGGCGTGCTCACCGGCACACCGCAATATCTGGGTGCTGCCACACCACTGATGGAGGACCGCCCCGGCCGTGCATAAGGCCGCATCCCCGTCCCTTCGGGTCCTTGTCAGCGCACCTTATGGCAGCGACGCAGAAAGCGTCACGCGCCTGCTTCAGGGCGAGGGGCATCCCGTTCAAATATGCCCTACGTTAATTGACGTGGCGCACGCCATCGACGAGCAAACCGGGGTGGTGCTGGTCACCGAAGAAGCATTGTTGGCCAATCTCGAACCGCTACGGCTGGCGTTGGAGGCGCAGCCTGCCTGGTCCGACGTGCCCTTCGTGCTTCTCGCAGGGCGGCAGGCGGGACGGTTTGCGTCCAGCGAAGCGGTCAGGCGGCGGCTGCCGGACAATGCACTGAGCGTCATCCTGCTGGAGCGGCCGGTCAGCGGAGAGTCGCTCATCAGCGCCGTCGCATCCGGCATCAGGGCACGTCAAAAGCAATTGCTGATCCGCGATCAGTTCGCGGCGATCGACGCAGAACGCAGCCGTCTGAACACGCTGCTGGAAAACCTTCCGGTGGGCGTCGCCTTCGTCAATGCCGATGGCAGCACGCTGCTGTCCAATCCTGCATTTCGTCGCTTCCTGCCCAGCGGCGAAATTCCCGCCCGGCTGCCCAATGCCGAGGAATTGTGGGAAGGTTATGAAGAAGATGGCAGCCGGATCACGCGTGATCGCTTCGTCACCATGCGCGCGCTCAGGGGCGAGCTGGTGCGGGGCATCGAATTCCTCCACCACCCGCCAGACAGGCCATCGGTATGGACGCGGGTAAGCGGCGTCCCGCTCCGGGACCCCAGCGGCTCGCGTGTCACCGGCTCCATTTCCGTAATCGTCGACATCGACGAACAGAAACGGGGCCAGCAGGCGCTCGCAGAGGCCGCTCAGCGGCTGGAGCAGGAAGTCGATGTTCGCACGCGTGAATTGCGCGATGCGCTCGCCCGGCTCGAAGCCGAAGCGGAAGAGCGCGCCCGTGCAGAGGAAGCCCTGCGGCAGGCGCAGAAGATGGAGGCGGTCGGCCAACTGACGGGCGGCATCGCGCATGATTTCAACAATATGCTGACCGGGATCATTGGAGCGATCGACATATTGAAGCGCCGGATCGCCAGCGGTCGGCTGGACGATCTCGAACGGTTCATGGATGCCGCGAGCACGTCGGCCCAGCGCGCGGCTGGGTTGACCGCGCGGCTGCTTGCCTTTTCACGGCGGCAGTCGCTCGACAGCCGGCCGACCGATGTGTGCAAGCTGATCCATTCGCTGGAGGATTTACTCCGCCGTACCATGAGCGAATCCATCGAGGTGGAGATCCTCTCATCCTCGCCAACGCTACCTCCGGCGCTGGTGGACGCAAACCAGCTTGAAAGCGCGATCATCAATCTCGCCATCAACGCCCGCGACGCGATGCCGGATGGCGGCCGGCTGACGCTGTCCTGTGAAGAGGTGGAACTGGACGAAGAATGCTGCGCCCGAAATCCGGGTGTCGCACCGGGCCGCTACATCATGGTCGGGGTTTCGGATACGGGCGTCGGCATCGATGGCGATACGCTCGACAAGGTGTTCGACCCATTCTTCACCACCAAGCCGATCGGGCAAGGGACCGGCCTTGGCCTGTCGATGGTCTATGGTTTCGCCAAGCAGTCCAACGGACTTGTTCGCATCGATTCACAGGTGGGGGAGGGGACGATGGTCAAGATATTCCTGCCCGTCGCCGATATGCAGCCCCATGAAGCGCCCGCCGAAAGCGCGGCCATCCACCATGGCGATGGTCAGTCCGTGCTGCTGGTCGAAGATGATGAATCCGTGCGACTTCTTGTACGCGATGTGCTGGAGGAGCTTGGATACGAGGCGACCGAAGCCGCAGACGGGCAGCAGGCCGTGCGTATCCTGGAATCAGGCCGCCGCTTCGACCTCATGATTTCGGATGTCGGCCTCCCGGGGATGAACGGGCGGCAACTCGCCGAAATCGCGCGGGAGCATCTGACCGACCTGCCTATCCTGTTCGTGACCGGCTATGCAGAAGGGGCAGCGGTGCGCGGCGGCTTCCTGTCGGATAACATGCAGATGATTACAAAGCCGTTCCAGATTGAAATGCTCTCCGCCCGCATCCGCGAAATGCTGGAAAGCTGATCGACCGGTCTCGCCCCATGCGACCAACGCGCCGCTGGGACGTTGATACCCTACAAGTGAGGAGCAGGACATGCCGGCGATCGGCTGGAAACTTGATGAGGCGGAGCGCTCTTCACTGCTCGATCGCTTTCCACCCCTCTGGCCGGACGTCATCGCAGATCACATCACGTTGGCGTCCGGCGTGCCCCAGGACGCTCCGCTGCCCGAGCCGCAGCAGGCGGAGATCGTCGGCAGCATCAGCGACGGCGAAGGACTTCAGGCCCTGATCGTCGTCGTAGGCGGGAACAGCGGGCGGCCTGACGGCGGCACCTTCCACATCACCTGGTCCCTCGACCGCAGCCGGGGCAGGGAAGCCGTGCAAAGCAACGACGTCATCGCAGACTTGGGCTGGAGGCGATTGCCCGAGCCGGTGCCGATCAAGACTGCGCCGGCTCGCTTCTAGAGGATTTTGCAAAGCGGGAGATGTTACCTGCCGGCTCGGGACAAGCTCCAGAGCATTTCCTCAATAGTTTGACTGACCCTGATAATTGCCCGCGACATTGTTGCCGGCCTCCTGGTTATCCTGCAATTCCTCCCCATGCCACACGTTACGGCCGATGAAGAGGATCGCGATGATCACGGCGATGACCAATATGATCAGCGCCGCCGCCCGTCCTGCTTTGGGTGGAGGCGGCGGGTCGACGCGGTTCATGGTCGGCTACCGATTACGGTCAATATAGTCGGCGACCGCGTTGACGCTGTGGCCGACCTGTTCCACCGCTTCCTCCAGCTGTTGGCGGGAGGTCCGGAAACGTTGCGACCAATATTGCACCTCAAGGTCTTCCTTCAGCGACACATGCTTCAGGTCGCGAGGAACCGGCGGGCTCCTGTTTTCGGCTGTGGCTTGGACGTCTATCATGGGCATGGCGATCGATTTCCCGAAAGGATCAATGTGCGTGCATCGCCTTGCCGTCGAGCATTTCGATATGATGCTGGACGACGGGGACGATCTGCTTGGCGGCGGCTTTGAGAGGCGCGGCCGATCCGCTGGCGGCATAGCTTTGATGCAGTTGCAGCGCGGCGCCATGGGCGGCTTTCTGCTGCTGCCAATATAGCTGGTCGCGCGCCGTGCCCGTCGCCTTGGTGAGGGACGCGACCTTGGCGCGTTGATCGGTGGTCAGTTGCGGCGGACCTGCCTTGACGCCCGACCTGGCTGCTGCCGCCTTCACCATGCCCGTGCTCTTGGCATGGTCTCGCACCATCATCGTGGCGAATGACCGCACCTTGGCATCCCGTGTGGTGCGAAGGACCAGCTTGCTCGATGTCTGCTCGAACAGGTCACTCGCTCCTGCTGCGGCCACATAGGCCGAAGGCGTCTGCGCAACGGCGGCGGCTGGCAAGGCTGCGAATAGTGCAGCGATCATCAGCGTTGTTCTTGATGTCATGGGCTACTCCTCTCGCGGGTTAGAGCGAGCGCCGGGGGATCATGTTCCAGAAGCGCAGGGGAAAGTTGCTAACCTGCATTATGCGGCGCGGAATTCGTCGCGGTCGTTGAGAAGGCAGCAGGAACAACGTGGCTCCTGGTGGGTCTGGGGCAGGGAGCGGGGAGGACCTTCCCCAAGCTGCAACCATCTGCATCAGGAGAGTGCCGCATGGCCCGGAAGATCGGTGAGGACAAGGGCGCCAAGAGCGCCGCGCGCGAATTCGAGACGAAGACAGGGGCAGGTGGTGAACTGCATCAGATTGCGGGATCGTCGGGTGATGTCCTGACGACGCAGCAGGGCGTTCCCGTGGCTGACGACCAGAACAGCCTCAGGGTAGGGGAGCGCGGCCCAACGCTTCTTGAGGATTTTCACTTCCGCGAAAAGATATTCCATTTCGATCATGAGCGCATTCCGGAGCGCGTCGTCCACGCACGCGGCTTCGGCGTCCACGGCACTTTCACGCTCAACGAAAGCCTGGAGGAGTTCACCTCTGCCAAGGTGCTGACCGAAGTCGGCGCGAAAACGCCGATGTTCGTTCGCTTTTCGACCGTGGTCGGCAACAAGGGCTCCTTCGACCTTGCCCGCGACGTGCGCGGTTTCGCCGCCAAATTCTATACCAAGGAAGGCAACTGGGACATTGTCGCCAAAAACATCCCCGTCTTCTTCATCCAGGACGCGATCAAATTTCCTGACCTGGTCCATGCCGCCAAGCAGACACCCGATCGGGGATTCCCGCAGGCGCAGACGGCGCATGACAATTTCTGGGACTTCATCACCCTGACGCCTGAATCGATGCACATGATCATGTGGACGATGTCGGACCGGGCCATTCCACGCTCCTTCCGCTTCATGGAAGGGTTCGGCGTCCACAGCTTCCGTCTGATCAATGCGGAAGGGAAGGGGACCTTCGTCAAGTTCCACTTCAAACCCAAGCAGGGCCTGCAATCGGTCCTGTGGAACGAAGCGTTGAAGATCAACGGCGCCGACCCGGATTTCCATCGCCGCGACCTGTGGGACGCGATCGACCTCGGCAATCCGCCTGAATGGGACCTGGGTGTCCAGATTTTCGACGATGATTTCGCCGAAGCGTTCGAGTTCGACGTGCTCGACGCGACGAAGATCATCCCCGAGGAACAGATCCCTGTCCGCCGCATCGGCAGCTTCGTCCTCGATGGCCAAGTCGACAATTTCTTCGCGGAAACGGA
This sequence comes from Sphingobium agri, assembly GCF_023051225.1. Lineage (NCBI taxonomy): Bacteria > Pseudomonadati > Pseudomonadota > Alphaproteobacteria > Sphingomonadales > Sphingobiaceae > Sphingobium > Sphingobium agri. The sequence goes on along the minus strand of NZ_JALKHS010000005.1, from coordinate 120,592 downwards.
ACAGGTCGCCTTCTGCACGCAAAATGTCGTGCCGGGGATCGGCTTTTCCAACGATCCGCTGCTTCAGGGACGCAATTTCTCCTATCTCGATACGCAATTGAAGCGGCTGGGTTCGCCCAACTTCACCCATATCCCGATCAATCAGCCGCGCGGCTGCCCCGTTCATAACTTCCAGCAGGACGGCCATATGGCGATGAACAATCCCAAGGGTCGGGTGAATTACGAGCCCAACAGCTGGGGCGGCCCGCGCGAGTCCCCCGATCGCGGCTACCGCCACTTCGCCGCAGGGGAGGCGGGGCCGAAGCTACAAATCCGCTCTCCCAGCTTCAACGATCATTACAGCCAGGCGCGCCAGTTCTTCATCAGCCAGACGCCCATCGAACAAAAGCACATCGGCGACGCGCTGGTGTTCGAGTTGTCGAAATGCGAACGTATCGACATCAGGCAGAGGATGGTCGCGCATCTGCGCAATATCGACGAGACGCTCGCGACCGTCGTAGCGAACGGGCTTGGCCTTCCCAAATTGCCCGATCCCGCTCCTGCCGCCGCCACGCCGCGTACGGATCTTCCCCCGTCCGACGCGCTCAGCATCGTCAAGAATGGTCCGGAAAGCTTCGCCGGACGAAAGCTTGGCATATTGATCAGCGACGGCGCCCCCGCCGCGCTGGTGAAGGAGCTGACCAAAGAGATAAAGCGCCTTGGCGCGGTGTACGAAATCATCGCGCCGAAAACAGCCGGTGCCTTGTTGGACGACGGCACCATCGCCGAAGCCAAGCAGAAGATCGATGGCGGGCCGTCCGTCCTCTACGACGCTGTAGCGCTCATCCTGTCAGCGGAGGGCGCTGCCCAGCTTAGCATGGACAAGGCGGCGAAGGACTTCGTCAGCGATGCCCATGCGCATTGCAAGTTCATTGCCTATGTCGATGATGCGCTGCCCCTCATCCAGCGTGCCGGGCTGCTCGAGAGTGACATGGATGAAGGCTTTGTGCGGCTTGAGGGAGCCGATGACGTCGAGCCTTTCCTGGCGCTCTGCGGGCAGGTCCGGCTATGGGATCGCGAATTCAAGGTCGATCTCGACGCCGCCGGTTTTCTGGCAGCGCAGGCGGCTGACACGCCACCGTCACCGTGAAGCCGACCTTAATGGTGTGGACGGCTGATCGTTGCTCCACACCATTTCGTCGCAAGAGCTTAACGACTCCAACATGGGTAAAGGGTGGCTGACCTATTTAGGCTATGGTTTCGGCGGGGGCTTCGACAGGGGAATCGCCCATGTTAGGCCAAGTTGCGGTTAACGAATCCCATTGCCATTTCCGCCCGCATCAGTTTCTCGCCCGGGAGGATGAGCAACCTGAATCGATTTTCCGTATCGATGAAGGGTGGGCTTGCCGTTACCGCTTGCTGCCTGATGGCCGCCGTCAAATCACCGGGCTCTATTTGCCCGGTGATATCTGCGAGCCGCATTGGGCGCTTGGCAAACGCCCCTCCCAACCGATTGTCGCCCTCACCAATGTACGCGCGGCGCGGCTTTCCTCGACGCCTCACGGCTCCTTTTCAGCCGAAACGCAGCAGGCTTGTTGGAAAAACCTAGCTGAGGTCATCGAGCGGCAAACCAACTGGCTTGTCACCCTCGGCCGCAAGACGGCGCTGGAGCGCTTGGCGCATCTGCTGCTGGAACTGTTCGAACGCATGCGCGCGTCCGGCCTTGCTTATGGTCAGCAATGCGCAATGCCGCTTACGCAGATGGAGATCGCCGACCTTACGGGCCTGACGCCGGTTCACGTCAACCGGACGCTACAGACGATGCGGGCGCGTGGCTTGGTGGAACTGCAATCCAAATGGCTGCGTATTCCTGATCTTGCGTCATTGCGTGACGCTGCGGCGCTTACCCCCAACGAGATGCTGGTGTAGAGCGCGCTGCCTCAATCGGAAGGAGGTCGCGCGCTCTCGTTTTTATTGTCGCATCGTTTTAAGCACAAAACCGGTTCCCAATTTTGCGCACGATGCTCTAGGCGCCGCGCGAAGCCAGATCAGCGCTGCGCGCCTTCGTTGTCGGATCGGGTGCTGGTTTGTGGCTGCACCTTGTCCTGCTTCGTCACACGCGTGGGTTCGGGATCGCCGCCCCGTGCTGATTATTCCTCGTCGCGTGATCCGACATCCCTCGCCAGATCGCCGCCTGCCGCGCTGCCTTGGCCGGGCGCGGGGGGATCGTCATGCAGGTCCGCGTCGTCGCGGCCTTCACTGCGGTTTTGATTTTCGGTCATCATCATCCTGTCCTTGCTGAGCGGCTCCGCCAGAAACGGGGTCGCTGTCATAATCTTCCGGATTACCGCCACCACCTGCCGCGGCGCCGCTTCCCTCGACCACGCCTGAACCTTCACGCGCCCTGTGGCCGCGATTGTCCTCGCGCCCGGTGGAGAGGGGGAGGGGCTGTGCCGCCTTGATATTGGCGTCCTCATCCCCCTGGTAGATGGGTGGGAGGCCCGGCGAACGCTTGTCCCTGTCCTTCTGACCCTTATCCATCGGATCGGCGCGACTTTTCGCCTGTGCCCTCCTGTCCGGCGCGGCTGTCCTGTTCCTCGCCGTGCCGCGTCATGGTTTCGGGATTATAGTTGGATGGGATGCTGCCCCCGCTCAGCGGGTCGCGCTCCGGTTCCCGGTCCAGCGTTGCGCTTGGCCGCCGCGCCGCGCCCGGCGGCTGGTTTTCCGTCGACATATTGGGATTGCGCGTCTGCTGCGTCGGCACATCGCGCTTGCTGCGTGTGGGGTCGTTCATCTGTTTTCTCTCCCGGACCAAGCTCAGGCGAGCTTAAGCCCTTCCTGGTTCATGCGGCGCGTCAGCGTGCCGCTTTCCTGTTCGCTCAACGCCTGCTTCAGGCGCGGGAACAGTTCCTGCTCCTCGCGCCGCATATGCTCTTCGATGTCACGGCGGAACTGGGCGAGCTTGGCCTGAAAGGCGGTGTGGTCACGCGTCAGGTCGGTCAGCTCGTACAGATATTGCTTCACATAGCCATGGTCGCTGTTGAGCGCGTCGGCTTCTTCCCGCATGCCTGCCTGGCGCATCGCCGCGTAGATGGCGTTTTCCTCCTCCATCGCATGTTTGCCGAGCGCATGCTTGAGCTGGGTCAGCAACATGCTCCGTTTGCCCTTGGCTGCGGGACCTGTGTCACGCAGCTTGTCGAACAGCGCCAGCGTCATCTTGTGCTCAAGCGCCAGCGCCTTATCCCAATCGCCTGCGAGCGCCGTCGGCGCCTGCACGGCGAGCTTGCGCCCGGCTGCTCCAAGCAGCGCTAGGCCAGCCCCGATGCCCGCGCCGAGCAGCGCTTCCCGGCCCGAACCATGGGTGAAACGGTGAAGGGGTGCATGCGCGCCCATGATGATCCTCCATCTGCCTGAATGGACGGACAACGGCCCTCGACACGCCCCGTTCCAACCGTGGAACGCCACAAGAGAAAGCGTCTAACGCAGGTTAGCGAGGCGCATATTTCATGGGCCGGGAGGGAACGGCGCATGGCCCTGCTGGTTGGCGGGGGATCAGCAGACACCCGAAAATCGAAAGGAGCGCAGCATGGCAGACATGACGCCAGGCCAGCAGGACGACGCCCCGCCCCTGACCGCCAAGCACAAGGAAGAGCGCGCGGCCGCGACGGCTGGCTTGCCTGAAGCGACGGGGAGCGACGTCACGGGCAAGACGGTGACGATCAACCGCCCGCGGCAAGAGATTTACGATTTCTGGCGCGATTTTTCGAACCTGCCGCAGGTGATGGATAATGTGGTGTCGATCGAAAAGCTGGATGACCGGCGGTCTCGCTGGACGGTAAAGGCGCCGGGCGGCGGCACGGTCGGCTGGACGTCGTTGGTCACGGATGACCGGCCCGGCGAACTCATCGCCTGGACGTCCGAAGAGGACGCCGATGTCCCCAATAGCGGGCGGATAGAATTTCGCGATGCTCCCGGCAATCGCGGCACCTGGGTCACCGCGACCATCCTCTATGATCCGCCCGCAGGCATCATCGGCAAGGTGATCGCCAAGATGTTCCAGCGCGGACCGCATATCCAGGCGCGGCGCGACCTGCGGCGGCTGAAGCAGCTGATGGAAACCGGCGAGATCGCCACAGCGGCTCGAACCGAGGCACAATATGAGGAGGAGCAGAACTGATGCGCGCGCTCACCTGGCATGGCAAGCATGACGTCCGCGTGGAAAATGTCGATGATCCGGAGATCATCAATCCGCGCGACGCAATCATCAAGATCACCTCGACCGCGATTTGCGGGTCCGACCTGCATCTATACGACGGCTATATCCCGACGATGCAGAAGGGCGATATCCTGGGCCATGAGTTCATGGGCGAGGTGGTGGAAACCGGCCCCAAATCGACCCTGCAAAAGGGACAGCGCGTCGTCGTGCCCTTCACCATCAGTTGCGGCGGCTGCTTCCATTGCGAAAAGCATCAATATTCCGCCTGCGAGAACAGCCTGCCTGCCGAAAACCAGGAGATAGCGCAGACGCTCTACGGTCATCCGATGGCGGGGCTGTTCGGTTATAGCCACATGACCGGCGGCTATGCGGGCGGCCAGGCGGAATATGTCCGCGTGCCCTTTTCCGACGTCGGCCCGATCGTGATCCCGGACGGGGTCGACGACGACAAGGTATTGTTCCTCTCGGACATCCTGCCCACGGGCTGGATGGCTGCGGAAAACGCCGACATCGAACCGGGCGACACGGTCGCCGTCTGGGGTTGCGGTCCGGTCGGCCTGTTCGCGGTGCAGTCCGCCTTTCTCATGGGTGCCGAGCGCGTGATCGCCATCGATCATTTCCCGCGCCGCCTGGACCTCGCGCGCAAGTTCGGGGCGGAAACGATCAATTATGAGGAAAGCAAGACCTACGAAGCGTTGATGGAGATGACCGGCGGCATCGGTCCCGATGCCTGCATCGATTCCGTCGGGTTGGAGGCGCACGGCCTCTTCGCCGACAATGTCATCGACCAGATCAAGGTGTCGACCTTCATGGGCACGGACCGCGCGCATTCCATTCGCCAGGCGATCATCGCCTGCCGCAAGGGCGGGCGCGTCTCCATGCCTGCGGTCTATGGCGGCTTTGTCGATAAATTCCCGCTCGGGGCCTTCATGCAAAAGGGGCTGACGCTCAAGACCGGCCAGACCCATGTGCAGCATTATATGCCCGCGCTGCTCAACGCGATCATGGAAGGCAAGGTCGATACGACCTTCCTCATCAGCCACCGCCTGCCGCTCGAACAGGCTGCGGAAGGATATCGCATGTTCCATGACAAGCAGAATGAAGTGACCAAGATCGTGCTGAAGCCCGGCATGGATCAGGTGGCGACAGCATGAAGTGGAGTATGCCCCATGTCCGCTCGTAAATTGGCGATCGTAACCGGCGCGTCGACCGGCATCGGCTTTGAACTCGCCCATGTCGCGGCGCAGGAGGGCTATGACCTCATCGTCGTAGCCGATGAACCCTTGATCGAGGCGGCGGCCAGGGACTTCAGCCGGCATGGCACGGATGTACAGGCAGTTGAGGCTGACCTTTCGACCATCGAAGGGGTCGACCGGCTGATCGCGGCTGCTGGCGGGCGTCAGATCGACATTGTGTGCGCCAACGCCGGAAGGGGCGTCGGCCACAGCTTTCTGGAACAGGATCTGGACGACTGGCGCAAGGTGATCGACACCAATATCGTCGGCACCATCTATCTGTTGCAACAGGTGCTGAGGCGGATGGTCGCGCGCAATGAGGGCAAGATACTGGTTACCGGGTCGATCGCCGGTTTCATCCCGGGCGCGTTCCACGCCATCTATAATGGGACCAAGGCGTTCATCGACAATTTCGTCGAAGCCATCCGTAATGAAATAAAGGACAGCGATGGCGTAACCATCACCAACCTCATGCCCGGCGCGACCGACACGGAATTTTTCGAGCGCGCGGGGATGGAGGACACCAATGTCGGCGAAATGAAGAAGGACGATCCCGCCAAGGTCGCCCGGGATGGATGGGACGCCATGATCGCTGGCAAGGCACACATCGTTTCTGGCTGGAAGAACAAGATACAGGTGGCCGCCGCACATGTCGCGCCGCCAAGCCTGATGGCGCAGTTCCACCGCCATCTTGCGGAACCGGACAGCGAGAAGGGAAAAGAATAGCAGGCGCCCGGCGCCTGTAATTCCCCATCCCTCTTTTACCTTGCGGCAAGCTGGGGCGGCGCTATGAAGGGCGCGCTGGGTCGCGCCATGGGGGGCTTGCACGGATAGATCCGGCGAGGCTGGGGGGAAAGCCTTGCGCGCTATTGGGAATTTGTGTCGGTTATTGGCCGGGCTCGGTGCTCTGGGCCTATCTTCTGTGCTGCCCGCTCAGCCAGAGTTTGACCGGCCGCTGTTGCAGGACAGCTTTCGCATCGGCAGTGGCGGCGGGGCGCTCTGTCAGGCGCAAAGCGTCAATGGCGATCCGGCAAACCGCACCATGTTCGATCGCGCCTGGGCCGTGGTATGCCGCGACGCCGCGCGTCCGGTAGGCCGCATCTACGCCCTGCGGCGGAAAGAGGTCGGCGATGAACAGGCGCTGCTTGAAAGGCTGGCGGCGTCGCGCCGCTCGTCTGTAAATTGCAGCGCGCCCGGCGGCATGACCCTGCCAGACATCGGCGCGGTGACGGTACGCTATTGCTCCAGCCAATCGGGCACCTACCGCATCCTTTCGGTCGAGCGCGGCAAGACGCTGTACGTGGCGCAGGGGTTCGCGCCCTACGACACCGTCCTTGACCTTGGCCTGCGCACCGTCGTGCTGGGACGCACCGTGCCGGGGAAGATCGACATCGTCACCACAGGCGGCAGCAATGCAGCGGCCTTCGCCCGGATGCAGGCCGCCACCCTCGATCCGCAGACGGTGCTGGCAGAGGGGTATCGCCGAAACGCCTCGGGCAACTATGCCGAGGCCGCCGAATTTTTCGACAGCCTGACCGACCGGCTGGCCCGAGATCCGGAGGCGCAGGCATTGAGCCCTGTCGAACGGGCGAACCGGCGGCACGAATATCTCGTGAATCACGGGTTGCAATTGTCCAATCTTGGCCTGTTCGATCAGGCCGATGCCGCGTTCGCGCAGGCGCGCAGCATACCGACAGCCGATGCTGTCCAGCTCCGCCTGCGCCGCAATTTCGAAGCGGTGCATCATCTCAATCAGCAGGACCTTCAGAGCGCGCTTGCTTTGCTCGACCAGTCGCCGGGCGGCGGCACCGCGCTTGCCGCTGGCGCTGATGGCGCGGTGACCCTGCCGAGCGACGTCGCGGCGGAATTGAGCAGCGGCGCGCCTGAAACACGCGCGCTCGGCGTACGTCAGGATACAGGGCTGACGCCGGGCGAACGGGCCGCCATACTCGATGCGCAAGCCCAGCAACTGCGTGGCACGATCTTGCGCCTGTCCGGCAAGCCCGGGCAAGCGCGTACCGTCCTCGCCCAGGCGCTCGAAGACGTGCAGCGGGTCCGCGGCGGCCGGGTGACGTCGATCACCCGCCTGCGCGCGCAGCTGCTGGGCGAGGTCGCTCTGACATATGAGGCGGAACGGGATTATGGCGGGGCCGAGGCGCGGCTCAATCAGGCCGTCGGTCTGATCGCCGCCCAATATCCCGAGACGATGGCCCTCAACGGCGCGCGGGCCCGGTTGGGCGCGTTTCTCGTGCGGCGCGGGCGGACGGATGAGGCGCTGAAGACCTATCGCGCGATCATGACGTCCACCATGGCGAACCGTGGCACGTTGACGGCGATGGCAAATCAGTTGCAGCCCTATTTCACGCTGCTCACATCCGAAATGCCCCGCCGTCCGGAACTGGCGTCCGACCTGTTCGAAGCGTCGCAATTGCTGGTGCGTCCCGGCGCGGCCGAGACGCTGGAACTGCTCAGCCGAGAATTGTCGGCGGGCGATGGAGAGGCTGCGCGCCTGTTCCGCCAATCTGTATCGCTCTCCCGCGACATTGAGCGTGGCCGCATCGCGCTCGCCCAATTGCGCGAAGCGGGACGGGATGACAGCGCGACGCAGGATGAGGTTGCGCGGCGACAGGCAGAGATCGACGCGCTGGCGACGGACCAGGCCGCAACGCTGACGGCACTCGCCGCCTTTCCGCAATATCGCGCCGTCAGTCCGCAAGCGCTGACCCTTGGCGACATGCGCGGCACGTTGAAAGCGGGCGAAGGCTATTACAAGCTCGCGCAGCTTGGCGAGGCGCTTTACGCCATGTGGATCGACGGGCAGGGGGCAACCGGCTTTCGCGTGCCCGTCAGCGCCAGCGAGGTAGCGCGCAAGGTAGCGGCTCTGCGCGAGACGATCTCGATCGATGTCGCCGGTGTGCAATCCACTTATGCGCTCGACCTGCCGGTGGCCCGCAGCCTCTATCTCGACCTGTTCGGCCCCATTGATGAGCGGCTGAAGGGCGTACGCCATCTGATCTTCGAGCCCGATGGCGCGATGCTGCAACTGCCGGTCAATCTGCTCGTCGCCAGCCAGCCAGGCGTCGACGCCTATGCGGCCCGGCTGGCAAAGGGCGGGGACGAGTTCGACTTTCGTGGCGTCGACTGGCTGGGGCGTGACCATGCGGTAAGCACGGCTTTATCGGCCCGTGCCTTTCGCGACGCCCGGCTGACATCGCCATCGGGCGCACGGCAAAGCTATATCGGCTTTGGCGACAATGCGCCGCTTGCCGGGCCAAGGCTTGCCGCGCTGAAGCGTGGCGCGTTGCCGGGCCAGGGCGACGATTGCAGCTGGTCGCCCGCGCAATGGAACCACCCTATTCCCGCGGACGAGTTGCGTCAGGCGGTACAGTCGGTAGGGTCATCGGGCAGCGAACTTATGACCGGCGCGGCCTTCACGGATGAGGCCGTCAAGGCGCGCGGCGACCTCGACCATTTCCGTATCCTGCATTTCGCCACCCATGGCCTCGTCACGCCGCCACGCGCGGGATGTCCCGCGCGTCCGGCCTTGCTCACCAGCTTCGCGCCAAAGGCCGGGTCGGACGGCTTGCTGCAATTTGGCGAGATATTCGACCTGCGTTTGAATGCGGACATGGTCATCCTGTCGGCCTGCGACACGGCGGGTGCAGCGGGCGCGGAAACGACGCGTGCAGCGGGTCTTTCCGGCGGTGGCGGCGCGCTGGATGGATTGGTTCGCGCCTTTATCGGTGCGGGTAGCCGGTCCGTCATCGCCAGCCACTGGCCTGCTCCCGAAGAATATCGTGCGACCGAAAGGCTGATGGCCGGGCTGTTCGCCGCAGCCCCCGACGAACCGGTGGGCGAAGCGCTGCGCCACGCCCAGCTTCGCCTGATGGACGATGCCGAAACCTCCCACCCCTTCTACTGGTCGGGCTTTGCCATCATCGGTGATGGCGCGCGCCCCCTGATCGCCCGGCGCTGATCAGCATGGCGGCGCACGGCCTGTTGCACCGGGGTGCGCGCGTGATGAGGGATGCGGGGCGGGGGCGGCTTGCCGGAACCGCGCTGCTGCTGTTGCTCGCGTTGTTCATCGCCGGCTGGGACTGGGACAAGCCGCTGGGTGGAGCCGGATCGCAGCGCGAAATCCCGACCGCCGATGCCGAACGCGGCCTCTACGACTGGCGCGCGGCTGCCTTCGCTCCCCGGGTCGAGCAGGACAAGCGCGTGCTGATGGTCGTCTATGACGACCAGACATTGATTGCGACGCGGAAGCGATCGCCTTTGGATCGCGGCCTCCTCGCGCGGGCACTTCGCAACCTGGACAGCATGGGCGCGAAATCGATCGGGATCGATATCCTGTTTGATCAGCCGCAGGATGAGGATGGACAGCTGCTTTCCGCCCTGCATGCCATGCGCACGCCGGTCTGGCTTGGTTACGCCAATTTCGGCGACAATCGCGAACAGATCATCTTCGAACAGCAACAATATCTCGACCGGTTCCTCGCTCAAGCGCGGACCGATCGGGTCAGGCCAGCCAGCATTCGCCTGGAAACCGACAGCGACAATGTTGCGCGCAGCTGGCCGGTGCCGGTGGCAGGACAGCCTCCGCTACTGTCGCTGGCGATGCAGCCGTCCCGCGCCTTCGCCCGATATCGGGGCGCCATCCAATACCGGATGCCACGCGCCCAGGCGGACGGATCGGAAGAGCCGGTGATCCCCAGCCTTCAGATCGACCTCATCGCCGACCCCTCAATGGCGGCTGCGCTCGCGCCGATGGTACGGGGCCGTCATGTCCTGATCGGTGGCGACATCGTCGATATCGACCAGTTTGAAACGCCGCTGTCCGGGCGGCAGGCGAAATCGACGATGATCGGCCTGGAAGTGCATGCGACGATGCTCGCGCAGCTGCTGGACGGTGCGCTGTTGCCCGCCGTGCCCGGCTGGGCCTTATGGCTTGCGGCGGCGCTGATCGTGCTGGCCGCAGCGCTGACCAGCCTTGCCGATTTGCGATGGTTCTGGCTGGTGCCCGCGCTTGGCTTTCAGGCTGGCGCGATAGCTGGCTTGCCGCTTTGGCTGCAGGCCAGCGGCTGGGATACCAAGGGTCTGCCCGCAGCGGGCTGGGCGCTCGGCTGGGTCATCGCGTTCGCGGCGGTGAGCGCGGCCGCAAGAGCGGTGAATTCGCAACAGCGCCGCTTCGCACAGGCCGCGCTTGGCAAATATCTTCCCCGCGACATTGCCGCGCAAATCCTGGCCGAGCCTGAAAAGTTGGCGCTGCATGGTGAAAAGCGGCCGATCTTCACCCTCTTCACGGACCTTGAGGGCTTTACCAAGCTCAGCCATGCGATCGCGCCGGAAATGGTCGCCCAGTTGCTCAACCGCTATCTTGATATGTTAAGCGACGTGGTGCTGGCCCATGGGGGTACGATCGACAAGTTCGTGGGCGATGCGGTCGTCGCCTTTTGGGGCGCGCCGATCGCGCGAGAAGATGACGGGCGCAATGCCGCGCTTGCGGCTTATGCCATGTGGCAGGCGGGGGAGCGGTTCCGGCAGGACTTGCCACCCGGTGTCCCCCCGATCGGGCGAACCCGGGTAGGGCTGCATCATGGCGATGCGATCGTCGGCAATTTCGGCGGCGAAGGCCGCATCCAATATACGGCGCTGGGTGACAGCATGAACACGGCTGCACGGCTGGAAGCGGCGAACAAGCCGCTGGAAACATCCGTGCTGGTCTCGCGGGAGGCCGTGGAGCGATCGACCCTCGATTGGTGGCGTCCGATGGGCCGGGTCCGGCTGCGCGGGCGCGCGACCCCGGTCGACCTGTTCGAACCGGTGCCGGACTTTCCGGTGGAAGATCGCGATCTGCTAAGGGCGGCGCTGGCCGCTTTCGATGACGAAAATGCGGACAAACGGACTGAGGCGCTGGCGAGCCTGAAAGCGGTTGCGCGGAAATATCCGGATGATGCGGGACTCGCCAATCTCGTGTATCGCTATGAATATATTGGGGATGGAGGAATTTATGGTCTGGGCTAAGGGGGCGGTCGCGCTTGGCATGGCGGCGGCTCTGGGGGCGGCCCCTGCATGGGCCGACAGCTTGGTGGTACGGTCGTCTGGACCCTCTGCCAGAAGCTATGCGCCAGGCAAGAAGTTGCCCGATGGGGGATCGCTGCTGCTGAAGGCGGGGGACGTGGTGACCTTGCTCGACACGAAAGGTACGCGGACGTTGCGCGGGCCGGGCCGCTTCAGCGTGACAGCGGTGGCGGCGACTCCTGCCACCGATGTGACCATGGCCGCGCTGCTCGATACCAAACGCGTGCGGCGGGCGAGGACAGGGGCCGTGAGAGGCGCCGTAGGTGAAGCCCCGGCGGCGACGAAGCGGCCCAATTTGTGGCTGGTCGATGTCGCGCAGCCTGGCGCGCTGTGCGTCACTGATCCAGCAGCCGTGCGCTTGTGGCGGGCCGATGCTGCAAAGCCCGTGACCGTCCGCATCAGCGGCGGCGGAGCGCAGGCGTCCGCCGATTTCGCGGCCAATGAAGCGATTGCCGCCTGGCCCGCAGCGCTGCCCGTCAAGGATGGCGCGGCCTATCGCATCGATGCTGGCGGACGTTCGACGGATATTCGCTTGGCGCTGCTGGGGGCGGCCGATGCGGGGATCGAGGGCATGGCGTCGGCGCTGATCGCGAAAGGCTGCCAGGCGCAGCTCGACCTGCTGATCGACACGGCGGCGCGCTAAGGACTTGATAAGCGGGCGGGCGGCGGGCACAGCGTCTGCGCCCGGACGGTCGCAGCGGCAGGGATGACAGGCGATAAGGCCGCTTCCCTCCTACTTTGGGGGTTGATACGTCGATGGGGTTTCAGGGGGCAATATCCCGCACGAATGGGCGGGCGCAGTGGGGGCTTGCGCTGGCATTGACAGCGATGGTGCCGACCGCCGCGCTGGCCCAGGCGGCGCCGCGCGCGCCGACTCGCGAGGAGCTGTCTCCGGGGCAACAGGCTGCCGACGTGGCGGGCGAGGGAAGCCGCCTCCGCGTCGAGGGAGGGGTCGAGCGTGCGCCGTGCCCTTTGGCCGATCCCCGTTTCGCCAACGTCACCGTGAACTTCGCCGATGTGCAGTTCGACGGCCTGCGCGGCGTCGATGCGAGCATATTGAAGGATAGCTGGCGCGATCTGGCCGGGCGCGACATTCCGATCGCGAGCCTGTGCGAAGTGCGCGACCGGGCAGCGACGGCGCTCCGCCAACTGGGCTATCTTGCGGCCGTGCAGGTTCCGCCGCAGCGGATCGAAAAGGGCGGCACTGTCCGCTTCGACATATTGATGGCCCGGCTGATCGCCATCGAAGTGCGGGGCGACGCCGGCAGGAGTGAAAAGCTGATCGCCGCGCATATGGAGGCGCTGAAGGGTCAGCCGCTGTTCAATGTGCATCAGGCGGAACGGCATCTGCTGCTGGCCCGTGACTTGCCCGGCTATGATGTCCGCCTGGCATTGCGGCCCGCCGGGACGGCGCCGGGCGAGGTGGTCGGCGAGGTGCAGGTGATTCGCCGCCGGGTTGAGTTGGACGTCAATGTCCAGAACCTCGGCAGCAATGCCGTGGGCCGCTTCGGCGGTCTGGCGCGGGTGCGCTTCAACGACCTGACCGGCATGGGCGACAGCACGCTACTCAGCATCTTCAACACCGTGCAGCCCGACGAGCAGACGGTATTGCAGGCGGGGCATAGCATGGCACTGGGCAGCGACGGTCTGCGACTGTCGGGCGACCTGACCTTTGCCTGGAGCAAGCCGGATATCGAAGGGCTCGACCTCAAGTCCGAAACCATGATCGCGACGGCGGCGCTGTCTTACCCGCTGGTGCGGCGGCAGGTGCATACCCTGCTGGCGAGCGGCGGGCTTGATGTCGTCAATCAGGATTTGCGCGTAGGCTCCTTGCCCTTGTCCCGCGATCGGCTGCGGGTGGTATTCCTGCGGCTGGAAGGCGAAGCGATCGATGCTGACAGTCTGGTTAGCACGACAGGCTATTCGGGCGTCGAACCCAAATGGCGGATCGGCGGAAATCTGGAGGTGCGTCAGGGCCTCGCTGGGCTGGGCGCGAGCGAGCCTTGTGGCGCGGCAGGGGCTTGTATCCCCACTGGCCAGCTGGACGGCGATGCTTCGGCCTTTCTGGTCAGGGCAGGCATGCAGGCGGAATATCGCCCCGCGCCCAAGCTGGCCTTCGCCCTCTCGCCCCGCGCCCAATATAGCCCAGACGCCCTGCTCTCCTATGAGCAGATGAGCGCGGGCAATTATACGGTCGGCCGCGGCTATGATCCAGGCACCCTGACGGGGGACAGCGGCATCGGCTTCGGCGCGGAAATCCGCTATGGACACATCCTGCCGCGCAGCCCGCGCGGCATCGCGCTTCAGCCCTTCCTGTTCTTCGACGGGGCCTGGATGTGGCGTCACAGCAGCGCCTTGGCCGGAAGTAATCCGCAGAAGCTCTTTTCGGCAGGTGGCGGCGTAAGGGCGACCTGGTCCAACCGTGCGCGGATCGACCTCACCTTGGCGACCCCCTTGCGCCGGGCAGGCGTTCAGACCGAGCGCGGCGACACCCGCCTGCTTCTATCTTTCACCACGCAAATCCTGCCGTGGAGGCGTTGATGTCCATGAAGCATAGCACATACTGGCTCTGGACCCTGCTGGGCCGCTCCAGCGCCGTTGCATTGGCGGTCGGTTGCGGGGCTGGCATCGCGCAGGTCAACAAGGCGTTTCAAGGCAGCTATACGGTGCGATCGGGCGATGCCTTCGTCTCGCAGGGCTCATCGCCGGATACAGATGTAATTTCGCTCAACTCCTCCGAAGCGATCATCGACTGGGCGCCTGACGATACCGGCGGAACGGGGGCGATCGACTTCCTGCCTCAAAACAGCACCGTCGAGTTCAGGGGCTTCAGCGACTTTACCGTTCTCAACCGCATCTTGCCGGTGAACGGCAGCGGCATGTCCGTTTCGCGGATCGTGGAACTGAACGGCACGGTGCAAAGCCAGGTTGGCAGCGGTACAGGTGGCAAAGTGTGGTTCTACGCCCCCGGCGGCATCGTCGCCGGTCCGGGAGCCGTGTTCAACGTCGGCTCTCTCGTGCTGACCAGCAACGATATCGATACGACAGGCGGGCTTTACGGAAGCAATGGCGAAATCCGCTTCCGGGGGCCGAGCAACGTCCTATCCTCGGTCGAGCTGAAGCCTGGCGCGCAGATCAACGCCTTGACCAGCGGCAGCTATGTTGCGCTCGTAGCGCCGCGCGTGGTGCAGGGCGGAACGGTCAGGGTCGATGGCGCCGCAGCCTATGTAGGCGCGGAAGCGGCGGACATCCGGATCAACGGCGGCTTGTTCGACATCAGCATCAGCGCTGGCACGACCGACGCCAATGGCGTGGTACACACGGGTAGCACCGAACGTCCGGACTCCACGGCAAGCACTGCCGCGCAAAAAGTCTTCATGGTCGCGGTTCCGAAAAACAACGCGCTTACCATGCTGCTGTCGGGCAATGTCGGCTACGAGGCGGCGGCAAGCGCGGTCCAGAGCGACAGCGGCGTTATCCTGTCGGCAGGTTCCGACGTCACAAGCGGTGCAATCGGCCCGCGCAATGTCACCGGCACGGGCGAGGCGAGCATCAGCATCGGCGGCGGGACCTGGCAGCCCGATGTAGCGGCGCAAGCGTCGGGCAACATCATCGTCCAGCCAAGCGCAGATGCAAACTTCGCAAACGTCAACCTGACGGCGGATCGGGCGATCACGCTGCAATCCGGTGCTGCGGGAGGTATAGCGGCAAGCGGGGCCATTGATTTGAAAGCTGGCGAGGCGATCACCGTGCGCGCTGACCAGGGCGGCAGCATCAGCGCGGGCAGTATGAACCTGACTGCCGGGATCGGCGGCGTCGGCGGGGTGATCGACGTTCTGACCTATGGCGGCAGTGCGTTACCGGCTTCCAATGGTCAGATTGTCGTCACTGGCACGATGCGGCTGGACGCAGGCGCGGTTGGTCTTGGCGATTACAACCTTCCCGTGCTTAACGGCGGTGACGCGACGGGCGGCGACATCAATGTCATCGCTGCGGGCGGATCGATCCGCGCGGGCGATCTGTTCGCTTATGCCGACGCCAGGGCGGGGATCGGCAGCGAAAGTTCAGGCACTGCAACCGGCGGCACCATCACCGTCTCGGCGCAAACTGCCGCTGGGCCGAGTGGCTCGCTGGCAGGCGAGATGGATTTCGGCGGCATGATGCTGAGTACATCGGCGGGGACGGCAAGCTATTCTTCGCAACCTGTAACCGGCGGCAACGCAACCGGCGGGACGATCGATGTGTCGGCCGAGGGCGGCAACATCACCACCGCCTATCTGGACATATATGCCAATGCGTCGGGCGGCGATGCGAGCGGCGTCGCGGGAACAGGGCGCGGTGGCAGCATCACCCTGTCGGCCAGTGCGACAAGTGGCCTGCGTGGCAGCTTCACCGCTGACTGTAGTTTCTATTGCACGATCAGTGCGGATGGCCGTGGTGGCTATGGCGCGAATGGAGCGAACGGCACCGGTGGGTCGGTGCTCGTTCACGCCACTGACGCTGACTTCACAATGGGTAACAACCTGTATCTGCAAGCGAACGGAATTGGCGGCCGCACAGAATATAGCGACGGCGTCGCAGGTCGCGGCGGAGACGGCCTGGGTGGAAGCATAACGGTTGAAAGCCGCGCGGGCGCCGCCGGAAGCGCCGTGATGCGCTTTGGCAACGTCTTTGCTTCGGCTGACGGTGCGTCCACAGAAATTTCGGAATCCTTCTCGGTAGGGTCGAGCCTTGGCGGATCGGATTTCAATCAGGGCGACGGCGGCAACGGCGCCGGCGGAACAGTGAACTTCCTGGTCGCAGGCGGCAGCTTTGAAGCCACCACGCTCTCCGGCGGCGCCTATGGGCGCGGCGGATCGTCCTTCGTCAATTGCCCGCAATGTGGTGATGGGGTCACGCAGTTCCGGGCGGGGACTGGGCAAGGCGGTTCCGTTCAGTTCCTGATGACCGGCGGCAATGCAACCATCGCCACGCTGGAATTGGGAGCGGGCGGCACCGGCGGCGAAGCGATGGCGGCCAGCGCGGCGGACGAAGTGTCGAGCCTTGCAGGCGCGGGCATCGGCGGCACCGCTGTGCTGGAGTCCCGAGGCGGCGCGCTGAATGCGGACAGCATCATAGTCGAGGCCAACGGGGCGGGTGGCGGCGGCGATCCCTATTCCTACTATAATTATAACGGTCCTAACGGCGCGGATGGCGGCGCCGGCGTCGGCGGCACCGCCCGTCTGCTGATGGGAGCAGGCGGCACTGGCCAGATCATCGTGAGCGAAGACCTTAGTGTCCTGGCGCAGGGCCACGGCGGTGCTGGCGGCGGCGCTGGGTCTGACGGGTCGGGCGGCTTTTACACAGCTGGCAAAGGCGGTAACGGAACGGGGGGCACGGCGGAACTGACGCTTGCAAGCGGCGCTTTGACCGCACCCTCGCTGCTGGCGTCCGCGGCAGGCACAGGCGGCGCTGGCGGCAATAACAGTAGCGATGCGGCAGGGGGCGCTGCGGGCAACGGCACTGGCGGCACGGCACGCGTCGCTTATCTGAACGAAGCCCATGCGATCGGCGCATTGACAGTCGCGGCCGCTGGCGAAGGCGGACAGGCGGGTATCAACGGTTACATCGACAGTTTCGACGAAGGCACCGGTGAGCCCATCTACGTCTACGGCGCGGGACAGGGCGGCGCGGGTGGATCGGGCCAGGGTGGCACGGCAGACATGCTGATCGACGTCGATCCCAGCTTCGCCAGCCTGATCGTCAGTGCGGACGGCATCGGCAGCACGGGCGCGACCAGCGGTAGCAGCGGAGCGGGCGGCAATGGCGCAGGCGGCATCGCGACACTCAATATCGGCTTCGGCGCCACCAGCGTCAGCGGTAAGTTGCGCGTGTCGGCATCGGGCTTTGGCGGTGCTGGGGGAACAGCATCGAACGGCGCGGCAGGCCGGGGCGGCGACGCCTTTGGCGGCACTGCGACGCTTGGCCTGACCGGCGCGTCGACGTCTCTTGATGCAGGCGACATCGGCCTGCTGGCGCAAGCCTTTGGCGGATCAGGCGGCGCTGGCGCTTCCCAGAGCGGCCTTGGCATTGCGGGCGCAAGTGGCGGCAACGCGGTTGGGGGGACGGCGCTGCTTGCCGTCGATGCGGGGGCCAGCCTGCTCACCGGCGCGCAATTGATGCTCGGCGGCGATGCGACGGGCGGCGCAGGATCGGCAGGGCTAAACGGCCCCGCAGGCGGCGCTGGTGGAGCGGGTGGCAACGCGGTGGCGGGCGCCGCCACATTGCGGATCAATGGCGGAAAATGGCGAGTAAACAGCAGTTTCTCGTTGCTGCCCGCCTACAGCATCACGGCTGTCGGCCAGGGCGGCGCAGGAGCCGATGGCGGCACGGCGAGCGATCCGGCTCTGACTAACGGCGCAGGCGGCAACGGGGGGACCGGTGCTGGCGGCGTTGCTTCATTCGAGGCGAGCGACGCGGATTTCCTGATTGGTCCCCTGTCCATCGTAGCGGATGGCGTCGCAGGGCTGGGCGGCGCGGGTGCGCTGGCCGGACTGACCAGCGGCGGCACGGCGCGTCTTACCAATGGCGGCGGTGCAGCGCTGGGCACGGGGGTGCAGCGGCAACTCGCATCGCTGATCATGACAGCCAATGGCGACACCGGCGGCCAGATCAGCTTCGCCGACAGCAGCACGGCAGCAGCGGGCGGTCTGGTCGTCAACGGACCCATGACGCTGCACGCTGCGGGAGCGGTGGTGCCGAGCTTTACCGGCATCAGCTTCGCAGCATCGGGCAATATCGTGCGGGTCGGCGGGGCAACCGATTTCCTGACACAGGGTCCGCTCTCCTTCGCCTTCACCGGCGGCGGTGGGCTGGCGACGGCGGGCGCGCTGACCGGCTATTCCGGAACAGGCATCGCGTTCAGCCATGGAGCGCGGGCACAGGGCGCCGACAGCCTTTCGGCGGCGAGCATCTACTTCAACACGCCCGGCGCCATCAGCGC
The DNA here is from genome assembly GCF_023051225.1 of Sphingobium agri. NCBI lineage: Bacteria > Pseudomonadati > Pseudomonadota > Alphaproteobacteria > Sphingomonadales > Sphingobiaceae > Sphingobium > Sphingobium agri. Next base: position 102,099 of record NZ_JALKHS010000005.1, on the reverse strand, counting down.
GGCTGGGGCATCGCTACGCTCAGTGGGGCTGCTGACTCTCCTGGCGCGCGGCGGTGACATCGCCCTGATCGGCGGCAGCGCTCTGACGGCGGGCGGAGATCTGCGCCTGTTCGCACATGGCAGCGTCGACGGCGCGGGCGGCGATGTCTTTTCCAGCGGGCGGGCAGCGATCGGCCTAGGCAGCAGCACGGGCAGCATCCGCCTCGGAAATTTGTCATCGGCGGGACTGCTCGACATGGCAGACGCGAGCGGTAATGCGCTGAGCGGCTCGGGCATGGCAATCGGCGGCGACTTTGCAGTCGGCGGCACCTTGGCGATCGGCGCGGGAAGCGGCACATTATCAGCTGCGCGCATCAACATCGGGACGCTCACGGCTGGCAGCCAGACACTCAGTGCGGCAAGCGGCGTCCAGATCGGCAACGCGGTGACCAGCGGCGACCTGATCGTCAATGGCAGCCTTCACCTTGGTGGCAGCGACATCGGCGGCTTGCTGCAGCAACGCGGCGCAGTGGCCCAATTTGGCGGTCAGCTACTCGCCGGTGCGATCGACATCGACGCGGGCAGCATCAGCGCCAATGCCATGACCGCGCGAACTGGCGGCCTGTTGCTGCGATCAGCGGGTGCTTTGAACATCGCCGATGCGCAAGCGGCGGGTGGCATTGTTATGACTGCTGCCGGTGCACTCACCCTCGGCAATGTCTCAGGTAACAGCCTGGCGCTAACCGGCGTGGGCATCAGCGCGCAATCCCTGGCTTCAGGTGGCGCGGTGTCGTTGGACGCTGGCACTGGCGACCTTGTGGTGAACGGCCTATTGGCGCAGGGCTCCATCGCCGCGCTGGGCCGGAACATCAGCCTTGGGTCGAGCGGGGGCATGACGATCGTCAATGCGGTGGCCAGTGGTGACCTGATGTTGAACGCCGCCGGATTGATGGCGGTCGGCGGCCAGGCGAGTGGGCAGGCCGTAACGATCGGCGCTGGCGACATCGTCATTTCGGCGAACGGGCGGGTAAGCGCCACGGGGCTGTTGCGCTTCAACGCCCTGGGCGCTCAAGCAGCCATCGGCGGCGGCGATGCCGCGGCAGGTTACAGCCTATCGGCGGCGGAGCTGGCGCGTGTCTCGGCAGCCGACATCGCGATATTCGGCGCAGGCGATGTGGTCGTGCGCGATGTGACCATCGGCACGAACATTCTTCCGGGCAGCGGCCTTTTGAGCATCGGTGCGGCAGGCCTGCTGCGCGTGCAGGGAGCGGTCGCGATGACCGGACGCACCGGCACGGGCGGGCTGACCCTGACGGCAGGAGACGCGCTTGAGGTCATAGCCGGACTTGGGTCGATTGCGGTCAGCGATGGCAATGGCGGGCTAGGTGGCGTGCTGACGCTTGAGGCGCCGTCCATCTACGCTGCCACCGCAGAGGCGATTGCCGACGTGCGCGCGGCGGATTCGCTTGCGGCGCGTGAATTGCGGCTGGCGCAGAATGACGGCCTGGCACTGGAAGCGGGCATGTTGCAGGCCGGGAACATCCGGCTCGCGGCGGCCGACGGCATCTTCATTCAGAATAGCGGGCTTTCGACGAGCTTTGCGGACCGGCGCGGCTTCACCGCCAATAGCTTGATCATCAGCGGCGGAACTGGACGGCCGCAGATCGCGATCAACGGGCGGCTGGCAATGAGCGACGGAACCTTCGCCACCGGATTGGACACCATCCCTCTGGTGACGGTGAACGGGCGCTTCGCCGCCGGATCGAAGATCAACGGCTGCTTCATCTTCGGCGCGTGCGCAACCGTGAACGTGGATGGCCGTGAGACATTCGAGGGCTTGCTTGACCCCACAGTGGCGGTGTCGCGCACCTTCCCAACCACGCTGATCGAATTGCGCGACGTGGTGACGGAGGGCTATCCGCCGCTCATTGACGAACCGGTGACGGGTGCTGGCAATGAGGACTTGTGGGATCGCCCCTGCGGCGGCCCAGGGGAACCGGCCTGCGATGCGCAATAAGCGGAAAGAGCAAGCAAAACGGGATTGAAAGGGCGGGGCGGACGCGGCAAGAGCGATCGCGCGCAAGGGGGCGTGTAATGGGGGGCTTCATGGGCCATGGATGGAGCAGGCGCGCGGCCGGCATGATGCTGGGCGCGTTGATGCTGCTCGTCCTGCTGCTGTGCCTGTTGCCCGGTGGCGATCGTGGCGCGGCTGACGCTGCTCCGGCGGCGCGCAGCTTCACCGGCGTTGCGTCCTGTGCGGGCTCCACCTGCCATGGGCGGATGGAAGGCGACGGCAAGGTCGTGCGTCAGGATGAACTGATGCGCTGGCAGGAGCCTTCGAGTCCAGGCGGGGCGCACGCCCGCGCCTTTGCCGTGCTGTCCGGCACGCGCGGGCGGCAGATCGCATCGACCTTGGGCTTCGGCGATCCTACAGCGGCGCCCGCTTGTCTCGGCTGCCATTCTACCCCCGCGGCGGCAAAAGGCGCGCGGTTCCTGGCGAGCGATGGCGTCGGGTGCGAGGCGTGCCACGGCGCGGCAGGCGGCTGGATCGCGAGCCATTATGCCGTGGGAGCGACCCATGCGTCCAACGTCGCGGCGGGAATGATGCCGCTCGACCGGCCTCAGGCGCGGGCCGCCGTTTGTCTCGACTGCCATTTCGGCAGCGATCGGCCGGGCCAGTTTGTCGACCATCGCATGATGGCCGCCGGGCATCCGCGCGTGTCGTTCGAGCTTGACCTGTTTTCCTCGATGCAGGCCCATCATGACGAGGATGCCGACTATGTCCGGCGCAAGGGGCGGACGGACAGCCTGAAGCTTTGGGCCGTGGGACAGGCGATGGCGGTGGAGCGGGCGCTCACCCTCTATGCCTCTGCCAAGGGAAGCGAAGGCGCGTTCCCCGAATTTTACTTCTTCGACTGCCAGAGCTGCCACCGGCGCATCTATGATCAGGCCGAGCGCAGCAAGACATGGGAAGCGAACCCCGGACGGCCGATCCCGGTGGGCATGCCCCCTTTCAATGATGAAAATATGATCATGCTGTCAGCGGCGGCAAAGGTGATCGCCCCGGGAGCGGCGGGCCGGTTCGACGCGGACAGCAAGGCTTTTCATGCCGCAATCGCGCGGGATCGGGGAGCAGCTGTCGCCGCAGCGGGCAAGCTGGCCGCGAGCGCTGGCGCGCTTGCGAACGGATTTGCGGGCGCAAGGACGAGCGGCGACATGGCGTTCGCCATTGTCAGCGAGATCGCAGGCGGGGCGATCAGCCCGCGCTTCACTGACTATGAAGGGTCGGTGCAGGCGGTAATGGCCATCGACACGCTGCTCAACTCCATGGTGAAGTCTGGGCGCGTGACGGTGGGCGCAGCTGCGGGCATCCGGGCGGACGTCAATCGCGCCTATGCAGCGGTCAAGGAACCCAACAGCTATCAACCCGCCGCCTTCCGCAGCGCCTTGGGCAGCGCGGCGCGCAGTATCGGAGCATTGCGGTGAGAGGCTTCCGGCACAGGTTGAGCGCGTTCGCAGCGCTGTCCGCATTGATGCTGGCATCTTGCGGCGGCGGCGGCGGAAATGATGGCGCAAGCGGCGGGGGCAGCCCGACGCCGACGCCTACACCCACCGCCTCACGCCTTTATGCCGATCCGGCGCAGGAGGCGCTGACGGTCGCCGATGTGGAGAGTGTCGTTGCCCATGCCGCAGCCGAGGCGCAGGCGCGCAGCCTGCCCGCGGTCATCGCGGTGACGGACCGGGTGGGCAATGTGCTGGCCGTGTTCCGCATGAATGGCGCGCGGGCGACTGCCACCACCAGCGCCGCGCCCAATGGGCAGAATATCGATGCGCAAAATCTGACGGTTCCGGCCGAGGCGGGCGCGATCAGCAAGGCTATCACCGGGGCCTATCTGTCAAGCGGCGGCAATGCCTTTTCGACCCGCACGGCGAGCATGATCGTGCAGGAGCATTTTCCGCCCGCGCCGGGCACCGTGGGCCTCGAAAGCGGGCCGCTATTCGGCGTGCAATTCAGCCAGCTCCCCTGTTCGGACCTGTCGGCGCGCTACATCTCGTCGGGCGCCATGGCGATGATCGGGCCCAAGCGGTCGCCGCTGGGGTTGGCGGCTGATCCGGGCGGCTTCCCGCTCTATAAGAATGGCGTCGTGGTCGGCGGCATCGGCGTCATGGCCGATGGGGTCTATGGCTCCGATCCCGATGTCACCGACACGGACAATGATCCGGAAGAATATATCGCATTGGCCGGAACGCTGGGCTTTGAAGCGCCCGATAGTATCCGCGCAAACCGCATCTTTGTTGACGGCACGTCGCTTCGCTATTCGGACGCTGCCTATGCGGGGCTGACGGCGAGCGGCGTGGCCAGCTTCGCCGCGATCAACGGCAGCGCGGGAAGCCTGGTGGCGGTACGCGGCTATTATGGCGATCCCGCACCGATGGTGCTGGCGGGCGTCGCCTATGGCAGCGAGCTTTCAGGCGTGCGGGCTTCGCGGGTGGCGGAGTTTTCCAATCGCGACGCCTTCGTGCTGACCGATGGGTCGGGGAATAACCGTTTCCCGATCCGAGCCGCGACCGACGCGGGTGATGTGACGCAGCCCCTGACCGCCGCCGAGGTGACGGCGGTGCTGGAGGAAGCCTTCACCATCATGAGCCGGGCGCGCGCGCAGATCAGGCAGCCGCTCGACAGCCGCGCGCAGGTGACGATCAGCGTGGTCGACACGCGCGGCGCGGCACTCGGCATCGTGCGATCGCCCGACGCGCCGATCTTCGGCACCGACGTCAGTTTGCAGAAGGCTCGGACGGCGGCTTTCTTCTCCAGCAGCCACGCCGCGCCGGACCTGCTGGCGAGCAGCAGCGCTGACGTCGCGGCTTTCGTGGGCAAGGCGCGGACCTTCCTCAACGATCCGGCAGCCTTGACCGGCACCCATGCCTTCACCGATCGTGCGAACGGCAATCTGTCACGCCCCTATTTTCCTGACGGCGAGGTGGGGCGGCCCAACGGGCCTTTCTCCCGCCCCATCGCGCAGTTCAATCCTTTCTCCACAGGCTTGCAATCCGCGCTGGTCGTGGGTGATCTCGCCGCCCATCTTGCCTATGTGACGGGCGCGAGTGCGACCGACACGCCGCAGCGTTGTTCGGCCGTCACCGGCGTCGGCGCGGGCAATCGCATCCAGAATGGCATCCAGATCTTCCCCGGTTCTGTCCCCATCTATCGCGGCAATGTGCTGGTTGGTGCGATCGGCGTTTCGGGTGACGGCATCGATCAGGATGACATGATCAGTTTCCTGGGCGCGCATAATGGCGGGCAACGCGGCGGCGGCATCGGCAATGCCCCTGCTGCCATCCGCGCGGACCGGATCGTTGTCGACCTGGGCAACGCGTCCGTGCGGCTGCGCTATGTGAGCTGTCCCTTTGCACCCTTCCTCGACAGTTCGTCGCAAAATGTCTGTCAGGGCCTGTAGCGATGGGGGTCGCCGCGTTCCTGCCGCTCTTCGCGCTGGCGCAGCCGGGCGAGCCCGTGCCCCCGCCGCCGCCCGACAATTGGGAAGAGATATTGAATGCGCCGGAGGTTGGCGCGGACGATCAGTCGATAGAAGGCCGCCGCAGACCGGGCTATGAAGCCCCGCTGCCCGAAGCGGTGACGCAGGACAATCCGGGCGCAGTGCGTGCGCCGCCCCCCGAGGCTTTCCCTGTCGATCAGGTGCCGATCCCCGATCGCTGGCGGCTGATCGAATCTCTCGGTGTGGTCAAGGAACGCTGGTTCGACCCCTACGGACAGAATACGTTGAAGGGCGACCGGCCGATCAACCGTCAAAAGGTGAAGTGGCTGCCGATCAAGGGCGATGACTGGTTCTTCGTCGCCAATGCGGTGAGCGACTCGGTGATCGAGCCGCGCACCTTCCCCATTCCCGTGGGGGTGCAGACGACCGAGCGGCCCGGCAGCATCGATGTGTTCGGCAAGGACGCGAGCTATGTGTTAAGCCAGACCTTCATCGGCGGCGTCGCGCTGATCAAGGGCTCGACCGCCTTCAAGCCGCCGGAGATCGAATATCGGCTGACGCTGGCCTACAACATCAACCATGTGAATGTGCCCGAACGGCGGGTGTTGTTCGTCGAGCCGTCCAAGCCGTCGCATCGCACCGACCATTTCCTGGGCGTGCAGGAGCTGTTCGTCGATTATCACCTGGCGAACACATCGGATCGCTACGACTTCCGCTCGATCCGCGTGGGCATCCAGCCTTTTCAATCGGACTTTCGCGGCTTCCTGTTCAACGACCAGCAGTTGGGCATCCGGCTGTTCGGTAATCGGGATAATAATCGCTTCCAGTTCAATCTTGCGGCCTTCTGGCGGTTGGAAAAGGATACGAACAGCGGCCTCAACAGCGTCGTGCAGTCCCCCCGGCGCGATTGGGTGTTCCTGGCGAACCTCTATCGGCAGGATTTCCTGATCCCCGGCCTCACCAGCCAGATCACCGCCGTTTACAATATGAACCGCGAGGCGGGGCGGATCGAGGTTGATGACAATGGCTTTCCGGTGCGGCCCGCCCTGCTGGGCGATCTACGCGGCCGGGATTATGATGTCGTCTATCTGGGCTACAACGCTGACGGGCGGATCGGGCGGATCAATCTGACGGCTTCGGTGTACGGGGCCTTGGGCGAGGATCGAAACAGCATCTTCACGTCTGAGCCTGCGCAGATCAGGGCGTTTTTCGCCGCTGCCGAGGCGAGCATCGACAAAGATTGGATGCGCTTCCGTCTGTCGGGGCTCTATGCCAGCGGCGATGGCGATCCTTATGACGATCGCGAAAACGGCTTCGACGCGATTTTCGAGAACCCCATCTTTGCGGGCGCGGACACCAGCTATTGGATCAGGCAGACGATCCCTTTCGCCGGCGGCGGGCGGGCCATCGGGATCAACGGGCGCAACGGCATATTGAACTCCTTGCGCTCGTCCAAGGAGCAGGGCCAGTCGAACTTCAACAATCCCGGCACGATGCTGCTGGGCGCGGGCGCGGACTTCGATCTGTTGCCGGAACTGAGATTGTCGGCCAACGCCAACCATCTCTGGTTTCAGAATACAGCGACCCTGCAGGCTTTGCGCAATGAAGGAAGCATTCCCAAGGCGATCGGCTGGGACCTCTCCACTGCCGCGATCTGGCGGCCGCACGCGACGCAGAATATCGTATTCCGCCTGTCGGGCGCGACCCTGCTGCCGGGCGCGGGCTTTCGCGACCTTTTCACAAATAGCGAGCGCAACCGGAACTATTATTCGGTGCTCGGCAACCTGATCCTGAGTTATTGATGCGGCCGATCTTTGTCTTCTTGTTGCTGATGCTCGCCGCGCTGACCGTGCCGGTCGTCGTGTTGCACGCATCCGACGCGGAAAAGCCAGTCGAACGGGTCTATCCCAAGACGCCCCCCGCACCGATGAGCCAGACAGCCGATCAGGTCGCGGCCAAATCGGAAGGCTGCTACAGCTGCCATACCAAGACGGACGAACCGTCGATGCACGCGACGCCTGCGGTGATGCTGGGCTGCGTCGATTGCCATGGCGGCGATGCGACGGTGCGCGGCGATCCAGCCCATGGCTTCGACGATCCCGCCTATGTCACGGCGCGGGACAAGGCGCATGTGCTGCCGCGCTATCCGGGCAGCTGGCACTATCCATCCTCCGCGAATCCCAAGCGGACTTACACGCTGCTGAACCGGGAAGCGCCCGAGTTCGTGCGCTTCGTCAATCCCAGCGACTATCGCGTGGCGCGGGAGGCTTGCGGGTCGTGCCACATGCAGACGATCGAGGCGGCGGAGCGGTCGCTGATGGCGTCGGGCGCGATGCTGTGGGGCGGGGCGGCCTATAATAACGGCATCGTGCCATACAAAAACTACATCTTCGGTGAGGCTTACACCAAGGATGGAAAACCCGCGAAGATCGTGTCGCCGGGCTCCCCTGCGGGTACGCTGACGGCCGAGCAGAAAGCCCGCGGCGCGCTGTCCGAACTCTATCCGCTCCCCAATTGGCAGGTGACGCCGCCGGGCGACGTGTTCCGCGTGTTCGAGCGCGGGGGGCGCAATATCGCTACCCAATTTCCTGAAATCGGCCTGCCCAACCCGACCGGCTCCATCCAGCGGCTGGAGGAACCGGGGCGGCCGGACCTCAAGCAGTCGAGCCGTGGGCCGGGCACCGGCCTGCGAGTGGCGATCCCGGTGCTGAACCTGCACAAGACGCGCCTCAACGATCCCTATATGTGGTTTATGGGGACCAACGACCAGCCAGGCGACTATCGCCATTCGGGCTGTTCGGGATGCCATGTTGTCTATGCCAACGACCGGGAACCGCGCCACAGCCTGATCTACGCGCAATATGGCCGGGACGGGCAGACCGCGACCATCGATCCGACGATCGCAAACAAGATGGCGCATGCACAGGACGCCCGGCATAAAAACGGCGGACACGGCGCGCTAAAAGGCGCGCACGGCGTAGAGGCGCCCAATCACCCCGTCGCGGCGGTCAAGGAAAGCGGACACCCGATCCGCCACACCTTCACCCGCGCCATCCCGACCGCGCAGTGCATGAACTGCCACATGCACCAGCCCAATATCTTCCTGAATAGCTATCTCGGCTACACCATGTGGGACTATGAGTCCGACGCAGGCCTGATGTGGCCGGAAAAGCAGAAATACCCGACGGCTGCCGAAACGCACCAGACGCTGGAGCGCAATCCCGAAGGCGCTGGCCCGCGCGGCAAATGGTCGGACCTCGACTTCCTGCGCAACGTCTATGACCTCAATGACAAGGCGAAGGATACGCAGTTCGCCGATTATCACGGCCATGGCTGGAATTTCCGCGGCGTCTTCAAGCGGGATCGCGAGGGCAATCTGCTCGATGCGGATGGGAAGGTCGTGCCCAACGACGATCCGGAGAAGTGGCGGAAGAAGGGCGAGGGTAAGTTCGTTCAGCCCGGCGTCAATCCCGGCAAGTCGGTCCACCTCATGGACATCCATGCCGAAAAGGGCCTGCAGTGCGCCGATTGCCATTTCGCGCAGGACAGCCATGGCAACGGCTTCATCTATGGCGAAGTGGCGAACGCGATCGAGATCGGCTGCAAGGATTGCCACGGCACCGCCGACGCCTATCCGACTCTGCTGACATCCGGACCGGCCGCGCCGCCCAAGGGCACCAACCTGGCGCTGCTGCGCAATCCGGACGGCAAGCGCCGGTTCGAATGGTATTATGACGCGAGCGGGCGGCGCAAGTTGATCCAGCGGTCGATCGTCGATCCTACCCTGGAATGGGAAGTGTCGCTGGTGAAGGACAGCGTCGATTCCACCAATCCACATTTCAACGCCAAGGCGGCGCGCGCCAAGCTGATGAGCCGATCGGGCGCGGAAGATGGCAGTTTCGCCTTCGGCCCCGGCGTGGCCAAGGCAGACCGGGCGCATGGCGATGACAACATGGCCTGCTTCACCTGTCACTTGAGCTGGACCACCAGTTGCGGCGGCTGCCACTTGCCGATCGAGGCGAATTGGAAGACCTCGCTCCACCATTATGATAGCGAGGAGACGCGCAACTTCGCGACCTACAATCCCCAGGTCGCGCGCGATGAGATGTTCCAGCTTGGCAAGCATATGACGACCAAGGGGAATGAGACCGCGCCGGTGCGGTCGACGTCCGCGCTGGTGCTGTCATCGACCAACATCAACCGCGAACGCATCTATATCCAGCAGCCGCCCGTGTCCGGCATCGGCTTTTCAAGCCAGGCCTTCGCCCCGCATTTCCCCCACACGGTGCGCAAGACAGAGACGAAGACCTGTTCCGACTGCCACCTGTCGGCGAAGGACGACAACAACGCGATCATGTCGCAGTTGATGCTGCTCGGCACCAATTTCGTGAACTTCGTCGGCCTCAATGCCTGGACGGGTCTGGAAGGCGGGTTCGAAGCGATCCGTGTCACCGAATGGGACGAACCACAGGCGGTGATCGGCAGCTATCTTCAGAAATATGCCTATCCCGATTATTGGAAGCTGCATGTCGAGCAGAATGGGCGCGAGCTGAAGAATTGGGTTCGCGGCAAGTTCTTCGACAAGAAGGCTTCCGGCGAGAGCCAAGCCGTCGAGGAATTCCGCAATGTCGTGAAGGGCACGCGCGATCGCGTCGGGTGCCTGCAATTGCGCGGCGAATATATGTATGTTGCGGAGGGCAAGGGCGGCTTCCGCGTCTATGACGTCGCATCGATCGCCAACAAGGGCTTTTCCGAACCGATCCTCAGCGGCCCCTTCTCGAAGCTCGGCCATAATACGGGCGTGGCGTCGAAGAACGCGACCTGCATGGCACTGCCCACGAACCAACCCATAAACCCGCTGCGCAGCACCAAGGAATTGCGCGAGATCAATCAGGAACAGCCGTTCCTTCCGATCTACAGCTATGCGGCCGTGACCGACAGCATCGAAGGGCTGATCATGGTCAATATCGAGACTATGGCCGACGGCGAGTTTCGCAACAATTTCCTGAAACGCGCGGTGACCTGGAATCCCGATGGCGTGCTGAACGGGGCGCGGCATATCCAGCTGGCGGGGCAGATCGCCTATATCACGGCGGATGCGGGGCTGGTGGTGGTGGACCTTGCCGATCCGCTGCATCCGCGCCTTGCTGCCGTCCGGCCGATGAAGGATGCGCGCGCGAGCGCCATTCAGTTCCGCTACCTGTGGGTGACGGATGCCGATGGACTGAAGCTGTTCGACGTGACGAAGCTGACGGATCCCGTGGCGGTTCCATCTGCCACCGTGCCGCTGAAGGACGCGCGCCGCATCTATCTGGCGCGCACCTATGCCTATGTCGCGGCGAAGGCAGAGGGGCTGGCCATCGTCAACATCACCAATCCGCTCCGGCCGAGCGTCTATGCCAAGGAGACCTTCGGCGGGCAGATGACGGACGTGGAGGATGTGATCGTCGCCACCACCAATGCCTCCCTCTTCGCCTATGTCGCGGACGGGCGGAACGGCATGAAGGTGATCCAGCTGACCAGCCCGGCAAGCCAGCCCAATTTCTACGGATTCTCCCCCGCGCCCAAGCCCGAACTGATCGCCTGGGCACGGACACCAACGCCCGCCGTCGCGCTATCCAAGGGCCTTGACCGCGACCGTGCGGTAGACGAAACCGGCGGACAGATCGCGGTGTTCGGGCGGCTGGGCTCCCGGCCCTTCACCCGCAGCGAAATGGAACGGCTGTTCCTGACCTCGAAGGGCATACCCTACAAGGTCAGCGACGATGTCGATATGAAGGCGTGGCGGCCGCCATTATTGCGGTGAGGGGCGTTTTCCGCTGATCCTGGTGGGACGGTTGCACGGAGCATTTCATGACCGAAGCCTTTTTCCACGGCACTGTGCATGAAGCAGGTGAAGATTTGCAGGCGGCGTTACGGGCGGAGCCGGAGGTGCTGGCACTGTGGCAGGCGCTGACGCCGCTGGGCCGTAACGAGTTCATTTGCTGGATCGACGACGCCAAGCAGGCGAAGACGCGCGCGCGGCGCATCGATCGGACGCGCGAGGAATTGCTGGAAGGAAAGAAGCGGCCCTGTTGCTGGGCGGGTTGCATCCATCGGACCGACAAGGCGCCCGGCAAATGGCAGCAGGCGGTGCTGATCGACAAGAAGAAGGGATAAGCCCCGCCTTAAGCGGGCCGCTCATCCATCAGGATCCGCACCAGCGGCTGCATCCTTTCATCGAACTTCGCCAGCGTCGCGCGTTCGCCAGCCGTTTCGAAATGGGTGACGAAGCCCGCGTCCGTCCATCGGTGGAGGGCGTAGGCGGCAGCATCGGCGACGATCATGGGGCGATCGTCAGGCTGCCCGGTGTCCATGGGGCGCAGGTCCAGCGCGAGTTGCGGCGCGGTCGAGGAGCAGATGGCGACGGTCGTGCCCTGCCACGGCGCGGCAATGGTGCGGTGGAGATGCCCGCAGAGGATGGCGGCGATGTTGGGGCGGCCCGCGATGGTTGCGGCGAAGCGCTGCACCCATGGCTCGTCGGGATGGGTGTTCATCCAATCGATGCCTGCCTCAATCGGCGGGTGGTGCATGACGATCAGGGTGGGGGTGTGTGCGTCTTCGTCGAGCCGGGCGGCCAGCCAGGTAGCGCGGACTTCGCAGAAAGCGCCACCATGGCGGCCGGGTTCGAGCGTGTCGAGAATGATGATGCGGCGGCCCTCGCTTGCCACCACATAATGGACGAAGCCTTCTTCTTGCGGGACATTCGGGAAATGCCGGGCGAAATTGGCGCGGTCGTCATGATTGCCCATCGCCGGCCACACGGGGAAGGGGCACTGACTGAACGCTTCCGCCAGGCGGCGATAGCTGCCGGCATCGCCATATTCGGTGAGGTCGCCGGTGGCGAGCAGCAGGTCGGGGCGGTTGGGGCCCTCGATGAGCGCACGGAGCACCTGGTCAAGCCGCTGGCGATTGAATTCGCCCGGATTGTCGCGGTCGAAACCCAGATGGATGTCGGTAACCTGCGCGATCAGCATGGCTAGTCCTTCTCCCTCGTGGCCCGATCTTCCTTGATTGTCGCCCGGACAGGCGTCCATGGCGCGCCATCGCCGACATGATAGCTGTGGCACATGGCGCAGCTCGATGGCACGGGCGCTTTCGACTTCTCACCGCCATGGCAGGTGCGGCAACCGTCTATGCCGGGCAGGAGCAGTTGGCGCGCATCATGGCTCTTCGCCGCGGCATGGCAGCTTTCGCACGTCTCTGTGCTGTGGGCCTTATGATCGAACCAGCCGTTCATCATGTAGCGCATCGGCTGCTTGACCGGCGTGACGCTCCAGCTGGCACTGCCGTTCGCGCCGGGCGGGGTGACGATATGGCAGTCATAGCAAGCGCCGCCCTTTGAAAAGACGGAGCGGATCGCGTCGTCCGCGCGGGAGGGGCGCGCCGCCTGAGCGCCGAAATAGGCGTGATACATGCGGCCCTGTGCATAATCGCCGGGACGGCGGCGCGCCATGCCGCCGAGTGACAGGGGCTGCGCCGGCGGGGTGGACCGGTAATAAGCACGCAGATCCGCGATCACCTGATCGGGCTGCCCATGGCGCAGAGTCCGCACCGTACCCCCGATCTTTTCGAAGGCAAGGCTGTGGCAGGATTGGCAATCGCGCTCCATGTCCACGGGCAGGAATCGCACGCCGTCGGCCGTTGGGCGGTGGCAATCCTTGCAGGCGAGCGCGTCGCCATAGCCGCCCACCGTGCGCGCCATGCGAGCGACGCCGCCGGTCTGCGACAGGTGAATGTCGTGCGGAAATTTGAGGCCGCTATCGTCCATCGGTTTGGCGTCGAGTGAGGCGCGGGTGAAGTTCGGCTGCTTGCCGGGATTATATTGGACCAGCGCCGTGAATTGCGGATGTGCGGTCCCGAAATCCCCTGCATCGGCGAGCTTCGTGTCCTTCAGCCGATCCTTCAGACTGCCATGGCAATCCGTGCAGAAAGCCTGGGGCGTCGGCTGCATGGGGCCAGCGCCTTCATGCTCGCGGTGACAATCGACGCAGGCACCTTCCGGCGGTTTGCCGAAGGTCGAGGCGACAAGGTTCAGGAACTTGCCGCCGATGCCGGGTTCCGTGCGCGCCATGGCGATGCGGGCGGCCGGAGCATGGTCATGCACAGATGTGTGGCATGTCTGACAGGCAGAATCGCGGACGGAAACGAACGCCTTTTGATGGCAGGTCTCGCATTTGCCTTCCAGCGCGTGGTGCGCCTGGCTCAACGGGCCGGAGGACCAGGCCCCATCCCCCTTAATATTGTCGCCCTTCACGCTGTAGATGTTGCGCATGTCGTCCGCAGGGCGGGTGGCGTAGCTGTAGATCGGAACGGCAAGGAAGCCGATCAGGATGGCGAGGACGAGGCCCCATGCGGTCAGTCGCTTCGGCGGGGCAAGCCGCGCGAGGGAGAAGACGCGAGCCTCCTCCTTTTCTTCCGAGGCTTCCGAAACGGCATCGACGCGGCGGATGGTGAGGACGGTTGCGCCATCTTCCTGTGACACAGTGATGCGGTGCCCGCCGAAGCGCAATTCCGCGCCTTTGCTGACGTCGATGTCGGCGCTGCGGGTAGTGCGGCCCTCTATCTCGAAGCCGAGCGTGCCGGTCGCGCGCACTCGGATCGTGCGGGCGTCCAATTGTTCGATGCGCGCGTGATCGGGCTCCAGCGCGAGGTCGGGCAGGTGGATGTCGCTCGTCGATGCACGGCCGAGCACCAGCTGCGGCTTGTCGAGCGTTGCGCTGCGGACGATCTCGCGCCCGTCTGCGGTCAGGCTGATCTGGCGGACTGTGAAGCTCATCTGCGCGCTCACCAGTAGAAGAAGACGCTGACGAGATGCGCGGTCAGCGCGGCGAGCAGGGCGAAAGTCGCCGGGACATGGACGTACAGCCAGACCTCCAGCAACGCCTTCAGCCGTAGGTGTCGGCGGAGACGCGCGAGCATCGCCTGCTTGCGCTCGAGCAGTGCGTCGATCCTTTCCAAGGGCTCCTCGCCGGTATCCGGATGATCGCCGGTCCAATGGCGCAATGCCGCCTGCGCGGCGGCAGTAGCGCAGCGCGGGTAGCGGCCGGAAAGCCGCGCGATCAGGCTGCCGCCGAACGGATCGTCATCCAGCGACTGGCGGACCAGACTGGCCTGGGCCTGGGGCAGCGGTTGCGCGGCATCATGCAGCTGCCGGTCGATGGCGCGGACCGCTTCGAGCATCTGCACCTGCGTCATTTCCGCGCGGTTGTTGCTGAGCGCGGTGGGGAGCGTCGCATAGACGATGATGCCGAACAGACCTGACAGGATCACCAGCATCATCAGGACATAGGCCAGCGTATGGACGTTCCAGCCCAGCTGAAAGCCCGTATGCAGCGTGCCGATGACGATCAGGCTCAAACCCAGATAGACATGCGCGCTGGTCCAGGCCTTGAGTGACCAGCGGCCGCGCGTCATGGCCCTCTTGCGCAGGCCGAGCAGCGTCAGCCACAGGATCAGGCCGACGCCGATCGTCCCCAGCATATAGCCGTACCAGCTCCCGCCATTATGGCGCGGCGTTATGTCGATCATCAGATAGCTGGCGATAACGAGCAGGCAGAGAAGGCCAGCGATCTTCAGCCAGCGGAAATTGGCGTGACGCAGGAAGCCGTCATGCAGGACTTCGCCTTTGATGCGGCGAGCGGAGGGTGCGCGGGTGGCCATCAGTTCGCTTGCCCATCAAGGCGGGCGACAGTGAGAAAATCCTCTGGCGACACGCGAATGGCGGCGCCAGTGGGGCAGGCGCGGACGCAGGCGGGACCGCCGTCAATGCCGGAACACATGTCGCACTTGATCGCCTTCTTGGGCTTTTCGACACCGGGCTCGGCATGTTTGTAGCGCCATTTCTTCGACGGCTCGCCGGGCCCGGGCCCTGCGCCGAAGAACATCCAGCTGAGCAGGCCCGGCTTCTTGGGCGGCACGCTGTCCATGCGGATCACGCCATAGGGGCAGTTGCGCTGGCAATTGCCGCAGCCGATGCAGGTCTCGTCGATGAAGACCTCCCCATCCGGGCCGCGATGGATGGCGTTGGGCGGGCAATCGGCCATGCAATGCGGATGCTCGCAATGGCGACAGCTGGTCGGCACATGGAGATGGGCGTAGGTGCGCCCGGCTTCCCGGTCGAGGCGGGACAGGCCTTCATGACTGTCTGCGCACGCCTTTTCGCAATTGTCGCAGCCGACGCACAGATGCTCGTCGATCAACAGCACGTCGGTGGCTTCGCCAATGCCGTTGTCGACCAGGAATTTTGCCGTCTCCGAATACATGTCGACGACAGTGGAGAAGCTGTCCTTGCGGCTTTCGATGAAGGCGTTAACGTCCTGCCGCGCAGCCATGTCCTTGCGGGCGCGCTCCAGCAGTGCGGGCTTGGCGGCCATCAGCCGGGCGAAGGCGTCGCCGTTCAGCTTGATGACTTCGGACTTGACCGTGGCCTTGACCGTGGCGGTGCGGGGCCCGCCCGCGATCAGCGCCATTTCGCCGACATAGGACCCAGCGGGAAGGTAAGAGAGGAAGACTTGTCTGCCGCCGATCTTCTTCTCCACGATCATGGAGCCGACGCGGATCACATAGATGTCGTTGCCGAGGTCGCCTTCGGTCAGGATCGCCTCGCCCGCCTTCACCGTCTGGATTTCGGCCGTGTCGAGCACTTCGGCGAGATCGGCGGGTGTCAGGCCAGCACCGAACATCTGGAGCAGCTGCCGCTCGGTCGAGATGCGGGTGATGGCGCGCTTGGCGGGCGGGTTGGAGGACATGAGCTTCAGCGCCGCCGTCCGAGACACCTCCACCATGATCGAGTCCGTGCCTGCGCGCACGGTGGAACCGCGGCGGCGGCCGGAAATCAGGCCGACTTCGCCGAAAATCGATCCTGCCTCGATCGGCACGTTGGTGCCGGGAGCGACCTCCACCAGCGCCTGACCCCCCGCGATGCCGAAAAGCGATGAGCCGGGGTCATGCTTTTCGAAGATCACCTCGCCAGCGCGATAGGCGCGGACTTCGCTGTCCAGCATGAATTCGCGCATCTGGAGCGGCGACAAGCCTTCGAGGATGGACACGCTGGTGCGCAGGAACTCCAGCCATTCCGCGACCGAACGCTTTTCCGGCAACGCCGCGAATTTGGCGGCGAGAATAGGTTCGTCGGCCGGCTTCAGGTCACGATTGCCATTGATATATTCGACAACGTCATAGCCCTGGTTCATGCAGTGCTTGATCAGCGGATAGCCCGCCAGCGCGCCGATGACGAAGATGCCGGGCGCGGTGCTTTCGAACACTGGCGAGAGTTTGGGGAAAGCCAAGCGGTCGCTGCTGGCAAATTCCACGCCGCAGCTTTCCACGAACGCGCGCGGCGGGGCGGAGCCCATGCGGGCGATGATGCGGTCGCATGGCACCTTCACTTCGCCGTCGCGGCTGTCGAGCGTGATGAAGCCGGGCTCGATCTTCGCCGTGGTCGATTCCGTCATGATCGACAGGCGTCCGGCTTCGGCGGCGGCCATCAGCGCCTTGACGTTGGCGGGCTTCGCGCTGGCGAACTCCGTTCCCCGGTTGAGGATGGTGACGACATTCCCCTGCGCTTCGTCGGCGGCGAGGCCCATGGCGTTTTCGATCCCCGCGTCCCCGGTGCCGACGACGAAAATATGCTCGTCATTATAATCGGCGGGATCGTCCAGCTGATATTGCACATGCGGCAGATCGGCGCCCGGAACCCGCATCAAATTGGGATTGCCCTGCGTCCCGATTGCCATGATCACCGCATCGGCGATGATTTCGCGCCCGTCCGTCAACGTCAGCCGGTAGGGCGGGGCGAGGCGCTGGATTTCCTTCGTGTCGGTCGTGCCGTCGCGCTTGCGCTCCACGATCTTCTGCACGCTGCCCGGGATCGGATCGCCGGTGCCGGTGATCGCCTTCACCTCGGCATTATAGGCGATGTTGATACCCTGCGCGGCGGCCTGCTCGTTCCAGCGGCCCAGGATCGCTTCCCGCTTGCCAGCGTCGAAATCGAAATCGGAACGCAGCACGAGTTGGCTGGGCGTCGCCATCACATGCTTGCCCTTCTGATATTTGAAGATCGTGTCGGACAGATGGTCCGTCTTTTCGATCAGAAGATGCGGGATACCCAGCTGCGCCGCGCGCGCGGCCGCGCTCATCCCCGCCGGTCCCGACCCGACGATCGCGATACGCACGCGGTCAGTCACTTATGTCCCCCCTCTTGCGAGATCACCCGCAGCCCCGGCCATGCCCCTGCCGGTTTATGATGCGCGGATCAAGTCTTTGGGCACTCTATCAATTCCGCTGCGTCACGCTAGAGAGCAGTTGGTGGTTATCGGGGGTGGTTGAGTGGCGAAGCTGAGCGTGGGGCGAGTGGCTCTGATCGGGGCGGCCGGGCTGGCGATCGTGTCGGTCGGCTATAATGTCTGGCGCGACCGGCCGCAGGAAAAGGAAAGTGCCGCTTCCGCGCCCTTCGCTGCGGCGGGGCAGCAGCCTTCCGATCCGGAAAGCGTCATCCGTGGTCTTCAGGAGCGCGTTGGCGCCAATCCCAACGACGCGGAAGGCTGGCAGATGCTCGGCTGGGCCTATTTCGAGAGCAGCCGTCATGCCGACGCCGCCCGCGCTTATCGCCGCGCCGTCAAGCTGGCCCCAGATAATGCGACATTCTGGTCATCGCTTGGTGAAGCGCTGGTGATGGCGAGCGAACATGACCCGATGCCACGGGAAGCAGCGGACGCCTTCGGCAAGGCGGTGAAGCTCGATCCCAAGGAGCCGCGCGCCCGCTATTTCCTCGCTGTCCGCAAGGACCTTGCCAAGGATCATGAAGGCGCAATCCGCGACTGGCTGGCACTGCTTGCCGACACCCCGCCCGGCGCGCCGTGGGAAGCCGACTTGCGGCGGACGATCGAGCAGGTCGGCAAGATCAATGGCATCGACGTCAAGGACCGTCTGGCAGCGGTAAAGCCCGCTGCGCCGCATCCGCCCATCGGATCGGTCGCCACGGCAGCGATCCCCGGGCCAAGCCGCGAGCAGATGCAAGCCGCCGCGCAACTCCCCAAGGGGCAGCAGGACGCGATGATCGAAGGCATGGTGTCGGGGCTGGAAGCCAAGCTCAAGGCCAATCCCGCCAATGTCGACGGCTGGATCATGCTGATGCGCAGCCGCATGACGCTGGGCGAAACGGCAAAGGCACAGGCGGCCTATCAGGCCGCGCGGAAAGCCAATCCCGCGCAGGCCGGAAGGCTGCGCGATGAGGCAAGGCTGCTGGCGGTGCCGGGGATTTAAGGAGGGATAACTCCCCCTCCCGCAAGCGGGAGGGGGCTGGGGGGTGGGCTAGCGCAAGGTCGCTGTTAAAGGCTTAGGCAAAAGCTCGCTTCGCTCACACCCACGCCTAACCCCTCGCGCCTGCGGGAGGGGGACTGTTTCAAATGCTAACCCGGGATCATCCCGTCTCCTGTCGCGGAACACTCGCCCCCTTCGCCCGTTGCCTTCCTGAAATGACAGCAGACCCAGCGATCTTCGATCCGCCGCCCGATTCAGTGGCCTTCTACACCGAAAGCCTCCAGCATCTGGTGGAATCCGGCATCCCCTTCATGCTTTCGGGCACCTACGCCTTGGGCTGCCACACCGGCATCGTGCGGCCGACGAAGGACCTCGACGTCTTTTGCAAGGCAGGCGACGCTCCGCGCATCCTCTCCTATTTCAAGCACCTTGGACATGAAGTCGAGTTCGAGGATGAGCGCTGGATCGGGAAAGTCTGGCGCGGCAACAACTTCTTCGACGTAATCTACAATATTTCTTCGGCCAGTGTTCCGGTGACGGAGGAATGGTTTCGCGCCGAAGATCATGCCGAAGTTTACGGCACCACCGTCCGCATCACCCCGCCGACCGAGTTCATCCTGTCGAAGATCTTCATTCAGGACCGCTATCGCTATGACGGCGCCGATGTCGTCCATGTCATCCTGCGCCAGCATGAGCGGATCAACTGGCAATGGCTGCTCGACACGATGGAGCTGCACTGGGAATTGCTGCTGATCCATCTGCTCAACTTCCGCTTCATCTATCCCACGGAGCGGCATTGCATCCCGCTCTGGCTGTTCGAGGAACTGTTGGGCCGCTTGCAGACGCGGGCGGAATTGCCCGTGCCCAATATCCGCGTGTGCCGTGGGCGGCTTCTATCCCCGCGCGACTATCTGATCGACATCACCGAATGGGGCTTCGCCGATGTGGTCGGCAAAGGCCTTGAGGAGAGCCATGACCGCAACAAATGAACCCACCCGTCATGAAGGACTGACACTCGCCGCGATCGGCGACCTGCATGTCACCGACACGTCAGAGCATCGCTACCGCGCGATGTTCGAGGAGATTTCGGAAAAGGCCGACATATTGGCGCTCTGCGGTGACCTCACCAATTTCGGCAAGACGCGCGAGGCGGAAATATTGGCCGAGGATCTGCGCGCCTGCACCATCCCCACCGTCGCCGTTCTCGGCAATCACGATTATGAATGCGGCCAGCCCGAAGAAGTCGCCCGCATCCTGCACGGCGCGGGCGTCACCGTGCTCGATGACCAGGCGGTGGAGATAAAGGGCGTCGGCTTTGCCGGGGTGAAAGGCTTTGTCGGCGGCTTTGGCCGTGGCGAACTGGGCGCGTTCGGGGAAAAGGGCATCAAGACCTTCGTCGAGGAAGCGATCAACGAGGCGCGTAAGCTCGAAAACGCCCTGCGCTCGCTGCGGACCGACCGCTGCGTGGCGGTTCTCCACTATGCGCCCGTCGTCGATACGGTGGAGGGAGAGCCGCCCGAAATCTTCCCTTTCCTCGGCTCTTCGCGGCTGGCGGAGGCGATCGACCGTTTCGACAATGTCCGTTTCGCCGTGCACGGCCACGCGCATCGCGGCGCGTTCGAAGGGCGCACCCCACGCGGCGTCCCGGTTTATAATTGCGCGCAATTTGTCGTGTCGGAGCGTTTCGACCGCCCCTACGCCCTGATCGCGCTCTGAACGCCGCCACGATCGCGCCGATCCGGTCGCAATTGACGCTTGCACCGGTCTGGAATGGGCAAGAATGCACCAAATCGGTTATGGTTTGGGAGCAATTCGCAATCACATTGCCCTAGGCCTGACGCCTGACAAGCGCCGTCATCCACGGCGCAGGGCGGCGTGGGGCAGATGGATTTCAAAGGGGCTTTGGCTGGGCTGAAGGCGATCGCGGCGGCGGCAACGCTGCTCACAGCCTGCTTTCCCGCCGCCGCGCAGATGGCGGGTGCGGGGGACGGCGCGTCCGCTCCGCTGATCGACCGGGATCGGCAGGATCGCGTTCAGCCCAGCATCGCGCCCGCGCCTCCCGCCACGCTCGCCCCACCTGCCCCCGCCATCGCGCCCGCCGCCAGCCCGGCCAGCAGCATCATGCTGACACGCGTCCGTTATATGGGCGCATCGCTCCCCGTGCCGCATCTCGACAAGGCGGTCGCTCCCCTGATCGGGCGGCCGCTGACCCGGGAAACGCTTCAGGCCGTGGCGAAGGTGGTGGGCGACGCCTATGCGCGCAGCGGCATCGCCTTTTATTCCGTGTCCATCCCGGCACAGGTGCCCGCAGGCGGCCAACTGATCGTGAAGATCGTCGAGGGGCGGGTAAAGGAATATCGGCTGGCGGGCATGTCCCCCAGCATGCCGGTCCGCTTGATCGAAGCCCAGATGCGGCGGGTGAAGCACGACGCACCGCTGCGCAACGCCACGTTGGAACGCGCCCTGGGCCTGCTGCGCGACATTCCCGGCCAGACCGTCGAAGCACGCGTCCGCCAGGGTGCGGGCGAGGGCGACCTGATCCTCGACCTCATCATAAAGCGCAAGCAACTCGAAATCGGCGTCCTTATCGACAACAGCGCGGTCAACAATGTCATCGACGGCGTTCAGGCGCAGTTGACGCTGACCGCCAACGGCATTCTGCGCGAAGGGGACAGCACGCGCATCGCGGGCTATCTGCCCTTCTATCCCGAACGCTATCAATTTTATTCGCTAAGCCACGCAACCCCGATCGGCAGCAACGGCACCACCCTGTCGGCCAATATCGCCCATATGAAAAGCCGCGTCCGCGACCGACCGATCGAAGGCGAAGCGACGCTGGCAGGCGTCACGATCAGCCATGCGCTGGTCCGCTCCAACAAGACGAATCTCACCATCAATGCCTCGATCGACGGGATCGACAGCAGCAATTATTTCCTCGACGTCCGCTTCGGCGATTACCGGTCCCGCGCGGTGCGGCTCGGCGCATCCTGGTCGCATTCCGATCAGACGCAGGGGCAGGCGCTGTCCGCCGTCGCCAGCCGGGGCATCGGCCTGCTGGGCGCGCGCGCCTTTACTGGCTTTTCGGAAAAGATCTTCACCAAGGTCAATGTGCAGGCCGTCGCCGTGCGCAACCTGTCCAAGCGCGTTGCCGTCAAACTCAACGCGAGGGCGCAATATTCCCGCGACCAACTGCCCTCGACCGAACGCTTTTCTTTGGGCGGCACCGGCGCGGGCATGGCCTTCCCGATCGGCATCCGCGCGGCTGAAAAGGCGGTGGCGGGTTCCGCCGAGCTAAGCTGGATGCCTGTGCGCGCGGGGATTTTGCAGAAGACGACGCTTTTCGCCTATGCCGATGGCGCGATGGCCCATGCGGTCGCGCGGCCCTTTTACCGTCTTCCTGCCGAAAATTTTTCGCTCGCATCCGCTGGCGCCGGAGTTCGGATCGGCATCGGCAATCAATGGCGGGCGAGCGTGGAAATGGCTGTGCCGGTAAAGCGCGTCGACAGCGCGGATTCCCGCCGCGCGCGCGTCTTCTTCGGGATCGGCCGCGCCTTCTGATCCCGTTTTGCGTATACGCAAAGGAAAGATGAAACATGAACAATGTGTGGGAAGTGTGGCCGTCCGCGCTGACGGCCGCGGAGTGCGACGCCATCGTCAAACGGGCGGACTTCTATGCCGACCAGTCCGCCACCGTGGGTTTCGAGCACAGCAGCCGCAGCGATCACGCCTATCGCTCCTCAATCATCCGCTGGTTCGATCCATTGCGGGAAAAGGACATTGTCGACCGGCTGATGCAATTTGTCGGCGCATCCAACCGCACCAATTTCGGCGTCGACATCGTCGCTCCCTATGAAGTGCAGTTCACCGAATATCACGCCACCCAGCAGGGCAAATATGACTGGCATCAGGATGTGTGGCTGGAATCTTCCCGCCCCTTCGACCGCAAATTGTCGGTGGTGGTGCAGCTGTCCGATCCAGAAGATTATGAAGGTGGAGCGTTCGAATTCTTCTGCGTGGCGCAACCCGCCGCCACCTTCGCCCCGCGCGGCAGCATGCTGATCTTTCCGTCCTTCCTGCAACATCGCGTGCTCCCCGTGACGGCAGGGCTGCGCCGGAGCCTCGTGACTTGGGTAGAGGGTCCACGGTGGCGTTAGTGCCGATTGGCATCGCCACGCACCCTGGTCGACGGAAAATTCCCTCTCCCCAACCCTCTCCCCTAAAGGGGAGAGGGAGAAGGTCCCCTAGATACCCGTTATTTCTAGCCTCAAGTCCGAACACAAATCGAACCATAATGGACAAACCCCAAAAACACTCCGACCTCCCCATCTTGCGCATCAGAAAACAGCCCAACCCAAATTTCCCCAACCTAACCAGCCAATCCCGACGCACAGACCGCAATCGCAAGCCCTTTGCGTATCCGTTCCCGCGCTTCCCTGACTGTTCCTTCGCACCTCCCTCCGCCCAAAGCCCGATGTCACCAGATCGGTGATTTTAGAAGAAGCCGTAAGGGAATGCCGTGCTTAGCCTTGTGGCCTTGCGATGATGTTCGCATTGAACAGGGAGGTTCTAGCATGTCTTTGGTTGGGCCAGCGCGGTCAGGGCGGCGTCTGCTGCTTTGCGCCACGGCGATTCCGCTTTTCCTACTTGGCGCCTGCTCCGATGGCGTGGGCTTCAGCGTCCGCACGGCAGGAGGCAAGACGCCCTCCGGCCCGTCGGGTCCGACCAGCCCCAGCGGGCCCACTGGTCCAAGCGGCCCAGGTGGTCCGAGTGGTCCAAGTGGCCCTGATGGTCCTAGCGGTCCTGGTGGCCCGAGCGGACCAGGCGGTCCCGCTGGCCCGAATGGCCCCACTGGCCCGGGCGGCCCCGGCGGTCCAGATGGACCATCCGGCCCGAGCGGACCCACCGGACCGGGCGGCCCGACCGGCCCGACAGGCCCCAACGGCCCCACAGGTCCCGCCGGTCCTTCAGGCCCCGGAGGCCCAACCGGCCCAACTGGCCCCACCGGTCCAGGAGGTCCAACCGGTCCCACCGGCCCCGGCGGCCCGACCGGAACCAGCGATGGCGCACTGATCGGCGTCAATCTGGGCGGCCAGCTGGTCGCCGGTCCCACCGGCCCCGGATCTCTCGTCGGCGTGAATGTGCTGACCGATCAGCCGAACGCCACCGGCAACCTCGCGACGGTCGGCCTGCTGAATGGCGATGGTACGGTCGTGGACGTGGCCCTGCCCACCACGGTTGGCGGCGTTCAGCAGGGGCTGGCGCCCGTCGGCACGCTTGCCGGAACGCTGCTTGGTGATCAGGTGGGGGGCACCGTCACTCAAGTGACCGACGGTCTTGCTCCGGTGGTGGCGACGGTCACGTCTGCCGCTACTCAGGTGACGGCGCCGTTGCTCGACACGGTGACCGGCGCGCTGGCGCCGGTCACGGGGGCGATCGTCGGCGATGGCGGTGCGCTCGCTCCTGTAACTGGCCTGGTCGAAACGGTTGCAGGCGGGTTGACGGGCGTGTTGGGGGGAGCAGGCGGAACGCCGGGCGGCCTGCTCGGCGGACCCCTGATCGGGACAAATGTCGGTGGTCAGGCCGTGCCCGGCCCGACCACCAGTGACACGCTGGTCGGCGTCAATCTGCTGCCGTCCGCGACCGCTCCGGCGCAGGGGCAGCTGCTGACCGCCGAAGTCCTGACGCAGGGGACGATCGTCGATGTGGCAGTGCCGACCACCGCCGCAGGGGTGGAGGCCGGACTTGCGCCGGTCGGCAATCTCGTCGGCGGCGTTCTGGGCGCTGAAGCGGGCGCCGCCATAGATCAGGTCGTGACCGCTGCCGCGCCGGTCGTCGCCACTGTCACTTCGACCGTCGACAGCGTCGTCTCGCCAGTGCTCGACGCCGTCAACGGCCTTGCCCCGGCACTCCCCACCGGCAGCGGCAGCGGCAGCACCGGCGGCGGATCACTGCTTGCGCCAGTGACAGGCCTGCTCGGCGGCGTGGCCGCGCCGTCCACGGGCGGTCAGGGCCCCGCCGCTCCGGTAACGGGCCTGCTCGGCGGTCTGCTCGGCCGCTGACCCTTTGCCTCCCCCGCGCACCCACCGGCACGGGGGAGGGGTGAGGAGGCGGCAGGCCCGCCGCCTCCTCATCTTATCCTGTCTGGCACTTTGCAAGCTGGTCCCGCGAAAGGATTCGCCCTTGATGAAGCTCCATCAGGCCGAGCATCTGCTCATCATCAGCCTCAACAATTTTCATGCCATCGAAGCCGCCTATGGCCCGGATGCCGCTCGCGCCGCCATCGATCATCTTTGCCATCGAGCTCGCCAGCACCTGGGCCGCATCGGCCTGCGCAGCGCCGACGGCAGCCGGATCATGCTGACCGCCCGCTATCCGCTCATGCAGAGCCTGCCCGTCGAGCGGCTGGTTGAGAAGCTGTGCGAAGCGATCGATGGCGAACCCTTCCGGTACAATGGTTGCGACATATTGCTTTCGGTGTCGGCCGGGCAGGCCTTTGTCGGCGAACATCTGGGCCGTGCACAGGAAATGGAGGCGAGCGCCCGGCTCGCCGCCTCCACATTGCGGCAATCGCAGATCGTCGTCCGCCGGGGTGAAGGCGTCGCCCTCTACCGGCGCGATATGGAGCAGGCCGCCGCACTCCTGCGCTGGGTTCAGGATGGCGAGGCCGTCCTGAGCTGGCGCCCGGTATCCCGCCCGCGCGATGGCAGCACCATCCTCTATTATGAAGCGATGCTGCGCCGCGTCGGCGAAAATGGCGAGCAGATGGATTGCGCCGCCAACTATGCCGCGCTCGAACGCCTCGGCCTCCCCCATCTGCTCGATCGCTTGCTGGTGCGCGACGTGATCCGTGAACTGGAGGCGGACCCGGCCGCCTGCTTGTCGGTCGCCGTCTCCCCGCACAGCCTATCGAGCAACCTGCATGGCCAGGGTGCAGGTTGGACGGACCTGATCGACCGTTTGGGACGGGAGCCCAGCCTTGCACGCCGCTTGGTGATCGAGATCGGCGACAATAGCGGCATCGCCTGTTTTCGCGACGCGCTCTCCTTCGTCCGGACTTTGCGCGGTCTGGGCGTGCGGATTTCGGTCGCCCGCTTCGGCTCCGGCCAAGCTTCCATCGGGCAGCTGATGGCCCTGTCCCCGGATGTCGTGAAGCTGGACAGTCCCTTCATGCGCACCGCCTATGAATCGGAACGCAACCGGCTGCGCGTCGGCCATCTTCTCGGCCTGGCCCGCACCATGAGTTCCACCGTGATCGTCGATGGCGTGGACTCGCCCTGGCACCTCCATATCGCCGCTGAAGAAGGGGCGGAGTGGGTGACGGGCTCGCACCTCGGCCGCCCAAGCGCTCGGCGCGGCTGGACGAAGGGTGACCGTGTCACGTCGCTAAGCACGTTCACCAGCGCCCTGCATCATCACCAGTTCAGCGAAAAACCGGCGCGCCATGTGGCACAGAGTCTTCTTTGCGTGCACGCAACGCGCGCGACTTCCGCCATTTCGGATTCGGTCTGATGAGCCAGGCAGCCGAAACGCCGCTAGACAATCGCCAGCAATGGAGGAAAGGCCGCATGGCGGGATTGATACGCGACATCATGGCGACGCTGTCCCGCGACAATGGCGCAGCCCGCCCGGCCGCCGAACTGGAAGCGCTCAGCCGCCTCGATGATCGCTTGACCAGCTTTGCCGGGGACAGGATAGACAGCCGCGCACCGATGCTCATCCGCCCCGCCGACTGCGTGGTGTGGGACGGCAACCCCCGGGATCAGCCGGGCCTCAACCCCGACAGTTGCCGGTCGCTGATCGAATCGATCGCGGCCGAAGGCGGCAACCGCATCCCTGTGCTCGTGCGGCTGAACCCGCAGGCGTCGGAACAACCCTATCAGCTGCTGGTCGGCAGCAGGCGGCGCTTCGCCATTGATTGGCTGAACCATAATGGCCGCCCGGAACTGCGCCTCAACGCGCTGGTCGTCGAACTGTCGGACGAGGAAGCCTTCCGTCTCGCCGACATAGAAAATCGGGAACGCGCCGATATTTGCGAGCTGGACCGGGCGCGCAGCTATCAGCAGGCGGTCGACCGCTTCTATGGCGGTGTCCAGTCGCGCATGGCCGAGGCGCTGGGCCTGTCGAACAGCCAGCTCAGCCGCCTTCTTGCCCTTGCCCAACTGCCCGAAGAGGTGATCCAGGCCTTCGCCACGAAGGAGGAGTTGAAGGTCCGCTATTCCGAACTGCTGACGCCGCTCTTGCGAAGGCATGAGCAAAGGGCCGACCTGATCGCCGAAGCGCGGATCATCGCGCAGGAGCAGCAGGCGCGCGCCGCCGGCAATGGGTCGATGCTGGCGTCCGCGACGGTCCTGTCCCGGCTGCGTCAGGCGGCGGCGCGGCGGCCCAGGGAAAGCAGCGACATGGAGATCATGGCTGGCGGCGACCGCATAGGCCGGGCACGCGTAACCAAGGGCGGCGTCGTGCTGGATCTGACTATCGCGAGCGACGCCGATCTCGACCTCTTGTTCGCGCATGTGCGAGAAGCCATATTGGCCGCGCGCGCCCTGGCATGACCAAGGCGTCCTTCGGAGATTTGCGTGCACGCAAATCCCGGACGTAGACGCGCATGGGCTTGTTCATTGCGCAGCATTAAGGGCTGGTTCAAGCTTATTGGCGATAAGTAACTTGCACGGCCGAACGGCTTTGCGTAAATTATATGGCATCAGTTAAATCGGCTGGGCTGATCGCCATATGGTTCATATGGGCGACCGGCCCGTCCTGCTACGCCAGGTAGCGAGTGAGAGGATCAAGCAATGGCGACATCGTCGGACTATCGTCTGGGAGAATTCACCTTTCCACGTGGCTGGTTCATGGTGGGTGAGAGCGCCGAGGCGACGAGCAGCCCCAAGGCGATGCGCTATCTGGGCCAGGACATGGTGATGTACCGTGGCGAGAGCGGGCAGGTCTATGTGACGGAAGCCTATTGCCCGCACATGGGCGCGCATCTGGCGAAGAACACGACCAGCTACATCGTGCGCGACGGCGAGCAGGTGGTCGGCGATTCGATCCGCTGCCCCTTCCATGGCTGGCAGTTCGGCCCGGACGGCGCGTGCAAGAACATTCCCTATTCCGACTTCGTGCCCAAGGCGGCGAAGCTCAAGACCTTCCCTGTGGTGGAACGCGCAGGCACGATCTGGATCTGGCATGATCCCGAAGCGCTGGAACCCAATTTCGACCTGCCCGATTTCGGCGGCCATTATGATGCGCCGGGCTGGGTCAACTGGAAGATCGACTTCATGGGCGATCTCGACATCCACCCGATCGAGGTGGTCGACAACATGGCCGACTTCGGCCACTTCATCCCGATCCATGGCGCAAAGGACTTCGTCTACTTCGCCAATGAGTTCAAGGATCATATCGTCCACCAATATTATGCTGCCGGACACCGCACGCTGGTGCAGAACCCGGAGGACGTGCTGACGCTCGACACCTGGTACACCGGCCCCTCGATCCTCCAGTCGGAGATGGAAGGGACGTTCGACAGCTTCATCCTCATCACCCACACGCCGATCGAGGATGGCAAGATCCGCGTCTGGCATGGCCTGATGGTGCAGGTGAATGACGGCACCGCGCCCGTCACCGACGAGCTGCGCGCCGCAGCCCTCGAATATCAGGAAGGCAGCCGCCTTGCCTTTGCCCAGGATGTCGAGATCTGGCAGAACAAGAAAGCCTGCCTCAATCCGCTCGTCATTCCCAATGACGGCCCCTACGGCAAGGTACGGACCTGGTACAAGCAGTTCTACAATCCCCGCGACAAGACCCCCGACCTGCACAAGCGCACCAACGGCATGCATGTCACACTCGACAAGCGCAGTTCCACGCAGGCGGCATAAGGTCGGAATATCCAGCGCCGCCGGAAAGGCTGGCCTATGGTCGGGCCGTTGATCATAACGGCCCGGTCCTTTTGATTTTACCGGGATAGCGGTTGCGTCAAGCGACCGGAGCAGGAGGCATGAACATGGCGACTTTGGCAGTAGATGCTCAGGATTACATGCGGTCGATGGGGCATGTCGCCCTATTCTATCCCAATAGCGAAGACGGCCCGGCAGCGGCCAAGCTGCTGAAGCTGGCAGGGTTCGTCGAAACGCAGATGCTGCCTTTCCCCCAGGGCAATTTCTATCGCTTCGTGGTCCATGACAGCAACCGCAGCCGGGGCGACGGCATCGTTTATCTTTCCGCTCTTCCCGCGGCGCAGGCGGCGGTGAACAAGGCTGCGCGCGAAGCGCTCGGCTATGGCACGGATAAGGAGCATGAGGCGGTCAAGGCCCTGCGCGCTGCTGTCGAGGCTGATCCTGAATATACCTTCCACGTCGGGACGCTGGTGGACTCGTTCGAAGCGATCGAGAAGATGACGCTCGACTTCATGGATGCGAACGAAAATGATCCCGACCTGAAGGGCCGCCTGAAGGTAACCGTCAACCGTCCGCGCCAGGGCAATGAGCAGATCGACGCGCTTCTGGACGCGTCCCCCGCCTTCGGCAACGTCACCCGTTACGCCTATGGCCGCAACGGCCTGCAACTGTTCGTCGAAACCGACCTGTTGTCGAGCGGCCAGATCGGCGACACGCTGATCCTCGAATTCGATTATGTATGGCCCGGTTATGACAGCCACATCCTGTCGGTGGTCGAACTCTGACATAGCTTAAGGGGAGCAGGCCGCGCTTCGTCGCGGGCTGCTCCCTCCAGAGCGTGATCGTCTTACACGAACGCACCGCAGAGGCTCCTTTCGGTCACCCCGGGCTTGACCCGGGGTCCCGCTGTTTCAGCAGCCTCAGGCAAGAAGCGAGACCCCGGATCAGGCCTGGGGTGACGATCAATCCAACCTCGTCGTGCCCTATCCCACCATGATCAGCGTCAGATTGTCACGGCCGCCCGATGCAAGCGCGGCCGCCATGATCGCGTTCATGATCTCGCCCCGCTCTTCGCCCATATATCCGGCGATCTGCGCATCATCGAGCTCCGCCGTGATGCCATCGGAACAGAGCAGGAAGCGGTCGTCCTCGGCAAGGTCCACAGTGCAGAAATCGATCTCGACCTGATGATCGACGCCCAGCGCGCGGGTGATCACATTGGCCTGCGGATGATGCGCCGCTTGGTTTGAGCTCAGCACGCCTGCGTCCAGCAACTGCTGCACCACGCTATGATCGTGGCTCAGCCGCTGGAGTTGCTGCCCCCGGAAACGATAGACCCGGCTGTCGCCCGCCCAGAAGACATGAGCCTGGTCCTGATCGAGCCAAAGCCCCGCGACAGTACATCCGCCCCGCTGTCCTCGCTCGGTCAAATGCGCATGGATCGCCCCATTGGCCGCCTGCAATGTCCGGGCGATGGCAGGGGCGTCGATCGGTGCCGCATCCTCGCACAGGGCCGCGAGCGCGCGCACGGTCATGGTCGCCGCCACATCACCGGCATCATGCCCGCCCATGCCGTCCGCCACTGCCCAAAGCCTATGTTCGGGCGCTTCCAGATAGCGGTCTTCGTTCAACAACCGGACCTTGCCGACATGGGTACGGGCGGCGGAGCGGTGGCGCGCGCCATCCGCCGGATCATCGCAAGCGATGCGCAGCGCGCTCATCGGCCTTCCTCTTCCTGCTGGGCGCTGACCTCGCCATAGGCCGTAACGAAGGCGTCGTTGAGCGTCCCCGCCTCGCCCTCCAGCTCCGCTGCCAGCGCCGCGTGGCGCCTGGACGCTTCCTCCCAACAGACCGCCGCGCGGCTCTTGAGCAGCGATCCCTGCCCCTCCGTAGCGGCGGCGATCGCTTGTGGATCGAAGCTGTCGACGGCAGCGGCCAGGCTCTGTTGAAAGCCGTGGAATGTCGCCACCAGATGCTTCTTTATGTCCCGGAACGACGCGTTGAGAGCGTCCGGACCGGACAGGAAGCTCCCTTCGCTCGCCAGCAGCAGGTCGATGGCGAGCCGCTGGGTCGGCGCCCATTTGAATGGGTTATTGTCCGCGCTGGTGATGATCGTCTGGGCCAGCTGATATTGCCCCCGCACCCGGTCCCGCTCGGCCAGAAGGTCGCCGACGCCCAGAACCATCTGGCGATAGACCGCGCCTGCGCGCCGCAGGATTTCCGCCGGGTCCTCCGCACCGAACTGCGCCGCGTCGATCCCTGCCCCTTCGCAAAAGGCATCGAACATCGTGCCGGCGGTGATCGGCGGGACGCTGGGTCCATCCGTCCAGTCGCTCGGCACATCGATACGGTGGCCAAGCGGCGGCATCATGAGCAGCGTGCCATTTTCCGGCGATCCGCCCGCCGACGCCTGTGGCGCATGATCGGCCGCCAGGCGGTAGCGGCCAAGCAGGATGGATTGGGGAAGGTTCAGGGCAATATCTTCGCCGATCGGCAGCCGTTCCTCCGTCGCTGCGTCGAAAACCCCGTTTGCGCCGGTACAATGGAGCAGCAACTGCCCATTTTCGACCCGCATGCTGAGGTGCGACCGGGAAATCTCCCGATCCGGATCGATCATCACCCAATCCGAAGCAGGATCGCGTCCCACGGTCAGCACCCCCTCCGCCAGGAAGCGGGCATCGACCGGCGTCAACGCATCATCCTTGTTGAACAGGCGGAATATGTACATCAGGCGGCTCCCTTGCGTGGCGCTGCATCGGTCGACGCCGCAGGGTCGATCCGCGTCATCAACATCGCCCGTTCCGCATCCGCCAGGGCCGTGGCGACATATTCCTGCCGGTCGGCCATGGATGCGACCATGCGGTTCATGGTGTCGAACAGGTCGCCTATCTCATCCTTGCGCCGGTGCGAAATGCGGAAGGAGAGGTTGCCTGCCGTTACATCCTCCATCGCCCGTTTCAGGCGGCGGAGCGGGCGGCTCCATATGCGCACGCTCGCGGCGGTGCATAGGCCAATTACCAGCGTCACGAAGATCGCGAACCCCGCAAAGAGCAGGCTGGCGATGCGTTGCGCCCGGTC
Source organism: Sphingobium agri (assembly GCF_023051225.1). Taxonomy (NCBI): domain Bacteria; kingdom Pseudomonadati; phylum Pseudomonadota; class Alphaproteobacteria; order Sphingomonadales; family Sphingobiaceae; genus Sphingobium; species Sphingobium agri. The sequence goes on along the minus strand of NZ_JALKHS010000005.1, from coordinate 70,352 downwards.
CAGCTGCCCGCGCTCCATCACCACATCGACCTTGCCGAACGGCACGCCTGCATAGCGGACCGGCTGCACGAAGCGCATGCCGCCGTCTGTCAGCGTCACCGCCGATCCCGCGGTTCGGGGGAGGGGCGTTTCGTCCACCGCTGCTCCCGGCCGGTATCGGGTGCCGAGCAGCCGCGGGTTGCTGGCTGCACGGATGACGTCATGCTCGTCGGCGATGACGAGCTTGCGCAGGCTCGGATCACTCGCGGCGGCGACTGCGAAGGCTTGCAGGGGCGCCCAATCCTGTTCGGTCGCCGGGCGGCCCGCATTCTCCGCCACATGCAGCGCTGCATTGCGGGCGACGAAGGATGCGATGGAAGAACCGGAAGCCAGCGCCATGTCCTGCATGACCGCCTTTTCCCGCTGCACCACGAAGTTGATCCCGCTGCCGAGCGCCAGCAGCACCGATGCGGCCAGCAGCAACGGCATCCGGTAGCGCTGGATCCATCCTTCCTGCCGCTGGTCCATCTCGCCTGTCGCCGCGTCATATTCGCGGCGCAGGGCGTCTGCCACCTCTCCGGCATCGGCGAAGCGCTGGTCGGGCTTCTTCGCCAGCAATTTGGTGATGAGGAACCGCAGCCCCTTCGGGCAATCGGGCACGTGCCGCGCGATCTCCAGCGGCTGTTCCTGCGCGATCTGGATGGCGAGCGTGGCAAGCCCGGCGCCCGTGAAGGCGACCTTGCCAGTCACCATTTCATACAGGACGACGCCCAGCGAAAACAGGTCGGATCGTGCGTCGACGGGCATGCCCAGCGCCTGTTCCGGGCTCATGTAGCGCGGCGTGCCCAGCACGGCCCCCGCCTGGGTGCGCGCAGCCTGCCTTTGTGCCGATGATGTGTCGCGGCCGTCGATCCGGGCGATGCCGAAATCGAGCAGCTTGGCGGTCCGGCCATTGCCGCAGATCAGGATATTGGACGGCTTGATGTCGCGATGAACCACGCCTTGGGCATGGGCATAGGCAAGCGCGCTCGCGATCTGCGCGCCTAGCAGGGCGGCCTTGTCCGCCGTCATCCGCCCCTGCGCGGCGAGCATTTCATCAAGCGGGCAGCCGTCGATATACTCCATCGCGATATAGGGCGTGCCATCGGCCTCGCCCACATCGTAGATGGTGACGATATTGGCGTGGCTCAGCATCCCGGCGGCGCGGGATTCGCTCAGGAACCGGCGCGTAATCTCGCTGTCCGCGCGAAATTCGGGCTTCAACAGCTTGATCGCGATGGGTCGGTCGATACTCGGGTCATGCGCGCGATGGACATGCGCCATCGCCCCCTCACCGATCAGTTCATCGATCCGGTAGCGTCCAACCCAGGTCATCGCCGTGCCTTTACCGTTGCCTGCAGCCGCCGCGCGCGATCCAGGTCACGCTTGATCAGCGCATTGCCGGGGTCCAGGCGCAGCGCCTGGTTCAGCAATCCGACCGCAGTGCCGATCTGCCCCTTGTTGAGCGCGGTGAGCCCTGCCGATCGCAGCTGGGCGGCGCGGCGCGGGTCGGCGGTGCGCGGCGTAGCGGCAGGCGCCGGCGGAGCGGGCGCGGCCTTGGCGGCAGGGGCTGGCGCGGCACGCGGACGGGCGGGCGCCGGGGCAGGCGCTTCCTTCGGCCGTATCCCCGGCACCCTGATCGTCTGACCCGGCTTCAGCGAAGCGGGCACCGCCAGATCGTTGTAGCGGCTAAGCAGGTAGAATTTCCTGGCGTCGCCCAGGAACCGCTGCGCAATGCCCTGCATCGTGTCGCCAGCCTCGACGCGATAGGAGAATGCGGTGCTGCCCAATGCCGCGACCGGATCGGCCGTGATGCTCTCCATCAGCCTGGCGGAGGCCGTATCCGCAGGATCGCGCTTCAGCATGGCCTCCAGCTTCTTGCGCGCGGCTTTCTCATCGCCATTGTTCAGCAAGGACACGACGTCCTCCACTTCCTGCGCGTTGCTGACCTGCTGCACCATGGGCGCGCGCACGCTCTCGCCGCCCGGCTTCGCGGCGCATCCGGCAAGGCCGGCCGCCACGATGGCAAGCAGCAATTTAGGCGCATTAATCCTCATTCAGGCGGTCCTTGCGTAGCTATTGGGTTCGGCCGAAGAGGGCCGGGCGTGGGTGGTGAACAGGCTCGTGATGGTCTGGCCGCTGCGCGCGAAGGCCAGGAAATCGGCCTCCGGCATGGGCCGGGCGAAGTAGAAGCCCTGGAACAGGTTGCAGCCATGACGGCGCAGCCACAGCATCTCCTCCGGCCTCTCTACGCCCTCGGCGAGCACGCTGATGCCAAGGCCGCGTGCGAGCGCGATGATCGACTGGCAGATCGCCTGGCAATCGCGGCGGCTGTCGACGTCCGTCACGAACTCGCGGTCGATCTTCAGCTTGTCGAAGGACAGCTTCTTCAAAGAGCTGAGACTGGAGAAGCCGGTGCCGAAATCGTCGATCGAAATCGCAGCCCCCGACGCGCGAATGCGTTCGAACAGCTGGGCAGCCGTGCGGGAATCCGCCATGGCGATACTCTCTGTCAGCTCCAGTTCCAGCAGGCGGGCGGACAGGCCATGACGGCCCAGCGTGCGCTCCACCAGATTGTCGAAGCCCTCGCGTTCCAGCTGATGGCCCGACACGTTGACGGCGACCTTGACGCCCGGCAGCCCCATCGCGGTCCAGTTCCCCGCCGCGCGGCAGGCAGCGTCCAGCACCCATGTGCCAAGCTCCGCCGCCAAGCCCGCAGCTTCGGCCAAGGGGATGAACTCGGCCGGGCCAACCAGCCCCCGAACCGGGTGCCGCCAGCGGATCAGCGCCTCGGCGCCGCAAACCGATTGGGTCCGCGCGTCCAGGAAGGGCTGGAACCATGTTTCGAATTCGCCAGCCGTGATGGCGCGGCGCAGATCCTGTTCCAGCGCGAAATCGCAGCTGACGGCCTTCGACGCCTGATCGACAGGACCAGACGCCATGCCATGGCGGCTCGCCAAAAGGGAAAAAGCGCGGGAAATCAACTTCGCCGCTGGAGCGATGTCCGGATCGCATGCCACATGGCCCAGGCGAATGACCGGCAGCAGCTCCTCGCCATCGATCAGCATCCGGTCCTGCAACGCGTAGGCGATCGCCTGCAACGCCGGGGCCGCCTCGTCTTCGCTGCTGCCCGCGAACCAGAGCGCGAAATGCGCCCGGTCCACATGGGCGGCCATGCGGGACGGTCCGGCCATGCGGCTGATGCGCCTCGCGATTTCCGCAAGAACATGGTCCGCCTTTTCCGGGTCGATGGCGCTCAGCCGGTCGAAGTCGGCAAATTCGATCATGCCCAGCACGCCCGGCCCCTCGGCCATCGCCTGGATCAGCTTTTCGCGGGTGGGAAGGCCCGATACGCCATGACGCTGCACGAAACGCTGCGCCATGGAACGGTTTGCCTCGATGAGCTTCAGCGCTTCTGCATATATGCCGCGGGCAAGCGGATAGCTGCCCTTGATGCCGAACGCCTTGCGCAGGCGCATCAGCCAATATGTCTCCGCGCTCGCATGCAGCAGCGTGATGGCGAGCAGCAGCGGAAGAAGAAGGGCGGCTGCGGCTGGATGGATCAGGATGCCCACGCCGATCGCGATGGATGCGCCGACCAACAGCCATAACCATGGCCGTCCCTTTCCACCCAGCATCCTGTGACCAATGCGCGGCATGCTCACCCTTTCGGGTCGAGGATTTAAGGCAAATTGTGAAACAGATGATTAAGGGAAGGGCGCGAATTCCGGTCGCTTGCCTAACCTGCATTAGTCTTCAAAGGTTAAGGACTTATCTATCGGTGGATGGCTGCTCGTCTTCTTCCACCCGGTAGGACAGCCATCGCAGCCCTATTCCCGCGATGGACGTCGCCATGCCGATGACTAAGCATAGCGACAGCAGCGGGTCCCGGCTGGCGCTGCGCCATGATACAAAGCCCAGCAGAAGGACGCTGATGGTAGATATCGCATATCCGGCGGCTTTTATCGCAGCGCTTTTGATCATTTCGCCTGGTTGAATGTTTCTAATTGTTACTGGTTCCCAACGACCAGAGGCAACAGTGTAGAGAAACATATGGACCGCATCTTCACCGCCTTGGCGACCCGGATCGCCTCCGCCGCCGGACAGCCGCTCAGCTTCGTCCTCGCCTTTGGACTTATCCTGGTCTGGGGCGTGTCGGGGCCGCTGTTCGGCTATTCCGATACCTGGCAACTGGTGATCAACACCGGCACGACCATCGTAACCTTCCTCGTGGTCTTCCTGATCCAGAACAGCCAGAACCGCGACGCCGCCGCCATGCAGGCGAAGCTCGATGAAGTGATCCGCGCCCTCGATTCCGCGCGCGAACAATTTATCGGCATAGAGCATCGCAGCGCGGGGGAAGTGGAACAGATCCGCGCTGCGCTGGAAAAGGAAGTCGGCTGCGACGAAGGCAAGGCCGGAACGGCCGACGACAGCGTCGAGCATGTCCTGCGGCGGACCTAAGTCAGGACATTCTCTTCACCCGTTCGGGCTGAGCTTGTCGAAGCCCTCCATTTTTCTAAGAGAAATAGAGCGGTTGGCTTCGCCGCTCCGATCGTCCCCTATCCGAACTGCTTGATAAGTGAAGAAGTGGCGCTGTCGCTATTGGCATCCGCAACGATGGCATAAGCAGCGCGCGCGATGACTTCTGCCTGGCTGAGAGCAGCGGGCATGGCGCTGGCGGCGACCTGCTCGACGGCGGCACTGCCGGACCTGTCCGCCGCTGCGCTGCGCGAAAAGAAGCCCGCATCCGACAGCAGGCTATCCAGCGATCGTGAAGATACAGGCGCCTGGCCGATCTCGGTACGCGCAGGTGGCGAATAGACTAAAGCTGGCTCAACCGATGCCGTTATGATCGGTGCAGGCGATGACGGCGCTACGCTGCTGCTGGCCGGCTCGCTCGGCGCCGGAGTTGCAGACGGCTCCGTAGCGGTTGTCGAGCCTGAACTGCTCGTCATGCCGGTGGAATTCTTGCTGTTCCAGTTGGCAATGGCGTTGCTGTTTGAATTGATGCTGACCACGCAAAAATCTCCGATGTCCCATCCTGCGGCTATCGGATCATCTCTTCCAGACCATGAAGGGGCATCGTCAGCGGGGCGTTAAGCATGATGGCGCCCGTTCCGCTTGGCCTCATATCGTCACCCCCCCCCCTGGAACCGTTCGCCCTGAGCTTGTCTGCCCGAAAAACGGCGAAGCCAACGGCTCTACTTCGCATTCTCTGGTAGATTGAAGGTGCAGCCCGAACGGGCCGCGATCCAGACCTAAGCGTAGCCGGATCGGAGGAGAGACCGGAAAGCCTCTCCCCTTCCAATCGCGTCAGACCCCAAAACCACCCGACACCGAAATCACCTGACCCGTCACATAACGGGCCCGTTCGGACGCGAAGAATACCGCTGCCTGGCCAATATCCTCCGACTGGCCCCAACGCTTCAGGCACAGCAGCTTCTTGGTTTCGGCGACCCAATAATCATCGAACACGCCTTGCGCGGTCAGTTCGTGGAACATGCCCGCGTCGATGACGCCCACCAGCACCGAATTGGCGCGGATCTCATGCTTGCCTTCTTCCTTGGAGATACCCTTGATCAGCGCTTCGTTGGCTGCCTTGGGCGCGACCGACAGACCGTCGAGCTTCGGCCACCAGTCATGTCCCGCCGATCCCAGATGGACGAACGATCCGCCGCCCTTTTCGCGCATGTGCGGGATGAAGGCGCGGGCGGCATTGTAGAAGCCGAACACCTCGACCTCCATCGCCTGGCGGAACTGTTCGTCGCTCCATTCGGCGATAGCGACCTGCGGCACCAGCGGACCCGCGCCCCAGACGACGCTATGCACGCGGCCATGCGCGGCGGTCGCCGAAGCGACGACCGCGTCGACCGAAGCGCGATCCCGCACATCGACCTGATGCAGGCTGGCCTTGACGCCCAGCGCCTCGATGGCCTGCGCCGTCGCCTCCGCCACGTCTTTCTTGCTGCGATAGCAGATGGCGACGTCCGTGCCGGACTTGGCGAACTCGACCGCGACGCCCTTGCCGATCCCGCCGCTGCCGCCAAAGATGATCGCTGCGCCTTCCGGGAAATCCCTGTTCATTCCTGTTCTATCCTCTTCTGTTTGAATGTCATTCGGCCGCTGCGGCGGTCGGCGCCTGATCCAACCCCTTGGTGGCATGGTCGCCATTGGCGCGGCCCTGATGGCCCGCCGCCTGCGCGCGCGGATTGTAGAATTGCCGATACCATGCGCGATTGCGGTGGAACGGCCCATCAGTCGGCAGGCGCAATATCTGCAGCGCTGGTGCCTTCGTCCGCCAAATCTCGAAATCCTGCGAGAATGCGGAAAGGCCCAGCTGCTGATATTGGCGATGCAGTTCGACATCCTCTGCGGATGGCGGCACCTGCCGTCCCCGCGTAATGATGCCATGCCACACATGGGTCACGCCATCCTCGACCGGCGTATGCAGCACGATCTGAACCGCGTCCGTCTCGCCCGAAAAGCGCGCGATCAGGATGCCGGGCCCAGTATAATAGGCATCGACGTCCAGTACGCCGCCCTCGCTGGTCATCGTCTCATGACCGCCGCCGGACAGTTGCCGTCCGGTGACGCCCTCGAAGCGTGAGTTGAAATAGGCGAGCCGCTGCCCATGCACCGGGCCGAAATGCCGCGCATCGACCAGATTGTCGATAATCTCCTGTGGGTGGACCGGGATCTGCCCCAGATCATCATAGATGCACCGTACCCAGGCGGCATCCTCCCATTCCGGCAAGTCCGGCACGGGATAGTCTGGTTCCATCTGCTCGGGATCATGCCAGGCGAACAGGCATCCGAACCGTTCCTCCACCGGAAAGGCGCGCACCCGCGCCGCTGGCGGCAGCGGCCCGTCAAAATAGGGCACATTGTTGCAAATGCCGTCCGGTCCAAAGCGCCAGGCATGATAGGGGCAGCGGATCGAGTCCCCTTCGATACGCCGCGCGCCCGCGCCCGAACTTTGCTCGGCGGCCAGATGCGCGCCCATATGGGGGCAATAGGCATCCAGCAGCGCCGCCCGGCCACTCTCTCCGCGATACAGCACCAGGTCGCGCCCGAACATCCGCAGCGCCTTAGGCGCGGAAACGGCGTCCTCCGCCCGCGCGATCATGAACCAGCCACGGGGAAAAGTGAATTCGCCGAGGCCATAGTCGGCCGTGGTCGCCATCCGTCCATCCTCTCTCTTGTTCTGCACGCATAGTGAAATAAGGACGCCCCCGGATCAATTCGCGCTTGCGATATTCGATCATATCGTGATCCTCTACGATCATTACATGATATGGACTGACATATGCCTCAAAAGGAAAGCCCCGGCGTCGCCGCCATATTAGCGCAGCTCCGCCACGAACTGCGTGTGCAGGGCATCAGGGTAGCGGACCTCGCCGCCCGCATGGACGTCGCGGAGCCGACCCTGTGGCGCTGGCTGCGGGGTAGGGGGCTGACGCTCGACAATCTCGACCGTCTCTGCCTCGCCATCGGCATCGACGTACGCGACCTGCTCGCCCGGTCGGCCGATGGCGGCGCGGACCGCTTCACGCTGGCGCAGGAGCGGGTTCTGGCCGCCGACCGCAGCCTGGCGCTGCTCTTCTTCCTGGTGCTGAACGGCGCGCAGCGGGCGGAGTGCCAGGCGACGCTCGGCATCGATGAAGCGGCCCTGGACGAAGCAATCGAGCGGCTCCGGCGGCTCGGCCTCGTCGACAGCCTGCCCGGCGGCCGCCTGCGCCCGCTCACCAGCCGCGCCGTCCGCTGGCGACCCGACGGCCCGCTCGACCAGGCCTTCAACCGGGTGGTGAAGCATTTCTTCCTCGGCCCCTCGCTGCTCGAAGGGGACGCCCGCTATGTCTCCGACATGCTCTGGCTCGGCCCCAACGGCCGCGATCGGGTGCAGGCCCTGTTCGAGCGGCTGCGCGACGACGTCTATCTGATCGCCCGGCAGGAGCGCGAAGCGGCGGCGGACACAGGCGATTGGTGCGCCCTCTTCCTGCTCGTCCGCCCGCTGCAAATGGCGCGCGTCACCGAAGACTTGTAAAGGCTCAAGCCCCCAGCCACCACAGCATCCCGATCAGCGTGATCGACGCCATCGTCGTCGTCAGCATGACCGCCCAAGCGCTCAATTCCATTGCCCATCGCCCCGCCTTGCCCGCCAGCACGAAGCTCGACGCGCCGCACGGCATCGCCGCCATCAGGATCGCGACCTTCGCCCAAAGCGGTGGGATCGGCGGCAGCATCCACAGCAGCCCCGCCGTGATCAGCGGCTGGGCCAGCAGCTTCAGCGCGACGACACGGCCGATCGGCCCGGGCGTGGCGCTTTGCCGGGGCAGCGCGATGAAGATGCCGATCGCCGTCAGCGCACAGGGCGCCGTCGCCTGCGCCAGCGTCTGCATCAATATGTCGGCTGGCCCGGTCAGCGGCAGGCGCAGGACCGACCACACGCACCCCAGCACCGCCATGAAGATCAACGGATTGCGCACCGTCGACCGCGCCGCAAGCTTCAATCCGGTGCCCACCCCATGGCCATGGCTCGCCGTCACTTCGCTCATGACCAGCCCGACGGTGAACACGATCGCCGAATAGATCAGCATCGTCACGGACACCGGCGCGACCGCTTCCGGCCCCCAGGCCAGCGTCGCCACCGGCAGGCCGATGAAGCCCGTATTGCTGAAACAGGCGCACAGGGCCGCGATATTCGCGTTCGCCCCCGACCGCCCGAACCGCCGGGCAATGGCAAAGGCCAGCGCATAGGTGATCAGCGCGCCCAGCGTGACCGCGATGAACATGCCCGGCACCGCCAGGTTGCGCGGGTCCATATGCGCAATCGAACGAAAGGTAAGGATAGGCAGGGTAATGGCGATGACGAAGCGGTTCAGCACCTCGAACGCGCGGTCACCCAATATGTCATAGCGCCCGCACACATAGCCGATCAGGATCAGCCCGAAGACCGGGACCAGAGCGCCCAAGATCGTCACAGCCATGAAAAGCGCCACCTCATGCTTGACGGCTTCGTCCCGTCGCCATCCGCCTCCTATGACAGGGCGGATGCGACGGAAATGCCTTTCTGTGCAATCGTGGATGCGCGCAGAACAATCAGCGGCTAGAACTGCGCCGCGCTGCTCTCGAAACTGCGAACGGCGGCTTGGCGCAGCGGTAGCTGGCGGAAATCGTCCGACAGGATTTCCACGCCATAGGGCCCATCATAGCCTGCCCGGCTCATCGCGCGAATGAAGCCCGGCACGTCGAACTCTCCCTCGCCGCACAGCTTGCGATGGCGCATCGTATCTTCGGTGATCTCGCCCTGCATCGCAGTCATCGCGTCGCACAGTTCAGCCGCGATGACGAAGCGTGGCGGAAGCTGCGCCACCTCTTCCATCGTGCCGCCCGATCGCATCACATGCCAGATATCGACCAGCAGCCCGCCATTGCGCGCATCCGCCGCGGTGACCATCTCCAGCGCGGAGCCGAGGTTCGGCAGCATTGAAAAGGGCAGCATCTCCAGCCCGATCAGCAGCCCATGTTCCGCCGCCTGCGCACAGAGCGCGGCGAACTCGCCCGCCAGATCATCCCCCGCCGGATCGCCCGGCAGGAAGGGCGGCATGACCTTGATATGACGCGCGCCCAAAGCATCGGCGGCGCGGAACAGCTCCGCCCGTGCCGCATCCGACCGGCTCCGCCGCTCCCCTGTCGCGAACCAATCGGCCAGAAACTCCAACTCGACGATCCGCTGCCCCGCATCGTCCAGCAGGCGCCTCAGCGAGCCATAATCCCGCCCACTCTCTTCCCAGGCGATAAGGTCGCCCAGCCAAAAGCCCGTTCCCGCATAGCCCGCGCGCGCCGCCGCCTCGATCCGCTGATCCAGCGGAAAGCGGCCCAGATTGTCCGGCCGGTCGGGCCGGACATCGCCTGCCGTCGTCCAGCAGGTGGCGATCAGTTGCGGCGCGCCCATGGCTTGCCGGGTCAATCCATGCGTGGGGTTTCAACGCCTGCATTGCGGCAGGCATAGTCGAGCAGTGCCGAATAGTCCTTGCTCGCATAATCCGTCGCCCGAGCGCCGCCGAACGCCGCATGCGCCGCCGCGCCCATGGGCAGGCCGACGCGGTTTTCCGCCGCCGCGTTCATCGCCAGCGTCAGGTCCTTGAAGGCAAGGTCGATGGTGAAGCCGGGCTCCATGTCACCCTTCAACACCTTGTTCGCCATCAGCACATGCAATGATCCGTTGCGGGCAGTGGTGCCGCCGGTCACGTCATGGATGGTCTGGATGTCGAGGCCGAGCTTGGTGCCGAGCGCGATGCATTCCGCATCGATCTGTGCGGTCGACAGCAGCATCAGGTTGTTGATGATCTTCATGCGGGTGCCCATGCCGGGCTTGCCGCAGCGGAAGATATCCGTGCCCATCGCGTTCAGCGCTGGTTCGACGCGCGCGAAGTCCGCATCTTCCGCGCCGACCATGAACAGCGACTCCCCGCGTTCGGCGTGGAAAGACAGGCGGCCGATCGGCGAATCGATGAAGGCGATACCCTTGTCACGGCAGGCCGCGATGACGCGATCGGTGCCCTTGGTGTCGATCGTGGACAGATCGACCAGCAGCGTGCCTGCATCGATATGCGCCAGCACGCCATCTTCGCCCAGCACCACCGCCTCGACATGCTGGGTCGCGGGCAGAACGGTGAAGACGATATCCTGACCCCGCACCGCTTCGGCGATGCTCGCGGCCTTGGCGGCGCCGAGCGCGGCAACCTTGTCCATCTTGTCCGCATCGATGTCGAACACCGTGACGGCAAAGCCCTTGCGCTGAAGGTTCGATGACATGGGCAGACCCATGGCGCCCAGTCCGATGAAGCCGATCTTGGTGGTCATTCTATCTTCCTCTCAACATTTGGCCCTTGGCTTGGCCATGATGAATCTCGATTTTATTCACGCGGAGGCGCAGAGACGCGAAGGGATGATAGCAGAGACGCGAAGGGATGATAAAGGCGCCGCAGGCGCTCTCAACCTTCGGCATAAGGGGGGAAGCCTGCCTGATATAAGCTTCGCCTCCTCGATTTCCCCTCCGCGTCTCCGCGCCTCCGCGTGAAAAAACTTAATGCAGCTTTTCGGCGATAACCCCCGCTTCGACAAGCGCCGCGATCTGCCCTTCGGACAATCCCAGCACGTCGCTCAACACATCGCGCGTGTCCTCGCCCGAACGGGGCGGGGCGCGGCGGTAATCGGCGGGCGTCTTTGAAAACTGGCCCGGATAGCCCAGCACCTTGACCGGCGTGCCGTCCGACCGGACCATGTCCTTGATGACGCCACGCGCGGCGATATGCTCGTCCGCCAATATGTCGGGGATTTCGTTGACCCGTCCACCCGGTAGCTTCGCGGCTTCCATCGCGGCGATCAGGTCATCCGATTTCCACTTGGCGATGGCCGGTCCCATCTCATCCTGCAATGCCTTGCGATTGGGCGACCGGTTGCCATTGTCGACGAAGCGGGGATCATCAGGCAGGTCCGGGCGGCCGATCAGTTCGCAGAAGCTGCGGAACTGGCGGTCATTGCCCAACGCAACCAATATGTCGCCGTCGGAGCAGGAGAAATCCTGATAGGGCACGGTATTAGGATGCTCATTGCCCAGCCGCCGGGGGATCATCCCCCCGTTCATATAGTTGGACGCCTGATTGGCGAGCAGCGCCACCTGCGTGTCGAGCAGCGCCATGTCGATATGCTGCCCTTCGCCCGTACGGTCGCGATGGGCGAGCGCGGCGAGGATCGAGATCGCTGAATAAAGACCGGTCACAAGGTCGCTGATCGGGATGCCGACCTTCATCGGCCCGCCGCCTGCCTCGTCATCGGGACGGCCGGTGATCGACATCAGGCCGCTCATCCCCTGGATCAGGAAGTCGTAACCGCCGCGATCCTTATATGGCCCGTCCTGACCAAATCCGGTGATCGAACAATAGATGAGCTTCGGGTTGATGGCCGACAGCGACGCATAATCGAGCCCATATTTGGTGAGCCCGCCAACGCGGAAATTCTCGACGACGATGTCGGCGCCCAGCGCGATCTGCCGGATCAGGTCCGCGCCGCGCGGATCGGCCAGGTTGATGGCGACCGACTGCTTGTTGCGGTTTGCGCACAGATAATAGGCCGCGTCCTTCGATCCATCGTCCAGGAAGGGAGGGCCCCAGCGCCTTGTATCGTCACCTTGGCCGGGCTGTTCGATCTTGATCACGTCCGCGCCCAGATCGCCCAATATCTGCGTCGTCCACGGACCCGCCAGCACGCGCGAAAGGTCCAGGACCTTCATCCCCGCCAGGGGGCCAGTGGCTGCCTTTTGCTCGGTCACTTGTTCTTGAACTCCGGCGCGCGCTTGCCAAGGAAGGCGGCGATGGCTTCATGATGGTCTTCGGTATAGTGGGCGAGCGACTGATAGCCCGCCGCCATTTCCAGCAGCGTCGGCAGCTTCATGTCGGCGCCCTCGCGCATCAGCCGCTTTGCCATGCGCGTCGCATGACCTGGATTGGCGGCGATCTTGCCCGCCAGTTCCAGCGCGCGGTCCATCAACTTGTCGGCAGGCAGGACTTCGGCGACCAACCCATATTCCAGCGCCGTTGCCGCATTGATCGCATCGCCGGTCAGCGTCATCAAATTGGCGCGCTGCGGCCCGATCAGGCGCGGCAACAGCCAGCCGCCGCCGCCGCCCGGAATGATGCCCAGCTTCACATAGCTTTCCGCCACGACGGCGCTGTCGGCCATCAGGCGAATGTCGCACATGCACGCCATGTCGAGGCCCAGGCCGATTGCGGGCCCGTTGATCGCCGCGATGATCGGCACTTCCAGTTCGTGGATCGCCGGGCCGATCATCTGCACGCTGGTGCGATAGGCGTTGCGGATTTCATAAGGCGTGCCGCCGAACATGCCGGATCGTTCGGCCATATATTTGACATTGCCGCCCGCGCTGAATGCCTTGCCATTGCCGGTAAGGACGATCGCCCGCACTGACGTGTCGCGCACCATGCTGCGGCAGAAATCGACGATCTCCTCGCTCTGCTCGACCTCGGTGATCGTGTTGCGCTCATCGGGGCGGTTGAAGCGGGCGACGACCACGGGGCCATCGCGCTCGACGAGAAGGAACGGATCCAAGCGGGACTCTCCCAATCCAGATATGAAAAGTTCGCGGCGACGCTAGGCGCTCGCTTACTCTCAAGCTAATATTGATTTTCGACTGTTCGATATATGAAAGCTATCATGGAACTGCGCCAGCTCCGCTATTTCGTCATGCTTGCCGAAACCGGCAATTTTCACCGCGCGGCGGAGCGGCTCAACATGTCGCAGCCGCCGCTGACCGTCGCCATCCGCAAGCTGGAGGAGGAATTGGGCGCGGCGCTGTTCGTACGGAGCGCGCGCGGCGTTTCCTTGACGGCGGCGGGCCGCGCCTCCCTCGACATGGCGCGGGCGACGCTGGCGCAGGCGGATCGTTTTCGGGAGGCGGCGCGTGAAGGCGCGGCCGGGGAGCGGGGGCGGTTGCGCGTCGGCTTCGTCGGGTCGGCGACCTTCGAACTGCTCCCCCGCCTCATCGCCGAATATCGCCGTCGCTATCCCGCCGTCGAACTGGTGCTGGAGGAAGCGACCAGCGCAGAAATCGCGCGAAAGCTTGCCGCCGCCGAGCTGGACGTCGGCCTTGTGCGCTTGCCGCTGCTTCAGATCGCGGCTGTCGACACGCAGGTCATCGACCCCGACGAACTGCACGCCGCCTTGCCGGAGGGCAGTCCCTTTGCCGGTGCGGACAGCGTGGCGCTAGGCGATCTGGCGCAGCAGCCCTTCATCCTGCAAAGCCGCATCAGCGTGCTGCATTCGATCACGCTGACCGCCTGTCAAAAGGCAGGCTTCATGCCGATCGTCGCGCAGGAAGCCGCGCAATTGAGCGCCGTCCTCGCCCTCGTCCGCTCCGGCCTTGGCGTAGCGCTGGTCCCGTCGCGCGCCGCGGGCTCGGTCCCCCAAGGTGTCCGCCTCGTCCGCTTGGCGACAAAGGTGCCTGTCCTCACCGGCGTTGCTCTCCCCCGCGATGCAGCTAGTCCGCTTGCTAAAAATTTCGCCGCGATTGCTTCCGATAGTCATTGAATATCGAATAACCCCAATTCGATATTGGACTATCATTTCACAAAACGCGATTTAATCGCCAATTCCTTCACGGTTTCACGAGGCCGGCTTGTTCGAAACACTGACCCTTTCCGCCCTCCCGCCCGAGGATGAGGCAATCCGCCCAGCCCTCCGCGCGCTCATTCAGGAAGCGATCGCCGAACTGCCGGTTCACCGCCGCGCCCGATCCTGGCAGGGTTTCGACGCCGCCTTCAGCCGCAAGCTGGGGCAGGCCGGTTATCTCGGCCTTTCGCTGCCCAAGGAATATGGCGGCGTCGGCCGCGGTCCCTTCACCCGCTTCGTCGTCGTCGAGGAACTGCTCTCCGCAGGCGCCCCGGTCGCCGGGCACTGGATCGCCGACCGCCAGAGCGGCCCGCTGATCCTGCACTATGGCACGGAGGAGCAGCGTCGCTTCTACCTCCCCCGCATCTCGAAGGGCGAAGCGCTTTTCTGCATCGGCATGAGCGAACCGGGCTCCGGCTCCGACCTCGCCAGCGTCCGCAGTCGCGCCGAGCAGCAGGCGGACGGCGGCTGGCTGCTCAATGGCCAGAAGATCTGGACCACGAACGCGATGCACAGCGATTACATGATCGCTCTGGTCCGCACATCGGGCACCAGCGCTGACCGGCAGCAGGGCCTGTCACAGCTCATCGTCGACCTGAAGGCGCCGGGCGTCAGCATCCGCCCGATCGTCGATCTCACCGGCGACGCGCACTTTGCCGAAGTCTTCTTCGAGGACGTCCGCCTCGCTCCCGACGCCCTGATCGGCGCGGAAGGGCAGGGGTGGAAGCAGGTCACAGCCGAACTCGCCTTCGAACGCAGCGGGCCAGAGCGCATCTATTCGTCGGTCGTGCTGATCGACGCTTGGGTCCGCCATCTCGAAGCGGTCGGCCGCAATGACACCGCTACGCTGCGCCTCGTCGGCTCGCTGATGGCGCAGCAGGCGGTTCTGCGTGAAATGTCGCTGGCCGTGACCGCGCGGCTGGTCGCGGGTGAAAGCCCGGTGGTCGAAGCGTCGCTGATGAAGGATCTCGGCACCAGCTTCGAACAGGCCGTGCCGCAGCTGATCGGTGACGATCTGGCCGCCAACCCCGACGAGCCGGTCGATCCCGAACTCTACCGCACTTTGCTTTACGTCACCCATATCGCGCCCAGTTTCTCGCTGCGCGGCGGCACGCGCGAAATTCTGCGCGGCATCATCGCCCGCGGCCTTGGCCTGCGCTGAAGGGAGCCACTTCATGGACATGTCCGAACTGATTGATCCCTTCGCCCGTCTGATCGAGGATGTCTGCACTCCTGCCGCGATCCGTGAGATCGAGCAGGGCGGCGACAGCAGCGCGATGTGGAATGCCTTTGTCGAATCCGGCTTTCTCGACGCGCTCGTCGCCGAAGAGTTTGGCGGGGCAGGGCTCTCCTTGGAAGACGCCGCGCCCTTGATTGCCCTGCTTGGCCGCCACGCCGTGCCGTTGCCGGTGGGCGATACCATGATCGCTCGCGCGCTGCTCGCCGCCGCTGGCGTTGAAGTGCCCGAAGGTCCGATCGCGATCGCTACCGGTGCAGGGGCAGTGCCCTTTGCCGCTGTCGCATCGCACATCCTTTCCGGCACAGCAGACGCGCCGGTGCTCACCGCGGCAAAGATCGACCCGACCGGCGTTCCCCATGACGTCGACGCTCATGTGGCCGGGCTCGACGGCGCGGCATTGCGTCCCATCGCGGCGGTGCTGCGGGCGCAGCTCATATCCGGCGCGGCTGGCCGGGTCATGGAAATGACCGTCGCCTATGCCAATGAGCGGGTGCAGTTTGGCAAGCCAATCGGCAAGCAGCAGGCGGTGCAGCAGCAACTGTCCGTTCTGGCCGAACAGGCCGTCGCCGCCCGCATCGCCGCCGCGATCGGCGCGCGCTCGGGACTTCAGCCGAAGCCTGCCGACGCCGCGATCGCCAAGCATGGCGCCAGCCTGGCAGCGGGGCAGGTTGCCGCAATTGCGCATGCCGTTCATGGCGCAATCGGCATCAGCGAGGAATATGACCTGCAACTGCTCACCCGCCGCCTGCATGGCTGGCGTCTGGCTGACGGGTCGGAAAGCTATTGGGCGGGCCTGTTGGGTGAATTGCGGCTGGCTGCCGCCGCATCGCCGACCGCTGATTTCATTCGGGGCGCCTGAACCGCGCCGTTCACTGGCGGCCGGGCCTTTCCCCTGCTGATCAGGAAGGGTAAGAGGCCGCCAACCCATGCGCCGCTGATCGTCAAGGCATGAGCTTTGCGGCGCATCCAAGAGCTGGAGGACCCTGCGCATGACCAATTCGACGCCCCGCCCCATCATCGATGGTCAGGAACGCAGTCAGGGGTCCCTTGGCACGATACAATTGGTCAACCCGGCCACCGAAGAACTGATCGCGACGCTGCCGTCCTGCGGCGCTGAGGAAGCGGCAGAGGCGGCGCGGCTGTCGGTGGACGGCTTTGCCCAATGGTCGGCCATCTCCCCCTTCGAACGCAGCAAGGTCCTGCGCCGCGCCGCTGACCTGATGCGCGGCGAGGCCGATGAGGCCGCTGCTGAAATGACACGTGAAGGCGGCAAGCCGCTGGCGCAGGCGCGCGGCGAATGGCTGGCCTCCGCAGACCTGCTTGATTGGTATGCGGAAGAAGGCCGCCGCGCCTATGGACGTCTGATCCCGACCCGCGCCAGCGACATGCGCTGGGCGGTGGAGCGCCGTCCTGTGGGGCCTGTTGCTGCTTTTACGCCCTGGAATTTCCCGGCCTGGACGGTGATGCAGAAGGTCGCGCCCGCGCTGGCGGCGGGATGTTCCGTCGTGCTCAAATGCGCCGAGGAAACGCCAGGCTCAGGCTGGCGGATCGGCCGGGCTTTGCTGGCAGCGGGCCTTCCGCCACGCGCCATCAGCGTGATCTGGGGTGATCCCGCCGCGATCTCGTCCACGCTCTGCGCGGCTCCGGAAATTCACAAGGTGACGCTGACGGGATCGACCCGCGTCGGCCGCCTGCTGGCGAGCGCGGCCGGACAGCATCTCAAGAAGGTCACGATGGAACTGGGCGGGCACAATCCCGTCATCGTCGCGCG
Source organism: Sphingobium agri (assembly GCF_023051225.1). Classification (NCBI taxonomy): domain Bacteria; kingdom Pseudomonadati; phylum Pseudomonadota; class Alphaproteobacteria; order Sphingomonadales; family Sphingobiaceae; genus Sphingobium; species Sphingobium agri. The sequence continues at coordinate 53,130 of NZ_JALKHS010000005.1, read as the reverse complement.
GGACGCCGACCTTTCGACGGTCGTCCCCCTCGCGACCGAATTCAAGTTCCGCAACGCCGGGCAAGTATGCGTGTCGCCGACCCGCTTCCTGGTGGAAAAGCCGCTCTACGCCGATTTCGTCGCAGGCGTAACCGAAGCCGCTGGCAAGCTGCGCGTCGGCGATGGCCTGGAAGCGGACACGCAGATGGGCCCGCTCACGACCGCAGGCCAGCTCTCGAAGATCGAGGCATTGGCGGCAGACGCGGTGCAGCGCGGTGCCAGAATCGAAACGGGTGGGTCGCGCATCGGTAATCGCGGCTATTTCTTCCAGCCCACCGTCCTGTCGGGCATGACGCCCGAAATGGACGCCATGAATGAGGAGCCCTTCGGCCCTCTCATGCTGGTGATGCCAGTCGACGACATCGACGCCGCGTTGACCGAAGCGAACCGCCTTCCTTATGGCTTGGCCTCTTACGCCTTCACCAACAGCATGAGCACTGAGCGCAAGATCTCCCAAAACATCCATGCTGGCATGTTGGGCCTCAATCACTTTGCGATGGCCATGCCAGAAACGCCCTTCGGCGGCGTTGGCGACAGCGGCATGGGTTCCGAAGGCGGCAGCGAAGGGATGGAAGCCTATCTCCGGCCCTTCCTGGTCTCCGCCAAAATCGGCTGATCCCACACTCCCTCAACGATGAAGATGCTGCCCTGCGCTGATGAAGCGCGGGGCAGTTTTTGTTCGTGTCCATTGACGAAATCCTCTCAGCTCCTTGACTCGGAAACTGATTGGTTTACCAAATCAACCTAACGACAAAAAGGAGAGGACCTAATGAGCGAGTCCGATGGGCCGGGCTTAAGCCTGGGCCAGCAATATGCCGCAACCATGCCCTCGGCGCGCGTACATGGCGTGGGCGACATGCGCGTGGATCAGGTTCCCGTCCCCGAAGTCGGCCCCCGCGACGTGCTGGTGCGCATCAGCGCGACGGGCGTATGCGGCAGTGATCTGGGATATGTCGCGGCCGGTGGCCTGGGCGGGGGCGCGCCGCTCATCGAACCACTGCCGATCGGGCATGAGTTTGCAGGCATTGTCGAGAAGGTGGGGGAGCAGGTCAGCGGCATCCGGCCGGGCCAGCGCTGCGCCGTCAATCCGGACGCGGGGCTGATAGGCGGCGGCGGGCCGGCCGGGGCCTTCGCGCCGTTCATCCTCATTCCGGATGCGCGTGCCGGAGCCGACATCTGCCCCATCCCCGATAGCTTGCCGCTTGAAAAGGCCGCCTTGGCAGAGCCCCTGTCGGTCGGTCTGCATGGTGTGAACATCGGCCGGGTGCAGCCGGGCGACAAGGTGGTGATACTCGGCGCAGGTCCGATCGGCCTATGCACCATCATCTGCCTTCGCCGTCGCGGCGTGGAAGACATTCTCGTCGCTGATCTGTCCGACGCCCGACTGGAACGAGCTCGTCAGCTCGGTGCTGCCGTCATGGTAAACCCCTCGCGCGAGCCGCTGGTCGAAGCCGTGGGGAAGGCGCATGGCACAGGCGAACGGTTCGGCATGCCATATGTCGGCAGCGATGTGATCATCGACGCGGCAGGAGCGCAGCCGCCGCTCGCCGAACTGCTGGACGTGGCCAAATTCCGGGCGAGGATCGTGATCGTCGCCCTCCATAAAAAGCCGATGCCGATCAATTTGTGGAAGATGATGGCCAATGAATTCAGCATTTCCGGTTCGATTGCGACCGACCGGGAGGATGAGTTCAACGAATGCCTCCAGATGCTGGCAAGCGGGGATATCGACGTCGACCCGCTGATCAGCCATCGGGTAGAGTTCGCCCAACTGGATGAGGCGTTCCGCATCGCTGCGGATACGGATGCCTCCGCGAAAGTCATCGTCACTTTCCCCCAAACTGCATGAAGCTGGCTCCAGCCACGCAATAAAGGATCAACAATGAACGAAACCACGCTGCCGGAGCCGCAGGAAATCCATATCAACGACATGGCCGACCCAGTCATCACGCCGATGCTAGAGGCTGCTCGCCAGGGCCCAGACGACCGACCGGCTCACATGACGGTTGATGAAGTCCTGGCCCAGGCCGTTGCAAATGCCGGTGGCCTCGATGATTTCGGCGAAGATCAAAGTTTCCGCGAACGCATGGCGGTGACGCTTCAGGCGTGGGATGAGGATGAAGGCCTCACTCGCGGAGGCCGCATCACCTTGCTCGACCATCTCGTCCGGGTGATGGTGAACCGCCTGCGCATCGAGGACATCGTCAAGCGGCATCCGGAAATTCTCGACATAGAGATCGACCGTCCGCTCTTCATCGCGGGATTGCCGCGTTCGGGGACGACCCATCTGGTGAACTGGCTCGCACGTGACGAGCGGCTGCGTTCGCTGACGCTCTGGGAGGCCGAGGAGCCTGTGCAGCTGCGCGATCTTGCGCCCGGCGAGGTAGACCCGCGCATCACGCGCAGCGCAGAACTTTGGAGCGCATTCGAAGCAGTCCTGCCGCATATGGCGGCGATGCACGGCATGGATGCTGCATCGATCCATGAAGACAATGAACTGCTCTACATGGATTTGAACTGCTACAGCTGGGAGTTCCAGTCCCGCATCCCTCGTTGGATCGACTATTATTTCGCCCATGACCGCACGCCCAGCTACGCTTATGAGAAGAAGGTGCTGCAGGTCCTAACCTGGCATCGCGGCCCCAATCGCTGGCTGCTGAAATCGCCGCAACACATGGAAAATCTGGCGGCGATCAAGTCCGTGTTTCCCGACGCGACGATGGTTATCACCCATCGTGATCCCATCGCCGTTTTGCGATCGCTGACCACCATGCTTGGCTATAGCGACCGCATCCGGCGCGACCCGATCGATCCGCCTGCACTGGCCCGGCTCTGGATGGAGCGGATCGAGCGGCTGCTGCGCGCGTGTGTCGATCAGCGGGATGCATGGGGCCCTGACCAGTCCGCCGATATTCTCTTCCACGAATATATGGCTGACCAGGAACAGGTGATGCGCCAGGTTTATGATCTGGCGGGGCTGGATTTGACGCCAGAGGTGGAGGCCCAACTGCTCGGCTATCTCAACGAAAATCCGCGCAACAAGCATGGGAAGGTGATCTACGACCTTGAAGGCGTGTTCGGCCTGAATGAAGCCGCTGCGCGCGAACGCTTCAGCTTTTATTATGATCGTTTCCCCGTCCGGCATGAAGGCTAAGGGCTGGTTGATGGCGACACCGGAACCCAAGCTCACCCTGGCAGATTCAGCTCCGGCCCCTGCGCGGATGGGCCGGGCGGATCAGACCCTCGCAAAGAAGCGCCGCTTGCTGCAGATCGCTCGAGAGGAATTTATCCGCCAGGGCTATCGCGCCCTCACCATGGATGCGATCGCCCAGGCGGCGGGTGTGTCGAAGCGGACGCTTTACCTTTGGCATGAAGACAAGGCGGCGCTGTTTCGGGCCTGCCTCGCTGCCGGGGTGGAGCGTTTCCCCCTGCCGCAATTGAATGACCCGGCGGAGCCGGAGGCCGATCTGCGCGCGTTCGGCGTCGCCTTGCTCCTGGAATTCACCCGGCCCTCGACGGTAGGCATGGCACGTTTGCTCTTGCGTGAAGCGCATGAGTTCGCCGAATTTGGCTCGTTGATACGCCAAAGCCAGGATGACTATCTGGTCGCCCCCTTGGCCGCGCATCTGGCGCGTGCCGGTATCGCCAAGGACAGCCCTGCGGCAGCAGCGAAGATATTGCTGTCGATGCTCTTGATGCCCGTCCACAATTACCTGCTGATCGACGCCGAGCTTCCGGGTGAAGTGGAGATCGAAGCTCATGTTCAGATGGTGGTCGGCACATTCCTCGGCGGCGCACGAGGGAGGCAACGCCCAACTTGACTTCGGAATTGTCCTTCAATATCCATAAGTGAGTAAACACTTACATCTTGAGTCGGAGAGGTTCTAAAGATGGTCGAACATGCAGAAGCCGCGGTAATAGCGAGAGATTGGCACGACCGCAGCTTGCCGCTGCCTGACAGCGATGAGCTGCGGGAAGCGCTGGACAGCGCGAATATCCACACGTTGCTGATGGTTTATGTGCACCTCACGCACGATGCGGTGATGCTGGACATCTTCGGCAACTACATCAAGCCGCCATTCGCGGTTCCCGGGACCGAGATACCGGACGAATATGCCCAGGAATTGCGGTCGAAGCTGCTGCATGTCCTGACGACGCCGGGCGCCGCGCGGGAAGATGATCCTTCCGAACAGCTTATGCAGCGGATGATGAGCGTCGGCGTGGGTGAGGAAGTCGCCGACGAATTCCTGCCGCTGCTCTTCGACCAGATCGGTTTCAAGCTGCCCAAGCCCCGCAAGGAAATCGAAGGCCGCACGCCGCCGCAGGCAGGCTTCAAGGTGCTGGTCATCGGCGCGGGCATGACGGGCCTCGCGGCCTCGCTGAAGCTGGAAGAGGCTGGCTACGAGCATATCGTCATCGAGAAGAATCCCGAGGTCGGCGGCACATGGTATGAAAACCGCTATCCCGGCGTCGGCGTCGACACGCCGAGCCACTTCTATTCCTACTCCTTCGAAATCACGCCGGAATGGACGCACTATCATCCCAAGGGCGTGGACATGCAGAAATATCTGCTGCACGTCGCCGACAAATACGATCTGCGCCGCAACATCCGCTTCAACACCGAAGTGGTCGCCCTGCGCTATGACGATGCCGAAGCCGTCTGGAACGTGACTGTGCGCGGCAAGGATGGCACGGAAGAAGTGATCCGCGCCAATGCCGTCATCAACGCACATGGTCCGGTGAACCGCTGGAAATGGCCGGATATTCCGGGTCGCGAAGACTTCCAGGGCAAGATGATGCACACCGCGACCTGGGACCCGTCCGTGCGGATCGAGGGCAAACGCGTCGGCATCATCGGCACCGGTGCCAGCGCCGCGCAGCTGATCGGCGCGATTGCGGATCAGGTGGGTGACCTCACCGTCTTCATGCGTACGCGCTACTGGACGATCTACAATCCGGAGATCAATCATGAGGTGTCGCCGGGCATGAAGTTCGCCCTGCGCTACATCCCGCACTTCCGCGAATGGTTCCGCTTCCGTGTTTACTGGTTCGCAGCGGACGGCCTCTACGGCAATGTCGTCAAGGACCCGGAATGGCCTGTGGACAGCCCGTCGGTCTCGGCTGCCAACGAAGGCGCGCGCCAGTGGGCCTTGGCCCATCTGGAAGCGAAGTTCCACGACCGGCCGGACCTCAAGGAAAAGATGACGCCGGATTTCCCGATCTTTTCCAAGCGCATCATCCTCGATGCAGGCTGGCTGGATGCGCTCAAGCAGCCCAATGTGACGCTGGAAGATGGCGGGATCGAATGCTTCACTCCCAAGGGTATCCGGACGAAGGACGGAAAGGAGTATGAGTTCGACATCATCGTCTGCGCTACCGGCTTCGACGTCGCCAACATGATGGGCAAGCTCGAAATCCACGGCAAGGGCGGACGTTCGCTCCGCGACGAATGGGGGCAGGACGATCCGCGTTCCTACCTTGGCGTGACTGTCCCGGGATATCCCAACTATTTCATGACCGTCGGCCCCAACAGCGCGCCCAACCACGCGGCTGGACAGAATCTGATCTCCGAAGCGCAGGTCAACTACATCGTCGAATGCCTCGACTGGATCAACGCCAGTGGCGCGCGCGCCGTCGAGCCGACGCAGCAAGCTTTCGAGCAGTGGAACCGCGCGGTGGAAGATCAGATGAAAAGCATGATCTGGACCCATCCGAAGGCGAGCAGCTACTATAATAACTCGAAGGGCCGCGTATTTTTGTCCTGGCCGTGGCGGCTTGTGGACCTCTGGAACCAAACACGCGGGCCGGTCAAAGAGAATTTCGAGCTGCACTAAGCAGCTCGGATGTAAAAAAGGAGCCGGTCTGCAAAGACCGGCTCCTTTCATATCGGATGCCTATAATCAGCCCGCGACGGTATATCCCCCGTCGACGGCCAAGGTCTGGCCCGTGATCCACGCAGCGCCGGGGCTCGACAGGAACAGGATCGCATTGGCAATGTCTTCCGGTTCGCCCGGACGGCCAAGCGGGGTTCTTGCCAACGTGGGGGCCATCCACTCATCCTGCGCGAACGTGCCCTCCGTCATGCGGCTGCGGGTCAGCCCTGCCGCGACGGCATTGACGCGGATGCCGCGCTCGCCCCACTTCACCGCCAGCGTTCGGGTAAGGCCAAGCAGGCCCGTCTTCGCCGCCCCATAGCCCGGCACGATCGGGATGCCGAAATAACTGCTCATGGATGCGATGCTGACGACGCTAGCGCCACCCGCAATTCTGCTTTGTGCCAGCAGGTCAGCGTTTTGCCGGGCCATGCGGAAGGCGCCGACCAGCAGCATATTGACGGATCGCGCGAAAACATCAGGCTCATATTCGTCGAGCCCCAGGCTGGGTAGCGCCATCCCGGCATTGTTCACCAATATGTCCAGTCGGTCGAGGCTGGCGGCAACGGCGTCGATGCTCTCGCCATTCTCAATGTCCATCTGCAGATAGCGATAGCCGGACAGGTCGGCATCATATTCGCTGGCGCTCCCGCGCGTGCCTGTGATGGTCACGTCCGCACCGGCTTCGCGATAGGCCCCCGCTGCCGCAGCGCCAATGCCGCTGGTGCCGCCGGTGACGAGGACATGCGCGCCGGAAAAATCATAGGATGGGTTCGTCATACTGCCTCCACTTCGACCCAACGGCCTTCCGCGGCGGACAGGCGAGAGGCGTCCAGCACCGCCTGCCCCGCCGCTGCGTCCTCAAAATCACCCGTCGGATCAGGCAGCGGAGGCGCGCGCCCTTCGATCCTGGCCTTCATCTGGCGGAACAGCTTGGCATAGGGCGCGACATCGAAGCCTTGCGTATGCCAACGATCCATTTCGGTCTGGATCAGTTCCTTGACAGCAAAGGGCTCGGGCGCCGGGTTGACCAGTTCGTCGGGCATCGGCACCTGACGAGCCCCGTCTGCGTCCTTGATCCAGACTTCTTCGGGATCGCCAAAGGCGCTGCCCGATTGGATCCACGCGGCACCCTTCGTTCCCGCGACCTTCGTCGCCATGACGAACGGGCCGGGGAAGTTCATCGCCGCCTCGATCACACCCATGCAGCCGTTCGCCGTGCGGAATTGCACATTATAATAATCGTCCGACGTCATCGTGGGACGGCTGGTCGTAAGCTTGCGCAATATCGCATTGACTGTGACGATCTCGCCCACGGTCGAACGAACCTGATCGATCATGTGCGTGCCGAACGCCCCCAGGAATCCGCCGCCCTGGGCTGCGTCCGTCCACCAATCCGCAAGCGGCTCGTCCTCGCCCGTGCCGGGTTGCTGATAGATGCGGCTGAACATCAGCGGATCACCGATGAGGCCGTCCTGCACCACACGCCGCAACAGTGCTTGCGCGCTGTCGAACCGGAACTCCGCGCCCAGAGCATGGACGATCCCTGCCCTGTTCGCCGCGTGGAGCATCTCGCGCGCCTGCGTCAGATCACGCGCGAAAGGCTTTTCGCACATCACATGGCAACCGGCGGCGATCGCCTGCATGACTGGCGTATAGTGGGCGTGCGGCGGCGTTGCGACTGTCACAAGGCGGATCGCGGGATCATCGGCGAGTACCTGTTCCAGATTATCCGACGCCAGCGGGATGCCGAGTGGCGCGGCGCGTTCTGCGGTGCGTTCCCTGTTGCGCCCGATGATCGCGCGAACGTCAAAGCCTGCTTCCCGCAGCGCTCTCACATGTGTGAACAGGCCAAACCCCGTGCCCACGACCACCGCGCCGATTGGCGCCTCCTCTCCATTCATTGTATCTCTCTTGCCTTTCTGATGATGTCTCGGGCTGCTGGCGCCCAGGATTTTATCGCTTCGGCCATCGGCGCTGACCGGGTCGAGGCCGAAAAGATCTCGACGGAAATCGGTGCTTCGGTCCCCGTCCGATCCAGTGTTCGAATGAAGCGCGGGAGGTCGAAACTCCCGCGCCCAGGGATCAGGCGGGCACTCATCGTTTCCTGCAGCAGGTCGGGTTCAGCCTTTGCCGGGGCATCATTGATCTGGATGGTGTGGATGCGCGATCCGGGAATTTGCTCCAGCAGCTCAAAGCTCGAACCACTGCGGAAGAAGTGCCAGCTGTCCAGCGTCAGGCCGCCATTGATCCGTCCTGCCGCCTGAACAATCGCCCATGCGCTCGCCAAATCGGGAATCCCGCCAAAGGGCAGGAACTCGATATGCACCTTCAGACCATGTTCAGCGGCAAGATCGCACAGATATGCGAAGGCTTCCGCCGCCTCATCGAGCGATGTTGTGACGCCCATCATCTCCACGGCAGTGACGGAGGGCGATCCGATCCGCGCTGCGGCTTCGATCACGCGATCTGGGGTCAAGGATCGAAGGAGCGTTGCCATGGGAACATCGTCACCCGCAGTCCGCTGGCTGGGCAACCAGCAGGCCGTGCAATCCATTTCCATGACGGCGAGGCCATGGTCTGCTATCCGCTGGCCGATCTCGACGGCGTTCATCCCGGCTGCTTCCAGCGACCAGATATCGCCGGGCATCAACGATATGGCGGAAAAGCCTGCTTCCCGCGCGGGTGCCAGGCGATCGAGCAGCGGCAGATGCCCAAAGGGTGGGCCCGACAGGACCAGCATCGGATCGGCCGTCATGCCTGCTCCAAACGAAAGTTGAGTTCAAGGATGATCCCGTTCCGCTCTTCCACGAACAGCTGGACGAGATTGGCAGGCGGATAATCTTTCCGCACCACGTTCACGCCTGCCGCCGTCAGACGGCTCAGCATCACCGGCAGATCATCGCACTCCAACGCGACATGATGCACCGCGCCGCTTCCCCGTGCGGGGTGGAAGGGAAATGCGTCGTCACTTGGATAGCGCGCCTCGATCGGACCGATGTGGATGATCGGCCGGTCATCGGGGTCATGGATCCAGCAACCCTTGTCGATGGATTCCGCGCCCGGCGCGGCGGCGGCGCGAAGGCCCAGCACATCCTTGAAGAAGGCGGCAGTGCCCGGCACGTCCGCCGTGCGGATGTTCACATGGTCAAGCGTGCGCACAGCCATGGCATCAATCCACAAATTGTCCGGTCAGGATCGCTGCGTCGGGACTGAGCGCTGCTTCCCCCTCTGCCTCCAATCGGGCGAGCGGCAAGCGCCACAGATTGACCTCTGCGGTGCTCTCCGTTTGCACGAGCCGCAAGCCCCAGATGCCCCTTTCATGACCGAAGGAATTCACCCAATTCCCGCCAAGGCCCGGATCATGTTCGGCGATGATGATGCGCACGCGGCCGTCAGGCTCGGCAACGAAGCGGTAGTTGTTTACCCACCCATTGCCATCCTCGAACGTGTCGAGATTTTCCTGCCACATGTTGCAGATCTGGAAGTTCCAATATTCGCATTCAGGCGGCACGAACTCCAGCACCAGTGCTTCTTCCAGCTTCTTTTCCCAGCCACCAAAGGCGACGTGGCGGTCGGGCACGCCGCCATTCGACAGATATTGCGCGCGGCTATAGTCGAGCCGGTTCAGCTTCGCCGCGAAGTTGCCTTGCGTGCCGTTCCACCAGTTGCGCACCAGCTCCGCATAGCCAAGCACGGCCTGCCCCGCCCACGCCAGATTATTGGCCATCAGCGCGGGGGTGAGTGGTTCGGGCGCCGCTTCATCCATCCGCTCGATCCGCATGTCAGGCGCAATTTCCCTGTCCCGGTCGCTCCAGACGAGCCGGATGAGGATGCAATTGCTGTCGGGCTGCAGTTTCAACCAGTTCTTGCCTTCGCCCGGATCATTTTGCGACAGGATGATCTCGAACGTCCCGTCATCCTCGACATGAAGCTGCTGACTGCCCAGAAAGCCGGTCGTCTTCAGATTGGATGGGTCGAATTCCTTCAGGCCGTTCAGGCCAAGTTGAGCCCAATCGCGCGCGCCGACATCTTCCGGCGCTGGGGCGGTCAAAATGGCTAGAACGAAATAGGGTATGGTGCCGCGCGTGCCGATGATCCGGTAATCACGGGCTTCATCGAACTGGCACATCAGATGGTCCTGATCGACCGTCTGCACATTGATCGACTGCCGCCACACCATGTCCCGCAGGCGCGGGCGCGTGGGCTCGGCATTTTCGATCAGTCGCTCGAAGCTTGACCGCGCAACGCGGGTCAGGAACCGATACCATTCGGCTCTGTCCAGATCGGACGGGTCATCACCGAACCGGTCGATCATCCCGCCCGCAACCTTCAGGACATCGCAGAAATCTTCCCAGGACTGGCCAGATAGCAGCCGCTCTGCCGCGCGCGCTTCCATATCGCGCTTGTCGTTCGATCCGTCCAACGCGTCAGCCATTGCGCCCTGCCTCTCCTATCTTGTTGTGGGGAAGGTGCCACCGTCGCGCTTGTCGGGCCAGCCATTCTTCTGTCGATCCCGTGCCATTATCCTTCTTGTGTGACGCAAAATGGCCAGGCGGTGGGTATGAGCATCCACTCACCAAAGAGGATTGACGAAAAAGTTATAGATCGATAACTTTGTTCCATCTATGGCGAATGGGACGATTCGCCTGGCTGTTTGGAGAGGAGTTCGAGAGCCATGTTGAGCAATGAGCAGAAGCGGCATTTGTCCGATCTCCTGCAACCTGTTTCGCCGCCGCGCGAGCTGAGCAATGTGTATACCGAGGATCAGCGTCGGCGGCTGCTGGACGTGGTCCATAGCGGAGCGTGGAAGCTCATCATTGCCCAACATTTCCCGACGCCTGAGTCCCTTATCGCGACTTTCGCTGGCGGATTTCCGGAAGGGTTCGAACCGTCGCTGGACATGTTCCTGACGCCCACCTTCCGGGGCTTCTATGCCAATTATTCGACCTGCATGTATCCGGAAATCCAGGACACCTTCTACAATCCGACCTTCCTGGAATATGCCAAGTCCTACTGGAACGCGGAATATGCCAAGCCGCAGATGATGCTGTTCAACGTGAACGGCCCCTGCGGCAACACTGATCCGGGCCATCTGGACTCGCCGAGCTTCCGTGGCGTGCGTTATGAGAACTCGCCCACCTGGCTCTGTTCGATCATGGGCCGCTCGGGCCTGTTCCAGGACTATCTGATCAAGATGGCACAGGTGATCACCTGGTTCAGCCATGACCCGGAAAGCGGCTTCACCTATTGGCCCAAGGGCCCGCTGGAAAAGCCCGCCCGCTTGCAGCCGCCTGTCTATAATCGGGGCGTGCTCGTCCAGAACGAGATGCTCGTCCATCGCGGCGAAGCCAACGGCCCGATCGAGCGCCGCAAGCCGAAGGGTCTGGGCTTCGACTCCTTGTTCAGCGGCGAACCGGGCAACCCTGATGGTTGGCTGGTAAAGACCGGTGACGAAGTCATCGAGCGTTATCATACCGATGAACTGCGCTTCCTCGTCCACTGGTCGGCCGAAGTGTTCGAAGATTATGCCGAGCTCAAGAAGAACATGGATGGCTCGGACAACCTCACCTATGATCAGGTGTTCGACACGCTAATCAAGGATGTCCGTTCGCGCGGCTTCCAGATCGAGACGCCGACTGATCCGCTGAATGATCCGGCTTTCATCAAGGCGCTGAATGCTGCTTACGACTATGGTGGCCCTGCTGAATATCCGGCCGAAGCGCCGCGCGAGCTCGTCACCGCATAAGCGCCAGCGGGCTACGCGACAGGAAGAAGGGGCGCCCGGTCAGGTGCCCCTTTTTCGTTAGGAAACCGGCTCCATGTCGTCCGGTCCCCAATAAGCTTTTAGACTGGTGATGCGTCCTTCCGCATCGAAGGTGCACACGTCGAGCGACCTGATCAGCAGGCGAGGGCCTTCGGGCGGCTGGAACGTCACGTCGAAGACCAGCGCGGCGGCATTGGCGTGAGATCCCCTGATGGGCGCAACCGGCCGGATGTGCGTGTCGAAGGCGATCGTGTCGGCAAACCAGCTATCGATATCTGCGCCTGTCTTGGGCGGAGATCCGAGCGGATCTTCGATCACCGCGCCGGGGGCGAACAGCGCAAGGACGCCGTCCTTGTCGCCAGCATTGATGCGATCGACATAGGCTTGAAGCGCCTGCCGCATGAGATCCTGGCCCGGAGCGGGAAGGCCAGGCGGAGAGGGTTCCGACATATTCTGCTCACCTCATCATCAGGATGGCTTCAAAACGCGCATTTAACATATGAACTTGCTTTCTGGATCGTGTTTTGCGTAGAAAGAGGAGGATTTCAAGGCAGGCGATGCGCGGGGCTGTGACTCGCTGCATTAGCTGCTATTTTGCCGCGCGCAGTGAGAGGATCAAGCAATGGCGACATCGTCGGACTATCGTCTGGGAGAATTCACCTTTCCACGTGGCTGGTTCATGGTGGGTGAGAGCGCCGAGGCGACGAGCAGCCCCAAGGCGATGCGCTATCTTGGCCAGGACATGGTGATGTACCGTGGCGAGAGCGGGCAGGTCTATGTGACGGAGGCTTATTGCCCGCACATGGGCGCGCATCTGGCGAAGAACACGACCAGCTACATCGTGCGCGACGGCGAGCAGGTGGTCGGCGATTCGATCCGCTGCCCCTTCCATGGCTGGCAGTTCGGCCCTGACGGCGCGTGCAAGAACATCCCCTATTCCGACTTCGTGCCCAAGGCGGCCAAGCTCAAAACCTTCCCGGTGGTGGAACGCGCGGGTACGATCTGGATCTGGCATGATCCCGAAGCGCTCGAACCCAATTTCGACCTGCCCGATTTCGGCGGCCATTATGATGCGCCCGGCTGGGTCAACTGGAAGATCGACTTCATGGGCGATCTCGACATCCACCCGATCGAGGTCGTGGACAATATGGCCGACTTCGGCCACTTCATCCCGATCCATGGCGCAAAGGACTTCGTCTACTTCGCCAATGAGTTCAAGGATCATATCGTCCACCAATATTATGCCGCCGGACACCGCACGCTGGTGCAGAACCCGGAAGACGTGCTGACGCTCGACACCTGGTATACCGGCCCCTCGATCCTCCAGTCGGAGATGGAAGGGACATTCGACAGCTTCATTCTCATCACCCATACCCCGATCGAGGATGGCAAGATCCGCGTCTGGCATGGCCTGATGGTGCAGGTGAATGACGGCACCGCGCCCGTCACCGACGAGCTGCGCGCCGCAGCCCTCGAATATCAGGAAGGCAGCCGCCTTGCCTTTGCCCAGGACGTCGAGATCTGGCAGAACAAGAAGGCCTGCCTCAATCCGCTCGTCATCCCCAATGACGGCCCCTATGGCAAGGTGCGGACCTGGTACAAGCAGTTCTACAATCCCCGCGACAAGACCCCCGACCTGCACAAGCGCACCAACGGCATGCATGTCACACTCGACAAGCGCAGTTCCACGCAGGCGGCATAAGGAGAACAGAAAATGGAGAGAAGTGAACGTCCGGTCGCGATCGTAACAGGCGCGAGCAGAGGCGCAGGCCGGGGCATCGCCGCCGCGCTGGGAGAAAAAGGCTATCGCGTCTATGTTACGGGCCGCTCGGTCCGCGAGGGTGACGCGGAACTGCCCGGAACCATCGGCGCCACCGCGGCGCAGGTAGACGCAGCCGGTGGTGAGGGCCGCGCGGTGCAGGTCGATCATGCCGACGATGGCGCGATCGCCGCGCTGTTCGAGCGCGTTAGCGATGAAAGCGGCCGCCTCGACATATTGGTCAACAATGTCGCCGCCCTGAACGACGATCTGGTGAAGCCCGGTCCCTTCTGGGAAAAATCCACCGGCCTTGTCGACATATTGAATGTCGGACTGCGGTCCCATTATCTGGCGAGCTGGCATGCCGCGCGCATGATGGTTCCGGCAGGCAACGGCCTCATCGCCTTCACCTCCTCCTTCGGCTCCGTCTGCTACATGCACGGTGCGGCCTATGGCGCGCAGAAGGCTGGCGTGGACAAGTTCGCCGCCGACATGGGCGTGGACTTCCGGGGCACCGGGGTTGCCGCCATCTCGCTCTGGATGGGGCCGCTGCTCACCGAACGCAGCGCCCGCACGCTTTCGGAACATCCCGAACAATATGAAAAGTTCATGGCAGACGCGGAAACGCCCGAATTCAACGGCCGGGTGATCGCCGCCATCCATGATGATCCGAACCGCGACGAACTGAACGGCCAGACCTTGATCACCGCTGAAATCGCGCAGCGATATGGCATCACCGAAGCGGGCGGCCGGACGCCGCCTTCCTACCGCGCGATGCTGGGCGATCCGCGCATCCCGCACCCCGCCATCGTGGCATGACGGAGCAGGCCATGGACTTCGGACGCCGATTTGCAGGCAAGTCGATCATCGTCACTGGCGCAGCGTCCGGCATCGGGCGTGCGACCGCGATCCGCCTTGCCGCAGAGGGCGGCCGGGTGCTGGCGGTCGACCTGGATGAAAAAGGGCTGGAAACGCTAAGGCAGGAACAACCCGGCATTGCGGTCCGTGCGGGATCGGCAGCAGACGAGCCTACTGCCCGCTCGATCGTCGCGCAGTGGGTGGAAGAAGCCGGGCAGCTCGACGTCCTCATCAACATGGCTGGCATCATCCGGTCGAGCCATGCAGCGACCACCGACTATGAAGCCTTCATGTCGATCATCGCGGTCAACATGGGCAGCACATTCCTGATGTGCCGCGAAGCACTGCCGCATCTGGAAAAGACGAAGGGCAATATCGTCAACGCCGCTTCGACCTCCAGCCATTTCGGTCATCCCTTCCTGACCGGCTACGCCGCCAGCAAGGGCGCGGTCGCCGCCTATACCCAGAGTCTCGCCTGGGAATATGTGAAGCGCGGCGTGCGCGTAAATGCCGTGGCTCCGGGCGGCATTGAAACGCCGCTCGCCAACAGCGTCCAAACCGGTATGGTGGAAGGAGCCGACTGGGAGTTGTATAATCATCTCGGCCCGATCAATGGATTTGCGACTCCTGACAAGATAGCGGGCGTCATCGCCATGCTGGCGAGCGAGGATGGAGGGCATATGAATGGGGCGATCGTGCGCGTTGATGGAGGCGTTCACGCCTGACCGGCCGGGTGATGCAGGAGGGCGGCTGTCATGACTGTCCCTCCGAACGGATTTTGCCTGGACCATCTTTCGCTCGTCAATCTTGACGCGCTGACCGTGATAGAGGCGGCGGCGAGCGCGGGCTTCACCGCTGTCAGCCTGTTCGTCACCCCGATCCCGATCAGCCCGACGCCTGACCTCTTGGCGGACAAGGCTGCGCGCAGGGCGGTGATCTCCGCCTTGCGCGACACGGGACTGCGTGCCGGTATCATCGAACCTTTCATGCTCGATGCGGAGCCTGACTGGGACCTGCTTGAAAGCAGCGCGGAGCTCACCGCCGAGTTGGGCGGCACCGTCAACATATTGGGTCTGGACCCCGATCATGCGCGGCTGCGGGAATCCCTCGCGCGCATGGTCGAGATTTGCCGTCAGGCGGCTGTTCCCGCCATCATCGAACCCTATCCGCTATCTTCGATCCGGTCGCCGTCACAGGCGCTGGAGATCGCTCATTCGCTGGGCGCGGAAGTGGGCCTGTGCATCGACACGCTTCACGTCATCCGTAGCGGCGGAAGCTGGGACGATGTGGCGTGCCTGCCCGCCGATCGCATCCGTCATGTCCAGCTTAACGACGGCCCGATCGAGCCGCCGCATGACCGGGTCAATGAAGCCGTGTTCGACCGCCTGCTTCCCGGTGAAGGAGAGTTCGGCCTCGGCGCGTTGCTCCCGCTGCTGCCCCACCACGCCACCATAGCGGTGGAAGCCCCCTCCCGTGCTTTGGCCAAGGGCGACCCGCACGAGCGCGCGGCGCGGTTGATGGAGGCGATAAAGGCTTTGTACGCGCCGGAATAACGCGTCATCCTAAATTCACCAGATCTCACCTCCTTCGCGCTGAGCCTGTAGGAGCCCTTCTTTCCTAAGAGAAGCCCTTCGACAAGCTCAGGGCGAACGGAAGGTAGCTGGCGCAGCCGAGTTTCGGGCGGAGCGCGCTGCCCCGCCCGCAAGACACCTCACTCCGCCGCCAGTGTCGCCTGCTCGCGGAAATAAGGGATCACCTTCTCACCGATATTGCGGATCGTCTCCATGATCACGTCATGGGGAATGCCGCCCATCTGGAACATGAAAAGGATTTCGTCGGCGCCCGCATCCTGCAGTCGCTTGATCTGGCGGATGCAGTCCTCCGGCGTGCCATAGGCGTCATCGACCACTTCGAAGCTCTCGGTATGATGCCCCCCGACTGTGATCTTTTCGTCCGACAGCCAGGCCACCGTCTCTTCCTTGTGACGCTGAAGCGCGGCCAGGCTTTCGCTGGCGTCGAGATCCTCGACATCGGGCGCGGGGCCGCCCGAATACCAGTGGCCGAGCGACTCAACAAAGAAGCGCTGCCCGCGCAGGCCGATGCGGCGGGCTTTCTCGCGGTCCTCCAGCACGACGGCAGGGCAGAGCGCGGCAAGATGCTGGGTCGGACGGTAGCCGACCTGATCCTCAGCTTTGCGGTTGGCGAAAGCCTCACGATAGATGGCGTTCTTCTTCGCGATATCCTCAGGCCCGGCAAAGCCAAGAACCAGCGCACCGATGCCGCGCGAACCGGCGGTGACCAGCGTATCGGCGCGGGTGCAGGCCATGTAGATCGGCGGATGCGGCTCCTGCATCGGACTCGGGTGGATTGGGCGGAAGGGGATCTTCACGAACTGGCCGTCATGCTCGATCTCGCCATGCTTCAGGATCTTGGGGATCAGATACATGCTCTCGTCGATCATCGGCGGCAGGTCTTCGAGATTATAGCCGAAGGTGCCCGCTTCCTGCTGCGTCCCGCCTTTGCCCATGCCGAAATGGACGCGGCCACCCGACAGGATGTCGAGCGTCGCGATGCGCTCCGCGACCTTCACCGGATGGTTCATCGCGGGCGGCAGGCAGACAACTCCATGGCCAATGCCGATGCGCGAGGTACGCCCGGCCAGATAGGCAAGGAAAGTTTCCGGAGCGGACATATGCGCATATTGCGTCAGCGCGGTATGTTCGACGGCCCAGATCGTGTCGAAGCCCATTTCCTCGGCGTAGATGGACTGCTCCACAATGTCGCGGAACACCTGCTGCTCATTCTGGCGCGACGTGTCGGCCATCTGCGCTTCGTAAATGATCGAGAACTTCATCATCTTCTCCACAAAACTTTTCGTATCGTGGATGCAGGCTATGCTTCGGCCCCTGCCGCTGCATCATCCAAATGGATCAGATTTCGGGTTCGCTGCCGATCGTGCGCAACAGCGTGATCAGTTCGACCTGCCGATGTGTGTTGGTCTTGGCGAATATCGCGCGCAGATGGGAACGCGTGGTATTATAGGCGATGCCCAGAGCGTCCGCCGCGTCGGCCAGCGTGGCGCCCTGCGCAAGATGCAGGGCCAGACCCGATTCGGCGCGGGTGAGGTGAAAGCGATCCCGCAGTATCTCTTCCGACGGACCTGCCGGGCGGCTGGGGTCTGCGATGAACAGCGCCAGCCACGCGCCATCCGCATAAGCGGAGGACGGCACCGCGCGGGCCCGCGCATGCAGGGGCGTGCCGCCGGTCGCGATTTCGAACAGGATTTCCTCGCCCTGCGGCGGTGGCGATGAAAGGATGCGGTTGATCGTGGCCGCGCTGGAGCCTGTCCTGACTTCAAAACTGCCATGCTGCTCCGCGATGATGCTTCCCTCTTCCAGCATCTGCGTGGCGAGCGCATTGCGGCGCAGGATGCGGCCCTCGCGGTCGAGGATCAGGGTCGCGACCGCGAGACCCGCCATGGCGCTGCTGAACAGCTGGCTTTCCGCCTGGGTGATCGTCAGCCGCGCGTGAAGGTCGAGCGCAATGCGCAGATGTGGGATCAGCCTTTCGAGCAACGCGCGTTCGGCGTCGCCAAATTGCGTCTGACTGTCTTCGCGCGTGAGGCGCAGCCGCACGGCGACATCGGGCGGCCGGTGCAGGTCGACGCCCAGAATTTCGCTGCTGCGCGCCACGTCCAGCCAGTCGCGGAAGCGCGCCGGGACATGGTGGACGAAATCGCGAAAGGAAACGACCTGTCCCTCCGGCAATCCGACAAAGGGATCGGCCTGCGAGATGCGCTGATATTCCTGCGTGCGCTCCGGGTCCGCTCCCGGGGTGACATGGGCATCGATCCGCGCATGACCCCGGCCGATCAGCAGTGTGGCGAAGGTCGTATTGGTGATCGCCGCCAGTGCTCGCAGGAAATCCTCCCACGGCGGCGACCGCGTCAATCCGCCGTAAAGCGTCTGCAACAGGTCGGCAAAGGCGGTGTCATCGCTCATGTTCAGATCGGCCGCCAACGGCCCCGGCGATGGTTTGCACCGCCGGGACCATGTTCCGGCTCAGCGCCGCAGTGCCAGCGTGATGCTGTAGCGGCGCGGCGGTGAGTAATAGGCTTCCGTAAAGCCAAAGCTGGTCGATGCATCATAACCCGCCGTGATGATGCGCCGGTCCGTGATATTGTCAACGCCGACGCGCACCGACAGGCCGCTGTCCGCAAAGCGCAGCTCCGCGCTGGCGTTGAGGATCGCGTGGTCGGGCTGCCGCAACAACGGCGTGTTTTCGGCATCGACAAAGACTTGGCTCTTATAGGCTGCGTCCAACCGCAGCACGCCTTCCACATTGTCGCTGAGCGGCGCCTGATAAACCGCGCTCGCATTGGCCGTGATATCGGGCGCCTGCTTTAGTTCGCGGTTGCTGACATCGGTCGGCACACCGTTGATGACGGACACATATTCCAGATATTTGGCGTCCAGCAGGCCGAGTGCGCCGGTCACGGTAAAGCGCGGCGACACCTTGAACGCGCCTTCCAGTTCGATGCCCTGGATGCGGGAGCGGCCCGCATTCTCATTGCGGACGATGATCAGTCCCGTGGCCGGGCTGACGGTGGACACCAAGATCTGCTGATCGCGATATTCGTTACGGAACACGGCAAGGTTGATCGTCGCGATCCCGCCGAACCCAGCTTTGACGCCAGCCTCGTAGGAGGTCAGATATTCCGGATCATAGGACCCGATTTCCTCGACCGACGTGGGCCGCCCATTGAACCCGCCAGACCGGAAGCCCCGCGAATAGGACGCATAGGCCATCAAGTTAGGCCGGAACTTGTAAGAGAGCGACGCGCGCGGCGTAAAGGCGTCCCAGCTTTTTTCCAGCGTGTAGCTCGGCGTTCCAGCAAGTAGCGGCTCGCCTGAATAAATGCGCGTTGCCGACTGGAAGAACTTCTTCTTCTCCCACGTATAGCGTGCGCCCAATTCCAGCGACAGCCCGTCGATCAGTTCATAATTGCCGTTTGCGAACAGCGCGAGATTGTCGGTGCGCTGCCGGTTGCGGAAATCGATATTGAAGTCGAGCGACGACGCGGGAACGGCAAATGGAGGGAATGGAACTGGGAAGGGGTCAAGCCCCGCCGCAACCAGCGCCGGAAAGAGCCCGTCGGCGACGATCAGCCGGGTATTGTCGCGCGTCTTTTCGCGATAGACGAAGGCTCCCAGCAACAAAGTGCCACGGCCGCCAAGGTCAAGCGAGAGCTGCAATTCCTGGCTGATCTGCCGCGCCCGCTCGTCATGAATGTCACCGGCATAATTGACCGCCGACGACGCATCGCCATCGCGGCCGAACAGCGCATCGACATAGCGATAGGCGGTGATCGACTTCAACGTCGCGCCGCCCAGATCCTTGGTCAGGGTCAACGATGCGTTCACCGCATCGGTGTGATCCTTGTTCAGCTCCGAATTGCTGTCGGTGCGGTCGATGTCGCCCGGCACGGTACAGCAGGGCGAGATGAAGGTCGATTGCAGGATGGAAAAGAAGGTGGGCGTGAAGGCGATCATGCTGTGCGGCGCGCTGTGCTGCCGCCGGTGGAGCCCGTCGACCTGCAACACAGCGTCCAAGCCTTCGCCGTCATAATGCAGCGCCAGCTTGCCAGCCATCACCTTGCGGTTGCCGAGATTGTCTCCGGATGGGATCTTCTGCCACCCCTCGCCAAACTCGCCCAGTGCGGCGACGCCAAGCGACCAGCTGTCCGACAGCGGCGTTTCGGCATAGACCCGCCCGCGCACCGTGTTGAACGATCCATATCGCAGATCGGCTTCGAGCCTTTGCTCCCGGCCCGGTATCGCCGACACGATGTTGATCGCGCCGCCGACTGTGTTCTTGCCAAACAGAGTACCCTGCGGCCCGCGCAACACTTCGATCCGGTCGATGCCCAGCAATTCGGTGGTCGCGCCGAAGGTGCGTGCGACATATACCCCATCGATATAGACGCCAACGGCGGGGTCGGACGTGATGATGAAGTCGTTCTCGCCCACGCCCCGGATAAAGGGCGCGATGCCGCCGCTGTTGCCACCCTGGCCAGGCGTGAACTGAATGTTGGGCGCGATCTGGCTGATCTGCGTGACATTGTCGAGCCCACGACTATCAAGAGCCGAAGCATCGACGGCGCTCACCGCGATCGGCACATCCTGCAACCGTTCTTCGCGGCGGCGAGCCGTGACGACAATGTCACTACCGCTCGCCGCGCCAGCCCCCAGCGCGTCTGTTTGAGCAAAGGCATTGCCCGGCGCTGCCAGTGCGATGAGTGAAACGATTGGATATAGCGTCTTGCGCATGCTTTCCTCCCCAAAAGACATCTTTTATTCTGTGAGCGAACATAGCTTGGTTCGCCCCGTTCTCTAGCAGACCGGCACAAAATGCCTCAGCTGTTGCGGCCTTGCATCACTAAGATAGGATGGTGCTTACCCAAGCCCGCTTTTGTGTTCGCTTGGCGAAGCGCCATCCCGTGTCTGCACGCGTGAGTTCATCTTCATACCACAGGCCGATATGGTCATGCTGCTCGCCCCCATCGGCACCCCTCGACGACATGACCACATGAGCGGCGGAGCGTACAGTCGCGCTATCTCCATCAAAATCGCATATGACGCTGCCCGTCGAGTGATAGCTTCCAGCCAGACCCTCCACCACGGGCTTCAGAAACGCAATCAGCGTATCCGCATCGCCAAGCGGACCGCCAAAAGCGGTGAAGTCTACCCGCGCATCGTCGGCAAACAATGCGCGCAAGTCGGACCATCGATGTTGGTCGATCGCGTGACAATAGCGGGCCAGCAAGTCATGAATGGCCAGCCGATCAGCAACCTCCTGGCCGGTCATATGTTGGCTCCCGTCAAGCCGCTTCCCATTCGATCAAATGGCTGATGTCGCTGCGCTGCTCGGGCTTGCGGCCTGCGGTCGCGAGATGGTGGGAGGTGATCTGCGCATCCGCAGCCAGCGGGCGTATCATTTCGAACACGCGATCATATTCGGTACGCGCGATCTTCCAGACGCCATCTTCACGCCGGTAAGCGTCACGGTAAATGGCGCTGCCGATGGTGTGATCTTTGCGCTCCACGTCGATGAAGATATCTTCGAGATACCAGATTCCCTCGGCGCTGTCCTCGTCGGTCAGGGTGATTTCGGGCATATGGCCGTGATGCATGGCGACGGCGCCGGAATGGAAGCTGTTCGCCAGGAACTCCAGCATGTTGTCGCGGCCTTCCAACCGGACGCGATAGGTGCCGCCCCGGTAATCGACAGTCAGGTCTTCTGTGAAAAGGGTGCCGAGCAGCGCCAGATCAGCCGTGTCGATGCCCCGGAAATAACGATGCTTGAGGGTCCGGATATCTTCCAGGTCGCTCAACTGCTGCAGGGTATAAGCCATCAATCCTCTCCACTTCTGACGCGATATGCGCTTCTGATGCGATCCTATACCTGATCTGCGTAACAATCTGCAATGACCACTGCATTATCACTGGCGAAAGATGCCGCGGATTGACTATGGAGCCGTTCAAATGGATGTGCTGACTGCGCATTATTCAGAAGAGGAAGGACAAGGCTGTGGGCGAGACGGGTGTAGGCAAGGTCGCGATCGTCACCGGCGGAACGCGCGGCATCGGCGCGGCGATCGTGCGGCGTTTGCTGGCGGAAGGCTATGCCGTGGCAACATGCGGGCGCACCGCGCCTGACGAACCGATCGGCGTCGATGGCAAAACGGCCGAGTTCGCTGCATGCGACATTCGCGAACCGGCGGCCGTGGACGCGTGGATTGCGGACCTGGTGGCGCGGCACGGCCGGATCGATCTGGTCGTCAATAATGCGGGCGGATCGCCGCAGGCCGACGCCGCCACTGCCAGCCCGCGCTTTTCGGAACGCATCCTGCAACTGAACCTGTTGGCCCCCCTGCATGTATCGCAGACCGCCTATCCCCATCTGAAGGCAGTGGGCGGATCGATCGTCAACATCGCCAGCGTCTCTGGCGCGCGTCCGTCGCCCGACACCGCGATCTACGGCGCGGCAAAGGCGGGCCTGCTCAGCCTGACCACCAGCCTGGCGCAGGAATGGGGGCCGGAAGTCCGCGTCAACGCCATCATCGTCGGCCTGATCGAAACGGAAACGGCGGAAATGACCTATGGCTCGCAAGCCGCGCAGGATCGGATCGCGTCTTCCCTGCCGCTAGGCCGCATGGGCCGGGGTAGCGACATCGCCGAGGCCGTGGTGTTCCTGGGTTCGCCGTCCGCCGCCTATGTCAGCGGCGCACGGCTGGAAGTGCATGGCGGTGGTGAACGGCCGCTCTTCCTGGAAATCGTGAAGCAGGAAGCTGCAAAGGCCTGACGAAAAAAAGGGCCGGGCGAGGTTCAACCCGCCCGGCCGCTTTTTCAGATGCCTAGCAGCGCCCGCTGCTGTTCGCCCAGTTCCGGATTGCTCTGTTCCTGGAAGAAGGCGATACGACCGGCGAGCGACTGTTCCGTCATCTCCGGCTGGCTCGAAATCCAGAATTTCCGCGCAGCGATGCCTTCAACGAAAATACGGCAGCCTTCGTCCAGGTCCATGCCGTAATTGGCCATCATATGGGCCATGGTCGCACGATGCCCTGCCGCGCTTTCCGGCTCGCCAACGCCAGCATCGGCGTCGAAGATGCTGGTCTTCAGCATGCCTGGGATAATCGAGCAGACGTTGATCGGCGCTTTTGCGACCTGCATCTCCAGATATAGGCATTCGCTGAACGACTGGATGGCGTGCTTGCTCATGATATAGGCGGTCTGCGTCGGCATCTGACCGAATGAACCGATCGAAGCCAGGTTGGCGATCCATGCCTCCTGACCGACGCGCAGCATGTGCGGCACGAATGCCCGGACGCCATGGACGACGCCATGGATGTTGACGTTCAGCGTCGTTTCCCAGCGCGCGGTCGGGATTTCCCAGACATTGCCGATGGTTTCGATGCCCGCATTGTTGATCAGCAGGCGGACGGCGCCGTGCCGGTCGAACACGTCCTGCGCCAGCGCGTCGAGCGCTTCAGGCTTCGATACGTCTAGCTGGATCGCTTCAGCCTTGCCGCCTGCAGCCACGATTTCGGCGGCGACCTTGTCGGCGCGGCCCTTGTCGATGTCGGTGACGACGACCGTCATGCCGATCTGGCCGCAGCGGCGGGCAAGGCCCATGCCGATGCCAGCGCCCGCGCCGGTGATGACGGCTACGCCGCCCGAAAAGACCTTTTCTTCTTCAGTCATGTTCATGCTTCTCCGAAAGGGAAGGGATTAGATCGATGTCAGCGATGCCGGCGCGGCAGGCAGATAATGGTGGTAATAGCCGGCCGCCCAGCCGCCATCGACCGCCAGTTCAGCGCCGCAGATGTAGCTGGCTTCGTCCGAGCAGAGGAACAGGCTGGCGGCCGCGATTTCCTCCGGCTCGCCGATCCGCTGCAACGGCACGCGTTCATAGCCGTAATTCTTCGCGTCGCCTTCCAGCGACTGTGGGTTGCCCATCGCCGTGTTGACGCCGCCCGGATGCACCGAATTGACGCGCACGCCCTGATGGCCGAACTCCATCGCCGCGCTCTTGGTGAAGCCGCGCACCGCCCATTTGGAGCTGCTGTAGAGCGACACCGAATTAACGCCGCGAAGGCCGTCCACCGACGAAATGTTGACGATGGCCCCGCGTCCGGCGGCGCACATTTTCGCCCCGACATGTTTCATCCCCAGCATCGTGCCCTTGACGTTGATGCCAAGAACGCGGTCGATGTCTTCGACGCTAAGGGCGGTGATGGGGCCGAAGGCCACGACGGCCGCGTTGTTGACCAGCGCATCGATGCGGCCATGGCGTGCGATGACCGCATCGACCAGCGCGGTCCAGCTGCCCTCGTCCGATACGTCCAGCCGCTGGAACATCGCGGCATCGCCAATGTCGGCGGCCAATGCCTGGCCCTCAGCCTCCAGTACATCGGCGATGACCACCTTCGCGCCTTCGCGCGCAAACAGGCGGACGGTAGCTTCGCCCATGCCACGTGCGCCGCCAGTGACGATGGCGACCTTGTCTTGCAACCTGCCAGTCATGATTCCTGCTCTTTCTTGCTGATCAAACTACTGAATATAGGCCTTGAACGCGTCCCAGGGCACGTCCGAGGTATAGAGGGCGGCTTCATCCATCGATCCTGCGGGGATGTGGAAGCCGTTCGTGTCCATCACTGCGTCAAATTGTGCAAGCGCCGTTTCAGGGGTCCAGTCCTTGTCCGTGGCGCGGTAGCCCCGCGTGACGCCTGCGAACACCCGCGTATAGCCGCCGCCGCCTGCGGTGAACATCTCGCCATTGCAGGGCGCGCTGTCATGCGCCAGCATCGCCACCACCGGCGCAACCGCGCGCGCGGGGAAGTCGCGCTCCATCAGGCCATGTATCTCAGGGCCCATCAGCTGCGTCATCCGGCTGCCCGCGATCGGCATGATCGCGTTGATCTTGACATCTTTGCCCTGCGCCTGGGTCGCCGCGGCCAGCCCGCGCGTCATGGCCCATACCGCGCCCTTGGCGGCGGGATAGGGCACCGCGCTCCCCATGCCGAACCAGGAGCCTGACGAGATGTTGACGATCCGCCCGAAATCCCGCTCCAGCATGCCGTCCCAGACCGCGCGGCACAGGTAAAAGGTGCCGCTTGCCGACACCGCCATGTCCTTGTCCCACTGCTCGTCTGTGACGTTGGACAATGTGCCTGACGCGCTGACGATGCCAGCGTTATTGACCAGAATGTCGACGCGGCCCCATCGCGTCAGCGCGTCCTGCACGATCGCCTGCGCGCCAGCCGATGTCGCGACGCTGTCGCCATTGGCCTCTGCAATCCCGCCAGCATCGCGGATTTCCCGGGCTGCTGCGTCCGCATAGCCCTGATCCTTGCCCTCACCCTGGAAATTGCCGCCCAGGTCGTTGACCAGCACCTTGGCTCCACGGGCAGCGAGCAGGGCAGCATAGGCTTTGCCCAACCCGCCTCCCGCACCCGTGACGATCGCCACCTTATCGTCGAAACGCAGTTCAGACATTGGCCTCTCCTTTATGTTCCCGATCGCAACAGCGTCAGGCTTTCAAGATCATGTCCGCCGCCTTTTCGGCCACCATCATCGTGGGGACGTTGGTGTTGCCCCCCGGCACGCGGGGCATGACGGATGCATCGACCACCCGAAGGCCGGCGATGCCGCGCACTCGCAACTGCGGATCGACCACCGCCATCGGGTCATGCCCCATGCGGCAGGTGCCCACCGCGTGAATATCGGAAATCGCCGTCTCGCGCAGATAGGCGTCCAGCTCGTCATCCGACTGGATGCTCGCGCCGGGCGCCAGCTCCTCACCCCGGAAGGGATCAAAGGGAGCCTGCGCGAAGATGTTGCGCACCGCCCGGATCGCTGCGCGGCCTATCGCCATGTCATTGGGGGTCGAAAGTATGTTGGGATCAATCGACAGCGGCGCGGATGCGTCGGGACCGGTCAGCTTGATCTCGCCCACGCTCTCCGGGTTCAGCAGGTCGATATGCGCGAAATAGCCATGTTCCATGATCAGCTTGCGCCCCATCGCTTCGTAGAGCGCCATGGCGAAATGCACCTTCACATCGGGATATTCCGCGCCCGGCATGGTCTTGAGATAGGCGCCGATCTCCGCCGGAGGGCTGGCCAGCGGCCCCTTGCGGAACAGCAGGAAGTTGGCGACCGCCTTGGCCGCCACGACCGGATGGAAAACGTTGAAGAGCGACACGGGCTGCGTGCAATATTGCTTCACGCTGACCGCCACATGGTCGCGGTAATTCTGGCCGACGCCGGGCAGGTCATGCGCCACCGGCACCCCGGTCTGGCGCAGATGGTCCGCTGGTCCAATCCCCGACAGCATCAGGATCCAGGGCGAATGGATGGAGCCTGCCGACAGGACCACCTCGCGCGTCGCATTCGCCTCTTCCAGCTGCCCCTCGCGCCGCCACGCAACGCCAGTCGCGCGGCCGTTCTTGACGATCACCCGCTCCACATTCGCGCCCGTGATCACGCGCAGGTTGGGCCGCCTGCGCGCAGGCGTCAGATAGGCGCGCGCCGCGCTCCAGCGCCGTCCGGCCGACGCAGTGACATCGGCGGGCACCACGCCCTCGCGCTGCGACCCGCTGGGATCGTCATTATAGGGAATGCCCGCCGCGACTGCAGCATCGCGAAACGCCTTGGCCAGCGGATTGTTGATGCCGGGCCGCGTGACCAGCACCGGCCCGCCCTGGCCATGATAGCCTTCTTCGCCGCCCGGCTGAAAATCCTCCAGCTTCTTGAAATAGGGCAGCACATCGTCATAGCTCCACCCTTCATTCCCCAACTGACGCCAGCCATCATAGTCCGCCGCCGCGCCCCGGTCATAAACCATGCCGTTGATGGAGGAGGAACCGCCCAGCACCTTGCCGCGCGGCGTATACATCTGCCGCCCGCCTGCATTGGCCTGCGGCACGCTGACATGCATCCACTGGAACATGCCGCGATACATGATGGGCAACAGTCCGCCCGGCGCGTGGATGAAGACGCTGTTGTCCCTGCCGCCCGCCTCCAGCAGCAGCACGCGATTACGCGGATCTTCAGACAGGCGCCCAGCGAGCACGCATCCTGCCGATCCGCCGCCAGCGATGATGAAGTCGTAACTGTCGGCCATGATCTCTCCCGCGCGAATTCCAACGTCCATTATCTTCTACGATGCTACGGCGCCGGGACTCGGCAGAAGTACCGGTGCAGGCTGGATCGCGGATGACGTGTTGCGCGCTGAATTGGTCAATATGATACGCAGGTCAAGCCGGATTTACCCCGCGCGCCGCCATTGACCGGCAGAAGCTCCCTGTTATTGTCTACGCAAACAAGCGCGACACGTAGCGGAACCTGCGATATTCGCGTTGCCAAACAGAGGCGGCACGCCTGCCGGTTCGCCCTTATCGAGGAGAAGAGGATGTCCACGCAAACCCTGACTGCTGATCGTTTCGATCCGTTCAAAGTCTATGATCCCGAAACGCTGGTTGCGTCCGACCTCGTCGAAATCGACGCGCCTGCGATGGTCGTTTGGAAAATCCTGACCGACATGCCCCGCTATGGGGAATGGAACCCCTTCTGCGTCTGGGCGGAATCGACGCTGGAAATGGGTGCGCCGGTCTATATGCGGCTCAACAACTACGCCAATCCCGGTTCGCTCGCGCCTAACTGCGAATATGTCTGCGCCTTCGAACCCGGCCGTCTTCTGTCCTGGGAGTTGCCCGACAATGAAGCATGGCCCTATCCCGCTCGCCGCGATCAGATCATCGAGGAACTTGGGCCCGAAAAGTGCCGCTACCAATCGACTGACGCCTTTACCGGCCCCAACGGCATCCACGTCATGCGCTTCTGCGGACCCTGGGTGACGCGCGCCTTCAACGACACGGCGAAGGCTTTGAAAGCCCGTGCCGAAGCCATGCACCGGGGCGAGATCAGCTGATCGCCGCCACGGCAAGTGAGGGTAACATTACGCCAGATCGCGGTATTTGAAGCCGTCGCCCGCACCGGCAGCGTGGCGGGCGCGGCTGACGAGATCGGCTTGAGCCCCTCGGCGGCGAGCATGTCGCTCAAGGACCTTGAAACCCATCTGGGCGTGCAGCTGTTCGCCCGGTCGGGCCGCCGCATGCTGCTGACTGACCGGGGCCGCCCAATCCTTGAAATGGCGCGCGGCATATTGGTGCAGGTCGCGGACCTTGAATCCCTTTCCCTGCCTGAAGAAGTGCGCGGGCGGCTGCGCATAGGGGCGGCGGTTCCCGTCGGCGACTATGTGCTGCCCGGCCTCTGCGCCGCCTTCATGCGCCTGCACTCCGGCGTCCGGGTGGAAATGCGCATCATGCCATCCCATGAGGTGATGGAGGGCGTGCGCAACATGGCGCTGGACGTCGGCTTCGTCGGTGCACCGGTCAACAGCAGCTATCTGGAGGCCGAGCCATGGCTGCGCGATCGGCTGGTCGTGTGCGCCGCGCCGGACCATCCCCTCGCCGGACGTAAGGCGGTGCCGCTCGCGGACCTTGGCGACCAGCCATGGGCGCTGGAAAAAACTCTGTCGAGCGAACGCATCTCCTTCACGGTCGAAACGCTCAAATCCATGAACTCGCTCAACATCATGTTCGAAGGCGAAAGCGTGGAGGCGATCAAGCGCATCGTCCGCGATGGAGCCGTACTCGCTTGCCTATCCAGCCTGACCGTCGCGGATGAACTGGCGCGCGGCGAGCTGGTCGAACTGGCCGTGCCGGAACTGCACTTCACTCGCATCGTAAGCCTGGTCAGCCGCCGCGACACCCAGCAGCCCCAGGCCTGCCGCGCCTTTCACGAATTCGCCCGGCAATGGGGCAAGCAAATTGGCGGATCAGGAAAATAGCTTCTTGCGCCGGCTATCCATCAGTTTTTCTGATGTCATGCGTCGGAAATACGAAATGGTAGCATCGCCTCCAAAGGCCTAATCAGGTCATGCATGCCCGGTAGGTGTGTTCAAGGAGAGTGATGTGAAAGCCATGATCTGCAGCGCATTCGCGCCGGTCGAAGAGTTGCACCATGGCGATTTCCCCGAGCCACAAGCAGGGCCGGGGGAAGTGGTGATCGACGTGGCAGCCGCCGGAGTGAATTATCCCGACGTGCTGATCGTGCAGGGCAAATATCAGACAAAGCCAGCCCTGCCGTTCGTTCCCGGCAGTGAAGCAGCGGGGCGCATCGCCGCCGTTGGACCCGACGTAACGGGTGTCACTATCGGGGACCGCGTCATTGCCTTCACCGGCAGCGGCGCCTTTGCCGAGCAGGTGCGCGTGCCCGCGACGCAGGTCTGGCCGGTGCCCGATGGCGTCGATCTGGAGGTCGCCGCGGGCATCTCCATCACCTACGGCACCTCCTATCATGCGCTGAAGGACCGCGCGCAGTTGAAGCCCGGCGAAACGCTGCTCGTGCTCGGTGCGGGCGGTGGCGTTGGCCTTACTGCCGTGGAACTTGGCAAGCATATGGGCGCGCGCGTGATCGCTGCTGCGTCCAGCGCGGAAAAGCTCGCGCTCGCCAAGGCTCAGGGGGCAGACGAACTGATCGACTATGCGCAGGAGGATCTGCGCGAACGCATCAAGCAGCTGACCGACGGAAAGGGCGTCGATGTCGCCTATGATCCTGTGGGCGGCCCCATGAACCTGACAGCGGTGAAAAGCCTCGCTTGGGGCGGCCGTCTGCTCGTCGTCGGTTTTGCCGGTGGCGACATCCCCTCCATCCCCGCCAACCTTTTGCTGCTCAAAAGCGCGTCAGCGGTTGGCGTCCTTTGGGGCAACAGCGTCCGCGCCGATCCGGTCGCGCAGGGCGGAAACATGCGCCAGCTGCTCGCCTGGCTGGCGGACGGCTCGCTCAAACCCGTCATCGACACGCGCTTTGCCCTGCCTGACGCAGTGGCCGCGCTCCAACATCTCGAAAAGCGCAAGGTGAAGGGCAAGGTGCTCCTGACCCTCCAGCCTGCGTCCTGAACAGGAAATCCTTCATGTCCGAAACAGTCAGCTTCCACATCCATGGCGCGATCGCCGAAGCGGTGATCGATAATCCGCCGGTCAACGCCACCTCCGCCAGCGTGCGGCAGGGGCTTTCCGAAGCCATTCGCCAGCTGGAATCCGATCCCGCCCTCCAGGCGCTTGTCATCCGTTGCGAAGGCAAGACCTTCATCGCTGGCGCGGATATCAAGGAATTCGGCAAGCCCATGGCTGATCCCGGCCTGCCGCTGGTCATGGAAATGATGGACCATTCGACCAAGCCGATCATCGCCGCCGTCCATGGCACGGTGCTGGGAGGCGGCCTCGAAGTCGCTCTCGCCTGCCACTATCGCATCGCCGCGCCGGGCACGAAATTCGGCTTTCCTGAAGTGAAGCTCGGCCTCATGCCCGGTGGCGGCGGCACCCAGCGCACGCCACGTCTCGCTGGCCTCGCCACCGCAATCAAGCTGGTGACGGAAGGCAATCAGATCGGCACGGACGAAGCGCTGAAGTCCAACCTTATCGATGCGGTCGCGACGGGCAGCGACCTTGCGACCAAAGCACGCAGCTTCGCGGAAAAGCTGGTGGCAGAAGGGAAGGGGCCGCGCAGCTCCTCCACCCTGCCCATGCCTGCCGATAATCCGACGCTGTTCGAAGAAGCGCGCAAAACCGTCGCCAAGAAGATGCGCGGCCAAACCGCACCCCTGCGCGCGTTGGAAGCCATGCGCCTCGGTTATGAACTGCCCTTTGATGAGGCGGTCAAACAGGAACTCGCGATCTTTCGCGAATGCATGAACGGGTCGCAGTCAAAGGCGCTTCGCCACCTGTTCGCCGCCGAACGCGAAGTCGCGCGCATCCCCGGCCTCGCACCCGATACCCAGACCCGCAACATCGAGCGCATCGGCGTCATCGGCCTTGGCGTCATGGGACGCGGCATTGTCATGGCGGTCGTCAGCGTCGGCATCCCCGTCATCGCCGTGGGCCTTGATCAACCGAACATCGACGCCGCGATGAAGGCCATCACCAAGATGTGGTCATCTTCCGTCGCCAAAGGCAGCATGTCGCAGGAGACGATGGACAAGCGCCTCGCGCTCATCACCACCAGCGACGACCCTCGCGACCTGTCGCCGACGCAATTGGTGATCGAGGCAGTGACCGAAGATCTGGACATCAAAAAGGCCGTCTTCGCCAAGCTCGGCGAGGTGACGCCTGCCGGAACCATCCTCGCCTCCAACACCAGCTTCCTCAACATCGACACGCTGGCGGCGGCATCCGGACGGCCGGAAGATGTGTGCGGCATGCACTTCTTCAATCCCGCCCATGTCATGCGCCTGCTGGAAAATGTCCGCGCCGCAAAGACCGATCCCGAAGTGGTCGCGACGATCATGGCGCTGGGCAAGCGCATCGGCAAGCTGCCGGTCCTGTCGGGCGTGTGCGATGGCTTCATCGTCAACCGCATGCTCTCCAAGCGCTCCCGCGAGGGCTTCTTCTTAGTGGAGGAGGGCGCAAAGCCCGCCGCGATCGACAAGGTGCTGCTGTCCTACGGCTTCCCCATGGGGCCGTTCGCGCTTGGTGACCTCGCCGGTCTCGACGTGCAGGCCGCCGCCCGCAAGGCCCGCGCTGCCAGCGCGACGGAACGCGAATTGCGCGCCGACTTCCCGGAACAGATGGTCGCCGCCGGACGGCTGGGGCAAAAGACCGGCTCCGGCTGGTACAGCTATGACGAGAACCGCAAGGCCAGCGCCAACCCGCTGACCGACGAAATGATCGCCGCCCATGCCCAGCGCCACGGCCTGACCCTGCGCGACATTGGCGAGGATGAAATCCGCGAACGCCTGCTCTACGCGATGGTAAATGAAGGCGCGAAGCTGCTCAGCGAAGGCATCGTGCCGCGCCCGCATGAGATCGACGTGGCGCTGGTGAACGGCCTCGGCTGGCCCAGCTACACCGGCGGCCCCATGCATTGGGCCGATCAGATCGGCCTCGATAAGGTGCTTGCCACCATCGAGAAATTCCGCGCCGAACAGGGCGACGCCTATTGGACGCCCGCGCCGCTTCTTGAGCAATATGCACGTGAGGGCAGGGGCTTCTACGCATGAGCTACGAACCCAATGCGAAGACCGCCGACCTGCTCGCCCGCCTCCGCGCCTTCATGGACGCGCACATCTATCCCAATGAAAAGCGCTATTATGAAGAGGTCGCGGCCGGCGACCGCTGGGCGCATGTCACACTGGTTGATGACCTCAAGCCGCTGGCGAAGGACGCGGGTCTCTGGAACCTGTTCCTCCCCGAAAGCACCCATGGCGCGGGGCTCACTAACCTCGAATATGCGCCGCTCTGCGAGGAAATGGGCCGCGTTCACTGGTGCCCCGCCGTCTTCAACTGCGCCGCGCCCGACACCGGCAACATGGAGACGCTCGAACGCTTCGGCACGGACGAGCATAAGGAACGTTGGCTCAAACCCATGCTGGCGGGCGAAATGCGCTCCGCCTTCGCCATGACCGAACCGCAAGTGGCTTCGTCCGACGCAACCAATATCGAAAGCTCGATCGTCCGCGACGGCGATGACTATGTCATCAACGGCCGCAAATGGTGGATTTCGGGCATGGGCGAGGCGGACTGCGCGCTCATGATCTTCATGGGCAAGACCGATCCGACTGCGCCCAAGCACAAGCAGCAATCGATGATCCTGGTGTCGCGCGACACGCCGGGCATCACCGTGCTGCGTCCCATGACCGTGCTTGGCTATGACGACGCACCGCACGGCCATATGGAAATCCTCTTCGAAAATGTCCGCGTGCCCGCGTCCAACATGCTGCTGGGCGAAGGACGCGGTTTCGAAATCGCGCAGGCCCGCCTCGGCCCCGGCCGCATCCATCACTGCATGCGCATGATCGGCATGGCGGAGCGCGCGCTCGAAGCCATGTGCCGCCGCGTGAAGAGCCGCGTCGCCTTTGGCAAGCCGCTCGCCGAACAGGGGGTCATCATCGAACGCATCGCCAACAGCCGCATCATGATCGATCAGGCGCGGCTGCTGACGCTGCATGCCGCGCACCGCATGGACACGGTCGGCAACAAGGTGGCGAAGGCGGACATCGCCATGATCAAGGTCGCGGCTCCCAACATGGCCTGTCAGGTCATCGACTGGGCGATGCAGGCGCATGGCGCGGCGGGCATCAGCCAGGATTTCTTCCTTGCCAGCTACTATGCTCACGCCCGCAAGATCCGGTTCGCCGATGGCCCCGACGAGGTGCACCGTCACCAGCTCGGCCGCCTCGAACTCGCCAAATATGACTGACGTCCGCACGCTCGACACCAACCGCCTCGGCCCATGGCTTCAAACCCATGTGCCGGGCGCGGAGGGGGAAATCAGCGCAGAGAAATTCGCGGGCGGCCAGTCCAACCCCACCTATTTGCTGTCGGTGGACGGGCGGCCCCGCTTTGTCCTGCGCCGCAAGCCCGATGGCGTGCTGCTCCCCTCCGCCCACGCGATCGAGCGCGAATATCGCGTCACGGATGCGCTTAAGGACAGTGCCGTCCCAGTCGCCCGCCCACTCGCCCTGTGCGAAGATGCCAGCATCGTCGGCACGCCTTTCTTCATCATGGCCTATGCGCAGGGCCGCAATTTCTGGGACGCGCGCCTGCCCGACCTCACGCCGGCAGATCGCGCCGCCATCTATGACGAAATGAACCGGGTCCTCGCCGCGCTGCACGCGATAAACCCCGCTGGGGTCGGCCTCTCGGACTATGGCAAGCCGGGCAATTACTTCGCCCGTCAGGTCGCCCGCTGGACCAGGCAATATCGCGCCACCCAGACGCAGCAGATCGACGCGATGGAGTCCCTCATAGACTGGCTCCCCGCCAACGATCCCGGCCTCGAAGCAAGCCGCATCGTCCATGGCGACTATCGCAACGACAATATGATCTTCGCGCCCACCGAACCCCGCATCATCGCGGTCCTCGACTGGGAACTCTCGACGCTCGGCCATCCCCTCGCTGACCTCGCCCAGCATCTCATGGCCTGGCGCGTGCCCAAGGAAGGCTATCGCGGCCTGTCCGACGCAGACTTGCCCACGCTCGGCATCCCGTCCGAAGCGGATTATCTGCAAAGCTATGCACAGCGTAGCGGCGCAGGCGCCATCGATCCCACCCATTGGCGCTACGCCCTTGCCTTCGCCATGTTCCGCAACGCCGCCATCCGCCAGGGCGTCTATCACCGCGCGATCAGCGGCAATGCATCGAGCGAAGCCGCCGCCATCCACGGCGCGCGTGCCGGAGAAATAGCAGGCCTCGCGTGGCGCATCGCCCGCGGGGAAGAGGATGCCCATCTATGACAGAAAAACTTATCAACGCAGGCGACTACCGGCTCCGCGCTGTGGAGCAGGGGGAGGGGCCGCTCGTCCTCATGATCCACGGATTTCCCGGCCTCGCCTGGTCATGGCGGCACCAGATGGAGCCGCTCGCAGCGGCAGGCCTCCGCGCGGTCGCCATCGACAGCCTCGGCTATGGCGGCAGCGACCGTCCTACCGACCCCGCCGCCTATGATGCCGACCGGATGCAGGCCTATCTCATCGCCCTGCTCGATCATTATGAAGCGGACAAGGCGGTCATTGTCGGCCAGGATTTCGGCGCGCAATATGCCTGGAACCTCGCGGTGCGCGCGCCGGATCGGGTGGCGGGCCTCATCGCCACCATCCCCTATGATTATGACATGGCCGGACGCGCCATGCTCGGTAGCGCGCCGCGCCTGCCCGCCGATGCGCCCGCCCGGCCAGAGGCGTCCTCACCGGACCGGCTCCCCAGCGAACGCTTCGCCGCCATGGCCGCCGAGCATTTCGTCCACTTCCACTATTTCATGGAGGTCGGCCCCGCCGAGCGCGAACTGGCCGACCGCGCGCCTGAATTCCTCGCCCGCCTCTTCTACGCTCTTTCCTCAAAGGGCGACCTGTGGAGTTGGAAAACGGTCTCATCAGTCGGCAGCGGCTATCTAGACGTCCTGCCCCCCGCCCCTCCGCTCCCCTGGCCCTGGCTTTCCCAAGCAGAGTTCGACCGCTTCGTCAGCGAATATGTCGATGCCGACCCGATGCTGCGTTTCATCGGCGGCCTCAACAGCTATCGCACCGCCGACGTGAACTGGCGCATCGGCAAAAAGTGGGCCGACCATGATGTCGAAACGCCCACCCTGTTCCTCTATGGCGAAAAGGACCCGTCCTTCGGCTTCTTCACCGATTGGGAAGCGCGGTTACGCAAGCGCGTCCCTGGCCTGCGCGACATCATCGCCATCTCCGAAGCAGGCCATTTCGTGCAGCAGGAACAACCCGCCGCCTTCAACCAGGCGCTGCTGGACTTCGCTCGATCGGTGACGCAATGACCGCCCGCTGGCCCATCGGCGGTCATCTGGGCCTTAGCTCGCCCGACCAGCCGATGCTCGCGCATCTCGCCCGGTCCATCAGCCCGCTCGACCAGATCGACGCGCTTGCCGATCATGGCTTTCGCGGCGTGCAGGACCTGTTCCTGATGCTGCGGCCAGAGGCTGAGCAAGTCGCGATGGCCGATCGGATGGCGAGCCGCGGTCTTGTCCTCTCCAGCTTCAGCGACCTTAAATATTGGAACCAGCCGGTCTGGAGCGCCGAGGATGAAGCAGGCCTCGAACATCTGCGCAGCAGCGTGGACCTCAGCGCCGAGATCGCCGCCCGCTTCAACGGCGGCAGCGTCGTTTGCGTGGCTGGCCTGGACGATCAGCGCCCGCGTGACGTGCAACTCCGTGCGATGACGGAAAATCTGAAGCGCTACGCCGAACAGGCCGCCCGCAGCGGATTGACCCTACTCGTCGAACCCATCGCCGCCAGCCGCATCCCCGGCCTCCTGCTCGATCAGCTGGAGGACGCGGCCGAAATGGTCAGCGCCGTCGCCATGCCGTCGGTCCGCCTGCTGTTCGACACCGGCCATGTCGCAATGATGGGCCATGATGTGCCCTCATCCTTCGCCGCCTGCGCGCAGCAGACCGGCCTTGTCCAGTTCGCCGACATACCTAATCGCGTCGATCCCGGCCTCGGTGAACTGGATTGGCCCGCCATCCTGAAGGCGATAGAGGATCATGGCTATCGCGGCATGATCGAACTTGAGTTCGAACCGGCCAACCCGACCGCGACCGGTGAAACGCAAATGCTCGACCGCCTGAAAGCGTTTGGCATCTTCTGACCGGCAGCCAGCGCCAATGTCCTGATCTGCTCCTTATGACGCATTTTGCTCCGTCGCGACAATAGGCCCCCGATCACCGCTTTGGTAAAAGGCGGCAACACATGATCAGGAGAGTCTGGCCCGATGAGAGTGGTTGCCAATCTTGCCCAATG
This sequence comes from Sphingobium agri, assembly GCF_023051225.1. Lineage (NCBI taxonomy): Bacteria > Pseudomonadati > Pseudomonadota > Alphaproteobacteria > Sphingomonadales > Sphingobiaceae > Sphingobium > Sphingobium agri. The sequence continues at coordinate 16,958 of NZ_JALKHS010000005.1, read as the reverse complement.
TCAGGGGCACGCCCGATGCGAAGACCTGTGCCCGGAGGTGTTTTCTACTGACGCGATCGAGGGAAAGGTCGTCATAGAACAGCCCGAATTCCACCCGGAGCTTGAGGAAAAGGTGCGGCTTGCCGTACGCAATTGCCCGGAAGGGGCTCTCCGCATCGCGAAGGGAGCGGCGGCATGACCGTCACCTATTATCCCGCCGCGCCAACCCATGTGCCTGAAGACTTGATCCTGGATTTCGACTTTTTCGACATGCCTGCCGACGTGTCCGATCCTGTGCAGATATGGCACGGCCTTATCCAAAAAGGTGCGCCGCCCATTTTCTACACGCCCCGCAATGGCGGCCATTGGGTGTTCCTGCGCTACGCCGACATCGCCGAAGCCTATCGCAATCACGAGATTTTCTCGACGCACAAGGCGCAGATTCCCCCGCTCGAACCCTATCCGGTTCTTCAGCCTAACGGCGTCGATCCGCCACAGCATGACGTGTTCCGCAAATTGCTCGCGCCCATGTTCACGCCGCTCGCCGTCCGCCGCATGACCGATGGCCTGCAAAGCCGCGCCGAACGCCTGATCTCCGGTTTCGCCGGGAACGGCGGGTGCGACTTCGTACGCGATTATGCCGCCAAGTTCCCGACTGGCACGTTCCTCGAACTGTTCGGCCTGCCTGAAGAGCGCCTGCCCGAATTCCTGCGCATCTCCGACACCTTCTTCCGCAGCACCGATCCGGACGTACGCGCCGCAAACTTGCTCGAAATCTATGACGTGCTGGAGGAACTGTTCCGCGAGAAGGAGCGCAATCCCGGCACCGACATAGCCTCCACCGTGGTGCAATCGCGCGATGCGGATGGCAATCCCTTCCCCTGGACCGACATCATCAATTGCGGCTTCCTGCTGTTCGTCGCTGGGCTGGATACGGTCACGAACACCATGACCTATGTCTGGCGCTACCTCGCGACATCGGCCGACGCGCGGCAGAAGTTCCGCGACCGGCTGGACGATCCGTCCGCATTCCTCCTCGCCATCGAGGAATTGATGCGCATCAACGCGGTCTCCAACATCTATCGCCGCGTCACCCATGATTGTGAGTTCAAAGGCGTGCAGTTCCGCCGCAATGATCGCGTGGTCCTGCCCAATACGGTAGCGAACCGCGACCCGCGCACGTTCAGCGACCCACAGACGATCGACCTCGATCGCAAGGTCAACAATCACGTCACCTTCGGCCTCGGCCCGCACCGTTGCATCGGGTCGCACCTTGCCAAGCGGGAAATCATGATCTCGCTACAAGAGTGGCTGCGGCAAATTCCCGAATTCGAACTGGACCCCGATCAAGACGCGGAGTCCGTCTTCGGCGGCCCAGTCATGGGCTTCACCTCTCTCAAACTGCGCTGGTGACGAGGAGTGCGGAGGTTTCGCGAGAAGCCTTCCGCGCCCTCACTCCATCAAAGCCGCCGACCGCTGCCGATATTCGCGCGGCGACAAACCCGTCGCCCGGCGAAAGGCACGGGCAAAGCTGTTGCCGTGCGAAAATCCCGCTTGCTCGGCCACCTGCTTCATCGGCACATCGCCGCGCGCCAGCAGAAGCTTCGACTGCTCGATGCGATAGGTTTCGATATAGTCTGAAATCGTCTTGCCGGTCAGCGCCAGGAACTGCCGATGCAGATGTCGCGTGCTGATCCCGCACAGGGCAGCCAGTTCAGAAACACCGGGCATGGGCGCACCCGCCTCGATCCGTTCACGTATCCGGCGGAACTGCCAGGGAGCGAGGCGGCTGGCCGTCGCCGCGCCCGCAGCCTGATGGAACACGCGGCCAAGCTCCACCCGCACCAGCTGGAACAGCGCCTCCATGGCCTCAGTGGACCGGTCTAGCGGATTGATCAATTCACGATGGGCCAGCCGCATCAGGCTGCGCAGCGCGTCGTTGCGAATATTCAGCAGCCCTTGCAGGAACGACAGCGAAGGCTCGCCCGCGCCAATGATCGCAGCGCCATGCCGCTCATCGAAAAGGCATCGGATCACGCGGATCTGCCTGCCCTCCGATCGCCCGCCGATCGCCACGCCCGGATGGCGGACGAACAACGCGCCCATGAAGCAGCGCCGTTCCGGGTCGATATCCGGGAAATAGGCCGATGCGTCGGCCGCCATCGGGGGCAGCGACATTTCCAGCATCAGCTGCTGCTGCGTCTGCTCGAAACTCACCATGTCGGGCCAATGCCATTCCACCAGCTCGAACCGCCCGCCCGACACGGGGCAGGATGCGATGACCGTGGCGGTGAAGTCGATATCGTCCATGTTCGCCGCCATCCCTACCGCATCAACGCCCGCCAGGCCGCCGGCGGCCGCCCCGTCTCGCGCCGGAATGCCGCCGTAAAGGACGGAGCCCCCGCATAGCCCAACGCCCGCGCAATCTCCTCAATCGACCCCTGATCCTCGGTCAGCATCGCCTTGGCCCGGTCGATACGCCGCCGCCGGATCGCCGCGCCGGGACTAATCCCCGTCGAGTGGTGGAAACAGCGGATGAAATGATCCCTGCTGATACCACACCGCTCCGCCATTGCATCGATCGAGGGTGCATCACCAGGCGCGTCGATCATCGCCAGCGCAATGCGCAGCGCCCGCGCGGACAGCCCACCCCGCCGCCGCCCCGCGCGCTCAGCCGCCTGGGTCAGGAACCGTCGCAGGTCGAGCAGGATCAGCCGCACCAAAGCCTCACTGACATCGGCGCTGTCGTCGCCCGGGTTCTCCACCTCCGCCGCCAGCCGCAGCATAGCTTCCTCGATCGGCGGCGAATGCATGTCGAAACAGGCGCTGAGCGTCGCGTCGTCGAAACTGATCCCCGTCAGCGCCGGGGCAATCCGCTCATCCTCAAAGCGGATGCGGATGGTGTCGAACGCCCCTTGCGCCACATGAAACTCCATCGGCACGCCAGCCGGACGCAGCGCTAGCGCCCCCATGCGCGCGAACGGACGGCGCGGGTCGCCCGCCTTCCGCCCCTCCGACCCGGTCAGCAGTCGTGACAGCCCAAGCATCAGGACCGACTGCGCCTCGACCATCTGCACCGTCTCTTCCCGCACTTCGGGATAGGCGCAAATCTCGACCACCGCGCCATCCAGCCGGACCGACCGCCGCACGATGTCGGCGCTCTCCCGCGCCAGCCGGATCGAAATCGCATCCATGGGTGCCGCTTATCACATGGCGCGATATATTACGAGATCATGTGACAATCATGCGCACTCACTCCGGCGAAGCTTGAGCGCGCCCGCGGCCGCCGCATAGCAATAGGGTCAAGGAGAGTGCCCCAATGAATCGCCCGACCGGACCCATCACGCCTGCCACAGACCCGATCGCTCAGGAAGAAGCGCGCTGGCAGCAGGAAACGCGGGGCCCCGCCATGGGCGACCGCCCCGAGCGCCGCGACCCGTTCGTGACGCAGGCGCTCAAATGGCCGATCAAACCGCTCTACACGCCCGCAGATCTCGACGCGGTCGGCTTCGATTACAGCGCAGATCTCGGCTTCCCCGGCGAATACCCCTACACCCGTTCGACCCGCCCCAACGGCCACCGCACCGATTTCTGGACGATGACCCAGGTCACCGGCTTCGGCAAGGGCGAGGATTGGGCGAAGCGCGCCCGCTACATGCTGGACCAGGGCCTCTCCGGCCTGATCCTCGAATATGACCTTGCGACCACCAATGGCTATGACAGCGACGATCCCATCGTGGAGGGCGAAGTCGGCCGGGCAGGGATGGCGCTCGATAGCCTGGAAGATCTGGAAAAGGCCTTCGACCTCCCCTTCGACAAGCTCAAATATCTGATGAGCGTCTGCAACGCGCCGCAGCCTGTCAACCTCGCCATGATCATCGCCGCGCTGGAAAAGAAGGGCGTGGACCCCAAGGATTTCGTCCTCCACATCGTGAACGGTATCCTGATCGAATATACCTGCGTCGGCCGCTACATATATCCGCCCGAACATGGATTGCGCATCGCGACGGACTGCATCGAATATATCATCCGCAACCATCCCAATTGGGCGCCGATCTCGATCATTTCCGCCCAGCTTCAGCCTGCCAAGGCGAACCCGGTGCAGGAGATCGCCTATTCGCTCGCCATCGCCTGCGCCTATATCGACGCGGTGCTGGGACGCGGGCTCGATATCGACACGGTCGCGCCGTACATCAATCACTTCGTCGTCAATGTGGACATGGATTTCTTCGAAGGCGTCTGCAAGCTGCGCGCTTTCCGCAAATGCTGGGCGCGGCTGATGAAGGAGCGTTACGGCGCGTCGAAGCCCGAAGCGCTCAAGATCCGCATGATGACGTCGCCGACCACCATCGCGCTCACCCTTCAGCAGCCGCTGAACAACATCGCCCGCCTCGGCATCATGGCGACCGCCTGCGCGCTCGGCGGGGCAGGGGAGGCGATGACCACCCCTCTCTATGACGAAGCCCACGCCCTGCCGGCCGAAAACGCCATCCGTGTGGGCGCCGCGATTCAGCATATCGTCGCCCATGAAACCGGCGTCGCCGAGACGATCGATCCGCTCGCAGGCTCCTATTATGTCGAAACCCTGACCAAGCAGATGGAAGACGCCGCCTTCGCGGAGATGGAGAAGGTCTTCGCCATGGGCGGCGCGCTGAAAGCCATCGAGACCGGCTATATCCAGCGCGCGCTCGGCCGCGAACAATATGAGCGCAACAAGGATATTGAGGAGGGCCGCCGCAAATGGGTCGGCGTCAACCACCTCACCCGCGAGGATGAGGCGCGCGAGATCGAAATCTTCCGCCTCGACGAAGCGATGGAGGAGGAGCAGATCCGCAAGGTTCGCGACCTGCGCGCCCGCCGAGACCAGCCTGCTGTCGATGCCGCCCTCGAAAAGGTCCGCGAAGCCGCCCGCACTGGCGCGAACATGGTCCCGCCTTGCCTCGAAGCCGTCAAACTCTACGCCACGCACGGCGAAATCTGCAACGCGATGCGCGACGTCTTCGGCGTCCACAGCGCTGACAGCCAGCTTATGGGGATCTGACCAGCATGACCACATTCAAACGCCCCTTGCGCGTCCTGCTCGCCAAGCTCGGCATGGACACGCACACCGTCGGCGTCACCGTCATCGGCCACGCCCTGCGCGAAGCGGGGATGGAGGTGATCTTCACCGGCCTCAAGCAAACCCCCGAAATGGTCTGCGCCGCCGCAGTACAGGAGGATGTGGACGTCGTCGGCATCTCCACCCTGTCTGCGGGTCATACCCGCAGCCTGCCAAAGCTCGCCCGCCTGCTCCGCGAAGCGGGCGCGGGTGACAAGCTGCTCGTCGCGGGCGGCGTCATCCCCGAAGAGGACAGGCCGATCCTCGAAGAGGCGGGCGTCGATCGCATCTTCACCATGGGTTCGGACACGCGCGACATCGTCGCCTATCTCGAAAGCTGGTGGGCGCAGCGGCTGGCGGAGGATGCCGCCTGATGATGCAGCGCGCGGCGGATGTCGCGAACCGCCTCCTTGCCGGGGAAGTGGCTGCCGGAGCACGCGCCATCCGCTGGCTGGATGATCGCGACCCGCGCGGGCCGGAGCTGCTTGCTGCCGTCTATCCGCAAACGGGCCGAGCGCAGGTGGTGGGCGTCACCGGGCCGCCCGGCGCTGGCAAGTCCACCCTCACCGATACGCTCGTCATCGAATGGCGCAAACGTGGCCAGCGCGTCGCCGTCATCGCCGTCGATCCCTCCAGTCCCTTCACCGGCGGCGCAATCCTGGGCGACCGCGTTCGCATGAGCCGCCACGCGCTTGATCCGGGCGTCTTCATCCGCTCGCTCGGCACGCGGGGTCAGGCGGGCGGCCTGTCCCGCTCCACCCATGACGCCTGCCTCGTCTTCGACGCCATGGGCTATGACATCATCCTCGTGGAAACCGTGGGCGTGGGCCAGGATGAGATCGACGTCGTTAACCTCGCTCACACGACCGTCATCGTCGCCGTGCCGGGCCTTGGTGACGAGATTCAGGCGGTAAAGGCGGGCCTCATGGAGGCTGGCGACATCTTCGTCGTCAATAAAGCCGACCGGGACGGCTATGACGCGACCCACCGGCAGATGGAATTGATGCTGCACCTGCGCGCGCAAACCGTCACGGACCAGCGCTGGGACGTGCCCCTGCTGCGCGCCGTCGCCGCGAAAGGGGAGGGCGCTGACGCCATCGTCGACGCCATCGCCGCTCACCGCGCCTGGTTGGACGACCATGGCGACTTCATAAGCCGCAGCCGCCTGCGCGCCCGCGAACAAGTTCTTTCGCTGGTGCGCGACGCTCTTGCGGATCGCGCCGTCAGCATGAGCGGCGACGCCATCATGCACCGCGTAGAAACGCGGCAGCTTGATCCCTACACGGCGGCAGAGCAGATTGTCGCCACCCTATCTGGAAAGAGTGCAGCAGCATGACCAAATCCATCTGCGCCCTGGCGCACAAGCCCGGCAGCACCCGTGAAGATTTCCAGCTTTATTATGAGGATCATCATGTTCCTCTGGCGATCGGCCATTTCCCCTTTTCGGCCTATGCGCGCAACCATGTCATCGGGACGCAGGCCTTCGGCTGGGACACCATCAGCGAATTCTGGTCTGACGATATAGAAGCCGCCGCCGCGCTGATGGCGGGGCCAGTGGGCGAAATCATGGCCGCCGACGAAGAACGTTTCATGGACCGATCCGTGATCGCGCCTGCCGGGGTGGAGGAAGTGATCCTCTCCTCCGGACCGCGCGCGGCAACTGACGGCCAGCGCACAGCCTTGCTGGTTCAGGACAGTGCCGAACATGTCGACTTACGGTCCGCGGTCACTGATTGGGCTCGCAGCCTCGCAAAGGACATGGCAGGCGTATCCATCGACTTCACAACCAATTGGACCGAAAGGGCTTTCCCTGCGAAGGCAGTGCTGTGGCTGCCCGGATCGCAGGACCCCAGCATCCCGCAGGGTCTTTCCGTTCAAAAGCTGCTCGTCCGCCACGCGGAAACCCCCGCATCACGACTGCTGGGCTCGCCTTCCTGAGTAGCCACTCACTGTTGGGATTATGCAACAGCGTAGACATAAACGTTATATGTTACGCAGATTGCAACTAGCGGGTTGATGTAAGCGATAATTGCGACTAACGGAACCGCATCGGACATGTTTCTTCATGTTCGGGCTCAACAGGCGCTTTTTCCGGTGTAAAGCGCGCCGACAACGATAAATGCCGCACTGTTGACGAAGAACAACTGTGTTTGGGAGGATATATGAAATCCATGTTGCTTGCGGGCGTCACCGCAATTCTCGTTCCTTTTTCCGTATCCGCAAACGCGCAGGAACAGTCTTCCGCCGCGCAGGAGCCTTCGACGAGCCTGGGCGACATTGTCGTGACCGCGCGCCGTTCCGCTGAAACGCTGCAGGACGTTCCCGTAGCTGTGACCGCGCTCAGCGGCGACTTCATCGAACGGCAGAATATCTCCGATCCGACGGACGTGCCGAACTTCGCGCCGAACATCACGATCGAACAGCAGCCGTCCAGCCTTTCGGCCGCGACCATCTACATTCGCGGCATCGGCAACAACGAGCCTTCCGCCGTGTCGGAACAGGGCGTTGGCGTCTATCTCGACGGCGTCTACCTCGCTCGCGCGGCTGGTGCCGTGTTCGACCTTATCGACCTTGAGCGCATCGAAGTTCTGCGCGGTCCGCAGGGCACGCTGTTCGGCCGCAACACCATCGGCGGCGCGCTGCAGCTGATCACCAAGAAGCCCGCCAATGACATGGCCGTCACGGCCAAGGCTGGCTACGGCCGCTTCAACGAATGGTACGCGCGCGCGCGCCTCGACACCGGCTATATCCTCGGTGACGTGCTGAAGGCGTCGATCGCCTACCAGCATCGTGAAGGTGACGGCTATGTGGACAATATCCTGACGCCCGCCCGGCAGGACCCCGGCTCGCTCAACGCGGACTCGCTCGCCATCGGCCTGCAGGCGGACCTCGGCGACGTCACGGTCAACTACAGCTTCGACTATGACAACCGGAAGGGCACGCCTGCCTTCTTCCAGATCGTCGCGGCGACGCCACAGGCGCAGGATTATTATTCGCAGTCGCCCAGCTTCGGCGGCGCGCCGTTCCTCGTCAGCCCGGATCGTCAGGGTACGGTCCAGCAGGCGGGCTTCACCGACCGCAATGGCGATTTCCGTTACGGCAGCAAGACCCGCGTTCATGGTCATGCACTGACCATCAACTATGACGCCATTCCGGAACTGACACTGAAGTCGATTACCGGATACCGCAAGTTCTTCCAGGACACGATCCTGAACCTGTCGGGTAACGGCGTACTGCGTGGCCCAGTTGTAGACTTCACCTCGCCTACGCTGGTTTCCGTCCAGGATGTCGTTCCCTACACCGGGAACAATGCGCCGCAGAAACAATGGCAGTTCAGCCAGGAATTCCAGGCGCTCGGTAAGGTCGGCGACTTCAACTACCTGCTCGGCATGTATTATTTCTACGAAAAATCGTCGGAATATAACCAGCAGGCATTGACGATCTTGGCGCCGCCTGCTGCCCTCGATTTCTACGGCTTCCCCGTCGGCACGGGTGCCGCAGTAGCGGCGGCCAACCCGGGCCTCGCAACGGTCGGCATCAATGCGACGCCCGTTCAGGCGTTTGGCGGCACGTCGCAGTCGATGGCGCTCTTCGGTCAGGTGAGCTGGAAGCCTGCCTCGCTGGACGAGAAGCTCGAAGTGACCCTCGGTGGCCGCCATACCGCTGACGACAAGACCATCTATCTCGCGGGCGATGTTTTCCCCGTGCAGCGTGGCCGCCGCAGCTTCGATAATTTCTCCTGGCTGGCTTCGGTGTCCTATGAGGTCATGGATGACGTGATGCTCTATGGCCGCGTATCCACCGGCTATCGTTCAGGCGGCATCAACCCGCGCGGCGGCACCATCAACGGCTTCGATCCGGAAAAAGCCACCTCTTACGAGGCCGGTATTAAGTCGCAGTGGTTCGACAACCGCCTGCGCCTGAACCTCGCTGGTTACATGACGGACTATGATGATCTTCAGGTCCAGCAGTTCGCCGCGGGCAGCGGCGGCGCCACCTCGTTGATCGTGAACGCGGGTAAGGTGCGCCTGTCGGGCTTCGAAGCGGAACTGACCGCAGCGCCGTTCCAGGGTTTCCAGATCGACGGTTCGGTCGGCTATGTGAAGCATAACTACAAGACCTTCCTCTTCCGCGATCCGGGCACCAACACGGTTCTTGACGTCGCTGACGAGGCACGACCGCTCTACACGCCAAAGTGGAACGTGCATGTCGGCGCTGAATATTCGCACCCGATCGGCGGCGGCGACACGCTCGTCCGTCTGCGCGGCGACTATTCCTACCGTTCGAAGATCTACTTCAACGCGCTCGACAACACCGCGCCGTTCAACGAACAGATCGTCTCGCCCAGCCAGACCAACGTCAAGGCACGCCTGTCTGTGGAAGGCATCGACCTTGGCAGCGGCAAGCTCGACGTAGGCGTCTGGGGCGACAATCTGCTGAACCAGCAGCGTCTGGTCTACGGCATCGACTTCGGTGCCCTGGGTTTTGCCGGTGCGACGTTCAACAAGCCGATCTCCTACGGCATCGACGCCAAGATCGCCTTCTGATCACCCCCAACATTCCCCTCCCGCAGGCGGGAGGGGTTAGGGGTGGGCGCGAGCGAAGCGAGCTTCGACGCAAGCCTTTGAAGAACAAGTCCGAGGTGGCGCTAACCCACCCCCCTGACCCCCTCCCGCCTGCGGGGGGGGGAATGGCATCTACCGGAGCCGACGTCTAATTCATCGTCGATCCCCCATCCACCGCAATGCACTGTCCGCTGATCCACTCGCCATCGTGGCTCACAAGCAACGCCACCATCGCCGCGATGTCCTCCACTTCGCCTAGACGCGGAGACCGGCCCCTTGCCAGCACCTCCTGCTGGAAATCGGTCGGCATCGTCTGGCGAAGCTCTGGCGTGATGATCAGGCCCGGCATGATCGCATTGGCCCGGATGCCTTGCTGGCCCCAGCCGCTTGCTACATGACGCACCAGCGCGTTGATACCGGCCTTTGCCATAGCATAGCAGGGACGCACCGGCTCCGCCGCGATGGCCGCTGCTGACGAGGTGTAGATCATCGCGCCGCCCCCGCGCTCGAGAAGCTTTGGCACGGCATGGCGCGTGATGCGCAGCATGCCCTTCAAATTGACATCCAGCGTGCGCTCCATCACCTCTTCGGTCACGGTGAGCGCATCGCTGTCCGACATCAACACGCGCAGGTCAGCGAAATTGGCATGGACCGCGTCGATGCCGCCAAAGCTGCTCGCCGCCCCGCCAATCAACGCCGCGATCGACGCGTCATCCGTGGCATCGAATGCATAGCCGACAGCCCGACTGCCCATTGCGTTGATCTCCTCGACCAGGCTGTCAATCTTTGCCTTTTCACCCGCCGGCGCGGCCACGGCGACGGTCGCGCCCTCCGCCGCCAGCCGCAAGGCCGTGCCCCGGCCAATGCCGGTGGAGGCGCCCGCCACCACGACGGCCTTGCCTTCCAGGCGACGGCAACCCCGCGCATAATTCGCGTTCATCCATACTCTCCTATTTCGTTTCTTATTCGCAACTATTTAGAAGGTTCAGCGGTGCCCACCCCCTGCCAACCGAGCCCCAAAGCTTTTTCAACACTGATAAAGCTGCTGGTCAACGCCGCCGCCGCCTGGACCCGCGCCTGCGAGGCGTTCAAAAGCGAACGGCGGCTTTCCAGATAATTAATGCGTGAAATCGTCCCCGCCTCGCTCCGCTGCCGCGCAAGTTCGGCCGCCGCTTTCCCCTGTTGCTCCGCCCGCACTAGATCCGCCAGGCTCTCGCGCTGCCGCTGGAACCGCGCCAGCGATCCCTCCGCATCCTGCAACGCTCCCAGCACGGCCGCCCGGTAATCCGCCGCCGCCTCGTCCCGCTGCGCCTCCGCCGCATTGATCCGCGCCCGCGCTTTGCCAAAGTCGAGGAAAGACCAGCTGATCCGCGGCACCGCCGCCACCGTGAACTTGTCCAGGTCGACCAAATCTTCCGGCGATGATCCACCGAGGCCGATCAGCCCGAGGAAACTGATGTGCGGAAAGCGCGCCGCGTCCGCCACGCCGATCCGCGCGGTCTGCGCCGCCAGCTTGCGTTCCGCTGCCCTGATGTCGGGGCGACGCTGCAACAGCGCAGCTGGATCACCGACCGCGACTTGCGCAGGCGGCAAAGGTAGGGGCATCGGCGCATCCAACATGCCGTCGAGTGAACCCGGAGCGCCGCCGGTCAGCACCGCCAGCTTGTCTTTCAGCGAATCGATTTCTGCCCGCATCGGCGCCAATCTCGCCCGCGCTCCGTCCCTGTCGGATTCCCGTTGCAGGAAGTCGCCGCGCGCAATCGTCCCGCGCTCGAACCGCTGCCGGGTGAGGGCGACTTCCTCATCCTGCAAGGCCAGGGCCTCTGCGCCCAGCGCAAGCCGCTGCTGCCGGTCCCGCAGATCGACATAGCTTTGCGCCACTTCCGCCGACAGGCTGACGCGCGCGTCTTCCAGGCTTGCCTCGCTTGCCGCCACATCGGCCCGGCTTGCCTCGACCGCGCGGCGGGAGCCGCCGAAGAGATCCAGCTCCCAGCTCGCGTCGAAACCCAGATTGTAAAGGTCTAATGTGGTGGCGCCCCCGTCCTCGGACTGCCCGGGTAAACGCGCCTTTGCATAAATGGCTGATCCGTTGATCGTCGGCAATTCATCCGCCCGCCTTTGCCGAAGCGTGGCGCGCGCCTGCCGGATACGGGCGGCAGCAGCGTCCAGACGCGGATTGCCGCTCAGCGCGCGGTCGATCAACTGGTTGAGAACCGGATCGCCCAGGCTCGTCCACCAAGGGCTGGCACCGTCAACGGATGTGCTGTCCGCACTGCCCCTGACGAAGTTTGGCGGCGGGGGAGGGGCTGCCTCTTGTGGCCCCCGATAGTCGGGGCCAGCGGTACAGGCCGTGGCCAGCAGGAGGATGAAGGCAATGGCGGATCGGTTACGCATTGGCGATCTCAATGGGCGGCCACGGGCGCGGCATGCTGTGGCAAGGGGCGAAGGAAGAAGACGAGCGGCGCGGTGCAGAGGATGGCGATGATCAGCATCCAGAACAGGTCGATATAGGTCATGGTCAGCGCCTGCGTATAAATGCCTTGCTCGATCATGCGGTAGGCTGCCTCATGCCCGCCGAGCGCCTGCGCCTGCATGTCCACATAATTTTGCAGGCCAAGCCCGTTGGCGGCGAGGTTTTCCTCCATCCTGCGGCTGTGGAGCCACAAGCGCTGATCCTGCATGACCGCGATTCCCGCCAGCGCGAACGAACCGCCCAGATTGCGCGCTGCGTTGTACAGGCCTGACGCGTCGGCGGCCAGGGATGTCGGCACAGACCGGATCGCAGCCTGGTTCAGGAACATCATGACGCAGATGGTGCCGACCCCGCGCATCAGCTGGGAATCGACGAAGTCGGCGCCAGTCGACGCCGATGTCAGCGACGTTTCGATATAAGTGCTGAGGATCAGCAGGGCCAGGCCGACCAGCACCGACAAATGGATCGGTACGGTCCGGATCGCCCATGGCATGAACGGCATCATCAGCACCATCGGTATGCCGGAAAGCAGGACGATCTGCCCCGATTGCAGCGCGTTATAATGCGCGATCGCCGTCAGGAACTGCGGGATGACATAGGATGTGCCGTAGATCACCATGCCGATCATCATCGCCATGATGAACACCGCGCCGAACTGCCGGTCGAGCAGCAGCCGCAGCCGGATGACGGGCCGCTCCGAACGCATCTGCCCCGCCAGCAGCATGGCAAAGCCCGCGACCGCCGTGATGGTGAGCCAGATGATCGTCGAGGATTCGAACCACTGTTCCCGCTCGCCTTCCTCCAGCACAACGGTAAGGCCGCCGAGCCCCAGGATCAGGCCGAACACGCCCAGCCAGTCCGCCTCGCCGATAAGGTCCAGCCGCGCCCGCTCATGCGGCAGTGCGACGAACAGCAAAAGCAGCAGCGCAACGCCGACCGGAAGATTGAGGAAGAAGGCATAGTGCCAGCTCCAATTCTCGGTCAGCCAGCCGCCCAGCACTGGCCCCATGATAGGACCCAGGATGGCGGTCGCGCCAAAGAGTGAGTTGCCGACAGGTTGCTGGTGGCGCGGCAGCCGGGTCGCGATGATGGTCATCGCCGTCGGGATCAGCGCGCCGCCCGTGATGCCCTGGCCGATCCGCCCGCCGATCATCACCGGCAATGTCTGCGCCATGCCGCAGATCATCGAAAAGAGGACGAAGCCGATCGTCGCGATGATGAGGAAATTGCGCAGCCCCAGCAGTCTTTGCAGCCAGCCTGCCAGGGGGATGATAACGATTTCGGCAACGATGAACGACGTCGCGATCCACGTGCCTTCCGTACCGCTTGCGCCGATTTCGCCCTGGATGATCGGCAAGGCCGAATTGACGATGGAGATGTCGAGCATCGCCATCATCGCGCCCAGCGTGCCTGCCGCAACCGCGAGCCAGTCCGCCGCGCTCGCGCGCTGCGCTGTCTCAGGCTGGGCTGCGTTCACTTGGCGGCTTCCCGCCGGACCTGCTGGTTGTTCTTCAGCCGCTCCAGCTCTTCGCGAGCCGAGCGCGTGTCCACAGATACGCCGACGGACATGCCGGGCAGCAACAGCTTCTTGATCGACGGATCAGCATCGATCGCGATCCGCACCGGCACCCGCTGAACGATCTTGGTGAAGTTGCCGGTCGCGTTCTGCGGCGGCAGCAGCGAGAATTGCGCGCCGGTGCCGGGCGCAAGGCTTGCCACATGGCCATGTAGCGTCATTCCCGGCAGAGCGTCGACCTCGATCTCCGCTGGCTGCCCCTGCCGCATCAGGCCGAGCTGCGTTTCCTTGAAATTCGCTTCCAGATACAGCTGTTCGACCGGCACGACGGACATGAGGCGCAGCCCCGGCTGCACGAACTGCCCTACCCGTGCGGAAAGGTCGCCCACCCGCCCGGCGACGCTCGCGCGGATCACCATGTCGCGGACATTGCGCTGCGCCGCCTCAAGCTGCGCGCGCGCACTCTGGCCCTGGGCCTTCGCCTGGGCGATCTGCGCTTGCAGGCTGGCGATGCGCCGTTCCGCGCCCTCCGTGGTCGCGCGCTGTGCCGCGACATCCTGCGCCGCCTGCGCTGCCTGTGTGCGAAGCGTCGCCAGCTTTTCCCGCGGTTCCGCTCCACTCGCGGCGAGCGGGGTGTAGCGCGCCACCTCGGCTGCGGCAAAGCGCGCCTTGGTCTGCGCCGCCGCCAGCATGGCGCGGGCTTGCGCGATGGCGGCTTCCTGTTCTCCGATCAGCGCTTGCGCATTCTCGGCATTGGCCGCTGCCAGATTGATCTGCGCCTGTCCCTGTGCCGCCTGAGCCGGATAATCCGGCGCTTCGATCCGCAGCAGCGGTTGACCAGGTTTCACATCCTGATTCTCATGCACCAGCACTTCGCTGATATAGCCGGACACGCGGGCGGACACGGTCACGCTGTCGGCCTGCAGATAGGCGTCTTCGGTGCTCTGCTGATATTTGCCATATGTCTGGTGGCGTATGAACCAGATCGCCCCGATGATCAGCACGATCACGGCGGCCGTGCCCAGGATCAGGCCCAGCTTGCGCCGCTTCGGGCTGCTCGCGCTGTCATGAACGTCTTCGTCGGGAAGGGTCCCTGCCTCGGCCCTGTCGGTCAACGGCCCCTTAGCTTCGGTCATATCATTCCTACCGTCTCGGCTTTACGGCGACGGCTTAGGGTTTGCCGCAGGCGGAAGGCAAGTATTTTTCCGATCCCGGATCGGAAATGTTGTCAGGTCAGCAGGAGGATAACGCTCAACCCTATAAGCGCCGATGTACCACTAGCCAGGCACAGCAATCGAAAGGGACATAACAAGAATATGGTGCTGTCAGGTTCCATCCTCTTCCCCATATATTAACGTCGGGGTTACCAGAATTATAAACGATCTCCGCGATAACTCCAAATCCCTTTGCGCAGATCCGCTTGCTACGAAAAACAGCGGTTCGGCTCTTTTTGCGCTTCCCCTATGCGCAGGATAGCCGCTATTCGACATCGTGGAACGATAACAATCCAGCCTCGCGACCGGAATGGAGAGAAATATGTCGCAGTCATTGCTCGACCGGATTGCGCTGCACGATCTCGTCATGCGCTACTGTCGCGGATGTGATCGCCGCGACTTCGCTCTCGTGCGAACCCTCTATCATGATGATGCGATCGACGACCATGGAGCGATGTTTCAGGGCGGTCCCGATGCATTCGTTGCCTGGCTACCTGAAGTGACCGCGCATTGGAGCCTGACCCGCCACAGCATCAGCAACAGCCTGTTCGTCGTCGACGGCGATCATGCCGAAGGTGAACATTATGTAGAGGCCTGGCATCGTACCCATGGCCCTGACGCCAAGCTCTTCATCGCCCTTGGCCGCTATCTCGATCGATATGAACGGCGGGATGGCGAATGGAAATTCACCTATCGCAGCCTCGTCTTCGATCATGGTTCGATCGTGCCGGTTGATGAAGGAGCATTTGAACGGATGAGCAAGGATGCACCCAATGGCCGCGCGGATCGTGATGATCCGTCCTTCCGCTATCCCCTGCTGGCGGGGTTGAGCGCATGAGGGCCGCGCTTTGGGATGGACAGTCGCTCTTCGTCAGTGACGCCGTGACACTTCGCCCCATCGGGCCGGGCGAGGTTCGTGTCCGCGTTCTGCGGTCCGGCATCTGCCACAGCGACATAGCGATGCTGACGCCGCACCTGCCCAACCTCCCGGTCGTGCTGGGGCATGAGGCCGCAGGTGAGATCGCGGAACTCGGTGCAGGCGTAGAGGGCTGGTCGGTGGGCGACCATGTCTGCGTGGGGACGCAAACACCGTGCGGAGAATGCCGGGAGTGCCAGCGCGGGGAACCGCATAATTGCGACATCAATTGGGGCATGGCGCCCGGCTTTCCCTTCACCCTTGATGGAAAGCCGGTCGCCTCTTTCGCCAACGTCTCCTCTTTCGCCAGCGAAATCGTGGTGAAGGCCTCGCAATTGTTCGCGATCGATGACCTGCCTTTGGATCAAGGTGCGCTGATTGGGTGCGCCGTTTCGACGGGCGTCTGCGCCTCGCGCGTTCTCGGCCGAGTGCGCGCCGGGGACACCGTCGCCGTTTTCGGCGTGGGCGGCATCGGCGTCAACGCCATCCAGGGCGCGGCCCGGAACGGCGCGAAAGTGATCGCAGTCGATGCCAATCCGGCAAAGGAAGCGACGGCGCGGCAATTTGGCGCCACCGCCTTTGTGCTGGCAGACCCCGCACAGGACAGCGATGCCGCGGCGGCTGCCTTGGCTCGCGACCATGGCCCCATCGATGTGGTGGTGGAATGCAGCGGCGCGGTGGGCGCCATCAACACCGCCTTGCGCTGCACGAAGCGCGGGGGCCGTGTCGTGCTGATCGGCATGTCGCGCCCCGGTGCGGAAGCGGCGCTGCCGCTCGGCAGCTTCGTCATGGGTGGTGAGGTGATTGCGACCATGAACGGCGGCGCGCTGCCGCAGCGTGACTATCCCGAACTCATCGCGCAAGCGCGGGACGGTCGGCTGAACATCGCCGACCAGATCAGCGGCATCTGGCCGCTCCACCGGATCAATGAAGCAATCGCCGCGCTGAAGGCGGGCGAAGTCACCCGCGCTGTCATCGACCACGAACTGTGATGGAGAGCGTAATCGTCTTACGCGGAAGCCTTCGCTCCTTCCGTCACCCCGGGCCTGACCCGGGGTCCCGCTACCTCTGCAACATCAGATAAGTGGTGGAACCCCGGACCACCTCCGTGGCCGATCAATCCAACCCGATCATGCTTGTCTTATGACATTGCGGTCCGTTTGGGCCATGCTGGATTGCCCGGGCCGGGGTGGCCAC
>NZ_JALKHS010000004.1:0-305463 GCF_023051225.1 Sphingobium agri | reverse complement strand
GCCCGGTAGCTCGTCAGGCTCATAACCTGAAGGTCGCAGGTTCAAATCCTGCTCCCGCAACCAACAGCATAAACCCGATACGACGCCCCACAGGGCCGCGTTCGCGTTTAGGGCGAAGGCCGCTAAATCCCTCCCGCTGGACACGATCTCCGCCTCCAGACCACAAGCGCCGTCGGGATAGCTGGTCACGCTCTAGACCTGCGGGGTCAACACGGCGGTGCCTTCCGCTCGAATAGACGCATCACTCAGAGTGTCTCGCAGCGCGCCCACCCTTGCGTTAAATCCTCCAAGAGGTTGCAGCTTCCGCCCGAATGGCCTCACCAGTATGGGTATCGAGCAGGGCTTCGACCTTTCACTGACTTCTGGACCAACATCGGATGCTGCAGGATCTCGGCGATCGGCTTCTCCGAAGCCGATCAAGCCAGCCGGACTGGAAAAGCCGCTTTCTCCATCTCCGACTCCGATAGCAATTCATGAGCGTCAGGTTGAAGGGAGTCCGCTAAAGAGATTGGGAGACACATCCACCAACTCTCCGTCACCAGAAGACGATCCTTCGCAATCTATCCCGATTAATGTCTGCCCCTGATCTATGTGACCTCACGGTTGCACGTCCCCGCGAACAGGCGGGCATGATCCTCAATGAAAAGATGATGCAGCACTTCAGTGCGGTTGGCCGTGAAACAGTTACGGACGCAGAGGAGCCTGTTCCGGCGCCGACCTCCATTTCCAAGTAATTCCCGCTTAAGGTCCGCATCATGCATCATCATGCTGCGGCCAGTCGGGAGTTCGGGGGTAGACGGAGGCATGCGAGCTAAGGCAAGTGCTCGTTTGCCACATCGGCTGAGCGCACATCTTGGCCATCTGACGGCGCTGTCGCCTTGCTGTAACGATTTAAAGGAACCCTCTCGCCATGACCATTACCCGCATCGATACAGGTCCGCGCATGAGCGAGGCTGTCGTTCATGGCGACACTATTTACCTGGCTGGCCAGATCGGCGCGCCTGGGGAAAGCGTTGGCTTGCAGACGCAAGCTGCGCTTGCCGCGATTGATGCTTTGCTGAAACAGACTGGAAGCGACAAGAACCATCTGTTGACGGCGCAGATATGGCTCGCGGATATCAATGACTTCGAGGAAATGAACCAAGCATGGGACACATGGATCGCCGGCTTTCCGGCTCCAGCCCGTGCGACCGGAGAGGTAAAGCTGTACCATCCGGACTATAAGGTAGAAATCATCATCACCGCGGCCAAGGCGGGATAGCCGTCCATTTAGCAGATGACCAACTATGTGGATAAGAATGTAGCGGACCGCAGAATGGCATCGTGCAAATAAAAGGCGGGACATCTGCCGAGGAGCTCGCGGTGCATGCGATTGCCCGCATCACATAATATCTGAGGGTGTTCCGCAGTTCGGGTGGTTGTGGCACGTAGCTAGGCTATCGACAGCCCCGGACGCTATTCATCACTCCGGTGAGTGAGAAATGCGCTGACTAGCAGGGACTTGTTCAAAATCGCTGCGGAACAGGGATAAAGCGCGGGAATCGCTGAGGGTGACGTCGGCGATGGATACGCCGCTCTACAAGTCTTCGCGGTCGATCACCGCATCCTGAAGTTTCTTGCTCTCATCGCCTCCTGCCGAGGACCTTTCTTACGGCCGGACTGATTAGGACGTGCAATAGAAACCCCATTAGAGCTGCTACTACGGCCCAGGGAACGGAAAGCCCGAAGCATTCATCCAATGCTTCTTCACCGCACCATCAGATGCTGCCCAAGGTAACTGACTGCCCGATTGCAATCCGAGATTGCCGCCGATCATTCAGATGCGTGGACCCGCCTTGCCTTCACAAACGGAACTCTCCACAAAATGCTCGTTCGAAGCGTAGTGGGGGAATTGTTGTGGCCTTTACCGATGCCCAAGTGCCGGATCAAAGCGGACGCACCTTTCTGGTTACCGGAGCCAATACCGGGATTGGGTTCGAAGCGGCCAAAGCCTTGGCATCGAAAGGGGCGCGCGTTCTACTCGCATGCCGTGATGCGCGACGGGGTTCGGAAGCGCTTGCGCAAATCAAGGCGGCAAAGCCGGACGCCGAACTGGAGCTGATCCTGTTGGATCAGGCTGATCTGGCAAGCGTTCGGGCTGCGGCCGAAAGAGTGGTGGCCGAACCCCGGTTGGATGTTCTCGTCAACAATGCAGGGGTGATGATTCCGCCACTCTCGCGCACGGCTCAGGGGTTTGAGCTTCAATTCGGCGTCAATCATCTTGGCACTTTTGCCCTAACCGTCCTGCTGCTGCCGAAGCTACGTGAGACTGCGGGCGCGCGTGTCGTGGTTACCTCAAGCATTGCGCATCGCCGCGGCCAGATACTGTGGGATGATTGGAACGCTGATAACACATACAATGCCACGCAATATTATGGGCAAAGCAAATTGGCCAACCTGCTGTTCGTCCAGGAACTGGACCGGCGGTTGCGCGCTGCGCAGGCGCCCGTGAGCGCGATCGGTTGCCACCCCGGTGTGTCCCTAACCGAGCTGATGCGGCACCTTCCGCCTTGGACCAAGCCCGTGCTTCCGGTCGTGCGGCCGCTCTTCAACCCCGTGGCCGCGGCAGCCTGGCCAACGCTTCAAGCGGCCACAGATCCCCATGCCGAAGGTGGCGACTATTTCGGCCCGCAAGGGCTGTGGGAGATGCGGGGCGTGTCGGGGCCCGCAGGGATCGAGCAGCGGGCGGCCAATGCTGAAGACGCGCGACGGCTTTGGGACCTTTCGATCGAACTGACGGGCATAGACCCGGGATTGCCGCCGGGCTGACCAACCTGACGGTGGCGCGGCCTCAGCCGACCGCGATCATCGAGATTTGTCGCCCATAGCTTGCTTCGTCCCGATGGCAGGACCGGCGATAGCTATAGAAGCGGTCGGGCTGGCTATAGGTATCCTCGTCCAACATCTCGACCCTTCCAACTCCCGCGATAGCGAGGCGGGCCGCCACATAGGCCGCGATGTCGAACTGGCAATGGCCTTCGCGCCCTGTTGAAAAGAAGCGACTGTTTTCCGCGTCCTGCTCTTCGAAATGGCGGGCGAAGTCGCTGGTAACTTCATAGGAAGTACGGCCGATGCACGGCCCGATCGCAGCACTGATCTGGTCGCGCCGGGCGCCCAGCTTTTCCATCGAAGCGAGCGTGTTGTCCGTGACACCCGCGATCGCCCCCTTCCAGCCAGCGTGCGCTGCTCCGACGACACCTGCTTTCCTGTCGGCGAGCAACACCGGAACGCAGTCTGCGGTCAAAATCCCCAATATCAGCCCGGGACGGTCCGTCACCATCGCATCGGCAGCCGGACGTTCGGCTTCGTCGATCGGGCCGGTCACCGTCACTACGTCCGCCGAATGGACCTGCCGCACCGTGACCAATGCCGCGCCGGGTAGCAGGGCATCCCTTGCCAAGTCCCGATTGTGAAGGACTGCCTGGCGTTCATCCGCCGAACCAAGGCCGACATTCAACCCCGCGTGAACCCCGGTCGACACACCGCCACGCCGTCCCGCAAAGCCGTGCGGCACATCCGACAGGCTGGCAGCGCGCAGCAGTTCGATCATCAATGACTCCTTTGGACAAATGTGCCGAGGCCGCGCAACATACTTGCGCGCGCCACATTAGGCGATAGTCTTCACCCAACGACATAAGCGATCGGTCCAAAGGCCGTTCGGGGACAAAATATAGCTGAGGGTTCCACGCATGATTTTCGGGCGCATCAAGCCATTGGACGCCATATTGGCGACAGCGGAAAAAAAGTCCCTGGTCCGGACGTTGGGACCAATACAGCTAACGCTTCTGGGTGTCGGGGCCATCATTGGCACCGGCATTTTCGTTTTGACTGCCGCCGCCGCGCAAAAGGCGGGACCGGGAATGATGTGGAGCTTCGTCATTGCGGGGGCCGTCTGTGCCTTTGCAGCGCTCTGCTATTCGGAAATCGCGTCCATGGTGCCGGTATCGGGGTCGGCCTACACCTACACCTACGCGGTGGTCGGTGAATTGCTCGCCTGGATGGTGGGCTGGGCCTTGATCCTCGAATACGCCGTTGCAGCGAGCGCGGTTTCCGTGGGTTGGTCCGGCTATTTCATGGGCCTCATGAAAAGCGTGACGGGGTTGGAGTTACCGCAGGCGCTGTCTGCGGGCCCCGCCTGGAGCATGAACGGGTTCATTCCGCATGCCGATTTTTCGCATGGGGTCATCAATATCCCGGCGATCGTCGTCGCGCTGGCGGTGACGGCCCTGCTGGTGATCGGCACCACCGAAAGCGCGCGCGTCAATGCGGTTCTGGTCGCGATCAAGGTCGCCGCGCTTACCGCCTTCATCGCGCTGACGCTGCCCGCTCTTGACACGGGAAACTTCTCGCCCTTCGCACCTAATGGCTGGTTCGGACCCGAAGGGACGAGCGGGATGGGCATCGTCGGGGCGGCGGCGTCCATCTTCTTTGCCTATGTGGGCTTCGACGCCGTGTCGACGGCTGCGGAAGAAACCAAAAATCCGCAGCGCAACGTTCCGATCGGTCTGATCGGCAGCCTTGCGCTCTGCACCATCTTCTATCTGCTCGTTGCTGCAGGCGCGATCGGCGCCATCGGTGCCCAGCCGGTGCTGGGACTGGATGGATCAGTCGTCGCCCCGGGTTCGGCCGGCTTCGCCCAAGCCTGCGCTACGGCTGCGCATGCGGGCGATCTGGTCTGCTCCAATGAGGCGCTGGCGCATGTGCTGCGGTCCATCAACTGGACGGTAGTCGGCAACGCGCTGGGGCTGGCTGCCAATTTGGCGCTTCCCTCTGTCATCTTGATGATGATGTTCGGCCAGACGCGCATCTTCTTCGTGATGGCTCGCGACGGTTTGTTACCGGAAAAGCTCGCCAGCATTCATCCGCGCTTCAAGACGCCGCACATCGTCACGATCGTGACCGGCATTTTCGTCGCCATTGGCGCGGCGCTTCTGCCGGTGGGCCAGTTGGCGGACATTTCCAATTCGGGCACGCTGTTCGCCTTCTTCATGGTGTCGATCGCCGTCCTGGTACTGCGGGTGCGCGATCCTCATCGTCACCGTCCTTTCCGGACTCCGGTCGTTTGGTTTATCGCGCCCATGGCGTCCGTCGGCTGCCTCTTCCTCTTCTTCAACCTGCCGGTAGATGCCCAGCTGGTGCTGCCGGTGTGGGGCGGAGTCGGGCTGCTGCTCTATTTCCTCTACGGCTATCGCAAGAGCCATGTGGCGCGCGGCCTGGTGGAGACGCACGAGCAGGATGCCGATGTCCCGCCGCAGCCAGTGCCACCATTGCCCGGTGCTCCAACTCCGGGCGGGCGGGAGGCCTAAGGGTATTCCACGAGGCGGCGGTCCCATCCGCCGCCTCTTTTTCAATGAACGGTGTCGAATTCCACTTCGCGAAGCGCATCATGGCGCGGGCGCGTGAAAAGCTTCCCCCGCTCGGCAAAGGCGACGATCAGCAGCGCCGCGACACCGAAGATCAGCATGCCTAAAGTCAGCGGCAGTGTCGTACCGTCGAAGGCGCGGCCAACGATGCTGCCCAAGGCGCTGGACAGCGCTGTTGTCAAAAAAGCCTGAAAGGAAGAGGCTGCGCCCGCTCCCTTGGCGAATGGCTCCATCGAAATTGCGCCGAAGTTGGAAGCGGTAAAGGCGACCGCCATCATCGTGGCCGACTGAAAGACCATGAAGCTGATCATATTTTCATGGCCGGACGCGATCACGCCTAGGTGAATAGCGCTCGTCACGATCATGGAAATCACCGCGCCCTGGCTCAACCGCCGCGCGCCAAATCGCGACACGAGCCGGCTGTTCAGCAGACTGCCGACCCCCATGCTTCCAGCCATCACCGCGAAGGCGATGGGGAAAAATGACCTGGCGTCGAAAATGTCGAAGAATATCTGCTGCACCGACAGGATGAAGCCGATCAGCCCGCTCATCACCACGCCGCTCGCCAGCATATATCCCGCAGCACTGCGGTTGGTGAGGACGGAGCCAATAGTGCGAAAGATCGTCGATGGGCTCATGCGCAGCCTGTTTTCCGGCGCCAGCGTCTCGGGCATGCGGACGACCATCCAGATCAGGATGAGCGCGGCCTGGATAGCGAGGATCCAGAAAATCCACCGCCATGGCGCGAACCAGAGAATTGCCTGCCCAAAGCTCGGCGCTACCACGGGTATCAACATGAACACCGCCAGGATCAGCGACATGACCTTCGCCATGGCATCGCCCTTGAACCGGTCCCGGATGATGCCGACCGCAATCACGCGGCTTGCGCCTGCAAAGAAGCCGGCTGCAGCGCGGCCGATCAGCAGCAGGGAAAAGCTTTGCGCGGCGGCGCATGCGATGGTGGAGAGGACAAACAGCACCAGCGCGCCGCCCATCACCTTCTTGCGCCCAAACCGGTCGGACAGGATGCCGAACAGCAGCGATCCTGCGCCGAGCCCCAGAAAATAGATGCTGATGATGAGCTGCCGGTCATTGGCGTTGGCGACCCCAAGGTCGCTGCCGATCTCCGGCAGAGCAGGCAACATGGGGTCGGTCGACAGCGCATTCATTGCCATCAGACAGGCGCTCAGCACCACGAATTCGCGAAATCCGATATCCTTTTGCGATTGTCGAACGGCGACCGGAGAGGAAGGGTTGGTCATCGCGCGGCTATGAAGTCAATGACGCGGCGATGCCAGCGATAGATCGGGCAATCAGCCGCATTAACCTTGCTACTCCCCTGTTTCCGGCGGTTGCCGTTTCATCCCGCCAATCTGCGTTAACCATTTTTTATCCCCTGCCGGTGCACCGTGCCGCCTGTCGAAAACCATTATGTCGAAATCCACAGGGGGATTCGGTCATGGCCAATAGTCTGAAGAGTGCTCAGTTTCTGATGGAAAGCCGCCGCCCGGCCACAGGCTGGCAATCGGCTGAAGAATGTTTCGAGCTTGGTGTCGCCTATAGCTGTGGCACCGGCGGCATGCCCGTCGATCTGATCGAAGCGCATAAATGGTTCAATCTGGCGGCCTCGCGCGGCAGCGAGGAGGGGCAGGCGATGCGTGCCGAAATCGCCGAGGAAATGACCGCACGCGAAATCGCCGAAGCGCAGCGCCAGGCGCGGGCCTGGATCGCCGCCAGCCAACTCCGCGCCGCCTGATCCTTTAACCTTGCTTGCGGAACGGCGCTCGTTCGGCAAGCCAGATGCGGTCGTTCTGCACGCCCGCGCGCTCGGCGGTGAGGAAATCGGCGACCGCCCGGCGGAAAGATGCGTTCGGCAGGAAATGCGCCGAATAGGTGGGTTCAGGCCCATATCCCCGCGCCAGCTTATGGCCCCCTTGCGCGCCGGCTTCCACTCGCGCCAGCCCGCGCGCGATGGCAACGTCTATCGCCTGATAATAGCAGAGCTCGAAATGCAGGTTGGGCACGTCCTCAATGCACCCCCAGTAGCGGCCATATAGCGCGTCTTCGCCAATCAGGTTCAGCGCGCCCGCGATCGGCCTGTCATTGCGCATCGCCAGCATCAGCAGCACCCGATCGGCCATGCTTTCGCCCAGCATCGAAAAAAAGTCGCGCGTCAGATAGGGCCGCCCCCATTTGCGCGATCCGGTATCCTGGTAAAAGTGCCAGAAGGCGTCCCAATGCTCTTCGCCAATGTCGCCGCCGGTCAGATGAACGATCTCCAGCCCTTCGACCGCGCGAGCCCGTTCCTTGCGGATATTCTTCCTCTTCGCACTCGACAGGCTGGCGAGGAAATCGTCGAAATCGCCATAGCCGCGATTGATCCAGTGGAACTGACTATCTTCACGGATCAGCCAGCCTGCCGCTTCGAACAATGGAACCTGTGCCGTTTCGACAAAGGTCGCGTGGGCGGACGAGAGATCATTGCGTTCGACCAGTGTTTCTATGCCTGCGATCAGCGCCGGGGCGAGAGCCGGATCGCGGAGCAGCAAACGAGGGCCCGCCACTGGAGAGAAGGGCGCGGCAAGCTGGATCTTGGGATAATATTGTCCACCCGCCCGTTCCCACGCATCCGCCCAACCATGATCGAACACATATTCGCCTTGGCTGTGCGTCTTGCCATAGAGCGGCGCGGCCGCGGCAATCCGCCCGTCTGCACCATCGATCAGCATGGGCAGAGGCTGCCAGCCCGTTCCCGTGCCGACACTGCCCGACCGCTCGAGCGCGGCGAGAAAGTCCCAGCTCATGAAGGGGTTGGCGGTCCCGGCGCAGGCATCCCACTCTTCGCGCGGCAATTCCGCAACGCCGCCAGCCATCCGCACCACGCATTCAGTCACGCGGGACCTCGAAGATAATCTGGTCTGCATGCGCCGCCGCCACGACATGTTCTGACTTGGTGCGCACTGTCCAGCTCAACACGGGCAACCCGCGCTCGCGCGCCTCGGCAGCAAAACGGGAAGGAAGATCACGCACGTCACAGGCGATAAAGTCGGGTCTCGCCACCCAAAGTGCAAGGCCGCGCCGTGCCGCTCCCCGCCAGCCCGGCTGGCCCTGTTCCGTCACCACCAGTCCGCGCACGGCCTGCGGCATGTTGCGGGCGAACCAGCGCATCGCGATGGGGTTGAAGGACATGACGGCGGCCTGCAGGCCGGGGTGCTTCCCTAGATCGCGCGCCACTGCGGCGCAAAGGGGCGCGACATTGCGGCCCATCACCTTGAGTTCGATCAGCAGCGGAACGGCCTGCCCGCACGCTTGCAACAATGTGTTCAGCCGAGGAATGCCGCCGCCGTCTTTCAGCTTCAGCTGTCCGAGCTGAGCGGCGCTTCGCGCGGCAACGACCCCATCGACCCCCGTCACCCGGGATAGCGCCGCATCGTGGAAAACCATCGCGACGCCATCCCGGCTCAGCCGGACGTCACATTCGGCGCCATATCCCTGCGCGATGGCCGCGTTGAACGCGGCCATGCCGTTTTCACTGGCGCCCGCCCCATGCAGCCCGCGATGGGCGAAGGGGCGGGCTGTCAGGAAGGAAAGATCAGGCCGCAGGCCGGACAAGGACGACCGCGTCGATCTCTACAACCGCGCCGAGCGGCAGTACCGGCACGCCGACGGCGCTGCGGGCATGTTTGCCTGCCTCGCCGAACACCTCGACCATCAATTCGGACGCGCCGTTCGCCACCTTCGGCTGGTCGGTGAAGCCCGGGGCGCTGCTGATGAACGCGCCCAGCTTCACGATCCGCTCGACACGATCCAGGCTGCCGAGCGCGGCCTTCATCTGCGCGATGAGGTTAAGCCCGCAGGCCCGCGCAGCCTTGACGCCATAATCAAGCTCGCGATCCTCGCCGAGGCGGCCCGTCATCAATTGCCCTTCCGAAAGGGAAATCTGGCCGGAAATGTGGAGCAGGCCGTTTGCTTCGACAGCCGCGACATAGGCTGCGACCGGCGCGGCGGCTTCCGGCAGCGTGATACCGAGTTCGGCAAGGCGGGCTTCAACGCTCATTTTTAGACTCCATCTGGGATTGAAGATTGGAAGGCGCAGGCCCTTCGGCCAGCCGCTCATTGATCCACGTCTCGGCCGCTGCCCAGCCATCAATCCGGGCATGCGCGAAAGGCGCGGCATCGATATCCGCCGCGATTTCCGGTTCGCCGACCATATGCAACCGCCAGACGCCGGGTGCATGTTCCGCAACCGATTGATGATGTTCAGCGAGATCGTCGATGAAAAGGGCCGCCGAAGGCTGCCTGTCGGCGACGATCGCGGCCAGAGGAGCGCCCTTTGGTCCGTGATTCCAGTGGACCGGAAAATCCAGTCCATGGGAGGCCAGCTGCTCCACCCGCTGCTGATGATGCCGCTCGCCGATGTTGGTGAGGACGACGATGTCGGCGACGCGGGCCAGCCTGCCGATCGCTTCGACTGCCCCGGTGATCGGCATCTGGCGATGCATCTCGGTATCGAAGAATCCGACCAGCAGTTGCCAGACAAGCTCACGCTCCAGCGGGATGCCGCTGTCCTTGTGGCGCAGCGCATCCGCAAAGCCGCGTTCGCGCATGTCGAAATGAACGTCATGATGCTCGTCCAGCCACTCGCGAAACGGGACGACCATGTGCAGCAGCACTTCATCGCAGTCGGTGATGACCAGCGGGCGGCTCATCGGCCCAGCTCCCGCCGCGCGGCAATCAGCTTCTCGGCCGTCGTATCGATCGCGTCGGCGCAGGCGATCAGGTCCGGCTCATGATCAGCCAGAAAGTCCAGCACCGCTCGCAACACCATCTTGTCGTTGATCCCGGCCCGCAGCGTATCGGCATCGAGCCCCGTCAGCGCGAGCAGCCGATCCGCGCGCGGTTCATCGCCCAGCGTCCAGGCCAGCGCCATCAGGGCAAGCGTCGAGGCGTCTTCGTCATCGGCCGGGCCAAGTCGCTTGCTATCGGGGCTATCGGGACGCATGATTGATTCTCGGCAAGGGGCGGTTGTATCAGCGCGCTTTTCGAATGCGCATTCATTTAACGCGGGTGACTGGTGGCAAAGCGCGTGCTCGTTGTCGAGGACAACGAACTCAATCTCAAACTTTTTTGCGACCTGCTGCGCGCCCATGGTCATGAAGTGTTGCCGTTGCGTGACGGGCGCGATGTGGTGGTGCAGGCGCTGGAGTTTCGCCCGGACCTCGTCATCACCGATATCCATCTGCCTCATGTCAGTGGCCTCGACCTCATCGTCTCGCTGAAGCGCGATCCACGGCTTGCTGCCGTTCCGGTCATGGCGGTGACCGCCTATGCCGGGAAAGGGGATGAAGATCGGCTGAGGGCTGCAGGAGCGCAGGCTTATGTGTCCAAACCCATCTCCGTCTTGCGCTTCATCGAACAGGTGAACGCCCTGCTGTGACGTGCTGGCGCCGTCGTCATCTGATCGTAACGGAGATTTCACGCCCCTGACCCTGAAGTGAAGCGCCGGTTACATGCGCCTCTGCCAAGCCTCCGGCTCAAGGACGCGGCATCCCGCCGACAGTCCGATCTGGAACAGGGTAAAATCATGTCTCACCTCACCGACGAGGCGCGTGCGCCATTTCGCGATGCAGAACCCAGGATCGAAGCGGGCGACAATTGCCTGGAGGCGATCGTCGCCGCCAATCCCGGCCGCCGCTCGGTGTTGAAAAACGGCCTGCTCGGCCTTTCCATCCTGCCGATGATGGGCGCTTTGGCTGCCTGCGGAGATGATGACGATGATTCCGCGTCGCCGAGCCCCACGCCCAGCCCTACGCCGACTCCGGCCCCCGCGCCCAGCTACGCCATCGCCTTTGCACCGGTTGCCGCAAATCAGAATGACACCGTCACGGTGCCCAACGGCTACACCGTAGATGTCCTGCTGAAGGCTGGTGACTCGGTCGAAGCAGGCACGCCCTATTCGGGCAGCTTCCCGACCCCTGCCGACGCGGAAAAATGGGCGGGCGGCAACCATGACGGGATGGAATATTTCGAACTTTCGGGCGTCGACCCCAACGTCGGCGGGCTGCTCGCCATCAACCATGAACTGCCTGACTACAACATCCTCTTTTCCGGTAGCTATAATGCAGCGACGGCCAGCGCGGATCAGAAGGCCCTCGCCCTTTCCGGGGTCGGCATCTCCGTTGTCGAAGTCGCCAAGGGTTCGGATGGCAAATGGGCGGTAAAGGCGGGTTCGCGCTATAACAAGCGCTACACCGGCAACAGCAGCTACAAGGCGAGCGGCCGGGGGTCAGGCCTGCTGTCGGGCACGATCAAGGGCATGCTGAACAACTGCTCGTCGGGCCGCACCCCGTGGGGCACCTACCTGACCTGCGAGGAATCGACGGACAATTATCTCGACCCCACGCAACCGCAGAATAATTATGGCTGGGTTGTCGAGATCGATCCCTACCAGGAACTGGCCGCGCCGACAAAGCGCACCGGGCTTGGCCGGTTCGATCATGAAAATGTCGCGCACATGACGGACAGCAACCGTCGCGTCGCATTCTACATGGGCGACGACGGCACGCCCGGCTGCATCTACAAATTCGTGTGCGACCGCCCCTACAGCGCGACGAACCGCGCGGCCAACACCGACATGCTTGATCATGGCACCCTTTACGTCGCGCGCTTCAACGCGGACGGCACGGGTGAATGGCGGGCGCTGGAGCAGGGTCAGAACGGCCTGCTGCCCGGCGCGTCGGACCCCGGCAATGTCAGCCAGAGCACGACGCCGCCTGCGCCGGTCATCGTCAACTTCAACAGCCAGTCTGACGTGCTGATCAACACCAAGGCGGCGGCGCGCGTTGCTGGCGGCACCGTGATGGATCGTCCCGAATGGCTGACCGTCGCGCCTGACAACAGCGCGATCTATTGCACGCTGACCAACAATAGTGGCCGTCAGGTCACCGATGCGGCCAACCCGCGCACGCGCAACCTTCACGGCCACATCATCAAGTTCAAGGAAAAAGACAATTCGCCGCTGGCGATGACCTTCACCTGGGAAATCTTCCTGCTGGCGGGCGATCCCAAGCTCTCTTCGGGCGGTCAGCACCTGGTGGGCGACATCAAGGGCGATACCTTCTCCAGCCCCGATGGCATCCGCATCGATCCGCAAGGCCGCCTTTGGGTACAGACCGATCACAGCGTCCCTGGCAATTCCGGCGTCACCGGCACGACCATTGATCAGGCCTTCGGCCATAATGCGATGTTCTATGTCGATCAGACCAGCAAGCAGTCAAAGCGCTTCCTGGTTGGGCCTCTGGGATGCGAGATCACCGGCATCGCCTACACGCCGGACCTCAAGACCTTCTTCGTCAACATTCAGCATCCCACGGGCAATTGGCCGGTGGCGGGTCAGCAGCCCCGCTCCTCGACCATCGTCGTGACGCGCACGGATGGTCAGCCCGTCGGCAACTGATCAGCTTCGCCAAGAGAGGAGGGGGACACACGCCCCTCCTCTTTTCGGCTCGCGGCGTACCGAAACGCCCGCAGCGAACAAGGAAAGGCCCGCTCCCACAAGGGGCGGGCCTTTTCGTTCAGCCGTCAATCGACCGAGGCGGGCAAACCCGCCGTCAGATCACTTGATCTTGGCTTCCTTGAACTCGACATGCTTGCGCACGACAGGGTCATATTTACGGAAGCTCAGCTTCTCGGTCTTCGTGCGCGGATTCTTCTTCGTGACGTAGAAGAAGCCGGTGTCAGCCGAGCTGACGAGGCGAATCTTGACAGTTGCTGGCTTGGCCATGGCCCTGGTTCCTGGTCGTGAATATCGTGAAAAAGAGAAGCGGCCCCGTGAAGGGCCGCCCCGTTTCAGCAGCCGCCCATGAGGGAGATTCGGGATAATGTCAATACGCGCGTGGCAGCGGGGCAGGCTGCATGCTAGACTTTACGCGGCCTTAACCGGTTCCGGTGCATCTAGTCATCGGAGCAACAGGACAGGGGGAAAGCTTCCCATGCGACACGATCCGATGCTGGCCATTCTCGCCGACATGCTACGCCGCGTCGACGGCCTTGCGGGCCAGCGTGGTCAGGTTAGCCTGCCGAGCTTGCGTGACGAAGTCGACCAGATCCGCCATGTCGCCCGCGCCTACCATATCGACAGCGTCGAAGGCCTTGCCGACACGCTGCAATCGGCTTTGTCGCTGCAGGGTACGGGGCCAGTCATCTTGTCCTATCTCG
This sequence comes from Sphingobium agri, assembly GCF_023051225.1. Classification (NCBI taxonomy): domain Bacteria; kingdom Pseudomonadati; phylum Pseudomonadota; class Alphaproteobacteria; order Sphingomonadales; family Sphingobiaceae; genus Sphingobium; species Sphingobium agri. Next base: position 291,844 of record NZ_JALKHS010000004.1, on the reverse strand, counting down.
ATCTGATGCGCGACGCGATCGCCACGGAAATGGCTGATGCGCCGCAGTTGCCCATGCCTGTTCCGGCATCCCTAGCGGTGTCTGCACCGACGCTTTCCCTCTGATAGCCGCCGCTGCCCGTGGATGCATTGCTGACCGCGCTGCTCGGATGCTTCCTTGCTGAAATAGGTGACAAAAACCAACTGCTGGTGCTGGCCCTGGCGACCCGCTTTCGGCGTGACGGCGCGATCATCGCCGGGATCATGCTGGCCGCATCCGTCAACGCGGCCATAGCCGCCGTTGCGGGTGCCTTCCTCGCGCCGATGCTTAGCGCGGACGCGCGCCTGCTGTTTCTGGCGCTGGCCGTGCTTTTCCTGGGCGTGGGCCTGCTATGGCGGGTGAAAGCGCCGGACCCGCTTGCCGACTGGCCGACAGGCCCTTTCCTGACGGCCGCCCTGGGTCTCTTCATTCTCGGCTTTGGTGATGGTTCCCAATTCCTGATCGTGGGGCTGGCGACTCGCACCGCAGAGCCGGTCCTGGCAGCGGTCGGCGGAACGCTGGGCGTTATGGCCGCGCTTGTTCCCGTCGTGCTGCTGCGGGAACGGATGTTGCCTGCGGGGCCGATCAGAGCCATCCGCGTCAGCGTCGCCCTATTGATGCTGATCGTCGCCCTGACACTCGCCGTCCTGGCTTTGCAACTCGCCTGACCGACTGCCTCTGATCGATTGCTTGGATCAGTCTAAGCGATCATTTCCGCGGGTAATTCCCGTCTTGCCATGGCACCTTATCGCCATCAGATCATTATACCCGCGAAATCATTTCACCGAGCCAGGAGCAAGACATGACAGCCCCCGATCTCAAGACTCCCACCGACCTGCGCAGCAACGCCACCAAGTCCGTGGCCGAAGCGCTCAACGGCGTGCTCGCGGATAGCTATGCGCTCTATTTCAAGACCAAGAACTTCCACTGGCATGTCTCAGGCCCGCATTTTCGCGATTACCACCTGATGTTCGATGAGCAGGCGGCGCAGATCCTGGCCGTAACCGACGCCATTGCCGAACGCGTGCGCAAGACCGGGAATACGACGCTCCGCTCGATCGGCGACATTGCCCGCCGCCAGTCCCTCAAGGACAATGATGCGGAATATGTGAATCCCGCCGACATGCTGAATGAACTGCGGGAAGATAATCTGCGCCTCGTCGAATCGCTGCGTGCCGCGAAGGCCGCCGCCACCGAGGCGGGCGACAACGCGACGGAAGGCATTGTCGACGACTGGACCGATCAGGCGGAAGAACGCGCCTGGTTCCTGTTCGAGGCTGGCCGGAACGGCTGATCTATCATCTTGTCCATGGGCGCAGAGCAATGTCTCTGCGCCCACGTGCGCTTCAATCCTCCTTGATCGGCTCGACCGACAGGATTTCCACTGCATCGGCTTTTCCACCGAAATCCAGCTGCTCCCCCGCTTCGGCATCCATCATCGCGCGGGCTAGCGGGGAGGAAAAGCTGATCCGCTTCTCATTGGGGTTGGCTTCGTCGTCCCCCACGATCGAGACGGTCTTCTTCTGGCCGTTGAGCCGATAGGTAACGCGCACGCCAAAACTGACAGCGTCGCCATCCGCAACGGGCCTCAAATCCGCTGTGGCCAGCCGCGTGCGCCAGTAGCGCAGCTCGCGCTTATGCTTCTTCGCATCGTCTTCGCTCATCGCCGCGGTATCGATCGCTTCAAGCGCTTCCACCTTCTCGCGCGTCAGCCGCAATCCTCGCTGCGTCACCCAATTGGGGCCGGGCGGGATCGGTATCTCGAATGTGGGCTCCAGATGTTCCTCGTCGCTCTCGCGGCGAAAAGCGACACTCATGACATTCTCCTCAACAAGGCGTACCCCGCGCCCTCCCAAGAGGTCGAGAGCGCCTATGGTCATTTCAAGGCATGAACTCAGCTGAACGGCACGGCTGACCTGCTAATCTTCGTCGAACAGTCCCGCCAGCTGCTCCACCATCGTCCCGCCCAGTTGTTCGGCATCCATGATGGTGACGGCGCGCCGGTAATAGCGGGTGACGTCATGCCCGATGCCGATCGCGACCAGCTGTACCGGGGAGCGATTCTCGATCCACTCGATCACCTGCCGCAGATGGCGCTCCAGATAGGTGCCGCTGTTGACCGACAGCGTCGAATCATCGACCGGCGCGCCATCGGAAATCACCATCAATATGCGGCGTTCCTCATTACGCGCGATCAGCCGCTGATGCGCCCAGAGCAGCGCCTCACCGTCGATATTCTCCTTGAGCAGCCCCTCGCGCATCATCAGGCCAAGGTTGCGTCGCGCCCGCCGCCAGGGCTCGTCCGCCTTCTTGTAGATGATGTGGCGCAGGTCGTTGAGCCGCCCCGGCATCGGCGGGCGTCCGGCCGCGAGCCAATCCTCCCGGCTCTGTCCGCCCTTCCAGGCGCGCGTGGTAAAGCCCAATATCTCCGTCTTGACGCCACAGCGCTCCAGCGTGCGCGCCATGATATCGGCGCTGATCGCCGCGATGCTGATCGGCCGTCCACGCATGGAGCCGCTATTGTCGATCAGCAGTGTCACCACCGTGTCGCGAAATTCCGTGTCCCGCTCGACCTTGTAGGAGAGGGACCGGGTAGGATCGATCACGATCCGCGCGAGCCGGGCAGCGTCGAGCAGCCCTTCCTCCTGATCGAAGTCCCATGACCGGGATTGCTGCGCCATCAACCGGCGTTGCAGCCGGTTGGCGAGCTTGGTGACGGCTCCCTGCAAGCTCACCAGCTGCTGGTCGAGGAAGCCGCGCAGGCGATTGAGTTCATCCTCGTCGCACAAATCATCGGCGGTGACGATCTCGTCATGCGCGATCGTATAGGGCTTATAGTCGAAGCCCGGCGGCAGATCGGACATCGGCCGGTTGGGCCGGACGGGCATCATGCCCTCATCGCCCATGTCGTCGGCGCCCTGATCGCTGTCGGCGTCGAAATCGTCGCTATATTCGGTTTCACCTTCTTCGGTGTCGCCGCCCTTGTCCTCGGCCCGCGCCTCGGCGTTCATGTCGCTGTCGCCGGACTCCTCTTCGCCCGAATCGCCTTCTTCCTGTTGTTCTTCCTCGTCCTCGCCTTCGTCCTGCGGTTCCTCTTCGTCGGTGGGGGGCGGCGCGTCGCTTTCGACCAGCTGAAGATGCTCCAGCATCGCCTGGGCGAGCTTCTGGAAAGCGCGCTGGTCGTCGATGGCGAGGCCCAGCGCATCAAGGTCGGCGCCTGCCTTCTCCTCGATCCAGGCATCGACCATGGCCATGCCACCGGTCGCATCCTTTGGGATAGCCTGGCCGGTCAGCCGCTCACGCACCTTGAGCGCGAGCGCTGTCGACAGCGGCACTTCATCGGCAGAGCGTGCCCGGCGCAGCGGATCGGACTTCAGCCGCAACTCCAGCGCATGGTTGAGGTTGGCCCGCACGCCTTCCATCGCCCGCGACCCGATAGCCTCCACACGCGCCTGCTCGACCGCGTCATAGACGGCGCGCGCGGTGGCGTCGGCTGGCGCAGCGTTGGCATGCAGCTTCAGATTATGATGCCGCAGCCGCAGCGCATTGGCGTCGGCAAAGCCCCGGGCGAGCGCGACCTGGTCGGGGGGCAGGTTGCGGCCGGGCGTCGGCACCTTGATCGCCTTGCCCGCCATATGCGGGGCGTCCGCGGTAAAGCCGACCTCGACCTCCGCATCGCGCGCGATCGACCGGGCCGCGCCGGACAGCACGTCCTTGAAAGCATCCAGGGGCGAACGCTCCGCCATCAGTCGAGCAGCCTTTCTCGCAGCAGTTGCCGCGCGCCCTCGTCCATCCCCAGCGGACCGGCCAAATATCCTTCAATGCCGCCATGGCTGCTGTCCAGCTCGGCAAAAAAGCTGTCGAGATACGCTTCATCCACGGTCAATAATGGCTCCAGCGCCTCGGCCCGTGCCGACCATGCCCGCGCGACCAGCGTGCTGCGTTGGGTCAGCAGCCAATCCCAGTCGGCATGTTCATTGGTCAACAAATAATCATCGACTATCGTTTCCCGCGGCACGCCCAATGCTGCCAATATCAACGCAGCGCCGACACCAGTGCGGTCTTTCCCCGCCGAGCAGTTGATGATGATCGGCACGCGTCCGGCCAGGATCTGAGCGAACATCGCGCGATAGGATGCGGCATGGTCCAGCGGGATGGCGCGATACAGCGCAATCATCGCGTGACGCATGTCCTGCGCGGTCGCGTCCTTGCGCTTCAGCATCTCGCCCAGGACGCCGCTGCTTTCGCTATAGTCGCGGCAGAAATAATCGACTTCCGCTCCATGCCAGAGCGTCGGCTCCGCGCTCCGTTCATTGCCTCGCCGGAAATCACAGATCGCCTGGATGCCGAGCGAACGCAAATGCGCCGCGTCCGCTTCGCTCAGCAGTGCCATGGTGCCCGACCGGAACAACATGCCTCGCCGGACGACGCGCCCATCGGCGGTCGCATAGCCGCCGAAATCGCGCAGGTTGAACGCGCGCTCCAGCGGCAGGCGGCGGCCGGGACCAACCGGAGCGTTGGTCTCCGTCACGGCCGCTCAGCCTCGCCGACAGGCGGCACGGCGACGGTTTCGATCCGTGTCTCCACCTCGCTCATCAGCTTGTGAACGGGGCAGCGCGCGGCGACGCCGATCAGCGTATCATGCTGCTCCTGCGTCAATGGCCCGCCTAGCGCGATCCGCGTCGTAAGCCGATAGATGCCGTCCCGCTCCTCGCTCGCATCGCGGATGACGCCGACATGGATGTCCTCGACCGGAATGCCCTTTCGCTGCGCATACCAAAGCATCGTCATCGCCTTGCATGCGCCCAATGCCGAATCATACAGGTCATGCGGATCAGGACCGGCGTCATGGCCATCGGGCGGCGTCATATCGACGATCAACTCATGGCCCCGGATGTTGACCCGGTGCGCGCTGCCATCCGGCGCGATGCGCTCGACGACGATCATCGCGTCACGCCGCCCGGTGGGCGACGCTTTCCGGCAGGTCCTTGCCGAACACGCGCTGATAATATTCCGCCACCAGCGGCCGCTCCGCCTCATCACATTTGTTGAGGAAGGACAGGCGGAAGGCGAAGCCGACATTCTTGAAGATGAGCGCATTCTGCGCCCAGCTGATGACGGTGCGCGGGCTCATCACGGTCGAAATGTCGCCGTTGATGAAGCCTTGGCGGGTAAGCTCCGCCACCTTGATCATATTTTCGACTTCCTTGCGGCCGCCCTCATGATCATATTCGCCCGACTTGGCGAGCACGATCTGCGCCTCGGTCGCAGCGGGCAGATAGTTCAGCGTCACGACCAGGTTCCACCGGTCCATCTGTCCCTGGTTGATCTGCTGCGTGCCATGATAAAGGCCGGTCGTGTCGCCCAGGCCCACCGTGTTGGCGGTCGCGAACAGGCGGAAATGCGGGTTGGGCCGAATGACCCGGTTCTGGTCGAGCAAGGTCATCTTGCCGTCGGTTTCCAGCACGCGCTGGATCACGAACATCACATCGGGACGCCCGGCATCATATTCGTCGAACACCAACGCTACCGGGCGCTGCAACGCCCATGGCAGCAAGCCTTCGCGGAATTCCGTCACCTGTTGCCCGTCGCGCAGCACGATGGCGTCGCGGCCGACAAGGTCGATGCGGCTGATATGCGCGTCGAGGTTGATGCGGATGCAGGGCCAGCGGAGGCGCGCCGCGATCTGCTCGATATGGCTGGACTTGCCCGTGCCATGATAGCCCTGCACCATGACGCGCCTGTTATAGGCAAAGCCCGCCAGGATCGCGAGCGTCGTATCCGGATCGAACACATAGGCGGGATCAAGATCAGGCACGCGCTCGTCCGCTTCGGAAAAGGCCGGGATCTTCATGTCGACGTCGACACCGAACGTCTCGCGTGCATCGACCTCACGGTCGGGCGCGGCCAGCAGCGTCTCTGATCGTGTATCGGGCTGGACGTTCGGAATGTCGGTCATCGGTCTTCTTTCTGTTCGGTCTCCTCCGCCCTAACGTAAGGCGAAGGCCGGTGTCGAGTAGCCAATCGGCGCGGTGCGGACTGCCCGCTCAGACAAAGGCAGGCGCCTTGCGCAGCAGGCCATAGGCCTCGATCACGCCCTGCAGGGCGCTTTCGTGGCTGCGGTCGCCGCCATTGTGATCGGGATGATAGCGCCGCAGCAGCTCCGTATAACGCTGCCGCAACGCCTTGCGATCCGCATCGACGGGCAATCCCATCACGGACAGCGCCTTGCGATCGTCGTTGGACAGGAATTTGCCGTCTTGCCGCATCTGGTTGTCAGCCCGCGCCTTTGCCACCCGCTCCCTGAACTTGGCGCCGATCGCGTCGAGCGGGTCCTGGAAGTCCGACCATTTGGGCGGCGGGCTGGCGGCGTTCGATGAAAAGGCACGCGTTTCCCGTTCCCACCCTGCATAGGGGCGTTGTGCGGCGGCGATCTCATCGGGGCTCATGCCGGTGAAGAAATTATAGCCCTGGTTGAACTCCTGCACATGGCCGAGGCACAGCCAGCGCCAGCGCGGACCTTCCTGGTTCGGCCGCCCGCCTTCCAATGGCGGCGCGCGAAACTCGCCCGGCTCGGTGCATCCTTCGACCGCGCAAGGGCGATCGCTCTCCACGCGGCCATGGAAGCGGTTGAAACGGCGGGTCGAGAAGGGATCGGTAGACAAATTTGCCCTGATGCATGGTGGAACAAAGGGCCTATATAGGTGCGATGAGCATCCAACTGAAAGGCCCGGTGGCCACAGAGATTGAGCAGCGGCTACGCGCCGCCCTGTCACCAGAGCAACTCGCCGTGATCGACGACAGCGAAATGCATCGCGGCCACGCCGGACATGATGGATCGGGCGAAAGCCACTTTACGGTGGAGATCGTCTCGGCTGAATTTGCGGGCAAGAATCGTGTCGCGCGGCAGCGGTTGGTCAACACGGCGCTGGCCGACCTGCTCCGCGACAAGGTGCACGCGCTGGCGATCAAGGCGCGCGCGCCCGGCGAAGCCTGATCAGGGGACACTATATGAAGCCAGACGACCTCATCATTCAGACGATCACGCCGACCACGCACGATCTGGGTGATTTCCGCGTCCACCGCTCCTTGCCTGCGCCGGGCCGGACGATGGTAGGCCCCTTCATCTTCTTCGATCAGGCTGGGCCAGCGAGGATCGGCGCGGGGCAGGGCATCGACGTGCGCCCCCATCCGCACATCAACCTCGCGACTGTCACCTACATGTTCGAGGGCGCCTTTCTCCATCGGGACTCGCTGGGCACCGAACAGCTGATAGAGCCGGGCGCGATCAACCTGATGACCGCGGGTAGCGGCATCGTCCATTCCGAACGCTCGCCCGACAGCGACCGTGCGCGGGAGTCCAAGCTCTCGGCCATCCAGACCTGGCTGGCGCTTCCCGACGGCGTCGAGGAAATGGCGCCTGCCTTTGAACATGTCAGCGAAGGCGGGCTACCGGTCATCGATTGCGGTCGGGCCAATGCGCGGGTCATCATGGGCAGCCTGTGGGGTGCAACTTCGCCGGTCACCACCTATGCCGACACCATCTATGCCGATATCCAGCTGATGCCGGGCGGCAGCGTCCCGATCGATGCTGACGCTGATGAGCGTGCCCTTTATGTCGCTGGTGGAGACGCAGCGATCGATGGCGTGCCGCTATTACCGCAGACACTTTACGTGCTGCGCCCCGGCACCCGCGCCACGTTGATGAGCGTCGATGGCGGCCGGGTGATGTATTGCGGCGGTGAGGCCTTCCAGACGCCGCGCCATGTATGGTGGAACTTCGTTTCATCCTCCAAGGACCGCCTTTTCCAGGCGCGCGAGGATTGGGAAGCGATGCGCTTCCCGTTGATCCCGGGAGATGATCAGGAGTTCATTCCGATCCCGCAGGGGCGGCCAAAGACGGTGAGCTATCCGTAGGTGCAACGGAACCCATCCTCCGTTCGGGCTGAGCCTGTCGAAGCCTCTTCCTTATTTTAAGAGAAGCCCTTCGACGGGCTCAGGGCGAACGGGCCGGCAGTTCGGTTCTGTCCTGCCGGATAAGGCCTACGCAGCGGCGCGTTACTGCACGAAAGTCAGCGACAGATTCTCGGCATTCTTGGGAATATCGATCCGGCTCTCGTTGATCGACGCTTCTTCACCCGGTTTCAGGCTGGTGCGGTCAGCCTTCGTCGTCCAGCTGAACACCAACCGGTTCTGCTGGTCGCGCAACTGCACCAGCACCGGTGGCACCGGCAGGGTCTCCTTCCCACTGTTCACGATCCGCGCGCCGAACGCGAAATATTCTTCGCCGGTCGGCAGCTTCCGGCGTTCGGCAGGCTTGGAAAGATAAAAGAGCAGGTCGGGATCGCCTTCCTCGGACACCAGGCCCAGATTGACGGCCCAGCTCGGCGTTCCGAAATACCAGAGCGCGCCGCCGACACCGCCGATCAATAGGCAGAACAGCACCGCTGCATAGGTCCAAAGCTTCAGCCTGTTGCGGCGCGGCTTCACCGGGGCGGCGGAGAGTTCCTCAGCATCCTCCCGCACGCGGCCATAGATGTCGTCGACCCGATTGTCGCTCTGCGCTGCCGCCACGAAGGGAGCAGCCGCCGTGACGGGCTTGGGCGCGGGTGCCGGGGCTGCCTCTTCCACAGGCTCCGGATCAGCCTCCGTCTCGACAGGCGCAGGAGCGGTGGGTGCCGGGGCTGACACGGGTGGAGGTGGAGGGGGAGGCGGGGCGGGAGGTGCTTCGGCAGCAACCGGCGCGTGCGCCTCCACCATGGCCTCTTCCCGGGGCGCCAATACTGGCCCTTCCTGGAACCAGCTATGTTTGCAGGAGGCGCAGCGAACCTGGCGGCCATTGGGGCCGACGGCGCTGTCCGGCACAATATAGCGCGTGGCGCAATTGGGACACACCAGGATCATGACGCTTCATAGGCATGGCTTTGACTCGAGGGCAAGCGGCATTGAAGGGCAGGGCCGAAGATGGCGCGACTCGGCGGTTTGCAACGCCTTGGGCTTTACGCCAGCCCGCCCCCTGTGCCATGGCTGCATGGCAGGGGAAGCAGGGAGCGCGCGGGCGCATCAACCAAGGCATGTCGGCGATCGTACAGTTCGAAAATGTCGGCCTGCGCTATGGTCTGGATAGCGAGACGCTGTCCGACGTCAGCTTCTCCCTCCATGGCGGCGGCTTCTATTTCCTCACCGGTGCTTCGGGCGCGGGGAAGACGTCCCTTTTGAAGCTGCTCTATCTGGCCCAGCGGCCGAGCCGCGGCGTCATTCGCCTGTTCGGTGAGGATGTGGTGACGCTGCCCCGCAAGCGCCTGCCCGGCTTCCGTCGGCGCATCGGCGTGGTCTTTCAGGATTTCCGGCTGGTTTCTCACTTGTCGGCCTATGACAATATCGCCTTGCCCCTGCGCGTCGCAGGCATGGCGGAGAGCGAGATCGACGCGTCCGTTTCCGAAATGCTCAACTGGGTCGGCCTTGGCGATCGCGGGCAGGCGCGTCCGGCCACCTTGTCAGGCGGAGAGCAACAGCGCGTCGCCATCGCCCGCGCCGTCATCGCCCGGCCCGAAATTCTCGTCGCCGACGAACCCACCGGCAACGTCGACGCCGACATGGCCCGCCGCCTTCTGACCTTGTTCGAGGCGCTCAATCGTCTCGGCACCACGATCGTGGTCGCTACCCACGACCTGCCGCTCATAGGTCAGGTTCAGGGCGCGCAGATGATGCGGCTGGACAAGGGGCGCCTGTCGGACCCAACCGGAGCGCTGCGTTATCCGCCCCGGCCGCAAGGCGTGGCAGCATCATGACGGGCGCGGACCGCCGCGCTGCTGCCGCCGCGCGTCATCGGCTGCTGCCCGAGGGTCGCGTTGCCGGGCCCATGCCCTGGGTCATCGCGATCATGATGTTCCTGACCGTGCTTGCGGCGGCATCGGGCCTTGGCCTTGCCGCGGCCGTTCAATCCGTGGGTGCGGACCTTGCCGGTCGCGCCACGATCCAGATCGTGGAGGCCAATGCCGACCGTCGCGAGGAACTGAGCGGCGCTGCTGCCCGTCTCCTCCGCAAATCGCCCGACGTTCGCGCGGTCCGTCCGGTGGACCCCGCCACGCTTGCCGATCAGATCAGGCCATGGCTCGGCCAGGATGCCGCCAGCGGCGACCTCCCCATCCCTGCGTTGATCGATGTCGAGCTCACCCCCGGAGCGACGGCGGCCAAGGTTCAGCGTCTGAACCGCGCCCTCGCCGCCCTTTCGCCCCGCATCCGCGTGGAGCCGCATGCGGCATTTCTCCGGCCGCTCGGCAGCCTCCTCACCGCTCTTGGCAGCCTTGCGGCCGGGATCGTGCTGCTGATGGCGCTCGCCACCGCCGCCATTGTTGTCCTTGCTGCCCGCGCGGCGCATGATAGCCATCGCGGCACCATCGACGTGCTGCACCTGATGGGCGCCACCGATGTTCAGATCGCCCGGCTCTTCCAGCGGCGCATCGGCCTAGACGCTCTTTTCGGCGGCTTGCTCGGGTTCGTTACCGCCTTGCTCGTCATCATCCTGCTGGGCACGCGGCTCGCCGCCACCGGTTCTGACCTGCTCGCGGCGATCAGCCTCCCCTGGACCAGCTGGCTGATCCTTGTCCTGCTGCCCATCGGCGGCGTTCTTCTTTCGACGCTTGCCGCGCGCTGGACTGTGCTGCGATCGCTGGGGCGGCTGCTATGATCGTCCGCCTGTTCGCTGTCTCGCTTCTCGCCTGGATGCTTGGCTTCGCCTGGTTCGCAATCTTCCTGCCGCAGCCGCTCGACGGTCGTCCGACCGATGCCATCGTCGTGCTGACCGGCGGGGCTGGCCGGATCGATCGGGGCCTCGCCCTGCTAGAGGAAGGCGCGGCGAAGCGCATGCTGATATCCGGCGTCGACCGGTCCGTGCGACCTGCCGAACTGGCGGCGCAATATGACCGGCCCGAGCGGCTGTTTTCCTGCTGCATCACCCTTGGCCGCGAAGCCATCGACACCCGCTCCAATGCCATCGAGACGGCTCATTGGCTCGAGCGGCGGCATTTTCGCACCGTCCGCTTGATCACGACTGACTGGCACATGCGCCGCGCAGCACTGGAACTGCGCCAGGCAGTGCCGAACAAGCTGACGATCATTTATGACGCCGTGCCCAGCCGGCCCAGCCTCACCATGTTGATGCGGGAATATAATAAATATCTGCTCCGCCGCGCCGCCGCGCTCGTCGGCATCTAGAAGGACGGCGCCATGATCACTGCCCTCCGTTCGCTCGCCTTCATGCTGGTCTTTTACAGTGGATCGCTGCTGCTGGTCCTTTTCGCGCTGCTGGTGGCGTGGCCGTGGCCTGCCGGGGTTCAGGTGATCGCGACGGCATGGAGCCGCTTTCACCGCTTCTGCACAAGATGGCTGCTGGGGCAGAAGATACGCATCGTCGGCGACCTGCCCGAAGGCCGCTATCTCTATATCGTCAAGCATGAGTCGATGTTTGAGACAATCGATCTGCTGTGCGTCTTCGATCGGCCAGTGATCGCCGCTAAACGCGAGTTGCTAGATATTCCGTTATGGGGACAGATCGCGCGGCTCTACGGCCTGATCCCGGTCGAGCGCAGCGCGGGGGCCAGCGCCTTGCGGACTTTGCGCGCCGCCGCGCGTGCGGCAACTGACCAGGGGCGCGCAGTCTGCCTTTTCCCGGAGGGGACGCGGGTGCCCCATGGGGAAAGCCCGCCGCTGCGTGCTGGTTTTGCCGGGCTCTATTCCCTGCTGGGCCTGCCGGTCGTGCCCATCGCAGTGGACAGCGGCCGCCTGTCACCGCGCGGCAAATTCATGAAGCGCCCTGGCATCATCACCTACAAGGTCGGGGATGTCGTGCCCACAGGCCTCGATCGCCGGGAGGCCGAAGCCCGCGTCCATGCCGCGATCAACGCGCTTAATCCGCCGCCGAGCGCCGCCTAATGCGATCGCCCGAAATCGGGCTTTGGATCATCCTGTCCCTGTTCGATGATGGACCGACGGATCGCCCGGGTCTTCGTGAACAGGTTGAACAGCGTGTCACCGTCGTTCCAGCGAATTGCCCGCTGCAGCGCTGACAAGTCTTCCGAAAAGCGTTGCAGCATCTCCAGCACCGCGTCCTTGTTCGCCAGGAACACGTCACGCCACATGGTCGGGTCCGACGCGGCGATACGGGTGAAATCGCGAAAGCCACCGGCCGAATATTTGATCACCTCGGACTGGGTGACATCCTCCAGGTCGCTGGCCGTGCCGACGATCGTATAGGCGATAAGGTGCGGCAGGTGGCTGGTCACCGCGAGCACCAGGTCATGATGCTGCGGGTCCATCGTTTCCACGTCCGCACCGATCCGGTGCCATAGTTCAGAGACGCGCTCGACCGCCACGGGATCGGCATCGGCGGGCGGAGTGACGATGCACCAGCGCCCCCGGAAGAGGCTGGCGAACCCCGCTTCCGGCCCGCTATTTTCGGTGCCAGCGACAGGATGCGCCGGGATGATCATGCGCTCCGGAAGAGCGCCGCTCAGCTGCGCCAGCACATCGGCCTTGCATGATCCCACGTCACTGACGATCGCATCGGCAGGTAAATCGTCCGCAATTTCCGCAGCCGCCGCGCCCATTGCCCTCACCGGAACGCACAGCACGACCAGATCCGCATCCGTCACGCTCGCGCCCGCCGTGTCGGTAACATCGTCGCACAGGTCGATGGCGCGCGCGATCTCCCGCACGCGCGCGTCGGCATCATGGCCGGTTACGCGCACCGTCGGCATATATTCGCGGATCGCCCGCGCCAGGCTCGATCCGATGAGGCCAAGGCCGATGATGGTGACGCGCGCGAAGGGCAGCATGTCAGGCCGTTTCCGCCATGGCGCGCAGCTTGGCCGCGACCGCGCGGACTTGTTCCTCCGTGCCGATGGTGATGCGAAGACCGTTGGGAAGCCCTTGCCCCGGCAGCCACCGGGTCGCGAAGCCTTCGTCCCAAAGGCCTTTCATCGCAGCTTCGGCGGTCAGCTTGCCGTTGAAGAGGATCAGCAGGAAGTTCGCCTTGCTCGGCACGGCCCGCAGGCCATGGTTCGACAAGGCCGCGATCTCATCGGCCAGCCACTGCCGCCATTGCCGGTTATGCGCCCGGCTCGCCTCGACCCACGCCTGATCCGTCACCGCCGCGATGGCGGCCGATTGTCCAGCCGTGGTCACGTTGAAGGGCGCGCGGATGCGATGCAGCGCATCAATGATCTCAGCGCTGGCATAGCCCCAGCCGATCCGCTCAGCCGCGAGACCGTAGATCTTCGAAAAGGTGCGCGTGACAAGCACGTTGCTGGCGTTCCTGGCCAGCTCTAACCCGCCATCATCCTCGTTCGCGTCCAGATATTCGGCATAGGCCTGATCCAGCACAAACAGAATATCGGGCCGCAGAGATGCATGCAGCCGCGCGATCTCCTCGCGCGGGGTCATCGTGCCCGTGGGATTGTTCGGGTTGGCCAGGAAAACGACCTTGGTCTTTTCCGTCACGCAGGCCAGCAATGCGTCCACGTCGGTCGCATAATCCTTGTCAGGCGCGATGACTGGCGTGGCGCCGACCCGGCGCGCCGCGATGTCGTAGACCGAAAAGCCGTATTTGACGTAGAGTATCTCGTCGCCCGGCCCGGCATAGGCGCTGGCCGCGATGTGCAGCAGCTCGTCCGATCCGGTGCCGTAGATCACCCGCGCGGGATCAAGCCCATGTACCGCCGCGATCGCTTCGCGCATCTTCGCTGCGCCGGGATCGGGATATGTGGCAAGGTCCGCTGTCGCGGCGATGAGGGCGGCGCGTGCCGCCTCTCCGGTGCCCAGCGGGTTTTCATTCGCGCTCAGCTTGATCAGCGGACGCCCGTCATCGGCCGCTGCCTTGCCGGGCACATAGGGCGAGATGCCTAGAATCCATTCCTTGGGTGCGGGTTTGGTCATGCGCGCGCTTTAGCGTCATCCGCACCAAAGGCAAAGCGCTGCTATATGACCGGCGTAACCAGCGCTTTGCCCGCTGCCCACGCGTCCAGATTGGCGAGCACGAGGTCGGCCATCGCCTTGCGCGTGTTTATCGTAGCGCTTCCCTGGTGCGGTTGCAGCACGACATTGTCCATGGTGAACAGGGCTTCGGGGACCTGCGGCTCGTTCACGAACACGTCCAGCCCCGCGCCGCCGATCCGCCCTTCGGTCAACGCCGCCACCAGCGCATCCTCATCGACGACGCTTCCACGGCTGATATTGATGAGCATGCCTTGCGGGCCGAGCGCATCCAGCATCGCGGCGTCGACCAGCCCGTGTGCTTCCGGTCCGCCAGACGTCGCGACGATGATCACCTCGCTTTCTCGCGCGAAGGCGATCCGATCCTGCACATAGCGATAGGGCGAGCCTGCGACCGGCCTGCGATTGTGATAGATGATCTCGCTCGCAACCGGCTCCAACCGCCGCGCGATCGCCCGGCCGATCCGCCCCAGTCCCAATATGCCGATCCGGCGCCCGGTGACGCTTCCGCTCAGCGCCACTTGTTGCCCAAGCGCCCATTTGCCGGATCGCGCCATCCGATCATTGGCGGCGATGTTGCGCACGGCCGCGTAGAGCAGCCCTACTGCCAGATCGGCCACATCGTCGGTCAGCACGTCAGGCGTGTTGCTGACCTTGATCCCCTTCTTTCGCGCATGCGCGACATCGACCTTGTCATAGCCGACGGAAAAAAGGCCGATCATCTCCAGCCGAGGCAGCGCATCCATTATCGCCGCAGAAGCGCCCACCGAACCAAAGGACACCAGCGCCCGCGCCTCCCGCACGGCACCGTCCAGCGCGGTCGGATCGGCGTCCGCCGCCACCTCATGCACCCGGAAGCGTGCCTTCAGCTGCTCCTCCAGATAAGGGGATAGCGGTCCATAAGCGACGATCGGAATGTGGGTCTGACTCATGCAGTGGTCCTAGCCGATCCCCACCCGATTGACAGCACCCCTCCACGGTCCTAGCCCGCTTCCACCATGGCCAGCGCCTCCTCCACCGACGACAGCCGTTTCGGCCTTCGCCGCCAAGTCCGCCTCGCCGGCCCCCTCCGGCTGGACAGCGGCGCGGTCCTCGCGCCCGTCGATATCGCCTATGAAACCTACGGCGCGATGAATGCTGACGGCTCCAACGTCATCCTCATCTGCCATGCGCTGACCGGCGACCAATATGTCGCGTCCGATCATCCAGTCACCGGCAAGCCCGGATGGTGGTGGCGCATGGTGGGGGAGGGGAAGCCCGTCGATCCCGCACGGCATTTCATCGTCTGCGCCAATGTGATCGGCAGCTGCATGGGCTCCAGTGGCCCGGCCAGCATCGACCCTGCCAGCAACACCCCATATGCCATGCGCTTTCCCGTGCTCACCATCGCCGACATGGTGCGCGCGCAGGCGCTGTTGCTCGATCATCTCGGGGTAGGCCGCCTTGCTGCCGTCATTGGTGGCTCAATGGGCGGCATGCAGGCACTTAGCTGGCCGACCATCTTCCCCAACCGCGTCGAAAGCTGCATTGTCATCGCCTCGACCGCCCGCCACAGCGCTCAAAACATCGCCTTCCACGAAGTCGGGCGCCAGGCGATCATGGCCGATCCCAACTGGCGCGGGGGCGACTATTATGCCGATGGCCAAGTGCCCAGCGCAGGCCTTGCCGTCGCGCGCATGGCGGCGCACATCACCTATCTTTCCGAAGCAGGCCTCACCGAGAAATTCGGCCGCCGCCTGCAGGGGAGGGACGCCAAGACCTTCGGCTTCGACGCCGACTTCCAGGTGGAAAGCTACCTGCGCCACCAAGGCTTGAGTTTCGTCGAACGGTTCGACGCCAACTCCTATCTCTACATCACCCGCGCGATGGACTATTATGACATTGCGGAGGATCATGGCGGCAGCCTCGCCACCGCCTTCGCGCCTTCCAAAGCGCGCTTCTGTCTGGTCAGCTTCGATACCGACTGGCTCTATCCCACGGCGGAATCCCGCGTCATCGTCCACGCCCTCAACGCCAGCGGCGCGCAGGCGAGCTTCGTCGAACTGTCGAGCCCCTTCGGACATGACGCCTTCCTGCTCGAATGCCCTGAACTCAACCGCGTGGTCGACGGCTTCCTGAAGGGCGGCCGCGCATGAGCGAAGAGGGATTGCGTCCCGACCTTGCCCTCATCGCCCGCACCGTCACGCCCGGCGCGCGCGTGCTGGACGTCGGCTGCGGCGACGGCGCGCTGATGGCCGCGCTCCGCGACGCCAAGCAGGTCGACGCGCGCGGGCTGGAAATCGACGGCGATAATGTCGCAGCCGCTGTCGGGCGGGGCCTCTCCGTAGTGCAGGGCGACGCCGATACCGACCTTGCCTATTATCCCGACGCCAGCTTCGACTATGCGATCTTGAGCCAGACACTCCAGACCACCCGTCGCCCGGACTTGGTGGTGGAGGAACTGCTGCGCATCGGCCGCCAGGCGTTCGTGTCCTTCCCCAACTTCGCCCATTGGCGCGGAAGGCTCTCGCTGATGTGGGGCGGCCGCATGCCGGTGACGCGTCTGCTGCCCGACACCTGGTACGACACGCTCAACATTCATCATGTCACGGTCGATGACTTCCGTGCGCTGGTGAAGGAACGCGGCTGGAAGATCGATGGCCAGTGGTTCCTGAAGGGCGACAAGGAAACTACGCACGCGAACGCGAACCTCTTCGCCGAGCACGCTGTCTTCCTGCTGCGGCGCGGCTAAAGCAGAACCGCAGCATCCCCTTCCCGCCACGGCTCCATCCGCAGCATCGCGCGCGCAAACAAGGGCGATCCCGTCAGCCGGTCCAGCCAGTTTCTCACCAGCGGAATGGGCTGCGCAGCAAACCATTGCGGCTCCACGGCGGCGAACTGCCGCACAAAGGGAAAGATGGCGATATCCGCCAGCCTCCGCTGCTCGCCGGTAAGGTAATTGCTCCGCTCCAGCCGCGCCTCAAGCCCAGCCAGTATTTTCATCGCCGCGCACCGATGTTCCAGCGGATCGGAACCATAGCGGCTCACATATTTGTACCGGTCGAGATGATGCTTGAACGCCCCGTCATTGCGCGCGATCAGGGCTGCATCATCCCCGTCAAGCCAGCCTTCGGGATCATGCCGCGACAGCGCCCAGCGCATAATGTCCAGACTCTCGTCGATCACGCCGCCATTCGGCAGGACCAGCACCGGCACCGTGCCTTTAGGCGAGGCCGCGATCAGTTCCGCCGGTTTGTCACGCAACGCCACCTCGCGCAGCACCACCTTCTGCCCGCTGGCGATCAGCGCCATCCGCGCCCGCATGGCATAGGGGCATCGCCGGAAGCTGTAGAGGATGGCGGTCATTCGGCGTCCGCCAATGCCTCAACGCTCCTTGGTTGCGCTGAACTTCACCTTTGGATGCCGCTCCTGCTGATAGCCGATGTCCCACGCGCTCTTGGCCATGAACACCAGATTGCCGTCCCGGTCCTTCGCCATATTGGCCCCGTTGAACGACACCAGATCCTTGATCGCCGCATCGTCACCGGAAATCCAGCGCGCCGTGTCGAAAGGCGAAGCCTCCAGCCCGGCCGCCACCTTATACTCGGCCTCTAGCCGCGAAATCAGCACGTCCAGCTGCAACTGCCCGACCACGCCGACGATCCAGTTCGATCCGATCTCCGGATAGAAGACCTGGATCACGCCTTCTTCGGACAGGTCGTCAAGCGCCTTCCTCAACTGCTTCGTCTTGGTCGGGTCCTTGAGTGCCACGCGCCGCAGGATTTCCGGCGCGAAATTCGGCAGGCCGGTAAAGCGCACGCCCGCCTTTTCCGACAGCGTATCACCCACCCGCAATGTCCCGTGATTGGGAATGCCGATGATGTCGCCCGGAAACGCCTCGTCCGCAATCTCGCGGTCCTGCGCGAAAAAGAGGATCGGCGAATGCACCGCGATCGGCTTGCCACTGCCAGATGGCGTCAGCTTCATCCCCCGCCGGAACTTGCCCGAACATAACCGCATGAACGCGATCCGATCGCGGTGCTGCGGGTCCATATTCGCCTGCACCTTGAAGATGAAGCCGGTCACTTCGCTATCTTCCGGCTCCACCGGCGCGGGCTCGGCCGGCTGCGCCCGCGGCGGTGGCGCATGGGCGGCAAGCGCATCGATCAGCTCGGTCACGCCGAACAGCTTGAGCGCCGACCCGAAATAGACCGGCGTCAAATCGCCATGCCGATAGGCGGCCAGATCGAAATCGGCGTAGCCGCCCACGGCCAGCTCCGCTTCCTCGCGCAGCTTCTCCAGCCCCCGCCCGGATACATGCTCGGCCAGCGCATCGTCATCGATGCCCTCGACAAACACTTCCTTGCCCTCGAACTCCTTGGAAGGGCCGCTAGGCTGACGAAGCCGGTTCTTGGCGAAATCGTAAATCCCCTCGAACTCACCGCCCATGCCGACCGGCCAGCTCATCGGGCACACATCCAGCGCCAGCGCGTCGGCCACCTCGTCCAGCAGCGCAAACGTATCACGTCCCTCGCGGTCCACCTTGTTGACGAAGGTGATGATCGGCACGTTGCGCAGACGGCAGACCTCGAACAGCTTGCGCGTCTGCGGCTCGATGCCCTTGGCGGCGTCGATCACCATGACGGCGGAATCGACGGCGGTCAGCGTGCGATAGGTGTCTTCGGAAAAGTCTTCGTGCCCCGGCGTGTCGAGCAGGTTGAACGTGATCCCATCACGCTCGAACGTCATGACCGAGGACGTCACGGAAATGCCGCGCTGCTGCTCGATCTTCATCCAGTCAGACCGCGCCCGCCGGTTCGCCCCGCGCGCCTTGACCTCACCGGCCAGGTGAATCGCGCCACCTTCCAGCAGCAGCTTTTCGGTCAGCGTCGTCTTACCGGCGTCAGGGTGGGAAATGATCGCGAAGGTACGGCGGGATGGAATGGTCATGGCGCGCCATATAGCGAATGTGGGCGGATTCGCCAGCCGTGCGTCCGAACGCCGCCGTGCTCCTGCGAAGGCAGGAGCCCAGCCCTACGATTGATCTGGCTCCTGCCTTCGCAGGAGCACATGGCGCTTCGACTCAGACGAAGCTTATTCCACCACCGTCACGTCCATGCGGAACCGCCGCTCATCCCCCGGCAGCAGCCGCATGATGCCCTGCTTTTCCCAAACGTCGCCCACAAAGCCGACCAGGTCGGCCATGCCCGCCCAAGGCTCCACGCACAGATAATGGGCGCCAGGCTTCTGCCACAACCCCAGCCAGGGCGTATCGGGAAAGTCGATCTTCAACCGCGTCTGCCCCGGCACGCCCCACAACAAGCTGTGGCTCGCCAGCTCGTCCCAGATCAGCGCGTCGCCTTCGAACATCGCATGGCTGGGCGTCAGAACATTGCCCTCGACAGGCGACGGCACCTTCTCCCGCGCGATCAGTCCGGGCTCATCCCCCACCTTCCGGATCGGAGCGGCCTCCGCCTTCCCGAACTCCACTACATGCGCGTCTGCCGCTCCACCATAAGGCAGCGGCCAGGCAAAGGCGGGATGATAGCCAAAGGAAAAGGGCATATCCGCCTCGCCCCGGTTCATCACGGTAGCCGTCATCATCAACGTGCCGCCTGCAACCGCGAACTGCATGTCGAGCCGGAAATCGAACGGATAGACCGCCCGCGTTTCCGCATCAGCCTCCAGCCGAAAGGTCACCGATTCGGGCAGATGCTCCACCTGCGCAAAGGCCATTCGCCGGGCAAATCCATGCTGCGGCATTGGATAGTCCCGCCCGCCATGCCGATAGCTGTCGCCTCGTGACCGCCCGACGAAGGGAAAGAGCAAAGGCGCATGCCCCGTCCACCAACGCGGATTGGCATCGGTCATCAGTTCCCGGCCCTGCGCGTCGGTGAGCGACCAAAGCTCCGCGCCCAGCGGATTGATGCTGGCGGTGAGGCCGTCCGAAGCGATCGTAATCAACTCGTCCATCGCACACCCCCTGTATGATGTTCACTGGGTCAATCGAGATCGTCACCCCGGACTTGATCGGGGGTCCCGCTTCCTCGTTCGCATGGCTGAAGAAAAGCGGGGTCCCGGGTCAAGCCCGGGACGACGGCAAGGAAACTACCGCAGGTTCAGCCCCTCCCTACCCCCCGTTCGTTTCGAGCGAAGTCGAGATCGAACCAAACCGCCTGGATTACCCCCGCAAAGTCCCGCCCAACTTCTCCGCAGCCTTCACCACCGCAGCACTGATGGCGTCCAACTCCTCTTGCGAGAAGCTCTTCTCCCCCGGCTGCAACGTCACCTCGATGGCCAGGCTCTTGCGCCCCTCATCGACGCCCGGGCCGACAAACACATCAAACAACCGTGCATCGACGATCGCCTTCTTGTCCGCGCCTTTGACCGCGCGCACCAGCGCGTCCGCCTCCACTGCCTCATCGACGACAAAGGCGAAGTCCCGCTTTACCGCCTGCAATGCAGGCGGCGCATAGGGCGCGCGCATGAAGCCGCTCTTCCGCTTCGCCGGGATCGCATCCAGGAAGATCTGGCCCGCGACTACAGTGCCGGTCAGGCCAAATTGCTTAGCCAGCGAAGGATGCAGCACCCCGAACTCGGCCAGCACCACTTTCGGCCCCAGCCGCAATGTGCCCGATTGCCCCGGGTGATAGGCCGCTGAAGCCTCGCCAAAGCTTTGCAGGTTCGCCACCGGCGCGCCAGCGGCCGCCAGCAGCGCCAATACTTCCGCCTTGGCATCGAAGGCCGAGAAAGCCTGTGCCTTCCCTGTCTCCCACCCGCGCGGCGTTTTCTCGCCCGCCAACAGGAATCCAGCCGTCGCCCGCTCCTTGTCAGCGAAATAGCGCCGTCCCACCTCAAACAGCCGCACCGAAGCCGCGCCGCGATCCATGTTCCGCCGTGCCGCCGACAGCAGCCCGGGCAGCAGCGAAGGCCGCATCACCTTCAAATCCTCTGAAATCGGATTGGCGAGTGTCCAGTCGCCGCCGCCGACTGACGCGGCTTCCTTCTCCGAGATGAAGGACCAGTTGATCGCCTCGGCCAAGCCGCGCGCCGCTGCCGTCCGGCGGACCCGCCGTTCGACCAGTTGCTCCGCCGTCGCCGTCGGCCGCGCCACGCCGGGTGCGCGGGGCAGGGGGGTGGAGGGCACCTGATCCAGCCCGACGATCCGCACCACTTCCTCGACCAGATCGGGCCAGCCGTCGACGTCCCGCCGCCAGCTCGGCACGGAAACGCTCCAATGGGCGGGCGTCGTCACCGGCATGCCGTCTTCATATTCGAAGGTGGCGTCATGCCCCTCCACGCCAAAGCCCAGGCTTTCGAGGATGCGCTTCTGCTCGTCATCGCTCACATAGACGCCTGCCAGCGCCAGGCATTGCGACGGCTCGTAGCGGACGATCTTGTTGGCGACCGGCGGCTCACCGGCACGCGTCGCCTGGCTCGGCGTGCCGCCGCACAGCTTCACCACCAGGTCGGTCGCGATCGACAGGCCGTCATCCAGGAAAGCCGGGTCCACCCCGCGCTCGAACCGTCCGCGTGCGTCGCTGGTCAGGCCCAGCTTCTGCCCGGTCACCGCAATCCGCTCCGGCGTGAAATAGGCGCATTCGATCAGCACGTCTGTCGTGGCGTCGGTCGCGCCCGAATGCTCGCCGCCCATGATGCCGCCAATGTCGTGCACCGCTTCATCGTCGGCGATGACGGTCATCGTCTCGTCAACCGTGTAGGTCTTGCCGTTGAGCGCCAGAACCTCTTCGCCCGCCTTGCCCTTTCGCGCCGTCAGCGGACCCTTCAGCGTCGCCATGTCATAGACATGCAGCGGACGGCCAAGGTCGATCATCAGATAATTGGTGATATCGACCAGCGTGCTGATCGGCTTCTGCCCGATGGCTTTCAGCCGCCGCGCCATCCATTCGGGCGACTGGCCGTTGGTGACGCCCCGCACCGTGCGCGCGAAGAAGGCCGGGCAGCCATCTTCATCCTCGACCCGGACGTCCGGCCCCGGACCCACGCCCTCCACCGTCGGCACGATGATCGGGTTGAGCGTGCCCAAGCCCGCCGCTGCCAGATCGCGCGCAATCCCCCGCACGCCCATGCAGTCCTGGCGATTAGGTGTTATACTCACATCAATCACCGGGTCATCGAGCCCCGCCCACCGGGCAAAGACCTCTCCCACCGGAGAATCCGCGTTTAATTCGATGATTCCTTCATGGTCTTCGCCCAGTTCCAGTTCGCGGAACGAACACATCATCCCGTTGGACTCGACCCCGCGAATGGCGGTCTTCTTCAAAACCATGCCATTCACCGGCACCACCGCGCCCTCGGTTCCGAACACGCCGACAAGGCCCGCGCGCGCATTGGGCGCACCGCAGACCACCTGCAAAGCGCCATCGCCCGCATCCACCGTCAGCACCTGCAACTTGTCTGCCTGCGGATGCGGTTCCGCCGTCAGCACCCTGGCAATGCGGAACGCGCCCAGCTTTTCGGCCGGATTCTCCACCCCCTCGACCTCCAGGCCGATGTTCGTCAGGCCCTTTAGGATCGTCGGCAGATCAGCATCGGTGTTGAGATGCGTCTTGAGCCAGCTCAGCGTGAACTTCATGCGCCCACTCCTCCGCTCAGCGTCGGCACGTCCAGCGCCGAAAAGCCATAATGTTTCAGCCAGCGCAGATCGCCGTCGAAGAAAGCGCGCAAGTCGTTCATCCCATATTTCAGCATGGCAAGCCGATCGACGCCCGTGCCGAACGCAAAGCCCTGCCACTCATCGGGGTCCAGCCCACACGCCTCGATCACCCGGCGGTTGACCATGCCGCTGCCCAGCACTTCCAGCCAGCCGCCGCCCGGCGCATCGCCGTCACCACCGATTACGCGCTGACCGTTCGTGAGCGTGTAACCCACATCCACTTCCACCGAAGGCTCGGTGAAGGGGAAGTAGCTCGGCCGCAGCCGCAGCACGATGTCGTCACGCTCGAAGAAAGCCTTGAGAAAGGTCTCCAGCGTCCACTTGAGGTGCCCAAGGGTGATGCCCTTGTCGATCACCAGCCCCTCGATCTGATGGAACATCGGCGTGTGCGTCGCGTCGCTGTCGGATCGATAGACCCGGCCCGGCGCGATGATGCGGATCGGCGGCTCGCCGTTCATCATCGTGCGGATCTGCACCGGCGACGTATGAGTGCGCAGCAGCATCTTCTTGCCCGATTCAGCGTCGGGGAAATAGAAGGTGTCATGCATCGCCCGCGCCGGATGCGTCTCGGGAATGTTGAGCGCCGTGAAATTATGCCAGTCGTCCTCGATCTCCGGCCCTGTCGCCACGGAGAAACCAAGGTCGGCGAAAATCTCCGCCAGTTCGTCCATCACCTGGCTCACCGGATGCACCGATCCCTGCGGGCCGATGTCGGCGGGCAGGGTCATGTCGATCTTCTCGGCCGCGAGCTTCGCGTCGAGCGCCGCCTGCTCCAGCGCGGCCCTCCTGTCCGCAAGCGCCGCCGTCACGCTTTCGCGCAGATCCTGGATCGGCGGCCCTTTCTCCAGCCGCTCCTCGGGGCTCATCGGCCCCAATGTCTTGAGCAGTCCCGTCACCACCCCATTCTTGCCCATGGCGCCGACGCGCAGCGCTTCCAGCGCATCGAGCGTATCGGCGGCATTGATGTCGGCGATCAGGCCGGCTTTCAGATTGGAAATCTCACTCATGATTTTCAGCAGTCCCGCGAAGGCGAAATATGAGCGGGCCTTAGCCGGGCGCGCGCGCCAAGAAAAGGGTCAGGCCCGCGCGCCCAGCAGCGCCCCGCCAAATCCAATGAAGAGCAGGCCCGTTCCTCGATTGAACAGCCGCTGCCGGTTGGCCGGCTCCAGCCAGCGCTTCAGCTTCATGCCGCCGAGCGCATAGACGCTGTACCAGAAGCTTTCGATCACCACGAAACTTGCCACCAGTATCGCCAGCTGCGCCGCGAAAGGCCGGGTGGTGTCGATGAACTGCGGAAACAGCGCGGCGGCAAAGATGATGAGCTTGGGATTGGACAGTCCTGTCAGCAGCGCCGTGCCATAAAGCCTGCTGGCGCGCTGTGCCTGCCCCGCGTCAGTATCGCCGCCGCCAGTTGCCGGAGCGCGCCATGCCTTGATTCCCAGCCAGATCAAATAGGCCACGCCCGCATAGCGCAGCACATCGAATAGGCGCGGCGACGCCTTCAGCAGCGCGCCCAGACCTAGCGCGGAGGCGATGAGGCACGGCAGCACCGCGCTCATCAGCCCCGCCATGGTGACCATCGCCTTGCGTGGACCATGGGCGATGCTCTGCGTCATCACATGCAGCATGTTCGGCCCCGGCGTGGCCGAGATCAGGAAAACCGCCGTGACATAGAGCCACCAGGCATGCAGCGACATGGGATCAGCCTCCTTTGCTCACCCTCGTTTGGGCTGAGCCTTTCAAAGCCGCGCGCCCTTCTACAGGCTCAGGGCGAACGGAGATTGGACTGAAAAACAAAAAGGGCGCCGGAAGCTTCTGCCCCGGCGCCCCTTGGACGATCTTTCGACCGTTCTATGCTCAGGCCGCGGGCAGCGCAGCCTTCGCCTGGGCGATGATGGCGCTGAACGCCTCGCCTTCGTGCATGGCGATATCGGCCAGGACCTTGCGGTCCAGATCGACGCCGGCCAGCTTCAGGCCGTGCATGAACTGAGAATAGGTCAGCCCTTCAGCGCGGACGCCAGCGTTGATGCGCTGGATCCACAAGCCACGGAAGGTACGCTTCTTGACCTTGCGGTCGCGATAAGCGTACTGGCCGGCCTTTTCGACAGCCTGGCGGGCGATGCGGATCGTATTCTTGCGACGGCCATAATAGCCCTTCGCCTGATCCAAAATCCTCTTATGCTTCGCCTTGGTGGTCGTACCACGTTTTACGCGTGCCATGTGCCTCTACTCCTTACTTCAGGCCGTAGGGCGCCCAGAGGCGCACGTGAGCCACGTCGGCGTCGGACATGACCGACGTGCCGCGGTTCTGGCGGATATATTTTGCGTTGTGGCTGATCAGGCGGTGACGCTTGCCAGCGACGCCGTGCTTGACCTTGCCGGAAGCGGTGAACTTGAAGCGCTTCTTCACACCGCTCTTGGTCTTGAGCTTGGGCATTTTCGTCTCCTTCTTCAGCGCGACGATTACGGACAGCCACGGCAGCCCTAGTTAGCCGGGCGGTCCTTCCAAATATCGCGAAGGGGCGCGCATAGTCGGAAGCACCTTCAAAGGCAAGGTGATTCGGACCCAAAGACGGGGATGGGCGTTCTTGCGCCATGGCCGATGCCGATCCCTTGCGGCCGGACACTCCGGCAAAAGAGGCTCCTGCGCCCGGCGGCGCGGCAGGAGGCATAGGCCATTATTGGTCCACCACACGCCAGAAATGGCGCAAGGTTCCGCTGCCCCTTCGCATCATTGCCTACATCATCGGCCTGATATTTCTGCTGTGGCTGATCCTGTTCATCACCAAGGGCCGGTTCCTCAAACATCCGTTCGAACGCTTCCTCACCAGCCGCCTGGAACGTCCGGTCAAGGTTGCTGGCGACTTCCAACTCTATTTCGCGCCCATCACCATCAAGTTCCGCGCCGAGGGGATGTCGATCGCCAACACGCCTTGGGCGAGCCGCCCGCATTTCTTCTATTCCGATCTTATCGATACGCGGATCGCACCGCTCAGCCTGATCTTCGGCGACAAATATCGCGTCCGCTGGCTTGAGCTTCGCAACGCCGCCGCTGACCTTGAATGGTCGCGGGATGGCAAGAGCAATACATGGACCTTCGGTGATCCGAACAAGAAGGGAGAGCCGCTCGACCTGCCGCTTATCCGCCGAGCGCTGCTCGCGGGGACGACCTTGCGGTATCGCGACCCCCGGATGCAGCTGTCGACCGACATACGCTTCGAAACCGTCAAGGCGCAGGATACACGCTTTGCAAGCGACATTCGCTTCTCCGGCGACGGCACGATGCGAAGCCGCCCCTTCACGCTGCGCGGAGGGCTGCTTTCACCCAACCAGACGATAACGGGCGGCAAGAACAGCCTCGCGCTCTACGCGCAGTCGGGGCCGACGATATTGGAGGTCAGCGGCACCTTGCCGGGTGCGACCGAGATTGAAGGAGCGGACCTGCGGCTGGTGACGCGCGGTCCCAATCTTGCGCTGCTGTTCGATTTCCTCGGCGTCGCCATTCCCGAAACCCGCACCTATCGCTTCACCTCCGCCCTCACGAAGCAGGACGGAGAATGGCGCTTCACTCATCTTAAGGGCCGGTTCGGAGACAGCGACCTTTCCGGCCGCATGACCGTTTCGCTGCCCAACGATCGCCTGCGCTTGAATGCGGACCTGGCTACCCGCACGCTCGACATAGTCGATGTAGGACCCTTCATCGGCTACAATCCCCAGAAACTGGAAAGGCAGGGCGCGAGTGGCGCGATCGAGAATGTCGGCGGCAGACCCCGCATCCTCCCGGATGCGCCGCTCCGGGTAGAGGCGCTGCGCAATTTCGACGCCAATGTCCGCTATGACGTGCGTCAGGTCCGGGCGCCCAACGTGCCGATCTCCAATATCCGCCTTACGCTCGCGCTGGAGCGCAGCCTGCTGACGCTGTCGCCGCTCACCTTCGACATGTCCGGCGGGCATGTCAGCTCGGACATAGAGATAAATGCGCGGGGCAAGCCGGTGCGCACCCGCTATGATGTCCGCCTCTCGCCCACGCCCATGGGCAAGCTGCTTGGCCGCTGGGGCGTCGAGGAATCGGGGACGACCGGCATTATCAAGGCACGGGCGCAGATGACCGGCCTTGGCGATACGGTGCATGACTCGCTCAGCACCGCGAATGGCAGGATTGCCGTCATCCTGCCTGCGGGCACCATGTGGGCGCGCAATGTGCAGCTTGCCGAACTCGATGTGGGCACCTTCATCACGAAGATGTTTGAAAAGAAGCTGAAGGAGCCTGTCCAGATCAACTGCGGGCTCATCGCCTTCACCGTCCGCAACGGCATCGCTGCGGCTGATCCGATCATCATCGATACCAAGAAGAATGTCATGCTGGGGCGGGGCGGCTTCTCCTTCCGTAACGAGAGCCTTGATCTTGTTTTCCGCGCCGATGGCAAGAAGTTCAGCCTGTTTTCGGGCCAGTCGCCGGTCGGCATCAACGGCTATTTCGCAAAGCCCGGCATCGACGTCATCAGTCCTGAACTGGTGGCGCGCGGCGGCGCGGCGGCAGCGCTCGGAATCGCGGCGAGCCCGCTCGCTGCCGTGTTGGCCTTTGTCGATGTAGGCGACGCCAAGAGCGCGGCTTGTGGCCCCGTCCTGGCGGGCGCGACGGCCGCTGCCCAGCGCACGAAGGACGGCAAGCCACGAGATGATGTCGGCCGGGGCACCACGTCAAAGGAAGAGTCAGGCAAGGCCAATGCCAGGCAGGAAAAGAAGCAGAAGAAGAAGTTTCTCGGAATCTTCTAGGACAATGCGGCGAATGCGACCTACAGCGCGGGCTGCGTCATGATCTCCGACACGTGCCGCTGGGATATCCAGACTGGCGACATCACCCGTTGTGCAACGGATGCGATCGTCAACGCCGCCAACAGCTCTCTACTTGGTGGAGGCGGGGTGGATGGCGCGATCCATCGGGCGGCAGGACCCGAACTGCTTGCCGAATGCCGCATGCTCGGTGGCTGTCCGGTGGGGGAGGCACGGATCACCCGCGGGTACAATCTGCCCGCTGCGCATGTCATCCATACTGTCGGCCCAGTGTGGCGGGGCGGGGGTGCAAGCGAAGGGGAGTTGCTCGCGAACTGCTACAAATCATCGCTCGGACTGGCGCGCGAAAACAGCCTCCGCAGCATCGCTTTCCCCGCCATTTCCACAGGCATTTATGGCTATCCGAAAGATGAGGCTTCGAAGGTAGCGGCCCGGACGGTGGGGGAAGAACTGGCTGCCTTTCCCTTGGCCTTCGACCTCATCCTCTTCATCTGCTTCGATGATGAAAGCAGGCGCATCTATGCTGAAGCGGTCGCCGGGCTCACAGCCTGAGCGTCAATGAGCGTGATGCCCCTCCGCCAGCGCTTCCAGCACATCATCCAGCCTCGCCGCATCACCCAAGGCGATCACGCGCCCGTCGCTTTCAGCCGTGATGGGGTCGCCCGCCCAATCGCACATGCGCCCGCCCGCGCCCTCCACGACAGGCACAAGCGCGGCGATGTCGTGCAGCTTCAACCCGGCCTCCACAACGATATCGACATGCCCCGACGCGATCAGGCCGTAATTATAACAGTCGCCGCCCCACACCGTATCGCGGCACTGCCCCGCCAGCCGCGAAAAATGCTCGCCGGTGCAGCCGGGGAAATATTGCGGGCCGGTGCTGGCAAGGATGGCCTCTTCCAATGAGCGGCAGCGGCGGGTGGTGACTGCCGCGCCGTTGAAGGTCGTCGGCTGGCCCATCATGCCTGCCCAACGTTCCTTCGCGATCGGCTGGTCGATGATGCCGATGGTTGGCCAGCCTGCCTGGGTCAGCGCGATCAGCGTGCCGAATATCGGCCGTCCCGCGATGAAGCTGCGCGTGCCGTCGATCGGGTCGAGGATCCAGACGCGCTCGGCATCTTCGCGGGTTGCGCCATATTCCTCGCCGATAATGCCATCCTGCGGGCGCTCCTTTTCCAATATGGCCCGGATCGCCGCTTCAGCCGCGCGGTCGGCTTCTGTCACCGGCGACTTGTCCGACTTGAACTCCGTGTCGTATCGCGCGCGGAAGAAAGGCCTGATCGCCGCTGCGGCAGCGTCGGCCAGGCGGTGGGCAAGGGTCAGGTCGTCGCGGGTCGTCATCGCTCCCGCCTAGCCGGAAAGCGCCCGTTGCGCTAGGCTTAGCCAGCCCGCTTGACGATCGATGAAGGAGGGAAATGATGCCCGGTTCCCCAGTGATCCCCGGCCTGCGCTATGCCGATGCCCCGGCGGCCATAAGCTTCCTGCAAGACGCCTTCGGCTTTGAACTGCACGCCTGTCATGAGGATGAGGCCGATCCGCACATCATCCATCATGCGCAGCTAGTCCTGGGCGATGGCATGGTGATGCTCGGCAGCGCACGCGATGGTGAGGCGGAGTCGCTCTACAGCTGGACCACGCCGCGCGATCTGGGCGGCGTCACGACCTGCATCTATGTCGTGGTCGCGGACGTCGACGCGCACTGTCTTCATGCCCGCAATCAGGGCGCGGTGGTGGTGAACGAGCCGCATGACAATCAGGGCTATCCCGGTCGCGGCTATGAAGCGCTCGATCCGGAAGGCAATCTGTGGAGCTTCGGCACCTATGATCCTTGGAGGTCCGCCGTTTAAGCTTCGGCAACCCGCGCCGTTTATGCGTTTGTATCGGAAGGGAATGGCTGTGGCGCTGATCGGCTGGATGTTGAGTTTCGCTGCCTTGCTGGGCGCGCTCGCCCTGCGGCAGGACGCGCCCATTGGGGGATCGGCCGCCCTGTCCAACATGCTCCTGCTGCTGGCGCTGCTCGCCTGCCCGATGCTTTGGCAGGGCGCACCACTGGGCATTTCCCGCGCGCAGAGGGTCGTCGGCGGCCTGATCCTGCTATTCTGCCTGCCCATATTGTTGCTGCCGGGCGCCTCATAAAAGTCGCGCGGCGCAACTTCGCCGGTCAGTCGAACAGGCTGGAAACAGAGCTTTCATCCGCGATCCGCTTGATCGCTTCGCCCAGCAGAGGCGCGATCGGCAGGTGGCGGATGCTCTTGGCATTGCACACGGCGTCCGTGCCCTGGATCGAATCGGTGATCACCAGCTCCTTGAGCTCGGAAGCCTCGACGCGGGCAACCGCGCCGCCCGACAGCACGCCATGGCTGACATAGGCAACCACATCTTCCGCGCCCGCAGCCTTCAGCGCGCCGGCTGCGTTGCACAGCGTCCCAGCCGAATCGACGATATCATCGATCAGAACGCAGAAACGGCCCTTCACGTCGCCGATGATGTTCATCACTTCCGATTCGCCCGCGCGCTCACGCCGCTTGTCGACGATGGCGAGCGGCGCGTTGTCCAGCCGCTTGGCGAGCGCACGGGCACGCACCACGCCGCCCACGTCCGGCGACACGACCATCAGGTTGCGGTCGCCAAAACGCGCCTGGATGTCAGCCGACATGACCGGCGCGCCGAACAGGTTGTCGGTCGGAATGTCGAAAAAGCCCTGGATCTGTCCCGCATGCAGATCGACCGAAAGCACGCGGTTCGCGCCAGCCGTGGTGATGAGGTTCGCCACCAGCTTGGCCGAGATCGGGGTACGCGGCCCGGGTTTCCGGTCCTGCCGGGCATAGCCGAAATAAGGGACGACCGCCGTGATTCGCTTGGCCGACGCGCGCTTCAGCGCATCGATCATGATCAGCAATTCCATCAGATTGTCGTTGGTCGGATAGGCCGTCGACTGAATGACGAACACATCCTCGCCCCGGACATTCTCGTGAATTTCCACGAAAACTTCCTCATCGGCGAAGCGGCGGACGCTCGCATCGGTCAGGGGGATCTCGATATAATCCGCAATGGCGGCCGCAAGCGGCTTGTTGGAATTGCCGGTCATGAGTTTCATGGCCAAACCCCTGTGACGATTGGATGACGATGCGCGAAACGCGGCCCCTTTAGCGGCGCTTGCCCTCAGTGGAAAGGCGCTTTTGCGCAGGCGGGCAAAATGGACTAGGGCGCGGCCATGACCGACAAACTCGTGATCGCCCTTGCCCAGATGACACAGAGCGTGGGCGACCTGAAGGCCAATGCGGACGCGATGCTCGAATGGCGGGCCCGCGCGACCGGCGCCGACCTCATCGTCTTTCCCGAGCTTCAGTTGATCGGTTACCCGCCCGAGGACCTGGTGCTGAAGCCTGCGCTGGTCGATCGCGCGAACCATGAGCTGGATCGCCTGGCGCAGGCGACGGCGGACGGCGGTCCGGCGATGCTGGTAGGAACCGTCGTTGCGTCGCAGGGCGTGTTGTTCAACGTCGTCGCCCTGCTGGAAGACGGCGCGGTCACCGCCATCCGGCAAAAGCGCGAGCTGCCCAATTATGGCACCTTCGATGAAAAGCGCCTCTTCGCGCCCGGCCCGCTGCCCGCACCCATCGATTTCCGGGGCGTGAAGATCGGCGTGCCGATCTGCGAGGATATCTGGTTTCCCTTCGTCACTGCCCATCTGCGGGCGGAAGGAGCGGAAATCCTCATCAGCCCCAATGGCAGCCCGTTCGAAGTCGACAAGGACGATCGCCGCATCAACGCCGTCGCTGGCACGCGGGTGCGCGAAACCGGTCTGCCGCTCGTCTATCTCAATCGCGTGGGCGGCCAGGACGAACTGGTGTTCGACGGTGCGTCCTTCGTCATGGGCGCCGACCGCAGCATCGCCCACCAACTGCCCGATTGGGAAGAAGCGCTCGTCCTCACCCATTGGGAAAAGTGGGAAGGCCAGTGGGTCTGCATCCCCGGCGATCGGCATGAACTCGATAGCCGCCCGGCCGACATCTATAATGCGATGGTGCTCGGCCTGCGCGACTATGTGAACCGCAACGGCTTTCCCGGCGTCGTCCTCGGCCTGTCAGGCGGCATCGATTCGGCGTTGTCGGCTGCCGTGGCGGTGGACGCCTTGGGACCCGATCGCGTCTGGAGCGTCATGCTGCCGTCGCGCTTCACCAGCCAGGACAGCCTGGACGATGCCGTCGAATGCGCCCGCCTGCTCGGCATCCGCTACGATACGATCCCGATCGAACCGGCCGTCGCAGCCTTCGACACGATGCTCGCCGATGCCTTCGCGGGGCGGCAGCGCGACCTGACGGAAGAAAATCTCCAGTCCCGCATCCGTGGCGTCACGCTCATGGGTCTGTCGAACAAGTTCGGCCACATGCTGCTCACCACAGGCAACAAGAGCGAGATGTCGGTCGGCTACGCCACCATCTATGGTGACATGGCAGGCGGCTATTCGGTGCTCAAGGACGCCTACAAGACCACCGTCTTCGACCTCAGCCGCTGGCGGAACGAGAATGTCTCCTCGCTCGGCCTCGGGCCGTCTGGTCCGGTCATGCCGGAGCGCGTGATCACCAAGCCGCCAAGCGCGGAACTGCGCGAGGACCAGAAGGATGAGGACAGCCTGCCTCCTTATGAGGTGCTGGACCCGATCCTCTATGGCCTGGTCGAGGAGGAACTGTCCGTCGAACAGCTTGTCGCGCGCGGCTTCGACAAGGATGTCGTCGCCCGCATCGAACGCCTCCTCTATGTCGCGGAATATAAGCGCCGCCAGTCGCCCCCGGGCGTAAAGCTCGGCATTCGCAATTTCGGGCGTGATCGCCGCTATCCGATCACCAACGCTTTTCGGACGCTTTAAGCTCATGACCGTCATCACCCGCTTCGCTCCCTCGCCGACCGGCAACCTCCATGTCGGCAATATCCGCGCCGCGCTGCACAACTGGCTTTGGGCGCGCAAAAGCGGCGGCAAGTTCCTTCTGCGCCTCGACGATACCGACCTTGAGCGGTCGCGCGCCGAATATGCCAACGCGATCAAGGCGGACCTGTCCTGGCTCGGCCTCCATTGGGACGCGGAAGAAAAGCAATCGGATCGCTTCGCCCTTTACGAAAGCCGCTTCGAGCAGTTGAAGGCGTCGGGCCATGTCTATCCGGCCTATGAAACGAGCCAGGAACTGGAACTGCGGCGCAAGGTGCTGCTCGGCCGCGGGCTTCCCCCGGTCTATGACCGCGCCGCCCTGTCGCTGACCAGCGATCAGATCGCCGCCCATGAAGCCGAAGGCCGCAAGCCCCATTGGCGCTTCAGGCTCGACCATAATCAGCCGATCCTCTGGACCGACCTCATCCGTGGCGAGCAGCGTTTCGACCCCAAGCTGCTGTCCGACCCGGTGATCCGCCGCGCCGATGGCAGCTGGCTCTACATGCTCCCGTCCGTGATCGACGATGTCGACATGGGCATAACCCATGTGCTGCGCGGTGAAGACCATGTGTCCAACACGGCGGCGCAAATCCAGATGTTCACCGCTCTGGGCGCGCAACTGCCATCCTTCGCGCATGAGGCTCTGCTGACCGGCAGCGAAGGCAAGCTTTCCAAGCGGCTGGGCTCACTCGGCGTTGCGCATTTCCGTGAAATCGGACTGGAACCAATGGCTGTCCTGTCCCTGCTCGCCCGCCTTGGCACTTCCATGCCGATCGAGCCCTTCGCCAAAGTCGATCCGTTGATCGAAAGCTTCGACTTCGCGCATTTCGGCCGCGCGCCCGCGCGTTTCGATGAAGCGGAACTGGCAACGCTCAACCAGAAGATTGTCCACCTTCTACCCTACGAAGCCGTGTCCGCCCGCCTGCCTGCCGGGATGGATGAAGCTGGATGGAACGCCATCCGGCCCAATCTGGAGAATATGTCGCAGGCTGCCGATTGGTGGCGTATCGTGACAGGCCCTGTCGAAGCGCCTGCGCCTGATGAGGATGATCGCGCCTTTCTCGCCACCGCGCGCGAAATCCTGCTGGGCCTGGACTTCGGACCTGACATCTGGCCCGCGCTCACTGGCGCGCTCAAGGAACGGACCGGGCGAAAGGGCAAGATGCTGTTCCTGCCGCTCCGCCGTGCGCTCACGGGCCTCGATCATGGTCCTGACATGGCGCAGCTCCTGCCGCTGATCGGCAAGGAGGAAGCGCTTCGGCGTTTAGGCTGACCTTGGGGTGTGCTTAGATCGGGCACCACCTCTCACACCGTTCGCCCTGATCCTGTCGAAGGGCTCTAATTTTCTCAAGGAGGAGAGGGCTTCGACAAGCTCAGTCCGAACGGATCAAGTGGTTCACATTGAACATGTTTCCAAAACACAGCTGGCCAGATCAGTTGCCCAACGCCTCCAGCGCCTTGCCCACGGCCAATATGCCTTCCGGCGCAACGGCAAAGCCCATATGGGTGCAGTCCACCTCGATGGCCCTGTCGCGCTCATGGGCACGGCCCTTTGCGCATTCCGGGAGGATGACGCCGTCCCGCCGCGACCATAGCGCGATGGTCGGAACCGGTGGCTTCACATCCCGGCTGCAGGCAAAGGGCGGGCGATCGACCGGGTGGCCTGCCACCATCTGATAGAGCCGCCATGCATGATTGGCGCGTGGATCGCCGGAAAAGGGCGAGCCGAGGGTAATTACCCCGGCAACCTTCTCCTGTGCACATTTCGCATATTCCCGCGCAAACAGGCCGCCGAGGCTCCAGCCCACCAAGGTTACGGGCGCGCCGCTCCGGCTGCGGATGGCGTCCACCCTCCGGCCGATCTGCTCCAGCGTGTCAGGGCGCGGGCCAAGATTGCGCCCCATGCCCCAGCCATGGGCATGGAATCCTGCCGCCTCCAATATGGTGCGCATCGGCTCCATCCTCTGTTCGGACGCGAGCAAGCCGGGAATCAGCAGGACATGCCGCCCGTCACCCTTTATCGCGCGTGACAAGGCGGCCCTTCGCGCCCGCGTGCGGGCGAGATCGACAGGCATGGATGCGTTGGCGATCAGATGCTGCCAGGACGGCCGACCAACCTGCCGCGCGGGCTGCGCCTCGCGCCCCTTCCACAAACCACTGATCGATCGAACATAAGGCGGCACGAGAAAATAGTCTCCATGGCCCGGTGGGCGAAAGATGACATTCTCATGACAAATGCCCAGCGCGTCCAATGGTTTCGTGAAGCCGGGGCAACGGCTCGCCGATTATTACAGTGGGTTCAGGGGGCGAGGGGAGAGGTTTGCGCGACTGGCCCGCCGTCGACGCCGCGCAACTGCCGGGGTTCCAGGATCGCTGCCGTCTCGATCAGGTCGAGCGCGCGCCGGGCCTCGATATAGCGGCGGGCGAACTGCATCCACCGGTCGGCGGCGGCTCTACCCGGCATGGCTTCGACTTCCGTCAGCGCCGCACCCACCCGCCCCGCGTCGATATAGCGCAGTGCACGCTCCATCGCGGCCTCGGGGCGGGGAGAGGGCGTGGATGACCGCCTGATGGTCAACAACGCGCGCGCTTCATGCTCGACCGAATCCCACCAGCTGCTCTGCGGCCCCGGGGTCGTCAGCTGATCCGACACGGTCGCAAGGCCGGCCCGCAGGTCGGCGAGCGTCACCGGCTCGCGCGCAGCATTGATGATGGTCGCCACCGCGCGGGGCTGGGCCTGGCCGAAGCGCAGCCTCAACTGCCCCTCGACATAGCCGAGCGGCGTCCCGCTATCGAGTGCGCGCCGCGCGGCAAAAGCGACCAGCAGCCCCTCGGCGCGGGCTGCGTTGCCTGAGGCTGCCTGAGCCTCGACCGTGATGCGGTTGAGCCGCTCTTCCAATTGTACGACCCGCCCGTCCAGCATTTGCCCGGCATCGGTCGACAGCGGGCGCAGCGCGACGCCGGATCTTGGATAAGGATCAGCGGCTACGGCAGGGCGGGAGGGCGATCCAGCCCAGCGCCCCTGGAAATAGAACATCGCCGCTATCGCAATCGCCACGCCGATCACGAAAGCGAGGATCACGGCAAGGAAAGTCGTCCAGGAACCCCGCGTGCGTGCAGGAACCGGCGGGATCGCTGTCGCGCTCGCTGCGCCGCCTTCTTCGCTCATCGAGGACCTCTCTTCCATCTTGGCGGGATCATTCGCACAATCGCGCCGCGAGGGCCAGCATCCTCTCATCATCGGGCAATTCAGGCGCCTGGCCGCTCGACCAGCCCAGCCCGCAAGCGGTAAGCGCCGCTGGACTGATGGCGATCACATGCAGGCTGCCGCGCCGCTCCGGCCCGATCAGTTCCGCGAGCCTACTCCCGGCGCGAGGCGAATGAACCAGCAGTATGGCGCCGGGCTCCAAATGGGGATCGATCTCTGCGTCCGGCCGCCCTCCGATCGTGTAAACCGCCACCCGATCGATCGCCAGCGGCCCGGAATCGATCCGGGCGAGGGTCGTTCCGCCAAGGTGCAGGACGTGGGCGTGCCCGTCAGCCGCGATGCGCGCGGCAATCGCGCTGCCATCCCGATGGCCTTCCGTAACATGCTCGAATCCCTGTTCTTCCATGGCGCGGGCCGTGGCGTGCCCGACCGCATAGGCGGGCAGCCGTCTGTATCGGGAAAGCAGCGGCCCGCCGAGCCGCGCTGCCTGTGCGCTGGTCATGAGCAGCGCATCAAACCGCTTGGCTGGCGGCGCGTCCCAGGTGATCGGCCGCGCTTCGAACAGGGGGCAAAGGCGGGGGATAAGGCCGAGCTTCATCGCCCGCGCAGCCGTCTCCCTCGCCCCCGGCTCCGGCCGCAGGATGATGACGGGCTTCACGCTTCGAACAGCGCGCGCAGTTCTGCGCTTGCTCGCTCCAGCAGCGATCGTCCCAGCGCTTCGGCGGCGGCGCTATCCCCTCGGCTGATGATCCTCACATCCTCGACCCGCTCGCGGCCATCCGGACTCAATATCTCCGCTGCAAGACGGATGCCGCCATCCTCCAAACGGCCCAGCGCTGCGATCGGCGAATGGCATGTGCCGCCAAGACCCTTGAGAACCGCGCGCTCCGCCGTCACGCAATCGAACGTATCGACGTCGTTGATCCCGGCGAGCAAGGCCCGCATCTCCGCATTGCCGCTCAGCGTCTCGATCCCCACCGCCCCCTGCGATGGCGCTGGCAACATGACGTCAAGCGGAATGCATGCTCCCACGTCCGGCTGCCCCAGACGGTCGAGCCCGGCCGCTGCAAGCAGGGTCGCGTGCACCTCTCCGGCAGCAAGCTTCGCCAGCCGCGTGGCGACATTGCCCCTGAACAGCACGACCCGCGCATCCGGGCGAAGCCGCTTCACCTGGGCCGCCCGCCGTGGCGAACTCGACCCCACTACCGGATTGTCCGGCAAGGCGTCGAAACTCTCCGCCCCGACCAGCCGATCCCGCACATCCGCCCGCGGCAGCATGGCCGCGATCGTGATTTCCGCAGGCCGTATAGTCTCCACATCCTTCATGGAATGAACGGCAAAATCGATTTGCCCTTCGATCAGCGCGCGGTCCAGTTCCTTGGTCCACAGCGCCTTTCCGCCGATTTCGGCTAGCGCTCTGTCCTGAATCCGGTCGCCGCTTGTCTGCACGACGACAGTCGCGATCGCGTCCGCATCCCACCCATGCCGCGCACACAGCGCCTCCGCCGTCATGCGCGCCTGCGCCAGCGCCAATGGCGAACCTCGCGTACCAAGGCGCAGCGGACGATCAGGCGTGTAGGATGGCGATGTCATATGCCGCTTGCTCTAATATCCGTGGGCATTAGATGGAAGCGGCAATGACGATCATCCTTGGCCTGGAATCAAGCTGCGACGAAACTGCGGCAGCGCTGGTGACGGCCGAGGGCAAAATCCTCGCGCACCGGCTGGCGACGCAGGAAGAGGCGCATCGCCCCTATGGCGGCGTGGTGCCGGAAATCGCCGCCCGCGCGCATGTCGAGGCGCTTGCTCCCTTGATCGAAGCCGCCCTCGCCGACGCCGGACTGACGCTGGAGCAGGTGGACGTGATCGCCGCCACGGCGGGACCGGGTTTGATCGGCGGCGTGATGGTCGGATTGGTGACGGGCAAGGCGCTGGCCCATGCCGTGAACAAGCCGCTGGTCGCCGTCAATCATCTGGAGGGCCACGCCCTGTCGCCCCGCCTCGCTGATCCGGCGCTGCAATTCCCATATCTGCTGCTGCTGGTATCTGGCGGGCATTGCCAACTGCTCCATGTTCGCGGGCCAGGAGATTATTCCAGGCTGGCGACGACGATCGACGACGCCAGCGGAGAGGCTTTCGACAAAACTGCGAAACTGCTTGGCCTCGGCTATCCGGGTGGACCGGCGGTCGAACGCGCCGCATCCAGCGGCAACCCGCAAGCCGTACCTCTTCCGCGCCCCCTGGTCGGAACGGCCGAGCCGCATTTCTCCTTCGCTGGCCTGAAGAGCGCCGTAATGCGCGCGGCTCAATCGGGCCAATATGCAACCGAGGATATCGCCGCGAGCTTTCAGCAGGCGGTAATAGATTGCCTAGTCGATCGGACGGAAAAGCAGCTCGCTACGCTTGAAGGGATAACCGCCCTCGTCGTCGCGGGAGGGGTCGCTGCCAACCAGTCGATCCGCGCAGCGCTCCAAGCGCTCGCCGCGCGGCATGATCTTCCCTTTGTCGCGCCGCCGCTCTGGCTTTGCACGGACAATGCGGCGATGATCGCCTGGGCGGGGGCGGAGCGCCATGCGGCCGGGCTGGTCGATGATCTTACCGTTCCAGCCCGGCCGCGCTGGCCGCTGGATCCGGATGCGGAGAAAGCGCGCGGGGCAGGAGTGAAGGCATGAAGGCGGGCGTTATCGGAGCGGGCGCTTGGGGCACGGCGCTGGCGCAGACCCTTGCTTCCCAGGGGGAGCATGTTCGCTTGTGGGCGCTTGAGCCGGACGTGGTCAGCGCGGTCAATGAAGACCATCTCAATCCGCTTTATCTGCCGAACATTCCTCTCAGCCCGACCGTGGACGCCACCGGTGATATGGCGGATATGGCGGATCGCGACCTGCTGCTCATCGTCTGCCCAGCTCAGCATCTGCGTACCATCGTAACCGGACTGCCTGCCGGTCTTCCGCTCGTCCTCTGCTCCAAAGGTATTGAAGCAGGCAGCGGCCTGCTGATGTCTGAAGTCGCCAGGCAGGCCCAGCCTCGCTCGCCGATCGGCGTCTTGTCCGGCCCGACCTTCGCGCATGAAGTCGCGCGGGGACTGCCTACCGCCATCACTCTTGCATGCGAAGACGCAGAACTGGCCGATCGCATAGCGGCGCGTGTCGCGCGCCCCGCCTTCCGCCCCTATGTGTCGGACGACGTCGTAGGCGCGGAAATCGGCGGAGCTGTGAAGAACGTGCTCGCCATCGCATGCGGCGTTGCAGAGGGCGCTGGCCTTGGGCTCAATGCCCGCGCTTCACTCATCAGCCGTGGGTTTGCCGAAATGACCCGCTTCGGGCTTGCTCGGGGGGCGCGGGTTGAAACTCTTTCGGGCTTGTCGGGCCTGGGCGACTTGGTCCTCACCTGCTCGTCGACCAATTCGCGCAATTTCTCCCTGGGGAAGGGACTGGGCGAAGGGAAGCCGGCAGGGGAGCTTCTTGCCAATCGCCGCACAGTCGCCGAAGGCGCTTTCACCGCGCCGGTGCTGCGCGAAGCGGCCCGTGCGGCATCCGTCGAAATGCCGGTGGTGGAAGCTGTCTGTGCCCTGCTCGAAGATGCGGCCCCCTTGGGCGCAGTCATCGACGCGCTCCTCGCCCGTCCGTTGCGGCCGGAATAAATCCGTCGCTCTCCGATCATTTATTGTTTACCATCCGGCACCAGAAAATATGACGCGACAGGGGGACTCTCTTTCTTTGCCGGCTGAGCAAAATCCCTCCGCGCAACAGGATGATATCGCGGCGCTTGCCAAAGGCGGCCGGACAAATGTGTTCGGCTTTCTCCTGCGGCTGGCTGCGCGCCTTCCCTTTCTGTTTATCGCAGGCCGCTGGTACGGTGCGGATGCGCTTGGCCGCTTCGCCTATGCCGTGCTGGTCGTCGAATTCGTCGCCCAGCTTGCAACGCTTGGGCTGAAGCGCGGCCTGGCTGGCGCATTGGCGCAGACCGAGCGCCCGCATAGCCATGTGGTGACGGACGCGATGCTCGTGACGCTGATCGCCGCCGCGATCGGCAGCGGCATATTGGTCGCATTCCCCCAAGCCATGTTCCCCAATAGCGGCATCAATGGCCTGGACCGTCTGCTGGCACTGATCGTCATCGCGGTCGCCGGATCGGATGTCGCGCTGGCCGCTTGTGCCTATCGGTTCGATATAGGGGCGACGGTTCGGGCCAGGTCCATCATAGAACCCTGGGCGATCAGCATCGGTGCCTTCGCTTTCGCCTTCTACTCAACGCGCGACGGCCTGATCCTGTCCTACGTCGTCTCCATGGTCGCCGCGCTGGTCGCGTCCATCATCCCCATGACCCGCCACTATGGAATTCCCTTCGGTTGGCGTCCGGACTTCGGCAGGCTGTGGAGGCTCGCGCGGCGCAACCTGCCGCTCGCTGCTGCCGATGGCGTGGAGTGGGGGTCGCGCCGCCTTGACCTCGCCATCCTGGGCCTGTTCGTCAGCCCAGCCATCGTCGGCGTCTATTATGTCGCGCAGCAGGTCGCATCCTTGCCGCAAAAGCTGAAGACCAGCTTCGATCCCATCCTGGGGCCCGTCATCACGCGCAATCTTGCCGAAGGCAATCTGACCGCCATTGCGCGGCAGGTCAGCCAGGTAGGCTTCTGGATCATTGCTGCGCAGGCGGGCATTGCCCTCGCGCTTGGTATTCCGGGCGAGGCCGTGATGGGCCTGGTCGGCCCGCATTTCGTCGGCGGCACCGGGGCGCTCGCCTTTCTCCTGCTCGCCGAAGTCGTTGCGGCGACCGCGGTGGTCAGCGAGTCCGCGCTCGTCTACATCGCTCGCCATCGCAATCTGATGATTTCGTTGGTCATGATCGGATTGCAGGCTGCGCTCAGTTTCGGCCTGATAGCCTTGGCGCGGCGCTTTGAACTCCCGGTCATGGCGATAGCAGCTGCACCCGCCTTGGCGCTGACCATCGCGCTCGGGGTGGGGGCCCTCGTAAAAGCGCGCTTGCTATCGCATCTTTTGAAGGCGCGGGTGAATGCATGGCGCTGGCCGCTGCTCAGCGCGTGCGGCGTCGCCTGCATCGTCGGCGCTGCTTTCGTCGCCCTGCCACCGGCGCTTGAATGGGTGGAGCTTGTCTTTGGCGTGGCGACGATTCTGGTCGTCTACAGCCTGGTCATATGGCGGTGGGGCTTCGGTCCCGACGACCGCGCCCTGTTCCGGCGGCAGAAAGCCGTTCAAGCCTAGCCAAGGCTGTGCCGTCAATGTCTCTGCAATCAGGAACGGCCGCATGCGCTCAGTGTCGGTCTGGCCTTCTTACCTTGCAAGTGCCGCCCGGATCAGTTTCAGGTCCTGCTCCGGCCGCGCGCCCCAATGCGAAATGACCTCGGCCGCGGCAGCAGCGCCCAATTCCAGGCAATGATGCACGTCCAACCCCTCGACATGCCCGGCCAGGAAGCCCGCAGCGAACAGGTCGCCCGCGCCCGTCGTATCGATGATCTGTGCAACGGGCGCTGCCGGAACTTCATAACGGACACCGTCCACGACAGCGACTGCGCCATTTTCGCTCCGTGTTGAAACCAGCACTGGAACCCGGCCAGAAAAAGCGGCGACCGCCTTGTCGAAATCGTCAATCTGCGCCAGCGACTGGATTTCGCTTTCGTTGGAAAACAGGATGTCGACCAAGGCCTGATCGATAAGCTGCACGAAATCATCCCGATGCCGTTCGATGACGAAGCCGTCCGACAGCGTGAAGGCGACTTTGCGTCCGGCGCCCTTGGCGGCATCGATGGCGGCACGCATCGCAGCCCGCGGCTGCTCGGGGTCCCACAGATAGCCTTCCAGATAGAGGATCGATGCGGATCGGATCAGATCAAGGTCAAGGGCGGATTCCGGCAGGAACTGTGACGCGCCGAGGAAAGTGTTCATCGTCCGCTGCGCGTCCGGCGTGACCAGGATCAGGCAGCGAGCGGTGGGCACGTCACCCTTCACCGCTGGCGTATCGTAGCGAATGCCGAGCGCTCGCACATCATGGGTGAAAACCGCGCCCAGCTGGTCGTCGCAGACCTGCCCGATAAAGGCGCAGCGCTTGCCAAGGGCTGCAAGCCCGGCAAGCGTGTTCGCGGCCGATCCCCCGCTGATTTCCTTAGCCGCCCCCATGTTGGCGTAAAGCGTTTCGGCAGTCGCCGCATCGATCAACTGCATGCCGCCCTTCGCCAGCGCATGTTCGGCCAGGAATGCGTCGTCGCTAGGAGCAAGCACGTCGACGATGGCATTGCCGATCGCGACAACATCTAGCGAGGGAGCAGCAGCATCGGTCACGCGAAATCCTTATCAGAAGGCTGTGAAGTCGCGCCGTGTCTATCCGGCCCGGCTGCCGCGCGCAATGTTGCAGATTGACCGGACAGGCGCGGCGGGGAATAGCGTCGTCATGGTGATCGCCGCTGCCTTTCGCGCCTTCCCCGCGATCTTTCATCCAGCGGCCTTGCGCCTCCTTGCAAAGACGCTGGCCTTGACGCTGATCATTTTCGCCGTGGCCGCTGTGGCGCTCTGGGCGCTGATACATGCCGCGCGGCAACATCTCGGATGGGGCGGGGGCGGCTTTGCCGAAGCTGCGGCAACCGCATTGGTCGTCTTTGCCCTTGCCTGGTTGCTCTTCCGGACGATCGCCATGGCGATCATGAACCTGTTCGCCGATGATATCGTCATTGCGGTGGAGCAGGACAGCTATCCCGCCGCCGCAGCTTCGGCTCGTCCCTTGGGCTTTGCGCGCAGCGTCCGGTTGGCTCTTCGCTCGGCCGGGCGGTCGGCGGGCTGGAACCTGCTCGCGCTCCCTCTTTATCTGGTCCTTCTGATAACCGGTATCGGGACGATCCTGCTTTTCGTCATACTCAATGCCTATCTCCTCGGCCGCGACCTCAGCGAGATGGTGGAGCAGCGGCATGCCGGGCTTGTCACCATGTCTGGCGGCAGCCGATGGCTTCTAGGCCTCGTTTCGGCGCTTCTGTTCCTCATCCCCTTTATCAACCTGCTTGCACCGGTTTGGAGCGCGGCTATGGCGGTACACATGCTGCACGCTGCCCGGAACAAGCCTTTATGAGAACCGCTCGGTTTATCTTCGGCACCTTGCTGGCCCTGTCTCTGTCGGCCTGTGGTGGCTCGATCGTGCCGCCTTCACCAGCTGGACGGTCGCCTTCGGGTCCGCCCGCCAGCGCCTTCATGAAATCAGGTCCGCTCATGGGCATGGACGCGCGACACCTCCTCCAGCAATTCGGCACGCCCCGTCTGGACATCAGGGAAAGCAGCATGCGCAAGCTTCAGTTCGCGAATGGCCGCTGCGTGCTTGACGCCTATCTCTACACCCCTGCTCGCGGCAAGGAGCCGGTCGTCACCCATGTCGATGCACGGACGCCCGCTGGCGCCGATATGGATGCTGGCGCCTGTGCTTCAGCGCTCCACCGTTAGATCACAGCGCGATAACCGCTCCACGGCCCAGGCGGCCGCTTCCGCCACGACGGGATCGTCGTCGGTCAGCAAAGGACGCAGAGGTGTCAGCAGCTTCGGATCGCGGCTGTTGCCTGCCGCTATCGCAGCGTTGCGCACCATCCGGTTGCGTCCGATCCTCTTGATGGGTGATCCGGAAAACACTTCCCGAAATCCCGCATCGTCCAGAGCCAGCAAATCGCCAAGTTCAGGCGCTGCCAATTCGGCCCGGCCGATGAATGCCCGGTTGGCAGCGGCCGAATCGGCGAACTTGTTCCACGGGCATACTGCCAGGCAATCGTCGCAGCCATAGATGCGATTGCCGATCTTGTCGCGAAACTCCCGTGGGATTGGCCCTTTATGCTCGATGGTGAGGTAAGAGATGCAGCGTCGCGCGTCGACGACATAGGGCGCAGGAAACGCATCGGTAGGGCAGGCCGACTGGCATGCGGTGCAACTGCCGCAATGGTCCGTTTCCGGCAGGTCGGGCTCCAAGGCAATCTCGCTGTAGATCGCGCCCAGGAACAGCCAGCTGCCATGGTCGCGGCTGACAAGATTGCTGTGCTTCCCTTGCCAACCCAGCCCCGCCGCCGCCGCGAGCGGCTTTTCCATTACAGGCGCGGTATCGACGAAGACCTTGAGCGCGCTTGCCTGCTCTTCGACCAGCCAGCGGGCAAGGCTCTTCAGACCCTTCTTCACCACATCATGATAGTCGCGCCCCTGCGCATAGACCGAAATCCGTCCGCGGTCGCCCTCATCAGCCAGCGCCAGCGGATCGCGCGCGGGGGCATAGCTCATCCCCAGCATGATGACGCTGCGCACGTCGGGCCATAGCGCTTGCGGCGAGCCTCGCTGCTCGGCGCGCTCCTCCATCCACAGCATCTCGCCATGGCACCCATCGTCCAGCCATTGCCGCAGCCGCCGTCCCGCCTCGGGTGCAGCGTCCGCGCGCGCGATGGCGCATGCGGCAAAGCCCAGCCGCCGCGCCTGCGCCTTCAGGCGCTGTTCCAAGGATTCGGTTTGCGTTGGCATGCTGTGCGACTATCAGGAGGGAATGATCCGTAACAATCCGGCTCCTTCTTCGGCCTATGCCGTCGAAGGCCATGCTCTTGTCAAGACTTTCGGCAAATTCCGGGCAGTCGATGGCATCGACATCGCCGTTCCAGCCGGGTCGATCTATGGCATCCTGGGGCCGAACGGGGCGGGCAAGACGACCTTGCTGCGCACCCTGCTCGGCATCATCGATCCTGATGAAGGCCATCG
The DNA here is from genome assembly GCF_023051225.1 of Sphingobium agri. NCBI lineage: Bacteria > Pseudomonadati > Pseudomonadota > Alphaproteobacteria > Sphingomonadales > Sphingobiaceae > Sphingobium > Sphingobium agri. Next base: position 247,532 of record NZ_JALKHS010000004.1, on the reverse strand, counting down.
TAGATTGCTGGGCGACGCCGTCCCGCTGCGCCAGGCGCGCGCTATCGGCTATTTGCCAGAGGAACGCGGCCTTTACCCGTCCATGAAGGCGGCGGAGGCGATCGCCTTCATGGGTGCCTTGCGCGGGCTGCCGATCAAGGTCGGGCGGGAACGCGCCCGGGCGATGCTCACCGAACATGGCATGGGCGCCTCTGTCGACAAGCCGATCCGCCAATTGTCGAAAGGCATGGCTCAAACCGTTCAGCTTTTCGGGACGATTGTTCATGAGCCGAAGCTGATCGTTCTGGACGAACCATTTTCCGGCCTGGACGCGATCAACCAGGGCAAGCTGGAAACGCTGATCCGTGATCAGGCACGGCGCGGCGTCACCATCCTCTTCTCCACCCATGTCATCGCGCACGCCGAACGTCTTTGCGAACGCATCGCGATCGTGGCTGGTGGGCAGATCCGGTTCGAGGGATCGGTGAGCGAGGCGCGGGACAAGCTCCGGCCGCAAGTGCGACTGAGGACGCGCGCGAGCGATGGTCGTTGGCGCCGCGCACTCCCGGCCGAGACATTGGCGGCCGATGGCGCTTGGCATTTCGATCTTCCGGACGAGGGGATCGAACCGCTGCTGCGCGCCCTGCTCGACGGACAGGCAGGTATTGAGAGCCTCTCGATCGAACGACCGGGACTGCATGACGCGTTCGTTTCCATTGCGGGCGCAGCTGCGGCCCGGCAGATGCAGGATGCGGAAGAGGAGCTGGCTGGATGAGCCAGATCCTGCGCGCGGCCCTGGTGATTGCCCGCCGCGATTTTTCCGCCGTGATCTTTTCCAAGACCTTCATCCTTTTCCTGCTCGGTCCCCTTTTCCCGGTGGTGATCGGCATGGCGTTCGGGGGGCTGGGTGAAAAGATCACGACGGAAAGCCTGCGTCCGACCGTCGGCCTTGCCATGGCGGCCGATGACGCCGCGCGGATGGAACATGCGCACGACATGCTGGCCGCGCGCGTTGGGGCGGCCAACCTCCCCCGCCTGCACCGCGCTCCCCCAAGTGACCCTCGCTCTTTGCTCACGCGGCCGGACACGCGCTTCATCGCCATTGTTTCAGGCACGATCGACAAACCCGTGCTGACAGGAAAGGCCGGCGACCTGGCCATGCTGGAGGGTGATATAAACCTGCTTGCCAGCGCCGCCGTGGCCGGCGAGCAATTGCCTCATGTGCGGGTCGCAAAGCAGCTGGTGACGGCGAGCGCTGGCGCGGAAGCGCAGTCCCGCCTGCTGACCGGCCGGGCCGCCCAGGTCCTCATTTTCCTGCTGACGATGTTGCTGGCGGGCATGGTCCTGTCGAACCTGGTGGAGGAAAAGACCAACAAGGTGATCGAGATCCTCGCCGCCGCCGTCCCGATCGACTCCGTCTTTTTGGGTAAGCTCATCGCGATGCTTGGGATGAGCTTCGTCGGCATCGCTTTCTGGGGAGCAGGTGTCGTGTTCGGCGTCAGGATCTTTGCAGGCCCGGATATCGCGCCGCCCACTCCCGCAGTTGGATGGCCTATTTTCCTGTTGCTTGGCGGTATCTACTTCACCATGGCCTATGCGCTTCTTGGCTCCCTATTCCTCGGGATTGGCGCGCAGGCCGCCACAGTGCGCGAAGTGCAGACTCTCAACATGCCGGTCACCATGGCGCAGATGGGCGTGTTCTTCTTCGCCACCTATGCCGTCGATCATATGGGATCAGCGCCTGAAATCGCCGCGATCCTCTTTCCCTTTTCCTCACCCTTCGCGATGATCGCGCGGGCGGCGCAGGATGCAGCCCTTTGGCCCCATATCGTTGCGATCATCTGGCAGGCGATCTGGGTGGCTGCTATCATTCGGCTAGGCGTCTGGCTGTTCCGGCGGCATGTCCTCAAATCGGGGCAGGGTAGCAGCAGGAAGTTGTTCAGGCGCCGCTCAGCCCCGGCAAGTTAGGACAGAATGATGGATCGCCGTCACCTTCTCAAGAGTAGCTTGGGCGGAGCCGCCGCGCTTACCTTCTGGGCTCTTGGAGCAGGCGAGGCTGCCGCTTATCCCTTCTCGCTGACGGATGCGCAGTGGCGCAAACGCTTGAGCCCCCTAGCGTACAATGTGCTGCGCAAACATGCGACCGAGCATCCCTTCACCAGCCCGCTCAACAAGGAACATCGTCCTGGCATCTTCAAATGCGCGGGCTGCGGACAGGGCTTGTTCGATGCGAAGACGAAGTTTGACAGCGGCACCGGCTGGCCAAGCTTCTGGGCGCCGCTGCCACGCGCCGTGGGCACGTCGCGGGATTTCTCGCTGGTATATCCCCGTATCGAAGTCCATTGCGCGCGGTGCGGCGGCCATCTCGGCCATGTGTTCGATGACGGGCCGCGACCTACCGGCAAGCGCTATTGCATGAACGGCGTTGCCCTCAGCTTTTCGGCGGCATGATCCTGTAGACCCGCAGGGCTGCGGTGCTTTGAACCTTCACCGGCTTCAGCCATGCGGGAGTAGCGCCCTTGTCCAGCACAGACGCCAGACTGCCGGGATGTTCGTCGGCATAATGCCTGAATTCATTGAGGCCTCCGCATGTCACCAGATAGTCCGGTCCCTTGCCACTATTCAACGCGCTCAGAATGTCCCTGGCTCTTGATGGCGGCGCGGTGAAGGCTTCGACGACTGCGGTGATCCCGGCCGCATTGCGGTGATGGGCCGTGCCGATGACATTATGATGGGTCCTGATCAGAATGTCGGGGCCCATATCCAGCGGGGCGAACAGCGTTGATCGGGGCAGTCGCCGCAACGGTGCCAAGGCGTCGGCGCTGCGGCATTCTCCGGCGGGCGTAGCCGCTTTTTCTGCCTTGTCGTCCGCGCTCGCCGTCACCGCGATCCAGATCGCGCACAAGGCCGCTGGCGTGAGCAGGGCGACGGCGGAAGAGGCAAACACCCTCGGCAGGGTTGCGGATTGCTGTTGCGCGCGGCGGAAGAGCCGCAACATGAGCCAGGCAAGGCCCGGCAAGGCCAGAACATGAGCCACGGACATAGCCCGCATCACCAGCATGGCGATCAGCGTCGATCCGGTCAGAAGCAGCACCACGGCCAGCCAACGGTCGCGAGCCTTCGCCGATTGGCTGGCACGCACGGCCAGAAGCGAACCAGTCAGCCCTGCCAGAGGCGGCAGAAGGATAAGGCCCGTCATCGAGCGGCCCTGTTCCCAAATCGGACGGCCTTCCATGACGTGCAGATACCAAAGCTTATAGGCGATCGGCCCAAGGGCCTGGAACGGATCTCCCGTCAGGCAGGGGCGACCGGTAATGACGAACAGCGCAGCCGCTGCCAGGGCACCCGACCCCGCGGCAAGGAAGCGCCCCAGTGCCGAGGCAGCAGCGAGGTGAAAGGAAAGGGGGGTGACAACCGCAAAGGCAAGCAGTGGCCAGACATAGGCCGCTGACAGCGCGTCGCACTGCGCCTGCACCAGTGGCGGCATGCCCCGCAGGATTGCCAACAAGAACAGCGCGGCGCCGCCCAAGGTCAGGGCATAGGCCACAAAGCGGGCCACTTCATCGCGATCGCGCCACTGGCGCAACGCCAATATGGCCGCGAACAAGGCGGCATAGGGCAACCCCTCGCTCGAAATCTGCAGCCAGACCGCCATTGCCGTGCCAGCGACAACCCCGCCGCGTCGGGCGTGCGGGTCCATCGCACCTGCGAGCGCGATCGCCGCCATAAGGATCTGCCATCCATGATGATCGATCCGCAGTGGCCCGAACTGAACGAGGATTGTCGGCGTGATGAGCACCAGGACAGGCGCCAGCATGGCCGCCGGCTGCCCGGCGACATGCGCGGACGCGCAATGGACGGCCCACACCAAAGCCCCCAGCAGGATCAACGGAACCGCCGAACAGGCCACTATCTCGGCCAGGTTGCTGCCCACCATCGGCCGCAGGATCAGGATCATGGCCGCGATTGGCGCATCCACGATCCGCGACCAATGCATCGGGCCGCCGAAAGGCGGGTTCACGCGGTGCTGACTGACGTCCAGGAAGGGCTGGCCGGAAAGCCAGTCTCGCACCTGCTGAAGGCGCATCGCGTCATCCGGATCACGAAACCCCAAGGCGCCAAGCTCGTTGCGGAAGAGCCACAGCAGGACAGCGGCACAGCATAGCCAGGCCAGGACGAGCCAGCGGGCGCGCGGAACGCCGTGCACCCCCAGGTCGCGGGTGAACCCTGTACGGGCCTTAGCGAGCGGCGAAGACGCCATATTTCCGGATCGCATATACCGCCAGGAAACTTACCGGGATGGCAAAGAGCTTCGCCGTCGCCGGAGCCATGCCTGCCGCTCCCAATGCGCTGATAAGGCCCGAGGTCACGCCGATGCCAACCGCTGCGCTGACGACAAAGCCCAGCCGTTGCTTGGTTGTAGGACCAATGGCCGACGGGAAGACAAAGCGAACGCTGATCAGCCAGTGCAGCAGCAGCCCGCCGGTATAGCCAATGGCGCCCGCCAGGGTCGGCGGCACATCAATCCGCAACAGCGCCAGGAACAACAGCATGTCGGCGCAGAGCGCGCACAGGCTCGCCAGCACATAGCGGACGAGCGTGAAACGAACGGCAACAGCGCTGGTCAGGTGGCTCAGGTTCATCAATGCCATGACTGCCGGTTCAAGCGGCCCTCAAGCGACCGGGCACCCGCCGCAGGCTGGTCAGCGCTGCCTTCTGCCCGACCGTCTCTTCGCCTTCCGCGCCAGCCTCATGATATTCGGCATCCTCATTGACTGCCCAGGTGTCGAACTGGCGTTCACCCGCTTCGATGTTCCGCACGGTCAACATGGCGGTCATCATCGCATGATCCTGATTATTATAACGATGCATGCCGTTGCGGCCGACCAGATGCAGCGTCGGGTAGAGCTGCTCCAATTCCGTGCGCATCTTCAGCACATTGGCGGCATAGTCGTCGTCATAGACCGGATAGGCCTTCTCCTGGCGAACGACCGCTCCGCCCACCACGTCGGCGGGGTCGCAGAGCCCCAGGATCGCCATTTCGCGCTTGGCCAGTTCGATCAAGGCGTCGTCGCTCGATGACCAGAGGCCGTCGCCCTCGAAGCAGAAATATTCCAGGCCCACGCAAGCGAGCGACGGATCGGGCACCATCTCCGGTGACCAGCTGCGGAAATTCTGGATGCGGCCGACCTGGACCTTTGAATCATGAATGTAGATCCAATTGTCGGGAAACAGGTCTTCCGACTTGATCATCAGGGCGACGGTCAGGAAGTCGCGATATTTCAGCTCCATCGCATTGCCGAGCGTTGCGGGCAGGGGGTGGATGCGGCCTGCAAGCTCACGCATCGGCGCGGAACTGATCACATGACGGGCCTTTAGCAGCACATCGCCGCCCGGGCCCTGGGCAACCATCTGCCATTGGCCAGAGCCCTGGTCATGCGACAGTTGCTTCAGGCCATGCGCCATCAACACCCGGTTCCCGCGAGCGACCACGAAATCCCGTGCCGCTTCCCACATCATGCCGGGCCCAAGGCGCGGATAGCGAAAGCTTTCCAGCAAGGTCTTGGCCGCCATGCCGTCATTGGGCCGTTTGTTGAGCCCCAGCGACCGCTTCAGCCCGTCTTTTACCGCGCCCCAGAGCGACAGGCCCTTGATCCGCTGCGCCGCCCAATCGGCCGACATCTCGTTGCAGGGCATGCCCCAGACCTTTTCGGTATAGGTCTTGAAGAAAATCGAGAAGAGCTTGTGCCCGAAGGCATTCACCGTCCAATCCTGGAAGGAGCGGACGTCGCGGTTCGGCAGCAGCCTGGCCTTCACGAAACTCGCCATGCATAGCGTCGATCGCCACAGGCCAAGGTTCCACAATGCTTCAAAAGCGCGCAGCGGATAGCTGTAGAATTTGCCCTCATAATAGATGCGGCTCATCCGGGGACGCTGGATGAAATCATTGGGCAGGATCTCGTTCCAAAGATCGACAACCTCTTTCGACTTCGAAAAGAAGCGGTGGCCGCCAATATCGAAGCGGAAACCGTTCAGTTCGACAGTGCGGCTGATCCCGCCGACATAGCGCGGGTCCTTCTCGATGACAGTGACTGTGTAGCCCTTTTTCGTCAGCAAATACGCCGCAGTCAGGCCTGCCGGACCCGCGCCGACGATGGCGACATCCACATTCTGGTCGATTTCCGGCATGCAATGCCCCCCGATAGGCTAACTTCTATCATCGGGAGTGGCGGAAATCATCTAAGGAATGGTTAACGGGCGGGTAAGCATGACAGGGCCGCATGTACGGCCCTGTCGCTATTCGTGACGGATCAGCCCTGATGCTGTCCCTGTGCCAGACCGTCCAGACTGCCCCGCGCGCTTCCCAGGGCGCTGCTGTAGCAGTCGCGGAATTCGCGCGTAGGCTGCTGGATCGAGCCGCTGAGCCAGCCGCAGGCCTGCTTGGCTGCGCGATCGATACGGGAATTTGCCAAGCGGGCGCCGTGCGCGCTCGCCAGATTCAGGTCGGCCACGGAAACCATGATGCTGCGCGTCTCTGTGCCAGCGCGGGCATCCACGACCAGCGTGCTTGAGGCGAGTGCCGAAACAGGTAAGGCGAGGGTCATCGTGGCAGCCAACGCCGCCAGCGTCTTCATGGTCATCCTATGTCTCCTGCGAACAATGGTTGCCCGCAGCCTGCATGGGCTTGGGGTCGACTGGAAAATAGGATGTGCGCAAGGCATTGGGAAGAGGCCACTTGGCTGAAAGTGGCAGAAATCAGCTATTTTTGCGGATGCGAAAGGAATGTGCCCCCTCTCGCATCCGCATGACAGGATCAGTGGCGGAAGTGCCGCATGCCGGTGAATAGCATGGCCAGCCCCGCCTCATCCGCCGCCGCGATGACTTCCTCGTCCCGGATGGATCCGCCCGGCTGGATCACGGCTGTAGCGCCAGCCTCGACTGCGGCGAGGAGGCCGTCGGCGAAGGGGAAGAAGGCGTCGGACGCGACTGCCGAGCCGATGGTGCGGGCTTCGCTCCACCCTGCCTTTTCAGCGGCATCCTTGGCCTTCCACGCCGCGATGCGAGCGGACTCCAGGCGATTCATCTGCCCCGCACCGATGCCTGCGGTGCTGTTGCCCTTGGCATAGACGATGGCGTTGGATTTAACATGCTTTGCGACGGTCCAGGCGAACAGGCAGTCATTCAATTCCTGATCAGTGGGCGCGCGCTTGGTAACGACCTTCAGCTGGTCGCGCGTGATACGGCCATTGTCGCGGCTCTGCACGAGCAGCCCGCCAGCGATGCTCTTCATCATCAGGCCAGTGCGGACGGGGTCGGGCAACTCGCCGGTCAGCAGCAGGCGAAGGTTCTTCTTCTTCGCAAAGATCGCCTTCGCATCGTCATCGGCATCGGGTGCCGCGACCACTTCGGTGAAGATGCCGCTGATCGCCTCGGCCGTGGGCCCGTCGAGCGGACGGTTGACGGCGATGATGCCGCCAAAGGCCGATACGCTGTCGCAGGCAAGCGCCGCTTCATAGGCTTCGATCAGCGTGTTGCCGGTCGCCACGCCACAGGGATTGGCGTGCTTCACGATAACAACGGTCGGCGGGCCATCACGGAACTCGCTGACCAGTTCGAGTGCGGCGTCCGCATCATTATAATTATTGTAGCTCAACTCCTTGCCCTGGATCTGCTTGGCCTGAGCAATGCCGTTGGCTGACGGGCCGACCGGCAGATAGAGCGCGGCGGACTGGTGCGGATTCTCGCCATAGCGCAGGCTCGATCCGAGCTTGCTCGACACCGCCAAGGTCTCGGGGAAATCGACGCCCTGATCGGCAAAAGCAAACCAGCTCGCGATCATCGAGTCATAGGCAGCAGTGGCGGCATAGGCCTTGGCCGCCAGCATACGGCGGAAATCATAGCTGGTCGCGCCGCCCTTTTCCGCCATCTCCGCGATCAGGCGGGCATAGTCGGCCGGATCGGTGATGATGGCGACGCTTTCATGATTCTTCGCGGCGGATCGGACCATGGAGGGGCCGCCGATATCGATATTCTCGATAATCTCTTCGCGCTCTGCCCCCTTGGCGACCGTTGCAGCGAACGGATAGAGGTTGACGACGACGAGGTCGATCGCGCCAATCTCATGCTCCTGCATTGAGGCGACATGATCGGGATTGTTGCGCACGGCGAGCAGGCCGCCATGAACCTTCGGGTGCAGCGTCTTGACGCGCCCATCCATCATTTCGGGAAAGTCGGTGAGGTCCGAAATATCCTTCACCTCCAACCCGGCATCGCGCAGAGCCTTGGCCGTGCCGCCGGTGGACACCAGTTCGACGCCATGTTTGCCCAGCGCATGGCCCAGTTCGACCAAGCCGGACTTGTCCGACACGGAAAGGAGGGCGCGTTTGATGGTGACGTCTGACATGATGCTTCCTGCTGTTCGGGTGCCGCTCAGGCTTGCCGCAGCCCTCTAGTCCTGCCGGGCCAATGCGGCAAGGACAGGATTGGATGTTAAGAGCCTTAGCTCATCCGCTTGAAGAGCCAGCCGATGGTCGACCCGCCGGGCAGCGCTTCGGCAGTGATGACCAACTGGCGGGTTTCGTGCGGGCGGCCTTCTGCATCGACCCACAGGCTCTCCTCGATCGCGAGCTTCCCCGCATTGGCGCGGAACTGCCAGATCGGCCCCATTTCGATCCGCAACAGAGCGCCCATGCCGTCCGCCGTCGCGGTGGGCTCGACCAGCGGCGCAAGATGGAAGCGCAACTGCGCGGGCAGCTTCACCGGCCTGCGGCGGCGGGCGGCGGGGGTCAGCAAATCCTCGCCCCGGATTTCCCGGCCATCGATGTTGACGAGCAGCAGGCGGCGATGGACATAGCCCATGCGGCGGACATAGCCATCATGGCTGATCTCTATGCGACTGCCGCTTTCCTGCTCCTGCCGGTGAAGCTCGACTTCGGTGACGCCGCGGCCGAGCGTGCCGTCCGGCATCAGCGCGGTGGAATTGGTGTCGTTCAGCACCAGCGTGCTGTGCGCCGCCGTAGTCCGCAGCCCTTGCGCCAGCCCATCGGGCATCCACGCGCCCTCCAGCGCCGCGCCGCCGCAATTCACGATCAGCCGCTGCGGCCCATCGCTGATCTCGATCGCGGTGGTGGAGGCGCATCCCGCCGCTGCCAAACGCGCCACGGGCGGCGGCGCTGCGTCGATCTGAACGATGGTAGGGCCCGCGACCAGCCGCTGATACCCCCAATCATTCGCCTGCCGCAGCGGTCGCGCGCGCACCCGACTCGCGCGGATCACCGCTTCGACCGTGGAGGGATCGATAGCGCCCGCACCCTGCCAGCTGCCCAGCCCCCCATCGCCATGTGCGAGGCCAAGCAGGGCGGGCACCATCCGCCCCAGCGCTTCGGTCAGGAAAGGCGGCACCTGTTCCCGGCGCACGTCATAGACGGCGCGCACCATGGAAAGCAGCATGATGGCGCCCTGCTGATCCAGCGGGGATCGCGACACGATACCGCCATCGCCATGCACCGCATTGTCGATCGCGCGCTTGAGGCCTGCTTCCCCGAAAATCTTCCGTGCCGCGCCACCGGGCAGCAGCATGGAGGCGGCGACGATGCCGCCCCAGGCGACCAGGCGAGGCAGGCCGAGCGGTGCCTTGTCAGCACCGCGATCCAGATGCCGCGCCGTCCGCGCGATGCAGTTCAGCACCAGCGATCGATAGACCAGGTCGCTGGATGACAGGATGAGCGGCGCATGGGCCGACCAGAACAGCAGTCGCCAGCCCGCATTGTCCGCGCGCCAGGCCGGTTCGCTCGGCGTTTCGGCATGCGCCTCCAGCCATTTGCGCAGCACGCCTTCCGCGACGGGCGCACCCTGTTCGCGCGTGGCGGCCGACGACAGGTCGCGCAGCCAGGCGAAGCTGTGCAGATAATCGGCAAAGGCCGGCACGACGCTCAGCCGGCCGAAATCCAGCGTGTTGAGCGGCTGCTTCAGCCCACGGAACAGGAAATAACCGGCGCGGATGGCCTGCCCCGCCTTCGCATCGCCCGGAATTTCATCATCAGGCACCGCGAGCAGCTTGAGCGGATATTTTCCCTTCAGCCGCCGACCGTGGATCGGCGTCTTCCAGCTCATCAGGTAAAAGCGGTTGGCGATCCGCTGCGCCAGCGACAGGCCCTTGTCATCCGCCACGCGGATGAGCCGCTTGCCCTGTTCGATCCCGTTTTCGGCTGGTTCTGATTCCGCCGTATCCGCAAGCGAAGGGCTGGGGATGCGCCGCCTGTCGCTCACCCGCCCTTGAGCTTCCGGATATTGTCGGCATAGGCGGAAGGCCCGCCACGGAATGTGGCGGTGCCCGCGACCAGCACATCCGCGCCCGCCTCGATCGCGCGCGGTGCCGTGGTGAAGTCGATGCCGCCGTCGACCTGCAGGCGGATGTCGCGCCCGCTCTTGTCGATCATCTTGCGGATCGCCTCGATCTTGCGCAGTTGATTCTCGATGAAGCTCTGCCCGCCGAAGCCGGGATTGACGCTCATCACCAGGATCAGATCGACATCATCGATCAGATAGTCGAGCATCTTGGCCGGGGTGCCGGGATTGAGCACCACGCCAGCCTGTACGCCCAGTGACTTGATGTGCTGGATGGAGCGGTGGATATGCGGCCCAGCTTCCGGATGGACGGTCAGGATGTCGGCACCTGCCTGCGCGAAGGCATCCAGATACTGATCCACCGGAGAGATCATCAGATGCACGTCGAACGGCTTCTTGCTGTGGGGGCGCAGCGCCTTCACCACGGCTGGGCCGATGGTGATGTTGGGCACGAAATGGCCGTCCATCACATCGATATGAATCCAGTCGCAACCCGCTTCGTCGATCGCGCGGACCTCCTCACCCAGGCGGGCGAAGTCGGCGGACAGGATGGAGGGCGAGATAAGGATCGGGCTGGTCATCAACAGTCGGCTCTAGCCGCGCCACGGATCAAGGGCAACGCTGCAGTTCGACCTTATCCACAGGCTTTTGCGGCGGGTATGGCCAAGGATTTCAGGGCAGGATGAAAATGGTGGGGTCAAGGCCGCAGGAACCCGCCGAGCCGCGCGGGAGAAACTGTTTGACGCCATGCAGGCCGATCACGCGCGTGCCTTCCAGGATCGGCGCGGCGATAAGGCGCATCGTGCATTCGCTGCCATCCAGCGGGCGAATATCCACGTCCAGGGTGAAGCCGCGCCGATGACGGATGGCGTAGGCGCGCAGCTGCTCCATCGCCTCGCGCGAATCTGGCTGGTAAAGCGAAGTGGCAAGCGGGCGCGGAACGCCGACGCCCCTTTCTATGCCGAACAGGTCGTAGACGCCGCTGGTCCACGACAGGCTGTTGTCGCTGAGATCGCAATGCCACAGCCCGATCCCGCGCTCTGCCAGCGCCTGATCGTCGCGTGCGGTGCGATCGTCCAGGGATACTGACGCAAGATGCTGGCGCAGATCGTAGAGCGGCCAACTATGGTGCAGGGGGAGGGGCTCGGTCGGGCGCAAGCGTGGCCTTTCTGACGTTCCCTGATCTTAGTTCATTGTGCCGCGCGAGCAAGGCGGGCAACGAAAAAGCCATCCGTGCCACCCTTGTCGGCCAATGTGTCGGGCAAAGTGCGCAGCCAACCCTCCGGATCGGGACAAATGCCCTGCGGCAATTCGCCTTGTTGTGCTGGCTGAAGGCTGAAGCCGGGGTTTTGACGCAGAAACGCCTCCAGCTGCTCCTCGCCCTCCGCCTTTTCGAGCGAGCAGGTGGCGTAGATCAGGGTCCCGCCAGGCTTCAGCCATTGGGCAGCGCGGCTCAGCAGTTCGGCCTGCAGCTCTGCCAACTCGGCGATCTGGCGCGGACCGATGCGGTGCAGCACGTCGGGATGGCGGCGATAAATGCCGGTGGCGGTGCAGGGAGCGTCGAGCAGGATGGCGTCGGCTTGGCGTTTAGGTTCCCATTGGCGCAGGTCGGCCTGCAGGATCGTAGCGGCCAGCGCGGTGCGTGCCAGATTCTCGCTCAGCCGTTCCAGGCGCTTCTTCGATTGATCCAGCGCCGTCACTTGCCACCCCGCGGCGGCCAGCTGCATCGTCTTGCCCCCGGGCGCGGCGCAAAGGTCCAGCACGGTGCGGCCTTCGCCTGTTCCGAGCAAGCGGGCGGGACAGGACGCCGCGAGATCCTGAACCCACCAAGCCCCTTCTGCAAAGCCGGGCAACTCCGTCACCGATGCATGATCGGGCAGGCGGACATGACCGGGAGCGAAGCTTTCGCCGCCCAGCTTTTCGGCCCAGTCGGCCGTCTCTGCCGGGTGGCGCAGGCTGACGTCCACGGGCGGACGCACGCCATAGGCGCTTGCCGCAGCGGCGGGCATGTCGCCTCCCCACTGCGCTTCCCACCGCGCGGCGACCTCTTCAGGCAGGGTAGGCGGGTCCGGCAGAGCGGGCGCGGCGCGAGTCACTGTGCCGAACACGCCATGCACCAGCTTGCGCGGCCCGCCATCCACCAGCGGCAGGGCAGTCGCGATGGCGGCGTGCGGCGCCGTGCCAAGCGCGAGAACCTGGATAAGGGCGATCCGCAGCACCATGCGCGCTTTCGCATCATTCGGCAGCGGCTGACGAGTCGCGCCGTCGATCAGCGCGTCTAGGTCGGGCAGATGGCGCAGCGCTTCTGCGGCGATGGCATGGACAAGCGCGCGATCGGCTGCGGGGAGCCCCTGCGCCGCGCCATGCAGCGCCAGCTCCAGCGGGTCGCCCCGGCGCAGGACGGCGTCGAGCAGCCGCAAAGCGGCGCGGCGTGCAGGAAGGCCGGGAATGTCTGCGGGGCGGGAGTTTGATACGGATTGCGAAGCGCGACGGGGCATCAAGCCGCCCTATGCGATTTAACTTGAAGGGTCACCTTCAAAGAAAATGTGTGACGACTATGCAAACAAGCAGAAACAACGCCGTCCAAATGCCAACCCCAGTCCAAAGTGCCAGCCAATCTGATGGGCGGGGGCCTGCTCTGACCCCTTTGGGGACCGCCCTTAGCGACGACGGAATACGGGTTGTCCCCAACGAGCCTATGAAAATCACACGGCGGCCTACCCCATGAAAGAACCGCGCAGTGTGGCGGGAGAAGATGTGTTCGACACTCAGTTCGACTACTAGCCCGCCAGCGTGCCGGACAAGCGCGCCAGCTACTTCAGCAGCCACCTCTCCGATGATCTCGACCATCAGCGCCTGGTGGGGTCAAGCGCGCTCGACCGTCGACGCGTGGGCGTCGCCACGGGGCTCAATGCCGACGCGCGCGGGGCTGAAGGAGCGGGAATAGCCATGCCTCCAGCCATCTCCTCCAGCGCAGCGATGCGCTTCTCCGTAGCCGGATGGGTGGAGAACAGCTCGCTGACATGTACGGGAACGATATAGAGCTGGGCTGCGGCCGGATTGCGTTCAGCCACATGGTTGGGGATCATCTCCGCCTTGCCGGAAATCTTTTCAAGCGCCGACGCCAACGCGCGCGGGTTGCCGCTGATTTCCGCTCCGGCGGCGTCAGCGCCATATTCACGCGTGCGGCTGATCGCCATCTGCACGATCATTGCGGCAAAGGGCGCGACGATCACCGCCATCAGCGTCGCCAGCATGTTGCCATGCCCATTCTCCTCATTCCCGCCCCGGAAGAACAGGCCGAAATTGGCGAGCATGGACATCGCGCCCGCGATCGTCGCGACCATGGTCATGATCAGCGTGTCGCGATTCTTCACATGGGCAAGCTCATGCGCCATCACGCCCGCAACCTCATCGCGGCTCAGCATCGACAGCAGGCCCGTCGTCGCTGCCACGGCCGCATGTTCGGGATTGCGGCCCGTAGCGAAAGCGTTCGGGTGCGGTTCGTCGATCAGGTAGACGCGCGGCATGGGCAGCTTCGCCCGCTGCGCCAGATCGCGCACCAGCCCGTAAAATTCCGGAGCGCTCTCAGCATCCACCTCCCGCGCATTGTGCATCGACAGGACGATCTTGTCGGCATTCCAGAAGGTGAACAGGTTCATGCCCGCCGCCACCAGCAGCGCGATCATCGCCCCGCCGCTGCCGCCCAGCGTATAGCCCAGAGCCATGAACAGCGCCGTCAGCGCCGACAACAGCATCACCGTCTTGAAACCGCTCACTTGTCTTCCACTCCTTTGCGGCCCAGATAGCAGGCCATGCATGAATATGGGGTTGCCGACACGGCGCCACAATCGAAAGGCTTTTGGACATGGGAACCTATAACGGCAAGCGCCCCGCGCATGTGAAGCCGCCTGCGCACCTGTCGAAGAGTCCACCGGTGCCTCAGCCCGATCCCCTGGATCGACCCTCGCGCCATGACGAGGAACTGAGCCCGGTCCGCTATGGCGACTGGGAGCGCAAGGGGATCGCGATCGATTTTTAAACCCGGCTGATCGCATTTGATCGGTTCATCGCTGATTCTGCACGTCTTCCGCTGGCCTGTGCCCTCATTGCGGGCGATGTGCACCTCCGCCTCTAGCCTTTACCGCCTGTTTTTGTGCAGGATTCATATGGGCAAAGGAAGAAAACAAGCCGGGGGCGGGTCGTGAATCATATAGCTGAGATAAAAGTGAGGGCGGTGTCTGAATATGCGCCGGAGGACGCGGCGCTGCTCTGTGCCGTTGGTCGTCTGGTCTGTGCCTGGACGATGCTGGAGCAGAGTTTGGAGGCGAAAATCGCCATGATGCGGGAAGCCATGGGTGACGTGCGAACCGTCGGCACCCGGACGCGCCCTGGAATGGCGAAACTGATGACGGAACTCCGCACGATGGTGGCGATGCGTGACAAGCGCAACGCCAGCGCCTTGACGGAGATTTCGGATATCGAGCGGCACATGCAAAGGATCGATCGCTTCCGGTCGCTCATCATTGGCGGCTTTCAGCAGCCAGCGCCCGGCGGCTTTACCTGCCGCGACGCGCGGAACAATCACACGCATGTCTCGCTTGATCACCTCGATGCGGAGATATCTTCGCTCGAAACGGTGGCGCAGCGCCTGCTGGCCGTCTGACCGGGCGAGGTAATCCTCCCGCTATGCTTGACCTTTGACGCGTGGAGGGCGAAGCCTGTCCGCGCGTCTAGCGAGAATGGAGTACCATGCCCTACAAGCCGATACGCAAAGCCGTGTTTCCTGTCGCAGGCCTCGGCACGCGCTTCCTGCCTGCCACCAAGTCGGTGCCCAAGGAATTGCTGCCGGTCGTCGACCGCCCGCTAATCCAATATGCCGTCGACGAAGCGCGCGAGGCGGGGATCGAGCAGATGATCTTCATCACCGGGCGCGGCAAGGGCGCGATCGAGGATTATTTCGACATGGCCTTCGAAGCCGAAGCGACCCAGCGGGAGCGCGGCAAGGACCTGTCCGCCCTTGACGGCACGCGCCTCGCACCGGGCAACGCGGTCTTCCTGCGCCAGCAGGAACCGCTCGGCCTCGGCCACGCCATCTGGTGCGCGCGCGACATCGTCGGCGATGAACCCTTCGCCATCCTGTTGCCCGACGAATTCATGAAGGGCGCTCCCGGCCGTGGCTGCCTCAAGCAGATGGTCGAAGCCTATGATCAGGTGGGCGGCAACCTCGTCTGCGCGCTCGAAGTGCCGATGGCCGACACCCCAAGCTATGGCGTGATCGATCCGGGCGAGCGCAATGGCCCGCTCACCGAAGTCAGGGGCCTCGTTGAAAAGCCCGCGCCCGGCACCGCGCCGTCCAACCTCATCCTGCCGGGCCGCTATATCCTGCAGCCAGAGGTCATGAAGATCCTCGCCACACAGGAAAAGGGCGCGGGCGGCGAGATCCAGCTGACCGACGCCATGGCTTCGATGATCGGGCAACAGCCCTTCCACGGCGTGACCTTCGACGGCCGTCGCTTCGACTGCGGGTCAAAGGCGGGCTATATCGAAGCCAACCTGGCACTCGCGCTGGAACGCGAGGACCTTGGCGAACATATCCGTGAATTCGCCCTGGCCGAACTGGGCGCGACGACGATCGCCGCAGCTGCCTAAGGGCATGGGCTGAAAAAGCTGGCCCCGCTCCTCATCTCCCCTCCCGCAAGCGGGAGGGGCCGGGGGTGGGCCAGCGCAACGTCCGCCTTGGCTGAGGTAACGCAAAAGCTCGCTCCGCTCGCGCCCACCCATAGCCCTTCAAACGAGTAACATGCCTAGTTTGAAGGGCTATGGGAGCCGCATGTTCTGACGTTCCCCAACATGTACAAAAAAGGGCGGCCCTCTCAGAGCCGCCCTCTACCTCTTGCCAAACAAAACCCTCAGAACGGCACTTCATCATCCAGATCATTGTCGAAATTCGGCCCGCCAGCGCCGCCGCGCCCGCCGCCCGATGAGCGGCCGCCGCTGCCGCCGCCAAAGCCGCCGCCGCTGCTGCCACCGCCGAAATCATCATAATCGCCGCCGAAGCCGCCAGAGCTGGCGCCCCAGTCACTGCCGCCGCCTTGCGAGCGCCCGCCACCTTGGCCACCGCCCGGCGCGCCGTCCAGCATGGTCAGCACCGCGCCTGGCCCCTGAAGCACGACTTCGGTGGTGTAGCGGTCATTACCCGACTGGTCCTGCCACTTTCGCGTGCGCAGCTGACCCTCGACATAGACCTTCGAACCCTTGCGCAGGAACCGCTCGGCGACGCCCGCCAGTCCTTCGGAAAAGATCGAGACGCTGTGCCATTCGGTGCGCTCCTTGCGCTCGCCCGACATGCGGTCCTTCCAGCTTTCGGACGTGGCAATGCGAAGGTTGCACACCTTGCCGCCATTCTGGAAGCTCTTCACCTCCGGGTCGGCGCCCAGATTGCCGACCAGAATGACCTTGTTGACCGAACCCGCCATATTTCCTCCGATACTTTGGAGGTTCTTATAGCCCCGCTGCCGTCGCGGTCCAGTAGGTCAGGCCCGCAGCGGCATAGGCAAGCGCGAAAAGATAGCCGATCATGAAGAGTGGCCATCTCCAGCCATTGGTTTCGCGCTTCGTAACGGCGATGGTCGAAATGCACTGCGGCGCGAAGACGAACCAGGCGAGAAACGCAAGCGCAGTGGGCAGCGGCCAATTGTCCTTCAGCCTGTCGCCAAGGCTGCGCTCCAGCTTTGCCTCATCCTCGTCGGCATCGAGCGAATAGACGGTGGCGAGCGCCGATACCGCCACTTCGCGCGCCGCCATCGCCGGGATCAGCGCCAGGGAAATGTCGCGGTTGAAGCCGATCGGCTCCAGCACGACGTTGAGCCCGTTGGCGATCCGCCCGGCGACCGAATAATTTACCTGGCTGACGGCACTGTCTTCGGGCGCCTTGGGAAAGCTCAGCAGCAACCAGAGGATCACCGTGGACGCGAAGATGATCGTGCCCGCGCGCTTGAGGAAGATGATCGCGCGCTGCCACAGTCCCAGCACGATGTCCTGGGGGCGCGGCCATTGATATTTCGGCATTTCCATCAGGAATCCGCCGCTTGCGCCCTTTGTTACCGTAAGGCGCAGCACCAGCGCCACCAGCATCGCACCGATAATTCCGGCAATATACAGGCAGAAGAGGACGAGGCCCTGAAGGCCGATGCCCAGACCCACATTCCGCGCGGGAATGAAAGCGCCGATGATGACCGCATAGACCGGCAGCCGGGCCGAGCAGGTCATGAGCGGCGCAATCAATATGGTCGTCAGACGATCCTTGGGATCGGAAATGGTGCGCGTCGCCATGATCCCGGGCACGGCGCAGGCGAAGGACGAAAGCAGTGGAATGAAGGCGCGCCCCGACAGGCCGACGCGCGCCATCAGGCCATCCATCAGGAATGCGGCGCGAACCATATAGCCGGTCGCTTCCAGCATGAGGATGAAGAAGAAGAGGATCAGGATTTGCGGCAGGAAGACGACGACCGATCCCACGCCGTTGATGACGCCATCCACCAGGAAGGACCGTAGCAGCCCGTCCGGCAGCGCGTCGCTTGCTGCCGAGCTGGCCGCTTCCGCCAGCCCTTCGATCATGGCGATGGGCGCTTCCGACCAGGCATAGACCGCCTGGAACATGATGAACAGCAGCGCCAGCAGCAGCAGCAGCCCGGCGACGGGATGCAGAGCGACCCGATCGACCGCAGCCGTCAACCGGCGGGACGGCGTTTCGCGCACCACCGCCGCGCGGGCAATCCTGCGGGCCTCGCTGCGCAATGCGTCGAAGCCAAGCGGGGCCGCGGACGGCCGCGCCTTTGAGCTTCCGTCAAAAAGAGTGTCCAATTCGGTCCGCAGATGGTCGAGGCCCCGCTTGCGCACCGCGACGGTCGAGATCACCGGCACGCCCAGTTCGCGCGAGAGGATATTCGCGTCCAACTCCAGCCCATCGCGGGTGGCGAGGTCGACCATATTGAGCGCCACCACGGTCGGCAGGCCAAGCGCGATCAGTTCAAGGGCGAAACGCAGGTGATTGTCGAGATTTGACGCATCCACGACCACAACCAGCGCATCCGGCAGGCGTTCGCCATGCTGTTTGCCAAGCACGATGTCGCGGGTCACCTGCTCATCGGGGCTGGTGGGGTTGAGGCTGTAGGTGCCGGGCAGGTCGACCAGTTCGAGCGGGCGGCCATCGGACAGCGACAGCCTGCCTGCCTTGCGCTCTACGGTCACGCCCGGATAATTGCCGAGTTTCTGCCGCGCGCCGGTCAAGGCGTTGAACAGGGCGCTCTTGCCGGCATTGGGGTTGCCGACCAGCGCAACCAGCGGCAGGCTGCTCATGCGGCGTCCGCCGGGCCCGTGCGGACTGTGATCGCAGCGGCGTGATTGCGCCGCATGGCAATGGTCATGCGCCCGACCTTGCAGGCGATCGGACCTCGGCCAAGCAGGCCGCCATGGTGAAGCGCTTCGACGCTCGCGCCTTCGCACAGGCCGAATTCACGCAAGCGCTGGCCGTCCGACGCGGTCAGCGCGTCCCAGTCGATCAGGTCCACATAGGCTGGCTGGCGCAACGGCAGTTCGGTCAGGCGCAAGGTAGAAGAGCTCGCTGAAGTCACCTGCGAGTGACTATCAATATAGATAGGAAAAGGCCAGCCGGAATCGCGGCCTCCTCGTTGGGGTCAGATGGCGGGATAACGGAGCCTGCCGATGAAGCGGGCAAGGCTCAGCCTTTCCCCGCCGCCGATGCCCTTCCACCTGGCCTTCGCCCGTTCGAAGCGCATCACGCCTTCGATGCGGCGATCGAGGAAGGCGCGGCTGTCCGCCCAATCGTCGCTCTCGTCATCGACGAACACCAGCAGCGTCGCGGCATAGACGCCCGCCAGCGTCAGGCGCTTGCTATAATGATTGAGGTCAGTGGCGTGATCGCCAGCGGCGCGCCACATGACATCGGCCGCCCGCCAGCCCAGCCGCGCCGCCCGAACGCTGTTCTGCGGCAGCGCCATGATGGCGAGCGCGCGGCGCAACGCCTCCCTGTCGCGGGCGAGCAGTGTCAGCCGCGCCGTTATCAACGAGACGATACGCTGGCGGATCGACATGGTGACCAGCTTTTCCGGCGGGAGCGCTTCCAGCATGCCTGCGTCGATGCTCGCGAACCAGGCGTCGATCATGTCCATCGCTCCGCCGGGAAAGGCGAGCTGCGCGATCTCGGCATCCACGCGTCCTTCCGAAGCGGCCATGGTGACGGCTTCCGCCCGCCAGCCGTCGAAGGCGGCATGGCGCGGGATGATCGGCGCGAGATACGCCCGCACTTCGTCCAGGGTCGGGTCTTCGGATAACGTCTTCATGGCTCCTATGGTAAGGTGCCGCATGCCAGCGCACAAGTTCCCTCCACGGCATGAACATAATGTTGCAACATATCACTAGATATGATGTAACATTATGTTGCAGCGGCGGCTCAAGCCGCGCAAGTTGAGGATGGAGGATGCAATGGCAGTATCGGCAATGCATGCGGCAAATGGCCACCAGCGTGGCTACAGCGGTGGCGGGGGATCGCCCGCCGCGATCGGGGCGACCATCGCGGTCCATGCGCTGGTGGTCGGCGCTTTCATCCTGATGCCCAAGGAGGTGATCGCGCCTTATGTGCCGCAGATCCTGATCGGCAATCAGATCCCCCTCGATCCGCCGCCGCCGCCCGAAGCCCAGCCGCAGCCCGCCGAGACCAAGCTTCCGGCCCAGCCGACCGTAGACCCGATCCCCTCAAATCCCGATGATCTGGTGAAGCTACCCAATAGCGGTGAAGGGCCGTTAGTGCCCACAGGCGGAACAACCGCTGGCACCGGTGCGGGCGGCAGTGTCATCGATCCGCCCATCGAGCCGGCGCGTGAACCCGTTGTCACAGAAGTCGGCATCGACCCGCGCGCCATGGCGGCTTTCCAGCCCGATTATCCCGGCTCGATGATCCGGCAAAGCGTGGAAGGATCGGTCACCGTCCGCGTCAGCATAGGCGCGGACGGCAGGGTGACGGGCATCGAGCGGCTGTCTGCGACCGATGAGGCCTTCTGGATCGCCACCCAGCGGCATGCGATGCGCAAATGGCGTTTTCGCCCCGCGACTCGCGATGGCGTGCCGGTGCCAGGAACAAAGGTTCTCACCGTCCATTTCAAGCTGACCGACAGGTGAGCCTGACGGCGCCGGATGCAAGGCGCGGCTTTGCATCCGGCGCTGCCCTATCCTATATAGCGGCGATGGCGATTTTCCCCCGTCCGGTCTCTCCCAAAAGCGCGCTTGGCGACCTGTGGAGCTATTTCCGCGAGAATCGGCCGCATAAATGGCCGCTGCTCGGGCTGTCGATGGCGATCACGTGGGTCATCATCTGGGTGTTCATGGTCGACGCCAACACCAACACCATGCCGACCCGCAACAAGATCATCTACGTCCAGAGCTGGGACGCGAGCCGGTCGGACGCAGCCATCATCCTGCAGCAGAAAATCGACCTCGCGAAAAGCGAAGCGGCGCTGCAAAAACGGCAGAAGCAGATGCAGGGATGGGCCGACGCATTCGGCATCGACTGGCGCACCGAGGAAGCCCGCAACAGCGCCAGGCGCAAGGAAGCGTTGAAGCAGATCAACGCGCAGCTCGACTCGCGGCTGGCCAAGGCGGAAGCGGCGGAAAAGGCCGCGCCCAAGACCAGCCAGAATTGAGTTTCCCGATGGCCGACCCCGCCGACGACCGCCGTTTCATGGAAGCGGCCATTGCCCTGTCGGAACGTGGCCGGGGCCTGTCCACGCCCAATCCCAATGTCGGCTGCCTGATCGTTCGCGATGGAGCCGTCGTGGGCCGTGGCTGGACCCAGAAGGGCGGCCGGCCCCATGCCGAAGCGCAGGCGCTGGACGAGGCGCAGGATCAGGCGCGCGGCGCGACCGCTTATGTGACGCTGGAACCCTGTTTTCACCTGTCCGCCCGTGGGCCGCGCTGTGCCGACCTGATGGCACGAGCAGGCGTGGCCCGCGTGGTGATCGCGCTTCGCGACCCCGACCCGCGTACCGATGGGCAAGGCGCAGGGCATCTGCGCGCGCGCGGCATCCAGGTCGAAATGGGCGTGATGGCGAAGGAGGCTGCTGCGGCCATGCGCGGTTTCGTCCTGCGCCAGACGCTGGGCCGCCCCGCCGTCACCCTGAAGCTTGGCCTGTCGCTCGACGGCTGCATCGCGCTCAGGGACGGGGCCAGCCGCTGGATCACAGGAGAGGCCGCGCGCGCGCATGCGCATCTGGAGCGGGCGCGCCATGACGCCATCCTTGTCGGCGGCGGCACACTGCGCGCCGACGCCCCGCGCCTCGATGTGCGCCTGCCGGGGCTGGAGGATCGCTCTCCCCGCCGCCTGCTGCTGACGCGCGGCGATGCGCCCGAAGGTTGGGAAGCCGTCGCGCAGCCCGAAGAGATCGCCGCGCTCAATCATGTCGATCATCTGATGGTGGAGGGTGGCGCTTCAACCGCAGCGGCGTTTCTGCGAGCCGATTTGGTCGACCGTCTGCTCCTTTACCGCGCACCGATTATCATCGGCGGGGGCCTTGCTGGCATCGGCGACATCGGCCTGTCGGACCTCGCCCAGGCGCATCATCGCTGGACCCTGACCGACGCACGGCAACTGGGCGATGACCGGCTGGAGGTTTACGAAAGGCGGCGCGGCGCTTAGGAGCGTCACCGAACCAGCAGGATCACGCACCCATGTTCACCGGCATCATCACCGACATCGGCACCATCCGCTCCGCCGAACAGCGGGGAGACCTTCGCCTCGTCATCGGCACCGCTTATGACATGGACAGCGTTGCGATCGGCGCCTCGATCGCCTGCTCCGGCGCTTGCCTTACAGTGGTGGAGAAGGGCGCCGATTGGTTCGCCGTCGATCTGTCCGCCGAAACCGTGGATCGCACCGCGCCCGGTCTCTGGCGGCAGGGCGCCAGGCTCAATCTGGAACGCGCGCTCAAGGTGGGTGACGAGCTTGGCGGCCATATCGTGACCGGCCATGTCGATGGCGTCGGTACATTGGTATCGGCCGCCCCTGAGGGGGATTCGACCCGGCTGGTGATCGCCGCGCCTCCCGCACTCGCTTCCGCTCTCGCGGCCAAGGGATCGATCACCCTCGATGGCATTTCGCTGACCGTCAACAGCGTCGAAGATCAGCCGGACGGTTCCGTCCACTTCGGCCTCAACATCATTCCGCACACCGCCGCTGCGACGACGTTGGACGCTCTGGCCGAAGGGCGATCGTTCAATCTGGAGATCGACGTGCTCGCCCGCTACCTTGATCGGATGCAAAGCCTGCGCCAAGCAATGTGATTGCAGCTTGATAAAATCACATCATGATGTGATAACCGCACTCCAAGACCCTGTTGGTCAAGGAGTCGCTCATGTCTTCAGCTCTTATCGATACCGTCCGCACCCTGGTGAATGAAGGGGGCATGTCCCGTTCGGGGCTGGCACGCGCTGCGGGCCTTCATGCCAATTCTCTCCGCAGACTGGGCGAAACCGACTGGAATCCCACTGCCGAAACGCTTGGCAAGCTGGAAACCTATCTGGCCCGGCGCGAAGGCGGCACCGCCCTCGCCTCGCCGGAAGAGATCATCAACGAAGCCCGCAATGGCCGCATGTTCATCCTGGTCGATGATGAGGACCGGGAAAATGAAGGCGACCTGGTGATCCCGGCGCAAATGGCGACGCCGGACGCGATCAACTTCATGGCGACCCATGGCCGTGGCCTCATCTGCCTGGCCTTGACCAAGGATCGGGTCGATCATCTCGGCATCGACCTTATGAGCCGCAACAACGGCACGCGGCATGAAACCGCCTTCACGGTGTCCATCGAAGCGCGGGAAGGCGTCACGACCGGGATCAGCGCCGCCGACCGCGCGCGCACCATCTCGGTAGCGATCGACGGGTCAAAGGGCCGTGACGACATCGTGACGCCCGGCCATGTCTTCCCTCTTGTCGCCAAGGATGGCGGCGTTCTGGTACGCACCGGCCATACCGAGGCGGCCGTCGACGTGGCGCGTCTCGCCGGGCTCAACCCGTCGGGCGTGATCTGCGAAGTGATGAAGGACGACGGCACCATGGCGCGCCTCGATGATCTCATCCCCTTCGCCCAGAAGCACAAGATGAAGATCGGCACGATCCGCGACCTTATCGCCTATCGCCGCCGTCATGATCATATGGTCGAACGGCGGGCCGAAACCGTCTTCAACAGCAAGTGGGGCGGCGACTGGAAGGCGATCAGCTTCTACAACAAGGCCACCCAGACGGACCAACTCGTGCTGCAGAAGGGGCATGTTTCGCCTGATGAGCCCACGCTGGTCCGGGTGCATCAATTATCCCTGCTCGACGATGTTTATGGAGCGAGCGGTCCCCGCTGTGGCATCTTGGGCAAATCGATGGAGATCATCTCCCAGGAAGGGGCGGGCATCATTGTGGTCCTGACCAGCAATTCGCCGTCGGACTTTGTTACCCGTATCCTGCGTCACCATGCGGGCCAGCCGGGCAGCGGCATGGATGAACTGCGCGATTATGGCGTGGGCGCGCAAATCCTTGCGGAGCTTGGCGTCCACGACATGGTGCTGCTCACCAATAGCAGCCACAGCCTCATCGCGCTTGACGGCTATGACCTTGCCGTGGTTGGGCACCGGCCCATCGAGCTATAGGAAGGATAACGGCCGTGGCGAAATTCCTGATCGTTGAAGCCCGCTTCTACGACCATCTCAATGATCTGCTGATCGAAGGCGCGGTGGCCGCGTTGGAGGCGGAAGGGCATAAATATGACGTCGTGACGGTGCCGGGCGCGCTGGAAATCCCCGGCGCGGTCGCGCTGGCGGCGGAGTCCGGCCGTTATGACGGCTTCGTGGCGATCGGCGTGGTGATCCGCGGCGAAACCTATCATTTCGAAGTGGTGTCGAACGAAAGCGCGCGGGGCCTCATGGCGCTCAGCATGGATGGCATCGCCATTGGCAACGGCATCCTGACCGTCGAGAACGAGGCGCAGGCGCTCACCCGCGCCAAGCCGGATGAAAAGGACAAGGGCGGCGAAGCTGCAAAGGCCGCCATTGCCATGCTGGCGTTGCGCGAGAAATTCGGCGCCTGATCCCTGCGCCGCTGCTCACAAGAAAAAGGGCCGCCCTTGATCGGAGCGGCCCTTTTTCCATCAAGGGTTCAGCCTGCCTTGGCGAGAACCGGATAATCGACATAGCCCTCGCGGCCCTGCGTGTAGAGCGTGTCGGTGCTCAAGGGATTGAGCGGAGCGCCTAGCGACAGGCGATCCGGCAGGTCCGGATTGGCGATGAACGGGCGTCCGAAGCTGATCGCCTGGGCAAGGCCGCTGTCCAGATCCTCCTGCGCCCGGGCCGCGTCATAATCGCTGTTCAGGACGAGCGGCCCGTTGAAATGACGGCGGATCAGGGGGGACTGGCGCGGAACGTCGCTCGCTCCCCGTGTGCCCTCCGGACGCAATTCGCGCATCTCGAGGAAGGCGATCCCGATCGGGTCCAGCGCCTTGGCGATGGCGATAGCAAGGCTGGCGGGATCGCTATCGTCCGTGCCTTGCGACGCGCCGTTGATGGAGATGCGCACCGCCGTCCTGTCAGCGCCGATGGCATCCGCGACGGCCTGGGTGATTTCGCGCAGCAGCCGGACGCGCTTTTCCGGGCTGCCGCCATACTCGTCCTGCCGCTGGTTGACGCCATCGCGCAGGAATTCGTCTATCAGATAGCCGTTCGCGGCGTGGATCTGGACGCCATCGAACCCGGCTTCACGCGCGTTGCGCGCAGCGGTGACATAGCTAGCGATCAGGCCCGGGATTTCGTCCGCTTCCAGCGCGCGCGGCTGCTCATAGGGCTTGTTGCCGTCATAGCTATGGGCATGGCCGGGCGCGGTGATCGGGCTGGACGATACGGGCTGCTGCCCGCTGACGCTGGAATGGACCAGGCGGCCCATGTGCCAGAGCTGCGCAAAGATGCGGCCGCCCGCATCATGCACGGCCTGGGTGATCGGCTTCCAGGCCTCCACCTGCTCAGCCGACCAGATGCCCGGCGCGAATGGCCAACCTAGGCCTTGCTGAGACACGCCGATGCCTTCGCTGATGATCAGGCCCGCCGTGGCGCGCTGGCGATAATAATCGGCCATGATCGGCGTCGGCACATGGTCGCGGGTCGCGCGGGCGCGGGTCAGCGGCGCCATCAATATCCGATTGCGCGCCTTGACGGCGCCTAGTTGAACGGGATCGAAGAGGCTGATCATGAAAATCCCCTTATCAAAGTTGCTATTTGCAACTGAAATGCTCGTTGACGCCAGTTAGGGAGCCAAATTCAGGCTTTCAAGGCCGCGCGCCGCAAAATGTCAAAACAGCGTGTCGACCGTGTGAATGGCCAGGCCGACGAGTCCACCGACCAACGTCCCATTGATGCGGATATATTGCAGGTCGCGCCCGACGGCGCTCTCCAGTCGGCTGGTCACCGTGCCCGCATCCCAGCCGCGCACCGTCTCGCTGACCAGCGTCACGATGGAATCGCCATAGGCGGCGGTCCCGCCGACCGCAGCCCGGCGCACAAAGCGGTTGATCAGCAGGCGCAGGCGCGAATCCTCCTGCAATGTCGTTCCCAGTTGCTGCAATGCTTCGCCGAGCCGCCCGGCCATCGCCTTGCCGGGGTCACGCACCGCGCGCAACAATCCGGAACGGGCTTGCTCCCACAGGCCGTCTATCCAACGCTGCATCGCCGGATTGTCCACGATCTCGTCACGGATGCGCGCGACGCGCTCCTGCATCGCGGGATCGAATTGCAGGTCGCTTGCCAGCTTTGCCATGCCTTCTTCGGCCTTGAGGCGCAGGCTATGTTGCGGGTCAGCGGCCATTTCCGCCAGCAGCCGCCGCAGCCCGTCGATGATCGCGTTGGACAGGTTTTCGTCCAATCCTGTCCATCGCAATATCTTGCCCGCCCGGTCATGCACCATCTGGCGGATAAGATGGTCATTGGCCTCCAATGTGCGGTCGGCCCAATGGATGATGCCGTCCATCACCGGCGCATGGCGGCCGTTGCGCATCGCCGCCTCGATGGCCTGCCCGATCAGCGGCGCTACGTTCATGCCCCGCAGCCGCTGGGCGATGGCGCCCTTGACCATGCCGCCAAGCCGCTCCTGGTCTAGTGCCTCCAGCATGTCTGCCGCCAGCCGCGATGCGCCTTCGCGCAAGCGGCCGTCCCCGCCTGCGGGGCTGGCGAGGAAGCGCCCGGCGGCCGCTGCGACATCCAGCCGCTGCATCCGGCGCGCGACCACGGCGGGGGTCAGGAAATTGTCTCTCAGGAACAGCGCAAGCGTGTCGCCAATCCGGTCCTTGTTGCGCGGGATGATCGCCGTATGCGGGATCGGCAGTCCCAGCGGATGCCGGAACAGCGCCGTCACCGCGAACCAGTCCGCCAGACCGCCCACCATGGCAGCTTCCGCAAAAGCCTGAACGAAGCCGATCGCGGGGTGCAGGTGGACCGTGGATCGCGCGGCGAGGAACAGCAGCGCCATCGCGATCAACATGCCCGTCGCCACCAGCCGCATGTCGCGCGGGGTCCGGGCAGGGGCATGCGCGGCGGGCAGGGACACGGGAAGCTGCTTCATCGTCCGTCCAACGGTTACGCCGCCGTTTCGTTCAGCCGCACGCGTCTTTCACGCTGATCAGCCAATTGGCTTCACTCCGCCGGTTGTGCAGTTCCTTCATGCTTTGCGTCGTCTCCCGCCTTATAAGTAAGCAGGCGTCGGCCAAGGCGCGGTCCCGCCCATCCTTCCAGCTGCAACGCCAAACTGAATGTCGCAGGCACGATGACGAGCGTGAGGAGCGTGGACAGAAGCAGCCCGCCGATCACCGTAATACCCATCGGCGCGCGCCACGCGCTGTCCCCGCCAAGCGAAACTGCGGTCGGCACCATGCCCGCCACCATTGCGACCGTGGTCATGACGATCGGCTGCGCGCGCTTGTGCCCGGCATCGATGATCGCGTCGAAACGAGGAACACCCTTCTGGATTTCCTCGAGCGCGAAGTCGATCACCAGGATCGAGTTTTTCGCGACGATGCCCAACAGCATCAAGACGCCGATCATGACCGGCATGGAAATGGGATTGCCGGTAAGATGCAGTGCCAAGGCTCCGCCGAGCGGGGCCAGCAGCAGCGAGCCGAGATTGACGAAGGGCGGCATCAACCGCTTGTACAGCAGCGTCAGCACCGCGAGCACCAGCAGTATCCCGGAAATCACCGCGACGGCGAAGTTCTTCAGCATTTCCGCCTGCCATTTGGACTCCCCGGTATTGATCTTCTGAATGCCGGTGATGCGGCCTTCGTTGATCTCCTTCATCGTGGGCAGGGCGTTGATCTTCTTCATCGCCTGACTGCTGACGATGCCTGGGGCAAAGTCGGCATCGACCACGATCCGGCGTATCTGATTATATCGGCGGATTTGCGTCGGCCCGGCGCCAAATTCGACGTCAGCAACGACTTTCAGCGGAACCGAACCGCCGTTGACCGTCGGCACGGGCATGTTCTCGATGGTCGTGATATCGCTTCGGCTATTCTCCTCCACCGCCACGCGGATCGGGATCTGCCGATCCGAGAGCGAGAATTTCGCGGTATTCTGATCTATGTCGCCGATCGTCGCCACTCGGATCGTCTGGCTGAGCGCGGCCGTCGTGACGCCAAGGCTGGCGGCCAAGTCGAAGCGCGGCTTGATGATGATCTCGGGCCTGTTCATGTCGCCCTGGACGCGAGGCGCCCTGATTTCCTTCACGCTCAGCATCTCGCCGACCAGCTTGTTTGCAGTTTGGTCAAGCAGTTCGGCATTGTCGCTGCCCAGCATTATGGTAACGTCGCGGCCCATGCCGCCACCTGCCTGCGACTGGAAGTTCACGCGCGCATCTGCGATTTGCTGGAATTTGGGCGCCATGCTGCGTTCCCATTCCACGGAGGACGCAGGCCGGTCCTTCTTGAGCGTCAGATAGATGTTTGCGCTGGTCGGTTGGATGTCCGCGAAAGCCGCGTCGACAAATTGCTTGTCCGCCGTCAGCATGTCCGCCACGCGGCGCGCAACCTGAGTAGTCTGCGCAAGCGTGCTGCCTGGCACGGTTTCGATCTTCACCTGACTGTAATCGGTGTTCATCGACGGCTGGAACGCCATTGGCAGGGTGCCGAAGGCAAGCAGCGTCGCCAGAAATGCGAGCCCCCCTATGCCCACCGTCCAGATCCGGTGATCGCGCAGCCATGCGGCAAAGCGCGGCCTTGCTCCCCGCGCGCGATGCGCATTGGCCCGGCTTTCATCCAGCGACCAGTGGAGCACCCGCATATAGACGTCCATCAGCCAGCCTTCGCCATGGCTTTCCTGCCCATGCGCCTTCAGGAAATAGGCGGCGATCATCGGCGTGATCAGGCGCGCGACGGCCAGGCTGAGCAGCACCGCCACTACGACGGTCATGCCGAACTGGATGAAGAACTGGCCTGAAATGCCCGGCATCAATCCGACCGGCAGGAACACGGCAACGATCGCCATGGTCGTAGCCAGCACGGCCAGTCCGATTTCGTCCGCCGCGTCGATCGAGGCCTGGTAGGCCGTCTTTCCCATGCGCATATGGCGGACGATATTCTCGATTTCCACGATGGCATCGTCGACCAGCACGCCCGCAACCAGACTCAAGGCCAGGAGCGAGGTGACGTTGAGCGTGAAGCCCATCATATCCATGAACCAGAAGGTCGGAATGGCCGACAGCGGAATGGCCAGCGCAGCGATGATCGTCGCGCGCCAGTCGCGCAGGAACAGGAACACCACGACGACCGCCAGCACGGCGCCTTCGATCATCGACTGCATCGCCGCGTGGTACTGGCTCTTGGTGTAATCGACGCTGTTGAACAGCTCCCTGTAACGGACCTTCGGATTTTCCTTCTTCAGCTGCTCCATCACCTTCATCGCATCGTCGAATACGGTGACGTCGGATGATCCCTTCGCCTTTTCCAGGCTGAAGCTCGTCACCTGCATGCCGTTCATCAGCGAAAGCGATCGCTGTTCGGCAAACATGTCGCGAACATCGGCTAGATCGGACAGCTTTACGGTGCGGCCCCCTGGGATGGCTATCTGTGTCTGGCCAAGCGCATAGGCATCCTGTGCGTTGCCGAGCACGCGGATGGCCTGTTCGGCTCCGGCGATTTCGGTGCGTCCGCCCGCAGCGTTCAGGTTAACCTGCTGCAACTGTTGATTGACCTGCGCGGCGGTGACCCCATGGGACTGCAACTTTGCCGGGTCGAGAATGACGCGTATCTCGCGGGTGACGCCGCCACCGCGCCGGACTGCTGCCATACCCGGCACCGCGAGCAGCCGCTTGGCGACGGTATTGTCGACATACCATGACAATTGTTCGAGGGTCATGTCGGTGGCTTCGGCGCTGAAATAGGCGATCGGGCGATCGGCATCCAGGCGCGTCACCTGCGGTTCCAATATGCCTTCGGGCAGGTCGCTGCGGATTTGGTCGACCGCATTCTTGACGTCATTGACGCCCCGGTCGATCGGAGTTCCGATCTGGAACTGGACGATCGTCGTCGACTGACCCTCAGAGACTGTCGAGGTGATCTCGTCCACGCCGCTGATGCCACGCACCGCCGCTTCGACGCGCTGGGTTACCTGGGTTTCCAGTTCAGGCGGTGCGGCGCCCGGCTGTAAAACGACCACTTGAGCAACGGGAAAGGTGACGTCCGGCTGCTGGTTGACGTCCATGCGGCCGAAGCTGACCATGCCGGCCAGCAGCAGGGCTACGAACAGCACGAGCGGGGACACTGGGTTGCGGATGGCCCAGGCAGAGATATTGCGAAAACTCATGACGGCTTCCTCGCCTGCGCGGGCTTACCCGGCCTTTTGAACTTGTGGCCGCACCTTCTGCCCCGGCCGCAGGAATGCGCCTGCGGATGCGACAATGCGTTCGCCGCCATTGAGGCCGCGCGTCACCGGAACACCCTTCGGAGAGACCTGCCCGACCTCGACGCCGCGCCGTTCAGCCTCATTCCTTCCGTTGATGACATAGACGAAATGCCCCTTGGCATCCGTCTGAATGGCGGACTCCGGCAGCAGCGGTGCCGTAGCGGTGCCGCTCACGATCTTGGCGGCAGCAAAGCCGCCTGGCCTGATTTCCTTGTTATAGGGAATGGCGATGCGGACAATGCCCTGCCGCGTCTGCGGATCGACGACCGGCGATACCTGCCAGACGCGGCCTGAAAATTCGGTCTGACTGCCGACAGGCGTGACCGTTGCGCTGTTGCCCGGCCGCAGCGTCGCAAGATCGCCTTCGCTCAGCTGGGTCAAAAGCTCCATCTCGCCACCCTTGGCCATGCGGAACAGCACGCCGCTGCCCGAACCCACAATCTGTCCCGGCTCCACCTCTCGCGTCAGGACGAGGCCCGCGGCAGGCGCGCGAATATCGAGCCGCCCGGTGCGGGCGCGCTGTTCGGCAAGCTGCGCCACGGCGACATTGACCCGAGCGTTGGCGGCGTCGCGCGTGGCGGTACGCTGATCGATGTCGGCCCGGCTGATGAAACCGCGCTTCACAAGAGCCTGTGCCCGGTCGAGCTGCGCCTGCGCCAGCTTCGCATCGGCCCGATTGACCTCCAGCTGTGCGGCGAGCGAACGTATCTGCTCGGTCTGCACCGATCGTTCGATCACTGCCAGCACCTGTCCGGCGCGCACCCAGTCGCCCGGTTGCACCAGCACGCGCGTGACCTGTCCGCCTTCGCCCACCACGCCGACCGGCATGTCGACCCGAGCGGCGAGCGATCCGGTGCCGCTAACGGTGCGGGGGACGATGGATTGCCCGGGAACCAGCACGGTGACGACCGGCGCCTCTTCCACCGTGGCGGCCGCATCCTCGCCCTTGCCATGCATGCTGATCCAGGCGGCGGCAGCAATCAGGATGATGGCGATCACAGCGCCAATCGTCAGCGCCCGCCGCTTGGAAGAGCGCGGTTCTTCGCCAAAGATGCGCGCCGGAGCGTCGCCGGCAACCTGAGTTTCGTAGTTCATCCTGGTTCCATCAACGGGCGGCGGGCCCGGCAGGTGCTGTGTTATATAAATACATCACCCTGCTCAACCCTAAATACACTGTGCGCACCAGCGGGGCAACGGCGGCACTGGCCCGCGCGCTTGCCAAATCGGCGCACCTGTGGCGCTATGGGGGATGTGGCCGGAGGAGGCTAGGATGGAATTACTGGGGTGGATCATCGTAGGCCTGCTCGCTGGAGCGATCGCTCGTCTGGTGATGCCTGGCCGCGATCCAAGTGGATGCGTCGTGACTATATTGCTGGGGATAGCGGGTGCGCTGTTCGCCGCTTATGTCGGGCGTCTGCTCGGCATCTATGAGCCCGGGCAGCAGGCGAGCTTCCTTGCTGCGGTTCTCGGGGCCATCGCCGTGCTGGCAATCTACCGGTGGTTCGCGCGGCGCGGTTGACCACATGACGAAAAGGGCTGCGCCGAAACGCAGCCCTTCATACCCGCCAGCGATGCTTTGGGTGGTTTTAACGCACCGATCCGCGACGGACCAGATTAACGATGGCAAGCAGCACGATGGCGCCTACCAGGGAAACGAGGAAGCTATAGAGCGTCAGGCCATCATTGATCGAACCGCCGCTAAAGATCAGGCCACCAATGAACGCGCCGACGATGCCGACGACGATGTTCAGCAAAATGCCCTGCTGCGCATCGGTGCGCATGACCATGCTGGCAAGCCAGCCAATGATACCACCGACAACAAGCCACAAAATGATACCCATTTCACACTCTCCTTGGACCAGCGCCCCCAGCGGGTTGGCTGATCTATTCAACGGCGAACTCGGCTTCGCGTTCCCTGAGAAATGTTTCTGGGTTGACAATGGCTGGTGAATCGGATGGCCCACCAACAGAAAGCGCCGCCGAATCTGCATTCGGCGGCGCTTGCCCGAAACGCGTCCAGCATGTGCCGGACTGGCGGATCGTCAGTATTTCTGCTGCCGCTCGTAGAGCGATTTATAATATTGAATCCGCGTCACGCGCAGGCCATGCATGCCTGAACGGTCCACGGCGCGCTGCCATCCTGCAAATTCCTCCAGCGTCAGCGAGTAACGCGCGCAGGCTTCATCGACCGTAAGCAGGCCTCCATTGACGGCTGCGACGACCTCAGCCTTGCGGCGGACGACCCAGCGCGTCGTGTTGGCAGGCGGCAGGCTCTCCAGAGTCAAGGGTTCCCCGAGCGGCCCGACGACCTGAGCAGGTCGGATTTTTTGATTTTCTATCATTCTCACCCTCAAAAAGCGGCACTGGCGTTGCCGAATTCAGCAGCGGCAACCGTTATGCGCGTCAGCCCTGAAGATCAGCTAAAGCGCCACGGTAAACGCCCCCTTCATCATCCTTGTCCCACTCTTAAATGCTGTGCGATCAACGGGTTGAAGCTTCCCGTCGGACGCGCGGCTTCGATCATGCCGCTTGGACGTGGCGCGAACACTTCGGCCAAATCCTGGATCCAGTCTCCTGGTTCATCCTGCCCCCGCAGGACCCCGGCAACCGCCTGAGCGGTCGGGCTGGCCGCCTGCTCCGCCGCGGAAGCGGCGCGCAGCAGCGGCCAGACCGGCGCGTGCGGCCGGCTGACAGGTCTGGCATTGGCGGGTTTAAGCCCGCCTGCCCGAAGGAAACCGAAATCCATGGGAAGGATAAGTAGGGGAGAAAGGATAAAGTCCGGTAAACTCGCGCGACCGAAACGATACTTTGGAGGCGAAAGGACCGAATCCGGCTGGAATGCATCGCAGCTGGCGATTATATGGCCGCCTATGCAGCCCGAATTTCAGTTGCCCGAACCGCTTGCGAAGCGGCGAATCGTCGTTGCCATGTCAGGTGGCGTGGATTCCAGCGTCGTTGCCGCTCTTGCTGCACGTACGGGCGCCGAAACCATTGGCGTGACGCTCCAGCTTTATGATCATGGCGCGGCGGTTGGCCGCACCGGCAGTTGCTGCGCGGGGCAGGACATACGCGACGCGCGCGCTGTCGCCGATCGGATCGGTATTGCCCATTATGTCTTTGACTATGAGAGCCGCTTTCGCGATTCAGTGATCGCGGACTTCGCCGATGAATATATGTCGGGACGGACGCCTATCCCCTGCGTCAAATGCAATATGGGGGTGAAGTTTACCGATCTGTTTCAGATAGCGCGAGACCTGGGCGCCGACTGTCTGGCGACCGGCCATTATGTTCGCCGCGTCGAAGGCGCGCAAGGTGCTGAACTGCACCGGGCTGCGGACCCGGCGCGCGACCAGAGCTATTTCCTTTTCGCCACGACGCAGGCCCAGCTCGATTATCTGCGCTTTCCGCTGGGTGGCCTACCCAAGCCGCAGGTGCGCGAAATCGCGGCGGAACTCGGCCTCTCCGTGGCGCTGAAGCCCGACAGCCAGGACATCTGCTTCGTGCCCGATGGCGATTATGCAGGGGTGGTGCGCAAGCTGCGCCCGGATGCCGACGAGGGCGGCGACATCGTCCATGTCGATGGTCGCGTCCTCGGCACGCATAAGGGGCTGATCCACTACACCGTTGGCCAGCGCAAGGGGCTGGAGATTGGCGGACAGGCCGAGCCGCTTTATGTCGTCCGCCTCGATGCTGACGGGCGGCGGGTAATTGTCGGACCCAAGGCCGCGCTGGCGGTGTCTGCGGCGCGGCTGAGTGACATCAACTGGCTTGGCGGCGCCTTCACAGGCCCCCTGACGGCCAAGGTGCGCTCCATGGCCAAGCCCGTCCCGGCCCGGCTGGAGGGTGATCGCCTGGCTTTCGACGCGCCCGAATATGGCGTCGCGCCGGGGCAGGCGGCGGTGCTCTATGCGGGCGACCGGGTGCTGGGGGGCGGCTGGATCGAGGCCACCGAAGCGGCGCTGGCGCACGCTGCATGAATATTGTCCTTTATGGCGCGCGCCGCTAAGGCCCGCCGGTCATGACTCGTCCGCTCACCCTTGCCATCCCGAAAGGCCGCATCCTCGATGAGGCGCTGCCGATGCTCGCGCGCGTCGGCATAGAGCCGGAGGCGGAGTTTCATGACAAGAAGAGCCGGGCGCTGCGCTTCGCCACCAATCGCCCTGACATTTCGATCATCCGCGTGCGCGCCTTCGACGTGGCGACCTTCGTCGCCCATGGCGCGGCGCAGATCGGGATAGTAGGTTCCGACGTGGTGGATGAGTTCGACTATTCCGAGCTTTATGCGCCGGTCGACCTCGACATCGGTCATTGCCGCTTGTCGGTCGCCGAACCGGTCGATCTTGCTGGGGAGGATGAGGCGGCGATGAGCCATGTGCGAGTCGCCACCAAATATCCCTATCTGACCCGCCGCTACTATGAGGCGCGTGGGATTCAGGCGGAGTGCGTGAAGCTGAACGGAGCGATGGAACTCGCGCCCTCGCTCGGCCTGTCGCGGCGGATCGTCGATCTCGTGTCGTCGGGAGCGACACTCAAGGCGAACGGGTTGGTCGAAACCCATGTCATCATGCAGGTCTCGGCGCGGCTGGTCGTCAATCGCGCCGCCTACAAGATGCGTTCGGCCGAACTGGCGCCATTGGTGGAAGGTTTCCGCAAGGCCGTAGGAGGCAGGGATGCCGCTTAGGCTCGACAGCCGTGACGCCGACTTCGCCGCCGCCTTCACGGCGCTGGTCGATGCCCGGCGCGAGGCGGATGAAGATGTGTCCCGCGATGTCGCGGCGATTCTGAAGCGCGTCCGTGCGGAGGGCGATGCAGCGCTCGCCGATTATACCAGCCGGTTCGACCGGCACGATCTGGAAGCAAGCGGCTGGGCGGTCACCCGCGCCGAGTGCCGCGCGGCGCTCGACGGCATATCGTCCGAATTGCGCGACGCCCTCGAACTCGCGGCGGCACGTATCACCGCCTATCATGAAAAGCAGAAGCCGCAGGACAGCGATGGCACCGACAACGCTGGCGTGCGGCTGGGCGCACGCTGGCGGCCGGTCGATGCGGCCGGGCTTTATGTACCGGGCGGCCGGGCGGCCTATCCCAGCTCACTGCTGATGAACGTCATTCCCGCCAAGGTGGCTGGCGTGTCGCGCATCGCCATGGTGACCCCGACGCCCAATGGCGTGATCAACCCGCTCGTCCTCGCCGCTGCCAGCATCGTCGGTATCGAGGAAATCTGGCGCATCGGCGGCGCTCAGGCCGTGGCAGCGCTTGCCTATGGCACGGATCGGATCAAGCCTGTGGATGTCGTCACCGGGCCCGGCAATGCCTGGGTCGCTGAAGCCAAGCGGCAATTATATGGCGTGGTCGGCATCGACATGGTCGCTGGCCCATCGGAGATCGTTGTCGTCGCCGACGGGAAAAACGATCCGGACTGGATCGCCGCCGATCTGCTGAGCCAATCGGAGCATGATCCGACCAGTCAGTCGATCCTGTTCACGGACGATGCGGTTTTCGCCGACGCGGTTGCAGCGGCGGTGGAAAGGCGCTTGCCGCTCTTGTCGACGCAGGCGGTCGCCACGACCAGTTGGGCTGCAAATGGCGCCATCATCCTCGTGCGCGATCTTGAAGAGGCCATGCCGCTCGTCAACCGCCTGGCGGCTGAGCATCTGGAACTGGCTGTGGAAGATCCCG
Organism: Sphingobium agri; assembly: GCF_023051225.1. NCBI lineage: Bacteria > Pseudomonadati > Pseudomonadota > Alphaproteobacteria > Sphingomonadales > Sphingobiaceae > Sphingobium > Sphingobium agri. Next base: position 211,530 of record NZ_JALKHS010000004.1, on the reverse strand, counting down.
AAATCCTGTTTGAGCAGGTTCGTCATGCCGGATCGGTGTTCCTGGGCCGTATGACCCCCGAAGCGGTGGGCGATTATGTCGCGGGGCCGAACCACGTCCTGCCCACCGGGCGGCGCGCGCGTTTCTCCTCGGGGCTGTCCGTGCTCGACTTCATGAAACGCACCAGCTTCCTCAGCCTTGATCAGGCCGCGATCGATGCGATCGGCCCCGCGGCGGTTGCGCTGGCGGAGGCGGAAGGACTGCCCGCGCACGCCGCCTCCGTGGCGGTGCGGCTGAGCTGATCATTTTCGTTCGGTTCGAGCCTGTCGAGAACCGGATGCGCAGGGTTCTCGACAGGCTCCAATTGATCGGAATAGAAGACCTTTATGAACGAACGCTCCAAATCCCGCTCCGCCGCCCGCCTTGCCGCGGTGCAGGCGCTGTACCAGCTGGAAATGGAAAGCACGCCGCTTAGCGTCCTGCTGCATGAATTCCATCAGCACCGGCTCGGCGCGACGATCGAGGATGTGACCTATGCCGAAGCGGAGGAAATCTTCTTCGACGATATCGTGACTGGCGTTAACAAGCGGCGCGGCGAAATTGACGGACTGATCACCGCCCGCCTTTCGAAGGGCTGGAGCCTCGAACGTCTGGACAGGCCCATGCGGCAGATCCTGCGTGCGGGCGCCTATGAGCTCATCGCGCGCCGCGACGTGCCGACCGGAACCGTGATCAGCGAATATGTCGACGTGGCTCATGCCTTTTACGACAAGCGCGAGGCGGGTTTCGTGAACGGCCTGCTGGACGGCGTCGCAAAGGATGTGCGGAAGTAACGAACCACTTCTGTTAGGGCCAAGGGCGAACGGAGGTCATTTTCATGTCCGCTGAATCCCGCTTCCTGACCCTCCTCCGCCTGCTGGCCAATGATCCCGCCGCGCGCGGACTGCAGGACGATGCCGCCGTTCTGGACGTGGGCGGCTCGCGGCTGATCCTCACCAGCGACACGATGGTGGAAGGGGTGCATCATCTTGCCAGCGATCCTCCCGCCGACATCGGCTGGAAGCTGGCGGCGGTCAATCTGTCCGACCTCGCCGCCAAAGGCGCACGGCCGGTCGGCTGTTTGCTAAACTATGCGCTGTCAGGCGATGACGCCTGGGACGCCGCCTTTCTCGAAGGATTGGGGGAGGCACTCGGCCGTCATGCCATGACACTTCTGGGTGGAGACACGGTGAAGATGCCGCAAGGCAGCGCGCGCAGCTACAGCCTGACCGCGATTGGCGAGGCAAGCGGGCCTGTCCCTGCCAGGAGCGGCGCGCAGGCGGGTGATCGCCTCTACCTCACCGGGCCAGTGGGCGACGCAGGAGCGGGTCTGGACTTGCTCCGATCGAACCCGGCCGCGTCAGGGCCGCTGGTCGAGGCCTATCGGCGTCCCAGGCCCCGTCTTGCCGAAGGCGCGCTGCTCGCGGACCATGTGCATTCGATGATGGACGTCTCGGACGGGCTCCTGATCGACGCTATGCGCATGGCGCAGGCCAGCGGGCTATCCGTCACCATCGACCATGTGCCGCTGTCCCCAGCGCTGGAACTGGTGAGCGGCGGCGGCACTGCTGCGCAGATCGCCGCCGCGCGCGCAGGCGATGATTATGAACTGCTGTTCGCCATGCCGTCCTCCGCCAAGCCGCCGGTGAAGGCCATTCCAGTGGGCAGCTTCTCTCCCGGGTCAGGCCTCACGCTGATGATCGACGGGGCGTCAGTGCCGCTGCCGGACCGGCTCGGCTGGGAACATGGTTGAAAGCCAAGCGCGCAACAGCTTGATTCAGGTGCGTTTCGTAACGACTTGACGCCGCTCATCCTGCCTGTAGCTTCGCGCCATCCTTTTCTCAGCCCGGTTGGACGCCATCATGTCCGTGACCTTGACGCTGATTGATGCGGTGCCTGATGCCGGATGCGTGAATTCCGGCCGCCCGCCTTCATGCCTTTCGTCCGCCCGTCTTTCCCTGCGGAGCGGCCGATGACAGGAAAACAAGGGGGAGAGGAACATCCATGCAGATTGTCTATATCGCCATAGGGTGCGGCCTGCTGGCCGTGCTCTACGGCTTGTTCACCAGTCGTCAGGTGCTGGCAGCGTCTGCCGGCAATGAAACCATGCAATCCATAGCGGGCGCGATCCAGGAAGGGGCAAAGGCCTATCTCAGCCGCCAATATATGACGATCGGCATGGTCGGAGTCGTGGTGGCGGCCCTGGTCTTCTTCTTCCTGGGCGGGACCTCCGCAATCGGATTTCTGATCGGCGCGATCCTGTCAGGGGCGGCAGGCTTCATCGGCATGAACATTTCCGTGCGCGCCAATGTCCGTACCGCCGAAGCGGCACGCACGACATTGCAGAGCGGGCTTACGGTGGCTTTCCGCGCGGGTGCGATCACGGGCATGCTGGTGGCAGGGCTGGCGCTGCTCGCGATCAGCGTCTTCTTCTGGTATCTGACGGGGCCGGCAGGCCATGCTCCCGATGACCGTCTGGTGATCGACTCCCTGGTAGCGCTTGCATTCGGCGCCAGCCTCATCTCGATCTTCGCGCGGTTGGGCGGCGGCATCTTCACCAAGGCGGCAGACGTCGGCGCTGATCTTGTAGGCAAGGTGGAAGCGGGCATTCCGGAAGACGACCCACGCAACCCCGCCGTGATTGCGGACAATGTCGGCGACAATGTCGGTGACTGCGCGGGCATGGCGGCCGATTTGTTCGAAACCTATGTCGTGACGGTCGGCGCGACCATGGTCCTGACCGCCTTGCTGGTGAGCGGTGTCGACAACGCCTTTCTGCAACGGCTCATGTCCCTGCCGCTGATCGTTGGCGGCGTGTGCATCATCACCTCGATCATCGGCACCTATATGGTGCGTCTCGGTTCCAGCCAGTCCATCATGGGAGCGCTCTACAAGGGATTCTGGACCACCGCGATCCTTTCGATTCCGGCGCTCTATTTTGCAACCAGCTTCACGCTGGGAGACTTGAATGCACGCTTCGGCACGGATTTGGATGGCGCAGGCGGCTATACCGGCATGGCCTTGTTCTGGGCGATGATGGTCGGGCTTGCCGTCACTGGCCTCATCGTCTGGATCACCGAATATTATACCGGCACCAATTATCGCCCGGTGCGCAGCATCGCCCGTGCGTCTGAAACCGGCCACGGCACCAACGTGATCCAGGGCCTGGCCGTCAGCCTGGAAGCGACCGCGCTTCCGACGCTTGTGATCGTCGCGGGGATCATCGTCGCGCATCAGTTGGCGGGGCTGATCGGCATCGCCTTTGCAGCAACCGCGATGCTGGCGCTCGCGGGCATGGTCGTGGCACTGGACGCCTATGGCCCTGTGACGGACAATGCGGGTGGCATCGCGGAGATGTCGCATCTCGACGACAGCGTGCGGGCCAAGACCGACGCGCTTGATGCCGTGGGCAACACCACCAAGGCAGTGACGAAGGGCTATGCCATCGGCTCGGCAGGGCTCGCAGCGCTTGTGCTGTTCGGCGCCTACACGGAAGACCTTAAATTCTACAACTCGGCCCTCGGCCTGACTGAGCCGGTCGATTTCAGCCTGTCCAATCCTTACGTCATCGTCGGTCTGCTGCTGGGCGCACTGCTGCCCTATCTGTTCGGCGCGATGGGCATGACGGCTGTCGGCCGCGCGGCGGGCGACGTTGTGAAGGACGTTCGCGATCAGTTCGCCACCAACAGCGGCATCATGGAAGGCACGTCGCGCCCCGACTATGCCCGCACGGTCGATCTCGTCACCCGCGCGGCGATCAAGGAGATGATCATACCCAGCCTGCTGCCGGTGCTGGCGCCGATCATCGTCTATTTCGCCATTTCCGCCGTAGCCGGGACGCCGAACGGCTTTGCGGCGCTTGGCGCTTTGCTGCTGGGCGTCATCGTGTCGGGCCTGTTCGTCGCGCTCTCGATGACCTCGGGCGGGGGCGCCTGGGACAATGCCAAAAAATATATCGAGGACGGCAACCATGGCGGCAAGGGATCGGACGCGCACAAGGCGGCGGTGACCGGCGATACGGTGGGTGATCCTTATAAGGACACCGCCGGACCGGCCGTCAATCCGATGATAAAGATCACGAACATCGTTGCCTTGCTGCTGCTCGCAGCCTTGGCGCACGGCGTCTGACGGCGTAAATTTTCGAAGACGAAGATGGCCCTGTCCGGCGTCGGACGGGGCCATTTTATCTGGTGCGATCTGGATCGGCCATGGCACATGATAACTTCAGAAACAATTGTCACAAAAACTACATAAAATGGAAATGACATGGTCACATAAAGGTCATAGTCGGCCCCCGCGCCACAAGGCGATGGGAGATCATGATGCGACCGACTTTGAAGCTGTTGACGGCCTCGCTGGCCTTGGCTGTGCCATCTCTGGCACATGCGACTGAGGATGATCAGCTTTGGACCGGCGTCAGCGCCACGGTGAAGCTGAGCGACAAATGGCGCTTCTCTCAGGAAGTCATCGCCCGGTTCAGCGAAGACCGTGACGGCCTTTACGAGGTCGAGATGAATTCGCTCCTCGGCTACAAGGTGACGAAGAATGTGACGGTCTGGGCGGGCTACACCCACGATCCCAACTACAATGCCGGCGAATTCGCCGTGATGGAGCATCGCGGCCGCCAGCAGGTAACGTTCGACAATATCGTGAAGATCGGTCCTGGCCAGTTGAGCGCGCGCCTTCGCCTGGAAGAGCGCTGGCGCGAAGGTGTCGATGGCACCGCGTGGCGCTTCCGCCCCTATGTCAAATATGTGCTGCCTTTCAAGGAAGGCGGCAAGACCGCCCTGGTGCTGAGCCATGAAAGCTTCATCGACCTCAACACCACCAATTTCCAGCGGGTCGAGGGGGAGGAGCGGATGCGCAACCTGATTGCCATCACCACCCCAATCACGAAGAATGTGAATGCGGAAATCGGCTATCTGCATCAGCATGGCTTCCGGCCCAATGCGGAAGATGCCAATGACAATGTGGCCTCCTTCGCGCTGAGCTTCTCCTTCTGATCATTCGAATTTGAACGGGGGAGGAGGGTGCCTCTCCTTGCTCGACGGATGAACGCCAGGCCCTCCAGCTTGCCCCTGTGCCTGTCGCGGGCCTATAGGGCCCGCCATGACAAGCGAACCCTTCCGCTCGCAACTGGCGGCTCTTGAAAGTCGCGGCCGCCTGCGCCGCCTGGTGCCGCGCGCCGGGCGCGATTTCGCCTCCAACGACTATTTGGGCTTGGCGTCCGATCCGATGATCGGCCAGGCGGTGGCGGATGCTGTGGCGCGGGGCGTGCCCGTGGGATCGGGTGGCTCCCGCCTGCTGCGCGGCAACGCGCCCGAGCATGAGGGGCTGGAGGCGAAGGCTGCGGCCTTCTTCCGCACGCAGGCAGCCTTGTTCCTCGCCAATGGCTTCGCAGCCAATAGCGCGCTGTTTTCGACATTGCCGCAGCGGGGTGACCTGATCGTTGCGGATGAACTGATCCATGCCAGCGTTCACGACGGCATTCGCCTGTCCAAGGCCGCCACTGTCTTTGCCCGGCATAATGATGTGCAGAGCTTCGCCGACCTGATCACCGCCTGGCGGGTGGAAGGCGGCAAGGGCCGCATCTGGATAGCGGTCGAAACGCTTTATTCGATGGACGGCGATACGGCTCCGCTCGCTGATCTTGCCAAACTGGCGGCGCAGCATGACGCGATGCTGATCCTCGACGAAGCGCATGGCACGGGCGTGTCCGGCCCGAGCGGCCGGGGCTTGTCCGCCGGGTTCGACGGGCTGCACAATGTCGTGACGCTCCATACCTGCGGCAAAGCCATGGGCGTGGAAGGCGCACTGATTTGCGGGCCGCAGATCATCATTGACTATTTGATCAACCGCGCACGAGCCTTCATTTTCTCCACCGCGCCCTCGCCTCTGATGGCGGTGGCGGCTTCGGCCGCACTCGATCGGATCGAGCAGGCGGACGACCTGCGCGCGCGGCTGAAGACGCTGTGCATCGATGCCGCCGAAGTGATCTGCGCACCCTTGGGCCTGCCTGCGCCACGTAGCCAGATCGTGCCGATCCTGCTCGGCGAGGACCGGCGCGCCATGGCTGCCGCCGCCGCGCTTCAGGAGGCAGGCTTCGACGTGCGCGGCATTCGGCCACCTACCGTCCCGCCGGGCACCAGCCGCCTGCGCATTTCCCTGACATTGAATGTCGGCCGAGCCGATGTGGCGGCGCTTGGTGAAGAATTGCAGAGGGTCTTGGGATGACGCGCTTCCTGGTCACCGGAACGGACACGGATATCGGCAAGACGGTCTTCGCCGCAGGCTTGGCGGGCGCACTTGGCGCATATTATTGGAAGCCGGTTCAGGCCGGGGTCGATCCAGAAGGCGACAAGGAAACGGTCGCCCGGCTCGGCGGCATTCCCAAAACCCATATCCTTCCCGAGGCCTACCGGCTCAGGACGCCCGCTTCGCCTCATCTGGCGGCGCGTATCGACGGGGTGGAAGTGTGTCTCGACAAGCTCACCCTGCTACAAGTGGAAGGGCCGCTGGTTGTGGAAGGTGCAGGCGGCGTGCTGGTGCCGGTCAGCGAAACGCTGCTGATGGCCGATCTCTTTGCATATTGGCAGCTGCCGGTGATTCTTTGCGCGCGCACCGCGCTTGGCACCATCAATCACAGCCTGCTCAGCATCGAGGCGCTGCGCAGCCGGGGCGTGCCGCTGGCAGGCATTGCCTTCATCGGCGATCCACATGAGGAGAATGAGCGGATCATCCCGCAGCTTGCCAAGGTGCCCAGCCTCGGCCGTCTCCCCCGCCTGGACCCGCTGGATGCTATCAGCCTGAAGGCTGCTTTTGCCGAGAATATCCGCCTGCCCTGAACCGGGCGGCAGCCGCTTTTGCGTGATTTTCGATAATTGACATGGACTTGTCACGCTGCGCCGGGTCAACTGCCATGATCGGATCAAGCAAGGGATGCTTCGATGAAAAATCTTCTGATGAGCGCCGCTGTTGGCGTTCTCCTGCTCGCCGCCAACGCCGCGCAGGCGGATCAGGCGCCACCGGCCAAGCCGACCTATGGCAGCTACGGCTTCGACAGCAAGGGCATGGACCCGTCCGTCAAGCCGGGCGATGATTTCTACCTTCACGCCAATGGCGGCTGGGCCAAGGCCACGCCGATCCCCGCAGACAAATCCAATTATGGCGCGTTCAACGTGCTTGATGACCTGTCGCGAGAGCGCACCCGGGGCATATTGGAGGAGGCGAGGAAAGACCCCGCCAGCCGGATCGGCATCGCCTATGCCAGTTATCTCGACGCGCCGACCGTGGAAGCGAAAGGGCTGACGCCCATCAAGCCCTGGTTCGCGAAGATCGAGGCGGTGAAGGACAAGGCTGGTTACGCCCGCTTGGCGGCGGAGGCTGCCCGGGCCGGCATAGCAGGGCCCTTCACCTTCTATGTGGGGCAGGATGACAAGGCGCCTGACACTTATATCCTGAACCTGCGCCAGTCGGGTCTGGGTCTACCCGACCGTGACTTTTATCTCCAGCCCGACCAGAAGATGGCGGCCATCCGGACCGCCTATGCCGCGCATCTGGAACAGATGCTGACGCTGGCGGGCGCGAGCAACGCAAAGGCCCGCGCTGCCGCCCTGATGTCGTTCGAAACGGAAGTCGCCAAGCTGCACTGGACCCAGATCGACAGCAGGGACGCGGACAAGACCTATAACCGGATGACCCTTGCCGAATTGCAGGAGGCCGCGCCCGGTTTCGACTTCGCCGCCTATTTCGCCGCCAACGGACTGAAACCAGAGGCGCTGATTGTCGCGCAGCCCACGGCGATCACCGGCGAAGCAGCACTGATCGGGCGAACCCCGGTCGAAGTGCTCAAGGACGCCCTTCTGCTGCGTAGCCTCCATAGCTATGCCACTTACCTGCCCGATCGCATTGCCGACGCGGACTTCGCTTTCTACGGCACCACCTTGTCGGGCACGCCTCAGCGCGAAGAACGGTGGAAGCGCGCGGTCGGCTTCGTCAAGGATGCGATGGGCGAGGAAGTCGGCAAAATCTATGTCGCCCGCTATTTTCCGCCGGAAACCAAGGCGGCGATGGATCAACTCGTCAAGAATGTGATCGCCGCCATGGGTCGCCGCATCGATGGCCTCAGCTGGATGAGCGATGGCGCGAAGGAGAGGGCGCACAAGAAGCTGGCGGCCTTCACGCCAAAGATCGGCCACCCCGACAAATGGCGGGATTATGGTGGGCTCGACATGGGGGCGGGCGATCTGTTCGGCAATGCGCTGCGGTCGAACCAATACGAATTCGATTATCAGATGGGCAAGCTAGGCAAGCCCATTTACCGTTGGGAATGGCAGATGACGCCGATGGAGATCAACGCTTATGCAGACTTCTCCATGGTGGAAATCGTCTTCCCGGCCGCGATCCTCCAGCCGCCCTTCTTCGATGCCCATGCGGATCCGGCAGTGAATTATGGCGGCATCGGAGCGGTGATCGGCCATGAACTCAGCCATCATTTCGACGACCAAGGCGCCAAATATGATGAAAGCGGCAAGCTCAACCAGTGGTGGAGCGATGCCGATGTCGCGGCCTTCAAACAGCTGACCGGCAAGCTGGTGAAGCAATATGACGCCTATGAACCCTTTCCCGGAGCGCATGTGAAGGGGGATTTCACGCTGGGTGAGAATATCGGGGATCTCGCAGGCGTCGCTGTGGCGCTCGACGCCTATCATGCCTCGCTCGGCGGCAAGCCTGCGCCGGTGATCGATGGCACCACCGGGGATCAACGCTTCTTCCTGAGTTGGGCACAGGTATGGCGGCGCAATTATCGCGAACCGAACTTGCGCCAGCGGCTCGTCACCGACCCGCATTCGCCCTCGCAATATCGGGCGGACACGGTGCGGAACTTCGATCAATGGTACGCCGCCTTCAAGCCTGCGCCCGGCAGCAAGCTCTATCTTGCTCCACAGGAGCGCGTGAGAATCTGGTGAAAAAATGAGGACAGGCAACGTTCCGGCTGCGGCGAGCCGTGACGATGCGGGGGATGAGTTGAACGGCGCCCGACCGTCACCCCTCAAATCTCACGTTTCGCCGGAACACTCTTTAAACCTTGTGCGCTCTTCCACAGCTTTAAGCCATCAAATTGCAAGGAGAAGCATGTTGACGGGTTTTCGTTCATCACTGGTTTTGAAGACGGCTATGGCATCGGTGGCTCTGTTGGCAGCGGCACCCGTTCTGGCTCAGGGCGCGGCCGCTCCGGCGACGCCCGCGACCCCAGCCACTCCGGCAGCACCTTCGGCTGCAGCAGGCAAATATAGCGATGCCGACATCAAGCTGTTTGCTGCAGCAGCGGTCGAAGTGACCAAGATTCAGTCCGACACCAGCATTGCCGACGCGGAAAAGCAGCCCAAGATGCTCGCCGCGCTGCAGGCATCGGGCATTGCGCCTGAAAAGTTCAATGAAATCGGCCAGGCCGCAGCTGCCGACCCGGCATTGCAGCAGCGTATCCAGGCGGCCGCTCCAGCAGCACCGGCTGCTCCGGCCAGCCCCGCTACGCCAGCTTCGCCCGCTACTCCGGCTAATCCAGCCAAGTAATCGGTAACGGCATGTTTCGGGGGAGGGAGCTTGGCCTGACGCTTTGGCTATTCTAAGCGTCTCGCCATGACCTCCCCTATATGGCACCCCTTCACCCAGCACGGCCTCAACGAAACCATCCCGCATGTCGTGCGTGCCGACGGCGCGTCATTACATCTGGTAGATGGAGGCACGTTGATCGACGCCATTTCCAGTTGGTGGGTGACGACGCACGGCCACTGTCATCCCCGCATCGCTCAGGCGATTGCGCAGCAGGCCGGGCAGCTCGACCAGCTCATCTTTGCCAGTTACACGCATGAACCCGCTGAAGAGGTAGCACGCGGCCTGATCGAACTGGCGCCGCGCGCGGAAGGGCGCGATCCGCTCGCCCATGTCTTCTTTTCCGACAGCGGGTCGACCTCCGTTGAGGTCGCGTTGAAGATGGCGCTCGGCTACTGGCACAATCGCGCGCTGGACGGACTGTCCGCGCCCCGGCATCGCATCCTCGTCCTCGAACATGGCTATCATGGCGACACGATCGGCACGATGTCGGTCGGCGAGCGCGGCGTGTATAATGCGGCATGGACGCCTTTGCTGTTCGATGTCGGCACCATAGCGTTTCCGGCACCAGGGGCCGAGCAGCAGACGCTCGACGCGCTGGAGGCCGCCTGCAAGGAGCATCCGGCGGCGTTCATCGTCGAACCGCTGGTGTTGGGCGCGGGCGGGATGCTGATCTACTCGCCGGAGATATTGCGGCAGATGGCGGAAATCTGCGCACGGCACGATGTCCTTTTCATCGCTGACGAAGTGATGACCGGATGGGGCCGCACTGGAACAATCTTTGCTTGCGAACAGGCGGGCGTCGTGCCCGACATCATGGCCGTCGCAAAGGGAATCACTGGTGGCTCCGTTCCGCTCGCGGCGACGCTCGCCACGGCGCGCATTTTTGACGCGCACAAGTCGCAGGATCGGGCGCGGCTCTTCTACCATTCGTCCAGCTATACGGCCAACGCCATCTCCTGCGCCGCCGCGGCCGCCAACCTCGCCATCTGGCGGGAGGAGGATGTGCTCGGCCGCATTGCTGCGCTCGAAAAGAATATGTCGCAGCGACTCGGAAGGCTGGCGCTTCATCCTGCCTTCACGAACGCCCGGCAGCTTGGCACGATCGTCGCGATCGACCTGATCGCGCAGGATGCAGGCTATCTGTCCGACCTTGCCCCACGCCTGCGCACCTTCTTCCTTGATCGGGGCATTTTGCTGCGTCCATTGGGCAACAGCATCTATCTGATGCCGCCCTATTGCACTGATGTGGATCAGCTGGATCACATCTTTGCAGCCCTCTCCGCAGCGGGTGATGCGTTCGGCGCGTCAGCCTGACTTCCATTTTCCGCATTTTGTCGTTATGGCGGCCCGATTTTCGGTTTCCCCAGGATATTATGGCAAAAGAAGAACTGCTTGAAATGCGCGGACAGGTTGTGGAGCTTCTCCCCAACGCCATGTTTCGCGTCCGGCTTGAAAATGATCACGAGATCCTTGGCCACACGGCTGGCAAGATGCGGAAAAACCGCATCCGTGTGCTGGTGGGCGACGAAGTGCTGGTCGAACTGACCCCCTACGACCTGACCAAGGGTCGGATCACTTACCGCTTCAAATAAGCCGCTTTTTCGATGCGGCTCATCCTTGCTTCGGCTTCGCCTAGACGGTGTGAACTTCTGGGTCAGATCGGCGTGCGTCCTGATATGGTGGACCCCGCCGACGTCGATGAAACCCCGTTGAAAGGCGAACTTCCTGGCCCATACGCTACGCGCGTGGCGGCTGAGAAAGCGGCGCTTGTCGCTGCCCGCCATCCCGGCGCGCTCGTGCTTTCGGGCGATACGGTGGTCGCAGCAGGCCGCCGCATTTTGCCCAAGGCAGAGGCGGAGGATGAGGCGCGCGCCTGTCTTTCGTTGCTCTCCGGCCGCCGCCACCGTGTGCTGAGCGCCATCACGCTCATCGATGGCGAGGGGAGGGCAAGGCATCGCCTCTCGACCAACATCGTGACGTTCAAGCGTCTGGAGCAGGCCGAAATCGACGCCTATATCGTCAGCGAAGAATGGCATGGCAAGGCAGGGGGCTATGCGATCCAGGGTCGTGCCGCCGGGCTGATCCGCGCGATACATGGCAGCCATAGCGCGATCATGGGTCTGCCCCTTTACGAAACCCGCGCGCTGCTGAAGGCAGCGGGCTATCCATTGGACTAGAGGGATGGCCAGGGGAATTGTACATTTCCGGCTCCGCGGTCCCGACCAGCAGGAATATAGTGATGGCCGAATGGCTCTATGAAGAAGGGATTGGCGAGGCCCGCGCCGCGCTGATCGAAAAGGGCCGTCTGGTCGAAGCGGAGATCGAGCGTGAGGGCGATGGCGCCCGCGCCGGCGCGGTGATGCAGGGCAAGCTCGTCCGGACGATCATTCCCAAGAAGCGCGGCATCGCCCGCCTGATCTCGGGCGAGGAAGTGCTGGTCGAGCCCATCCCGCCAAAAACTGCGGAGGGAGCGACCGTCCTCCTCGAAATTCTGCGCGAAGCCATTCCCGAGGAAGGCCGCTCCAAGCTCGCCAAGGCGCGCATCGCGCAGCCGGGCTCCAAGGTGCATCCCGCCCCCAGCCTGCTGCAGCGTCTGCGTGCAACCGGCATTCCGGTCATCCCGTGCCCCGCGCATGAGGAGGATCGCTTGGAAGCCCATGGCTGGAGCGAGCTCATGGAAGAGGCGATGTCCGGCGAGATCGGCACCGAGGAAGCGGCGCTCCGCATCTTCCCTACGCCTGCCATGATCCTGATCGACGTGGACGGATCGCTGCCGCCCGCCAAGCTCGGTCCAAAAGGTGCGAAGCTCGCCGCACAGGCGATCCGCCGCATGGGCCTGACCGGATCGATCGGCATCGATTTGCCCACCATGAACAACAAGGATGAGCGCGCTGTCGCCTCAGCGCAGATCGACAAATATCTGCCCCTTCCTTTCGAACGCACTGCGGTGAACGGCTTCGGGTTCGTCCAGATCATCCGACGCCGGGAGCGGATGAACCTCATGGAGTTGCTGCGGGCTGATCCGATCGAAACCGCCTCCCTCGCATTGCTCCGCCGTGCCGAGCGAGAGGGCAATGGCGGACCGGTGACGATCACCGCCGCGCCCGCCATCATCGACCGCCTTTACAAAGCCACCGACTGGCTGGAGCAACTCGCTCGCCGCCGTGGCGGGGCCGTCAGCTTGAAGGCGGACCCCGCGCTTGCCATATCGGCCGGCCATGTCGCCTAAATCATCCTCCTGCCCGATCTGCGGCCAGGCTTCACATCCGGACACGCGGCCTTTCTGCGGAAAGCCATGTCGCGATCGTGACCTTTTGCAATGGCTGGGCGAAGGCTATCGGGTCCCCGGAACCCCCGCCGCCGACGAGATGAAAAAAAGCGACGATGATGGGGTGGACAACCCCCTGGATTGATGCCTATAGGCACGCCTCTCAACGTCGCCGGTGGTTCTCCCCGGCGCCCGTGCCCGGGTAGCTCAGTTGGTAGAGCATGCGACTGAAAATCGCAGTGTCGGCGGTTCGACTCCGTCCCCGGGCACCACTATTTCCTAATAAAAACAGTAGCTTACCTAAAGTCTCGCTCTTTGATCGGGCTGGGGCTAAGCTAGCACAGTGCTAGCACGCGGCTTTTCACCCTTTCAGCAATATCATGGCGTTAACCTTCTGCGGCTTATGCTGCGAGGGGCTGATCTAGCACATTTCAAGCACAGCCAGCACAGTCCGCAAACCGGCCGGTGCTATGATTTTGGGGCATGTTACGCATGGAAATGAGCCGGGCAGCCGGGAAAGAGCCTTATTCGATATTTCAACGACCAGGCAGCGTGGTCTGGTGGGTGCGGTTCAGCATCCGGGGCGAAGGCCAGATCAGGAAATCGCTGGGAACGTCGGACGAGGCCGACGCACGGCGTCAGGCCGCAAAGCTCTGGCACGAAGCGCAGTACCGGAAGGAGAACGGCCTGCGCGCCGTCCAGCGGTCATTCCGGGTGGTGGCCGAGGAATTTTGCGATCATATGGATCGGCTCTCCGAGAGGGGCGAGGTCCGGCATGATCGCGGCGACCGAATCAGGCCGCTGGTCGAACGCTACTTCATCCCCTTCTTCGACAAGAAGCCCATCGACGCGATCACCGACGCGGATGTGACCCGTTATCACGAATGGCGCAAATCCTATTGGACGAGCGGCCCAGGCAAGGATCAAACCCATATCGAATATATCCGGGCTGGGAAGCGGGTGAGACGGCCAGCAACGGAAATGCGCCGCGTCCCCAGCCTGAGCAGCCAGCGCGGCGAAGCTGTCGTGTTGCGGCAACTTTTCCGGCAGGCGGCGAAATGGGGCTACATCAATCAGAGCCAGATACCGGACGTTGATACGCCGCGCGTGCCACCGTCACCCAGGCCCAGCTATTCGACGGGGGAGATGACCAAGCTGCAAAGGCTTGCCCTGAAGCGGATGGAGGACAAGAAGGTGAACGAGGAAGTCCGACGCGACCGGACGATTCTCTATGCCTATATCACCATCGCCTGCTGCACCGGGATGCGGCCGACCGAATTGCGAAACCTCAACTGGGGTGATCTGCTCGGTTATCGCGAAGGCTTCAACAAACGTCTGGGCGACCGGGACATCCGGATCAGGGCGCGAGGGAAGGGCAAATCTCGCGAATTCATACCGCTCGAATTTGCTTTGGGCGAGTTCGACCGGCTCTGGCGCATGTGGGAAGCCAATCACGATGGCAAGTGGCCTACAGATCAAGACCCGATATTCGCGGCACCGGATGGCCGGCGGCTGACCTCACTCAACAACAGTCTGAATTCGCTGTTGGAGGCGGCTGGGCTAAAGGAAGATCATCGCGGTAAGAAGCGCGATGCCTACAGCTTCCGGCATTTCTACATATCCCAGCAGCTTCGCGCGGGCGTCGATGTATTCGTGCTGGCGCGCAACACCGGCACCAGCCCCGACATGATCGACAAATTTTATGGCCAGGTCAGCGTCGAGCAGTTCAAGGACGCCCTGCGCCCCGATTGGATCGCATAGCCCCTCTATTTGCTCTATGAAGGGCTTGTGGGCATCGGAGCAACGTGGGGCTACGTTGACTTGTCCACAAGTCGAGGAGGCGTCTGAGGCGCACCGGAGGGGAGTTTAACCGAAATCAAATGTAGGTGCCCGGATGGTAGCCGGAGGCTGAGTCTCTTCCTGTGTAGGGACAGGAAGGTCTCCCGAAGATATCTGTGGGCCTTCACAGACGCGTTCGAGCAGATTGGTTAGCTGTTCCTGCCGATCACATGTTATTGTGAGAACCCGGACCAAGTCCAGCAACTCGTCATTCCACTCGTCCGGCCATTCTGTGGGCCGGATTTGATCGAGAGGAGTGGAGGATGAAGCTGCCCGTCCTGGTGCTCGTGCTGTGCGATAACCCAGCCATTTCGAAATGACGGGCATTCCACTCACTTGATATGCCCAAACGGCGGGTCTGACGCCCGATATTTGGCCATCTCCTATCCTCAATATTTCGGTCGCCTCATCATACCGAATGGCAGAGCTGTCGACCGGGATGTTGTTAACCGGTTCAATCCACCCGACCCCCTCGACGAAGGGAACGTGCTGACCTCGGTCGGCCTCAAGATTCTGAAAACGTTCAGCATACGTATGGAGCCATAGCAACTCTCGGCCTGCTGCGACGCACTCATGCCAAAGCGTTTGATCGGCAGTAAGAGGTACACGTAATCCTGGTGTACGAAGCTCTTCTTCAAATCGTTGCTGATAACCGTTAGCACTCAAAATAGCATAGACATAGGCAGCAACCTCTTCCGGCGAGGGGAGGTCGATTAGCAATCGGTTCGCGATCGTTTGACGAAAACCGGCAGTAATGTTCGGCTCGCGTGCGGCGGCATCTCGATAGAGCGGAATTATATCCTTGCCGCCATAGCTACCGCGAAAAAAGTGCAGGTCCGGTACGTGAGCAGTGACCGTCAGGCTGGGTCCGCTGGATATGTGGCCGGTAAGTAAGGACGCCAAATAAATCTGCGAATTTGATGCACTTTGCCATAGGGAAGGGCTTTCGGTTTTAGCCATTCTCGCGTCATTGAATGCCCATTGACGGTCAAAGCT
Source organism: Sphingobium agri (assembly GCF_023051225.1). Taxonomy (NCBI): domain Bacteria; kingdom Pseudomonadati; phylum Pseudomonadota; class Alphaproteobacteria; order Sphingomonadales; family Sphingobiaceae; genus Sphingobium; species Sphingobium agri. The sequence goes on along the minus strand of NZ_JALKHS010000004.1, from coordinate 195,794 downwards.
ACGATAACCGTAACGGGTAATTGGCTCATGAGGAGTGTCTACGTTTACCGTTGCCAACGGTTGAAGCCCCGACACCCTCGTCTCGACGGTACGGCCAGAGCTTGCAGTCATGAACAGCTGCGGTTTTTCTTCACGGGATGCCGAAGCGAAGCGTTGCCAACGACGTTCGAGTACCTGCGGTGTTGGAGCAATAGGCCAAGTTCTACCGAATTTACAGCCAGGCTGCTGCCAAGGGAAAATTTGAGTGATTAGAGGTATTTCTGCCCATTCTGCTCCGCCCGTGGAAGGAACAAGCGGGTCACGCCAGCCGGTAGGACCTTCAAGCCATTCGCCTTGAAAGGGAGTGCCAAGCTCAGCCATTACCCTCATGGCCGCGAGCTTTTGCTCGGCAGTCCCCCGTATCCTTCGGTAGTTAACAGTGGCAGGCTGGGTACGGTCGGTTGCACCGTCCCTGACCAAAACTACAATCGCGACGGGCGTTTCTATCGCGAATACGTTTTCCTCGGGATTAGCGCCACGATTGTCGCCTCCCAAGTCAATAACCCATACTTCATCGCATATTTCGCGGACAAGTTGCCTTAAACCCATAAAGCCAGGACCCGTTAGCCAACTAGCCCCCGTAATGAGTGCCACTACTCCAGGCCCGTCTCCATGGGCTTCAAACGCCTTCCAAATACTCCAGCGCCAGAAATAAACATATAGGTTGTATAGGTTAGCTATATGAGCAAAGTTTGTGTTCTCGTTCGCTACATTGTAAATATCATCAAAAAGACTTCCTGTATCGTTTCGATCAGGAACTCTCCCATCAATAATCCATCCTCCTGAACCGCGCCCCTCCGCTGCACGTTCAACTCTTCGATATGGTGGATTTCCGATCACGACGGTTACGCGTTGAGCCAGTTTGATTTGGCGAGCACGATCTTGTTCCGCAGCCAGCGTTTCCGCATCGCCGAAAAGGGCATATTGGTCCCCTGCCGTGAGGGGTGACTCGAGAGTGTCAGTTAGGATTACACGTGCAGTGCCGACGCGCCCCTCCGAAAGGTGAGACAACCGTTGCGTGAGCCGCAGGTGCGCTACGGAGTACGGCCCAGGTAGCAATTCAAAGGCATACAGATTCTCGGCCAAAACGGCCGCGGCCTGCCTTTCACCGGCTGCGCCTCTGACGAGTATTGCGCGTTGAACCGCTCTGTCGATTACCGTCAATGGGAACGTGCCGGTGCCAGTGGCGGGATCAAGTGTGACAACCTGATTATCAGCGAAACCCAACCTTCGACCAAAACGTTCTATGAGCAGGCTTTCAGTCATTGAGGTCATCGCCTGAACGATGGCGATCGGCGTATAATAAACTCCCGCCTGGCGGCGTTCCACTGGATCGTAGGTGGCGAGAAAATCTTCATAGAAGTACAGCCATGGATCGCCCCGCCGATCGCCGCTCGCATTTACCCGAGCCGGATTGACTGCACTGATTAACGTTTCCAACGCTCCCAGCTCGACACGCACCGCCTCTGCCAAAGGCGCGCGATCGATCAAAGGAGCGAACGCCGCAGCGAGAACTGGGCTGGATTGTCGAATTGCCGCTCGGGCTTCACCCACGGTTATAAAGCCGTCGTGATCAGCATCGGCTGTGGGCACGGTCAATACCGCCAACACCATGCCGTAAGCTATTACTTGCGATATTCCGTCAGCAAAGTCTTTCGGACTGGCATGGGCATACACGTGTTGCTGCCAGGCGCGCAGACTGCCTTGTGCGAGGGTGCCGGCATCTCCAGGTTGGTCGAGAAGCCAGAGCAAGCGATCCCGGAGATCAGCGGTACGTACAGCGAGACGACGCGAAAGCGCAGCTACATCGGTTATTGGAGTCGGAGTAAGCTCGAAGAAACGTCCAAGCAGCCGAACCAATGGTGTTTCATCCCAGGTGGCAGCTTCAGTGTAAGGAAGTCGGGCGGGGTCTCCGATTGGTTCGCCGTCTCTATAGAGTTGGGCCTCGATACCATTACAAATCACTAAAATTTCAGCTTCAGAACGCATCCGCTCCCATTGCGTAGCGTTGCGTCCTCTCCACTGTGAAACATCGACGGAGACGTTAGGGGCTTTGAGTTCCACAAAACCCTTCTGGCGGCTTGTACCGCCTTGCGTAAGTACCGCAGCGAAATCAGGACGAGTCCTGTCGAGACGTGTCTCCCGGATCAATGTAAGCGCGCCCAACCCGGCTTCCGCCGCCACCCCGGAAAATAAATTGCTAACGGGAGTAGTAAGCTGCGCCTCTTCTTCGCCATCAACCGATGCGGTTGCTGCCGCATGCACAGCTGCCTGATAAGCCACTGCTAAATCAACGAAAGTCATATCTTTCCCCCGAATGGTTAGCTACTGCACTCTGAAGGGGCGGGCAAGCGAGCACATGAAGGCGGTTTCGATGCCGCGAGCCATCCGATTAGGATCGGGCACTTCGCTATCGAGCGTTGTATTGCCCTGGCTGCACCTGGGCCTTCTCAGAAGGCCAAGTCCCGTCTTTCGCCACCCGGCAAATCTGCCTCACTCTAGACTCGATTTTATTGTATCGGGCAGCAAACCAAGGAGACACAATGCGCCGAAATTTATATACTATTGGCTATGAGGGCGCGGAAATCTCGCACTTTTTGGAGACTTTGCGGGATTGTGGTATCCAGCGTGTAATCGATATCCGTGATGTACCGGTGTCCCGAAAGCCTGGGTTCTCAAAACGGGCACTCTGCGCGGCGCTTGAAAAACAAGGCATCAGCTATTCTCATTTTAAGCCGCTGGGCGATCCCAAAGCAGGACGCGATGCCATGCGCCGTGGTGACTATGAGGCATTCTCGAAAATCTACAATGCGCATCTCGCGTTAGAAACGGGGCAGCGCGCTCTGAAGGAAGCAATTGAACTGGCTAGCCGCCAAAGTTCGGCGCTACTTTGCTTCGAGCGGAGCCCGAAGGAATGCCATCGTACCATTGTGGCGATTGAGATGTGCAAATACGTCGAGTTCGATGTACGCAACTTGGGCGTGAACAAAGAAAATCAGCGGGGGAATCATATGAGCGCAAACTTGAAAGGTATGGCCGCCGTTTCATTGTAATGTTATTTTCCGCTGGAGCATATGCAACGGCAGGAGACGATAGTTTGGCGGGTGTACGGCGCGAACGTATATTGATACTCTGCAAGACCTATCCGTCGCCCAGCGGAAAGCATGCTGAGACGTCCTGTGTCGCGGGTATGACTACCGATGGCGCGCTCATAAGACTTTTTCCAGTGCCTTTTCGGCTCATCCGAGATGAGCAGCAGTTCAAGAAATGGCAGTGGATTTCGGCTCAAATTTACAAAGCGAACGACGACCGGCGACCTGAGAGCTATAAAATCTATGTGGACACCATCAATGTGGATGGCGCGCCAATTTCGAGTAACAATGCCTGGGATGCACGTCGGCGCGAGCTTAGCAAGCTCCAGCTGTTCACGGATTTTCGCGAACTTGATTATGCGCGAGAGGCTGAGGGGATAACGCTCGGCTTACTACGGCCAACCAACGTTTTGGGTCTTGATATCACTCCCGTTGATGACCCAAATTGGACGGACGAGGAACTCAAGAAGCTCTTGCAGCACGAGCAGCAGGCCGGATTGTTTGACGAAAAAGATGCCGGTGCCATTCGGACTTTACGCAAACTGCCCTTTGCATTTCACTACCGCTATGAATGCGAAATTGAAGGAAAAATGCGGAACTATCGCCACAAAATTGCCGATTGGGAGATAGGCGCACTCTACTGGAACTGTCATCAGCGTTACGGCGACGCTTGGGAGAGCCCCTTCCGCGAGAAGGTCGAACAAAGTCTGCCCAGTAAAGACCTCATGTTTTTGATGGGTACGATCCACCGTTTCCCGGACCAGTGGCTGATCGTCAGCGTTATCTATCCTCCGCACGAACGCGCAGGCGCGATGGTGCAAACTGAACTGGCATTCTAGTGGCGCTCCATGGCGCGCTGGACGAAAATCTCAGTTGATCGCATCCCCGCTGATTACGGCTGCCCGTTGTTGGGAAGAAAATAAGATGGAAGGCGGCCAAGGGCGCTGGCTCCGAACCACAATGTGCGCTTCAGCCAGGTTGAGTTGGAGCAGTAGGCGAAGCGTCCGGTAATGTTGTTCCGTTATGTCGCTGACATTGTAACGTCGCATCAATATTCATCCGCCAGCATGATGGTCATTACCGTGAACCGGAAGTGTTCATTGAGGCGGGCAATAGTCGCCCGCCTCTCGGCGTCCTGGGTCACGCGCCTGCCTTCTTGGCCTTGGGCTTGAAGTTGGCCTTGCGCTCCGCAATGGCGGTGGTCAGCTGTGGATCGAGCTCGCCCGAGTTGATCGCTTCGATGATCGATGCGATAATGCCGGGCATTTCCGCCAGATTTTCGACAGCGACCGCGTTCATGCCCTTGGCGAATTCCAGCGGCTTGCTGCCGTAGCGCAGCTGGAAGAACAGCTTACCGCTGGCGTCGGTGAACCAGCCCTTTCGGACGGTGCGAGGGGCATCGACCCGGATTTTCTCGCCCTCCATATTGGTGCGCGTGACCTTCTTGGTCGCGCTGAAGGTCGTTCCGGCGATCTCGGCTTCGGCCAGCGCCTTCTGCTCTTCCAGATAGCGCAGCAGCTTCGCCCGGAAACCATGCTGCGAGGAGCCGGGATTGACCGGGCTGGCAGCGGTAAGCTTGAGGGACTTGAGGATCGACATCGGCATCTCCTTGTTCGTTTCGGACAAGGCGAGCCGTAACGTCGTCGTTCATGAGAGCGACCGAAGATTGGCCTTAACGATCAGAAAAATAATAGAAAATAATTCATCCGCCACGATCAAGGATCGCGCGGCCGCGCAGCCATAAATACGAGCAGAATCGTATTTCGAGGATTTTTTGCTATGATCGTGGACGACATCTACACATTTTTTCGAGCAGTCGGTGCGACCAGCTCCCATGCTCAGTTCTCGGTCCAACATATGGGTCATAGTCGGCGCTATTATGATTATCTGCGCTGTTCTCGCGCCCAGCCCAATGTTCGGGCGGTCCTGCGCCTCGCTCTGACGCTGCTGGACATGGCATTGGACAGCGATCTGACACCAGATCAAAACCGCCGCGCCTCCGGCCTGGGTAAGCGCGCCTTCGCCTATGTTATTCGCCGCTGCCGCCCGAATCACCCAAGCAAGCGATAAACCGTCGCCGGGCTGCATTTAAGTTCACGGGCAATTGCGCGGGGTTTCATACCATCGTCGCGCAGCTTCTGAACAACCACGGGGTCGAAGCGTTGCTTGCCGCCCTGATATACGCCACGCGCCTTGGCTTTCTCGATCCCTTCGCGCTGGCGCTCCTGCCTGATGTCGAGTTCAAATTCCGCGACAGCGGCCAATATGCCCAGCATGAGCTTCCCGTGGCTGGTTGTGGTATCGAGGCCGCCTTGTTGCAGACAGCGGAAACCCACGCCCTTGGCCGTCAGGGCCGATACTATATTATGTAGGTCTTGCGCCGACCGGGCGAAGCGGTCGAGCCGGGTTACGAGGAACGTGTCGCCCTCCCGGCAGAAATCGAGTGCGGCCTGTAGCTGCGGCCGGTTCGATGCCGATTTACCGCTGACCTGCTCCTGAAAGATTTTCTCGGCGGCGTGGGCAGCAAGCTGCTCCATCTGCACGTCGAGCGATTGGTGGGTGGTCGATACGCGGGCATAGCCGACAAGCATGGCTCCTCCTTTGGGCGGTTCAAGACCCTGCTGCGATTGTGTCTTTTGGACGGAAGAGCAAGCCTGCCAAGACGCCTTTCCGCAGGCGGAACGATGTCTTGGCAGGCTATAGTCGATTTAGACGGCATACCGCCTGTTATGTCGCCCGGCTCACAGGATGCGATACTGTGCGCCGTTTCGGTCAGATTTCTTCTCCACATTCAGGTCGGGAGCTGCCACGGGGATGTTTGTCAGCACTCGCCCGAACGCCCCCAGGCTTGTCTGGTCTCGGGGATAGGCTTCCGCTTCCCACACGCGGTAAGCGGAATGAAGGGTCGATGCGCTGGTCCAGCTTCGATAATTCTGTCCATAATGACGGACCCATACTTCGACTGGATGCTGGGTGCGGTTTTCCTCTTGCTGGGCGCGCAGCAGATGCATCATATTCATGGCGACCATCGGATCGAATGCGCGTTCATCAACGCTTTTCCACAGCATGATCCAATCGATGGCATTGATCGCGTCGTAGTCCGGATTCGGAGTGAATTGCAGTTCTGCAAAGCGGCGCACGCCGGTGTCGTCATACACCAACTGCCCCAGGCTCTTGTTCGAGCATCCGATGAAGGTTGCGCAGTTGCGTACTTGTGCGGTGTCATTTTGCTTCATCAACCGGATCGGCGCATATTCTCGGGTAATCAAATTCTTCACATGGGATACGTCAGCCCTAGCCAGCAGACCCATCTCGTCCAGGAACAGGATATAGGAACTCCAAATATCAATGGTCTTGTTATCTGTGATAACCCCGAAATCGGTGCCGCTCTTGAAGTCTTCTAGCGGGGCGGTCATGCGCTCGACAAACTGAGTTTTGCCCTTCCCCTGCGCACCTGTAATGACTGGCATTAGATGATTGGTTACGGGAAGATTGTGCGCCTTCCGCTTCACCTGCCACATGAACTTGCGAATGACAGAGATAGCGAAGCCAGGGCAGGTGGCCGCGACATCGAAGCAGGCCGCTTCCATGTCTTTCCACATCTGTTCACCGCAAGGTCCGGTAGCGCGGCCCTTCTCATACGCGATATCGATAAACGCTTCGACTTTGCGGATGCGAGCCATTTCCTTTTTCCATTCGGCGATAGCATCGCCGATGGAACTGTCCCTATAACCAAGATGCAGGTCATCGTTCGCAATCCGCAGTTCGCGGGCCAAGTCACCAATATCGTTACCATCGGCGTTCGCCAGCTCATGGATTTGCCTGGTTTGATCGCACTGAATGGCATTGTCATCGTCAATCACCGCGTTACCCCATCGAAAGGAACGTGTGCGCTTGATTATGCCTCTCGGTGAAACCGCGATGCGGTGCTGTTCTGTGTATAATCGGACGAAGTCCGCCGCACTTGTCGGTAGGAATCCCAACGCGGCTTCGATGCGCAGGTCGCGCGCTGCCTTGGCAATGGCCTTATCGAACTGCGATTTTGGCATCACGCCGTTGTCGGATACCCAATCCCTAACGATTGCATTGTTCTCCAAGGGATCAAGCAGGGCTATCACCTCGCCCATGTTGATCCGGTCGCCTCTGACCTTTTGCGCCGCTAACTTGTTCACGATGGCGATGAGCTGTTCGGGATAGGAGATTTCGGCCGCCGGGATTTCGTGGGGCACGAGCGATAGTTGAGGCTTCACGCCTTCTTGTTTTTTCATATTTTTTCCTTCGTAAATGATAAGCCCGCTGCGCGGACTGGTACACGCAGCGGGTCGGCTATCATCACGTTGGACAAGGAGCGCAGGCCTGCTGCCGAAGCGACAGCTACCAGCCTGCGCTTCGTATTTAATTATGCAGCCGCTGCCCTTCAGATCGCAATATTAATCGTTATTCCGTCACATTATAGGGCCTATCCACCGCGTCTTTCGCGGGTCCACCACGGCCTGGCTGTGTCGTTATCCGCAGTTCTGCGCGGGTTTTTTTGGCTGTGGTAGATGTGATGGATGTGATGGGAATTTTCATTGAAAAATTGGGGAGATGATAGTGCCAGATATTCGTAAGAAGAACCGTCGAAATAACCCCAACATCCATCACATCTTCCACATGCCATTCTTATTACGGCCTGTGCCGCGACGGCTAGTGGGCTGATCCAACACGAGCCGATCAGGCCAAGCCGTTGAGCAAGGTCCGGTTTGTGCGGATCAACTCGTCTGGCCTATCGGAAGCGAATATCTCGGGGATCAATCCCTTGAGTTCCAGCAGCCGCGCCGGAACGTGCATTCTGTCCCCGACTTCATAAGCGTCCAAGCCGGTTAGCATCGTACGCAGAAAAATTTCCACATTGTGGTTCATGACGACCAGATAAGATGTGGTGTCCCAACTTGCCCGATCGGGCTTGTCAGTAGGCGGAAGCATGATGTCCCCCAGTTTTACCCGTTGACCAATTTGGCTGCCGATGAACTTGCGCGGTTCGGGCCAGCCCATGCCTTCAAACAGGCCTCCATCCAGAATCCCCCCTTGCACGTCACCCTCGAACAACTTTGCTTTCCAAGCCTTCTCCAGCGCTTCGTTCAGCAAAAGAGTGGAACCTACGTGCGCCGGGTCGGAAATTCGCACATGCTGGGTTGACCAGCGCGCTGGACTGAGCGTGCAGCTTACGAGTATGGAACCGTAACCGGCCGTAAGGAAAGGACTGGACACGTCGAACGACACGCGGAAGCGTGGATTGACGGTTCTGACCGCCTGCTGAATTGAGGTCAGGATGCAGCCATGCTCCAGGCCGCCAACGCCAAGAAAGTGGCACCAGTCGCGATCGAGTAGATCATCGTCGCGCATGTCGATCAGCCGCCGCAGCACGATGTCATATTGCAAGCGGCCCGCACCTGCGAAAGACCAGCCTTCGAACGGATAATGTTTGACCCGATTATACCATTCCTTGCTTTCCCGTTCGTCGCGCCCTTGCAGGACGTTGATGAGCTTGGTCGCGCCAGCCCTGCGGTGTTGGACGAACCAGTCATTATTATAGAGCGTCTGGTAGAGGCAGGCGTTGAAGTCGGGACCAAGCCCGTTTTCTCGATGCAGATCGTTCAGCGTATAGTCGACGCCGCCGATGGTCAGTTGATCGAAATATTTGCCCTGCCGCTCAATGCGCTCGCGATGTTGCGCAATGGATCTGGTACCGATACTGCCCGTGGGCACGTCCAGCACCATTGACCAGTCGCAATGGGCTTCCATCCATTCGAGCAGCCGCTTGCGTGTCTTGTCTCCCTCCCATGTGATTTTACCGGTCTGAATTTGATAGCCCCCGCTGTCACCGACCATCGTGCAACCTGATCCGCGCTTGGTTACGAAATTAGTCTGTCTGGCGATGGCGTTCGTTTTGGCCGCCTGCCCTGCGCTGAACAGGGCGGCGTCTATATGGAAGAGGCCGCTAGCCGGATTGAGAAAATCGAGATCGGTCAACGATACCGGTACGCGACGGCGAGTGGTGGATTCCAATTCATCGGCATACATATTCGATATTGCAGGCAGAAAGCGCGCAAAATGATCGGGATAATGCATGGTCGGTGGTATTGGGCCGCTCATTCGGCCGCCTCCAGCTGGCGCGAATTCTCGGCCTCAACAAAGAGCCTGGTGAAAGGCGTTGTATCGCGCTGCAATTCTAGCGAATTAGGTATGACCAGCGATACATCGACACCGTCCACGTCCGCCGCCAGTTCGACGAGCGTGCTTCCGCCCCGGATGAATATATTTGTGTTGCCCGCGAACTGGTCAAACAGCTTGAGTGCTTGAAAGAAAGGAGCTGCGGGCAGTGTGAGTGGTTCGAAGGCGACGCCATCGACCACATTGAACGGGATGCTATAGGAAATCGCCTTGCCACCCACTGTCACAAGATCCAGGCTGAGACTGTCGCCATCGGCATCGAAAGTGATCCTGGCATTGCGCTTTTCACTTAGCTGTCTGCCGTCCCCAAGCCCGATCCTGCGCCCCGCGCTCAACAACGTCTCCCCAAGATGGAGGACGTCCCGCCGCATTGACGAAGTGAGATTGAGTGCGAAGGCTATGCCAAGGTCGTCCTCGGGCTTGAGCGTCCTAACGCTGGGCGCAATTGCTTCATGCGCGTCGGTTACAATCTTCGTGACACTGCTACCCGCCGTTAGCGCCAGCTCGACGACAGGACGGCCATTCGCATCGATCATGTCCGTGGCGGACAATGTGGCATCGTCGTCGGCATCTGCAACAAAGGCAACAAGATCGGCCTTCCCATCCGTGAAATGCATCCATTGCCCGTCCGGCAATCCGTCGATAGCTGAGAAGTGTGCGACCGTAAGGACGCCACCATGGCCCTGGGCGCGCAGTTCAATCCGCCCGTCTTTGGAATGAAGGCTGACGATCCGGGGCGCGCTGTTCTTCGACGGAACAAGTCGGATGAATTGCATCGCCTCGGATAATGCATGAAATGGTCCGCTCATCGGCCTGGCGTATTGCAGAAGGCGGCTGTTCATCGCCTGATCCTTTGCCACCACGTCGATGATCTTGAACGCGCCCATTGCATCAACATGGACCAGCACCTCGGCAAAGCCGTCTATACCCTTAAATGCAGGATCGTCGCGCAAATCCGGCCATGTGGCCAGGCGTGCCTTTGTCGATGGCAAGGCGTCGCGCAACGCGCGTGCGCGCTGATCCTTTTCCGTTTGAGCAGCAAAGCGAGCGAGCTTCTCCACGCCGGGGCCCTTAGGCCCAATATACGCGGATAAAATCTTCGCGTCATGGCCCAGCTTGTGGGCCGCGCCCAAAGCTTTCGCATAAGTCGAAAGTCGGCTCTTGGCGCGTTTGGGAAAGATAATGTGCGTCAGCGCCGTATATGGATTGTCGCGGGTTGGCTTGTTCCATTTCCGTCCCTCGCCACGGATGAATGCTTCCAGGTCATCCGGCGATGTTCGCAGCGTCTCGCCAAAGGCATAAAGCTCCGCCAGCGCCGTCCGCAGCGCCTTGCGCGATCCCTCGTCGGCCCGATCCACCGAGGCAGCAAGCTTTTTGCAGTTTTCGAATTGAGCTTCCATGCCCGCGCTGAGCGGCGGGCGCGGTGACGTGCTAATCTTGACGACAGGCGCTTTGGCCATGTTTTCCCTTTCAGCGAAGCTTCAAAGTTCCGTTACGGAACTTTCCGCCCATCGCGGTGAAAGGTAAGAATTTAGTTTAGCCCGCTATCTTCTAAGTCACCCGGGTCGCGTCTGGCACATCATAGATGTTTTCGGAAAATGCAGAAGCGAGGCGGTGATCCAACAGCGCAGTGATAATATCGCGGCAAGTTTCCGCCGTAGGAACGATTAATCCGTTCGGATCAAAGGTGAGGGTCAGGCCGTGCGCTGCATGATGCTGTCGCAGTTTTTGCATGAAGTTTGCATCTCTATAATGCCCCTTCTGCCTTATAGAACACATGCGACGCAGTTGAATTTTGTTGGTGCCAACGTAGTCCACCAGCGGTCCTAGAGCCGAGAAAAGCTGAGAAAAATCTTCTTCTGCCTGCATCGTTGCGAATTCGTCTGCGTGAGCCTGCCTGTAATGAAGAACGGACTCGAAATTTGCCTTGTGCGGTATAACGATCTTGTCATCGGCAATGAAGAAATCGACATTTTTGGACAGGGAAAAGCTGGGAGACTGATCGAGTTCTAACGCATTGTCCCTGTAAACCATATCGATCAACGCTCTGCGCTTTTTCGTTCGCCACGAGCTATCAGTCCGCCGCACGGCATGCAGGACGCTGTCCCCATTGGTAAGCCGGACAACGAAAAAGCTTGTATTTGTGATGTGGGCTTCGGCGCTTACCTTCTTTTGCGGCGCAGCATTCGCTGACTGAGCAACGATCAGGCCAGCGTGAGTTTCGACGGTATCAATGATGAGGGCACTCGCCTCATTGTTCTGCGCCAGAAGTCCATATTCGTGTACCTCCTCAATCCGGCTCCGAGCCTCGATTACAGAAGCCTTCAACGTTGCATTGAGGTCATCGTCTGTAGTGATCCAGCGTCCCGCATAGGTTGGAGCGGCTCCAGCAATCCCCCCTGACTTTTTGAAAAGCCACACCGTCAGGGCGGCATTCTGGATATCGAAGTCACTGAGAGCTGCTGGAATTGGCATCGTGAACCCTACGGCTTAATGATTTGAATGTCTTGGACCGATGATTGGCGATAGCGTCCCAGCTCCAAATGCCCCTTCACCAGAGCGCGGCCTTTGAATATGTCGGAACTGCCCGCAAAGTTGTAGGTGATGTTGTAGAGCCGCCAGTTGAGCGCGATCAGAATGGGGTTGAGGAAAACTTGCCCCGACTTATGCGTAATCCAGAACATCCAAGCCAGGAAAACACAGAAGCCCACGAACTTGTCGGTCTCATGATAATTGATCCCCATGAACGATACGACATAGGGGAGGGTATAGTTCATTAGGTCCGTGGGCACATACTCAGCCTCACAGACATTAATTTCTTGAGCCGGGTGAATGAGCGCCAGCGAGAATACAGTTAGGCAAAAACAAGCGAGTGTAACCAATAGCAGACCTATGGAATATCCGGCATCATGCACCGGAATTTCACACCAGCCCGGGTCAAGCGGCCAGCAGAACGAATTACGCCAGGCGCTATAATCGATGTTCTGAGAAAACAGGATTACAGCAAGCGGCAGATATGACCCTAGAAACACCATGATCGCCGAAAGGAGCCTGAACTGCATTGTCCCGATTTACATACCGGCGCAATTCAAGCCAAGCAACTTTGTGCGCACTGCTCTTGTGTTTCTCGCATCGGGCCGGGATGGTTATGTCCCTTTGACACCCGATCCGCCGCATAGGCCAAAGCGAAATATGGCTGGACCGATTAGCCGCGCATTACATCTGAAACTCATACGACCTGCGACATGATGTTGAAGAGCACCGACACAGCGGTGAATAGCGCTGCCCTGGAATTTAGAGCGGCAGCTTCTCGCAGAACTGGAAACAGCCGCATCATGTCTCCGGACGAAGGGGCTGGGTCGGTGTTCTGCCCCGGAATTTTAACAGCCGCAGACCGCCACCATAAGTACGCTGACACAGCACCCGCCAGCATGCTGGCTGCGGATGCCAGTTGGTGCAATACGTTTCCCATCTTACCCTACTCAAAACATTGACTGAACATCTACCTCCTACTGTCTCGCCCCTAATTTAGAAGCCACACTATGCGGCCTTTGGGATATCAACGATCCTCTGAAATTCTTCTAAAATTTCCGGATGGCGCTGAGCAAGATATCGGACCACCCGCGCATTGCTCAGGAGCCGGTTCACGTATCCGGTCGCCAAAACAAGGTCGAGGTGATCGGCACCATAAGTCTGCTCAACCACCTTAAACTCCCGGTCTAAGCTCGCCGATTCTCGTTCCATCAGTGCGATCTGCTCTGTCGTCAGTCCTTTTATAATTTTCCGGCGCCCGGCAATCAGTTGATCTTCGGGCGTGGCTGCAACGAGAGATTTAGCATACCCTGTAGAGTAGCGGTTCATCGCGATCATTAACTCCGCGGCCTCAATCTGACGCAGAGGCTTCATTTTCCGAAGTTCTGTGAAGGCGGCGAGCGGAACATGCTTGTCACGAAGGAGGTCTGCTGCTTCTGGACATATGCCAGATAGTAGATTCCGCTTCGCCCGGATGTTGGAAATGTTGACGTTCAAGGCGCGTGCTAGGCGCTCTTCTGGTACGCCTTTTTGTACCGCGTTGAGTATCATCTTATGTTCCTGGATGATAGCTATGCGGCTCACGCGTTTGTTGTAGGTGAATGCCTCATCCTCTGTGGCGATAAGGCAGACGACTTCCGCAACTCCTTGCTCGCGTAAGATTTCGATACGGAGATGGCCATCGAGCAGGTGGTACTGATCTGGCGCGTTGCGGTCACGGATCACCACGGGCGGTTCGATTATCCCCACCTCCTTGATTGAAGCGGCGATCTGTCCGTATTTCACGGACTTTTTCACTTGGGCCGACACTTCGCGCAAGGGCAGGATGCCCGAGATGTTGATGCGAAGGGTTGCTTCTTCGAACGCTTGGCAGATGGGAAGCCGCGGCCGGGTCATTGTGTGCCGCCCTGCATTCCAAGCCGAGACGCTATGTTCTCTGGCATCATCGCGAGATCCTCATCCTCGACCAGCGCGACAAACTGCTCATCACGGCTAAGCTTGCGAAGGGCTTCCGTGATGAAGACCAGGCGGCTGCGAGTAATCTCGGTTCGGCGGATCATCACCCGTTTGCGGTCCGTCTCCTCCTGGTAGGCCTTCACCAGCGCATCGGCCGATACCTGTGGCCGTATTCTCTCTCTGCCCCAATCGAGTCCTTTCCCGCGCCGTCGCCGAATCTCTATTAGCCTCTTAGCTGCAAGAAGCTTTTTTCCCTTGAGCAGGCCCTGCTCATAGGCGCTGGCTAAAGCCGCCTGCACATCTTGATCAGGCGTATCGGCGATCTCAATCGCCACGTTGATCGGAATAGTGCCGCTTTCGACAGACTGGAGAAGACGTTGTTCCCCTGTTTCGATCAGGTGCGCGACCCAGCCAACATACTCGCTTGTCAGACCCGTGCGCCGCGCAATGTCGGGAACAGAATGCCCGCGCTGCCGCATCCCGCCTATGTCTTGAAGCAAGTCTATCGCTTTGTGCTGGCGCCGGGCACAGTTCTCTACAAGGCTGGCAACAAGGCAGTCTTCGGGATCTGCGGTGACAACGAGCGCCGGAACCTGTACCTGACCTAGCGTGCGATAAGCCTCCAAGCGCCCTTGACCACAAACCAGATCGTAATATGGGCCACCGGCCTCAGCGCGCCTGCTGACGGTAATTGGTCGCTTGAGGCCTACCTTGGCAATGTTGTCCACAATTTCCTTGAAAACCCGCTTGTTGCGGATGCGCGGGTTTACCACGGTAATCCGGTCGATGGGAATGAGTTCAACTCGTTGAGCAGGAAGAGCTTTGGTCATGCTGCATTCCTCAATGATCGGCGCGCGGCCATTTGATAAAATGCTGTAAGATCATCGAAGCGATAAGCGTCGAGCGATAGGCCGTTATACTCTGCCAGACGGAGCAGAGCCGTTCGCATGTCCAGGCGAGGTAACAGGTAGAAATCTTTGGGGGCGTCGTTGTCAGCGCCCATTCTGGCGGCAATTGTAATGTCGGGCTTTAATGCCGTATCCAATCGAACTTTCCAGCGGAGTGAGCCTCCGCCAGTATGGAAGCATCGAACGATGACGATGGATGCCGTGAATTCACGATTGATCGTCAGAAGATCCGTGTCGTCGTCAACGGCTACCGACCCCCCGATCGCTCTAATCCCTGCTACAACGTCGGCCATGACCGAGGGGTAAAGGAGGCGGAGCTTCCTGTTTGTTTCGAGGTAGCGATAATCGTGATCCGGCGAGAAGCCGACCAGGGTGTAAGCCCGAAGCAGGCTGCTAAACCGAGTTCGAAAAGCGCTGCTGGAGGGAGCACCCTCCGTCTCGTCGATGATTATACCGGACAGGCGGCCGTTGCGCCGATAAATTTCTCGGAGCGTCACGAGCATATCGTCATCCGAAAGGCGTTCGGAGCGCGCGTCGATGATGGCCCGCGCCGTTTTGAACATGGCTTCCTCGACTATCGCGTCGAATGCGCCGTCCGACCTGATCCATTGCTCAGGTACGTTCCGAACATGCTCCTGCTTCAACTTGAAGGAAGTCCGGCCCCAGACGTTGTTCCCGATATATTTCTCGTTGATTAGAAGTTGATGGACCGCGCCCCTCGTCCAGCGACGTCCCAGGTCGGTGGGAATACCACGATCGTTTAATAAGGAAGCAATTTCCCCTTCCGTCCGGCCACTTTCGACAAAGAGCCTGTAGACTTCGCGGACGATCTCGACCTCGTTCGCCGGCCCCGGCACAAGGATGACCCGGTCTGTTGCGATGCTTTTATGTTCGCCCCGCGCCAGTTCATTTTTTATCCGGCCTTCCTGATCGACTAGTACTCGGCGTAAGCCAAAACCTGCCGAGCCGCCCTGACGAAAGCCGAGGCGGATCAGGTTCGCTTGGCCCGCGAAAACCTTGACCGACAGTTCCCTACTATATTCGCCAGCCATTGCGCGTTTGACGGTTTTTATAATGGACGAACCGATGCTTCCGTCATTTTCGAACTGTTCTGCACAGTAATGAACCGAGATACCAGCGCGCCTACAGCGCAACTCATACACGGCGGCCTCGTCGGTATCCTGGAACCGGCCTAAGCGTCCTACGTCATACACAATTAGGGCTTTGTACTCTGCGGTGCCTGTTTCGATGTCATCCAGCAATCGTTGGAGGCCCGGTCGTCCTTCGATGTTCAGCCCGCTTTTCCCTTCGTCGGCATAGGTCTTTATGATTTCATAGCCACGTCGCTCGGCATATTCCCTGATGGCTCGCGCCTGGTTGTCTGTTGAGTATTTCTGATGCTCGGTCGACATGCGGACATATTCTGCCGCTGGAATACGCGACTGATCATCGTTGGCGTTCGTATCGCCGGGTTGGTTCCAGTTGATAACCATACCAGTCTCGCGCTGAGCGCCTGGTGCGCCATCTTGCCGACTTACTATGGAAGGGCGCGCAGCATGGTTCCTAAAAGCGGAAGTCGGGTTCCGAAAAGGCTCCCATATTCAGATGCGGAGATTGCTGCCATCATCAGCCGCGCGCTTGTCGCCGAACTCGGCGGTTCACGCAGGGCAACCAAGACGGTAATGAAATGGGCTCATGTTAGCGACCGATCGGCGCGAGCGTGGATCAACGGGGAATCCTGTCCCAGCTCCTGCCATCTCGTGTTGCTCGCCTCAAGATCGCGTGCGGTCATGACGGCACTGCTCGGTATGGCAGGGCACGATCATCTGGCGGTTGCCCTGGACCTGTCTGAAATCGAGCAGGAACTGGAACGTCTGGTCGAGCGAGTTCGCGAGCTGCGCAATGCATCGAAGATCGTGTGAATTGGTGTATTAGCACGGTATTAGCACGACTTTTAAATTGCATTTCTAAATCAACAGGCTATGGAGGATATATAGCTGCTGAAAATCGCAGTGTCGGCGGTTCGACTCCGTCCCCGGGCACCATTTGTTCCTAATGCCCTGAAACGCCAGCAAACCGTCTAAAAGGCGGTCTTGAGTTTCTTTATGGCAAGGAGCGTTAGATTGCGGCGCTTCAAAATGCAAATCTCGCTCTGTTGAAGCCGCTATCGGCGCTGCGCCAGTGCCTTGAATGTGTCCGCCATTACCAGCTTGGGGAGATGCAACCGACCAAGAACAAGGAAGTGGAAGACCGCGGCGATATCAACAAGTCGGGACGCTCTATAATCATTTTACAGATAAGCTTGGCTTGTTCAGCGCCTGCATAGAAGCGGAAGCAGTCAATTTTCCCAAGCCTGCCTAGGCCGGACGCCAGCCAATTACGAGATGCGACTTGTGATACCGTTTAAGAATATGTTGGTTACGAGCTTTGCGTGCCCAGCCATTTCTTCATCCGTCATCAACTCTCCCCCGAACAGCAATCGCCTCTGCCACTCGCCAAGAGCCATGACGACGAATTGCTTGGCCAAAGGGTGGCTCTCTGCCGGATCGACGCCTTCCGCCTCCAGGAGTCGAGCGACAGGGCTGACCTGATGCCGTTCAAACTGCAGGCGAGCGATCTTGCGCAGTTCGTCGAATTCGCTGCTCTCCCGGTAAATCAGCCGTGCCATTTGAGTGCTTTGCGTCGAAAATAGCTGCCGCTGCATTTCGGTGGCGTAGGTGATGAGCTGCGTGTGGAGGTCGCCCTTCAGATCGGGGAGTTCCGGCCGGATCTGCGCACCAGAATGTTCGAGGCAGGCTTCGAACAGGGCGAGCTTGTCAGGGAAGTGATTGTAGAGCGTGCGGCTCGACACCTGAGCCTTTTCGGCAATGTCGCGCAGCGACGCAGCATGAAATCCAGTCCGTGCAAATTCATTGAGCGCAACCAGGATCAGGTTGTTGCGCTTCTGTTCGGCCACCTCTGGCGTTGGGCGGCCTGCCCGCCTCTTGATGCTCTGTCCGTCCATATCCAGCCTCGTTGCGCAGCAAAGGCGCAAATAGCAAGCCTGCCACCATTGACGATTTACACATGGAAGTGTAATTCAATTTAAATTGAGTTCTGCGAACGAGGACATTCAGGAGAGACAGGATGCACGCCCCGGCCACTAATAATGATTCTCGGATACATGCCGCGATCGACGCGCTTGACCCCACCATGGCGCTGATGGCGCTGATCCAGATCACCGGCGACCGTACGTTGCTGCATCATTATTGGGATGCGATCGACGGACGACAGGAAGAGCTGATCGAGACGTTCGTGGATATCCACGCGCATGAAGAGCGGCCGACCATTGATCCGGCGATCGCCGCCGAAATTCGCGATCGCCTGCGCCTCGCGGTGAAGTCGGGCAAGCCGCCGGTCATGCCGCAGCTGGACCGGCCGATGTTCAAGCGGATGAGCCGTCTGCTGCTGGGTCAGGACCTGCCGGAAATGTCCGTGGATGTTGCTTTCCAGCATGCCGGCTTCACCACCGACACGCGCGTGCGCAAGGCGGCGGACGTGCCGCCTGCCGATTTCAAGGTGATCGTGGTCGGCGCGGGAATGATGGGTATCAACGCCGCGATCAAGCTGCAGCAGGCAGGTTTCGACTTCACGGTGCTGGAAGCGATGGACACGGTTGGCGGCAACTGGTTGACCAACACCTATCCGGGCGCTGCGGTCGATACACCGAGCCGCATCTATTCCTTTTCCTTCGAACCCAATGCGTCCTGGACCCAATTCTATCCGCGCGGCCCCGAATTCCTATCTTACCTCGACCGCGTCACCGACAAATATAATCTGCGTGATCGTATCCAGTTCGGAACCTGGGTCGAAGGCGCGGAGTGGGACGAGGCACGCAAGATCTGGACCGTGAAGGCGGTACGGAACGGCAAGCCCGAAACTTATGAGTGCAACGTCCTCATCATGGCGGTGGGGCCGAACAACAATCCCAACTATCCCAAGGTCAAGAATCTGGACTCGTTCAAAGGTCCCGTGATCCATTCGGCCGCCTGGGATCATAGCGTCGACCTTGCCGGCAAGAAGGTCGTGCTGGTCGGCACCGGCTGTTCCGGCGTGCAGGTGGCGACCGCGATCGCCGACAAGGTCGGCGAGCTGATCATCGTCCAGCGCCAGCCCGAACACATCATCCCTAATCCGCAGGCGCATGCGCCGGTGGCGGAACTGGAGCGCTGGGCCATGGAGCATGTGCCCTTCCTGGCGCAGTGGAAGCGGTTGCAGAGCCTGCACAGTCAGATGCGCGACATGCATGGCATGATCATGAAGGACGAGGACTATGCCGCGAAGACCGGCGGCTTCGGTCCGATCAACGATGGCATGCGGATGATGTGCGAAGGCTATCTGAAGAGCCATTTCCCCGACGATCCGGAAATGGTGGAACTGCTGACGCCCAACTTCCCGGTCTTCGCCAAGCGTCCGATCCTCGATTGCGGCTTCTACGATACGCTGAAGAAGCCCAATGTGTCGATCGTGCGCGGCGAATTGGCGGAGGCCGATGCGAACGCGGTCATCCTGGCGGATGGTACGCGGATCGAATGCGACGTGCTGCTGCTCTCGACCGGCTACAACCTGCATTTCGGGCGGCAGTTCGACATTCGCGGCGCTGGCGGGAAGACGTTGAAGGACGCGTTCGATCCGCATCCCTTCTCCTATGAAGGCATGTTGATCACCGGTTTTCCCAATTTCGTCTTCATGGGCGCTCCCTACAGCTATCTGGTCGCCAACCATGCGGTCGTCAGTGAACAGCAGGTCCATTACATCGTCGAACTGCTGCAATGGATGGTGGACGATCATCTGTCGTCCTTTGACGTTTCTCAGCAGGCAACGGACGCCTTCATAGACGATGTCGATACGAACTTGGCGAAAACCGCTTGGGTGCAATGTGGCAGCGCCCATGGCTATTATCGGGACAAGGGCGGTGACGGGCAAAAGAAGGTCATCCTCGCGATCCCACGCCATAACTCGCGCATCTGGCACGATCTGCGTAGCCCACGTGAAGAGGATTTCAACGTGACGCGCAAGGACGGCGACGCTCCGGCCACACAGCGTGAAATGGAAACGCTGACGATTTGATCCGCTTAGGGTGGCTTTGGTGCCTACAGGCCGGCCACCCTCATTCCTATGCGATGACAGTTGCAAGAAATTGGAGACACAGATTATGCTTCGCCATCTCGCCGAAAACTTCCGTCCGGTCGCTCCGCCCCAGCTGATCGACGACGCCTATAGCAACGATCAGCACGCAAGACTTTTGCAGGTCGTGCGGGATAATGGTCCCTGGCCGCTGATCATGGCCGAAAATTTCAAGACGCCAGAAGAGGTGATCGCGACGACATCCGGCACCATTCCCGAAGGTGTCAAGCTGACCTGGGACATGATCGGCCTCAATCCGGTATTTCGCGGCTATCTGGCCAAGGGCGGCACTTGTTTCTACCCGGAGATCGAGGATTGCTACTATAATTCCCGCTTCCTTGAGCTGGTCCGCAACTATTGGGACTGCCAGTATGCGGAGCCGGAAACTTTCCTCTTCAATATTCAGGGTCCGACCCCAATCGGCGGCCCTCCGCATCTGGACGGCACGGTTTTCCGTGGCCTGACGATGGAGAATACCCCGCTGTGGCTGCTGCTGACCATGGCGAAGTCCTGCCTGTTCGATCGCTGGCGTTCGAAGAAAGGCCAGGTCATCGCCTGGTATTATAATGGCAAGATTGGCGGCGGCTTCAACTGCTGGCCCAATGGTCCGAGCGGCGAGCCGTTCCAGATCAACGCGCCGATGTGGGGCCGCGCGGTGGTCGTGGAGAACGAAATGATGTTCCACCACGGTCAGGCTACGGGCCCCGTCGCACTGCGCAAGCCGCAAGGCATGGACATCAGCTCGACCTTTGGCGCCGATCCGCAGGACCCGACCGGCTGGCAGATCGAAACCTTTGGAGAGGTCAACCAGAAGGTGCCTGAGCAGGAAATGCGCTTCCTGGTCCATTGGGGCGCACGCCTGTTCAAGGACATGGATGATTTCCGGCTGACCTATGATCATCGTGACGACATCACGCATGAACTGGCGATCAACATGCTGATGGACGACATGAAGAAGCGTGGCGTCCAGTTCGAGGTGCCGACCGATCCGATGAACGACAACAGCTTCGTAGGCCTGCTCGCCCGCGTCTATGACATTGGCGGCCCTACCAACATCCCAGCTGACGCCATGGACGAAGCCGCCTGAGGGCGGCTTCCCCGGTTCGCCTGGCTCAACAAGGAAGCGACCGCGTACGGCTTCAGGGGTTTTGTCAGGTCGTGATTGCCAATTTCTCGTGGCCAAAGGTGAGCGCCTCGGCGGGGGCAATTGATCTGCCTTATCGGCTACTTTGCTTAAATGCACGGTTTACTGTAATATGGCGGCTTGTGTGAGCATCGCATGGTGGCTGCGGACGAAGCTTGGAGAGAAGTGTGCCGACTGTTGACGAGATTGCAGTGTCGATTGGCGCGCGATGCCCGATCGTGGCCAATGGCGGCGCAGTAGTCACAGCACATGCAGCGCATGACAGCGCCCAGCTTCATCATCTGCCTCATGGAACGATGGTTGTCTGCGCGGAGAAGTCGAGAGATGATAGCGGACGGGAGCGGGTCCGCATCGCCAGCCCCAATGGTTGGGTGGATGCCGAGGCGCTTGGTGCCGCCGTGCCTTTTTCGAAGACAGCCTTAAGTTATGATGACTTTCTTGAACGGCATCTGTGCATCACGCCGGGTGACCATTATGGCTTGGAATTCCCCATTGATCTAGCGGGACTGCGCAAGGCTGGCCCCGCTTTTCTGACTGCCGCGTTCCACGCTGCCGAAGTCTTGTCGCGGGACAATCAGGTCACCGCTATCGTCGCTCTCGACAAGTTGGATATTCGTGGCGCCTCGGAAAACGGCCTCCTGACCGTGTCCTATGCGCGCGACGAGCCGGGCTTGCAGACCGAACTATTCGTGAAATTTCCCCCAAGTGACGTGCATCATAAATATGGATTGCTTCGGCTGTCCAATGGCGAAATCGAATTAGGACGCCTTTCCCGGGAACGGCAGCTCCCCGTTACTGTTACCCGTTATTATTTCGGCGACTACAGCTCCTACACCGGCAACTATATTCTGATAACCGAGCGGGTTCCCTTCGGGATCGATCCTGTGGAGCCCGCCTATCGCAAGGGGTATGACCATGAGGTGCCCAGCGTGGAGGAACATTATGAAGTTCTGACGCGCAACCTCGCCCGTCTGGTCGCCGCACATAAACGAGGCGGCCTGGGATATGATATCGAGGCCATCTTTCCCTTCGGCAAGGCCGCGCCGGATTTCCAGCGCATCGAGAATCCCGAACCGCAGCTTGATCGACTGATCGACTTTATCGGACGCGTTGCCCCCCAGATCTTTTCACCGGCGGTGACACAGCCGGAATTCCTTAAGAAGTGGCGCGAAGACGTGCTGTTTGGACTGGAGCATAAGGACAAGCTGCTCGCCTATATGCTGTCCAATCCCGACTATACCGGTCTATGTCACATCAACCTGAACATCGATAACGCTTGGTTTTGGCGCGATGAGAACGGCCTGCTTCAAGCAGGAATACTCGATTGGGGCGGGGCAGGGCAGGCGAGCATCGCTCAAGCGCTGAGCGGCATGCTCATGATGCCAGAGCCTGACAAGCATCTCGGCTTGGTCAAGCGCGTGATCGAAATCTTCATAGAGGAATGCGCCGCCCAAGGGTGCCCGCCGATCGACAAAGAAGAACTATATTTTCAATATAAGGCGTCGATTTTTTCAACGGCTATTTTCATGTTCGTCACCATCCTTTCGGATGCACTGGACTATTTTCCCGAGGAATATTTGGCATCACTTGAATGCCGAACTGATCCTCGCCTGCTGGAAAGCGGCTTTTATAGTGCGGTGGTCTGGATCGAGAACATGCTGCAGGAATGGCTCGACGAGGTTACCCCAGGGGATGTGTGCCGTCAGATCGTCGCTCGTACGCGATGCAGCAGTAGCTAAACTAAAACTGACGAAGAAGATCTTGGTGCTGGCGCGCCGCGCGAGTTGAACAATCGATCGCGCGGCGTACCTTCCGGAACAGAAACAGTCTGCAACCGACATCCGCTGACATATGTTGGAACAGACGCCCACAGCCGTTCGGCCCGCGGCATACAGGCCCGGAATTTTCTTGCCTTGTTCATTCACGACCGCTCCGTTGCTTTCGGCGACCTTCAGCGCGCCTCCGTCTTGGCCTAGCGGAAACTGATCGTCTCTGTAGAACTTGTTCAAACTCTGTGAACCAGCGCGATGGATGTGCGCGGCTCGCGTTCGATAAATTGTTGGTCAGCGCCTAGGTTCACCGCTTGAGCCGGACCACCGTCTGATCCAGGATGGAGAGAAAGCGAGACCGATCCGCCTTCGCGAACGGCGCTGGTCCACCAAGACCATCACCCATCGCTCCCGCGCGTAAATCCGCCATGATGGCCCGGGTCGCAACGGCATTGCCGATGGAAGCGCTGGTGAATTGCCTTCCTGTTGGCGCGACCACCGCCCCGCATCCGGCCTTCAGACATCGGTCGGCCAGCAATATGTCTGCGGTTATCACGACAGAGCCTGCATCCACGTGCTCCACGATCCAATCGTCCGCTGCATCAAATCCGTCGCTCACCACCACGCGCAAGATGAGTGGATGTGCCGGTATGCGAATGGGACTGTTGCTGACGACGATGACAGGCACGTCGTATCGCCATGCGACTTTGTAGGTCTCATCCTTTACCGGACAAGCATCAGCATCAATGAGGATTTGGGGCATCCAGCGGATGTAGAGGCGATCGTCTGAAAAGGGGAGAGCCTTCGACAATGTCTGAAACTTTGCCGAGCCTACATGATCCTGCCCGATGAAGGCGCCTGTGCAGACGGCTGGTTGCGCCGCGCGCCCATGCCTGCAATAGCCGCCCGCCCGCCTTCATCCCTACTATCACATGGACAGCAATCATGATTTCGCTCGCTCGGTCGGCCGGTATCGATTTCGGCACCACCAATTCGGTCGTTGCACTGGGCGGTGTGGATGGCGAGGCGACCATGGTGGGCTATCCGGCGCCTGGCAACAGCGGCTCCATCTTCCGCTCCGCCCTGTGCTTCTGGGAGGATGATGCTGCGGCCGGTGGCGTCGCAAAGGAAGCCGGGCCGTGGGCCATCGCCGAATTCCTGGAATTTCCCCAAGGCAGCCGCTTCCTGCAATCCTTCAAATCCGTCGCGGCGAGCAAGGCGTTCGAACATGCCACCATCTTTGAAAAGCGGCTGCGTTTCGAGGAACTGGGTCATGTGTTTCTTGATCGCTTGCGGGCGCATGCCGCCGACGCATTGAAGGATCTGCCGTCGCGCGTCGTCGTGGGCCGCCCGGTGCGCTATGCGGGGCAGCGCCCGGACCGCGCGCTTGCCCGCCAGCGATACGACCTCATGTTCGCCGCCCTCGAACGGGAAGTCCATTATGTCTATGAGCCCCTAGGTGCCGCCTTCAGTTTCGCCGCGCGGCTGGACGAGCCCGCCACCCTGTTGGTCGCTGATTTTGGCGGCGGCACCAGCGATTTTTCCGTCGTGCGGATCGAAGCGCCGGGGGCCGCGCGACGCTGCACGCCGCTTGGTTCCGCAGGTATCGGCATAGCGGGTGATCGCTTCGATTATCGCATCATGGATAAGCTGGTCCTGCCGATGCTGGGCAAGGGCGGCACCTATACGTCCATGGGCAAGGTGCTGGAGATACCGGCGGGCCATTTCGCCGATTTCGGCGACTGGGCCCGGCTGGCGCTGATGCACAACCGGCGCACCCTGGCCGAGCTGGAGAAGCTGAAGCGGGCGGCGGGCGATCCTGCGGCAATTGGCCGGATGATCGCCGTGGTGGAAAATGAGCTTGGCTATCCGCTCTATGACGCGGTCGGCCGGTTGAAGCGGGCGCTTTCGACCGACGAGCACGCGCATTTCCATTTCGACAGCGCCGGGGTGCAAGTCGAGGCGGATGTCAGTCGCGCCGATTTCGAAAGCTGGATCGCCCCCGACCTCGCACGCATCGCGACGACGGTGGACGTGGCGCTGGATCGGGCTGGGATCAGGGCGAACGCGATAGATCATGTCTTTCTGACCGGCGGCTCTTCGTTGATCCCTGCCGTGCGTCGCTTGTTCGAGGCGCGCTTCCCCACCAGCCATATTGCGAGCGGCGATGAGTTGACCTCCATCGCCCATGGCCTGGCGCTTATCGGCCAGCAGGACAGTATCGCCGAATGGACGGCGAGTAACGATGAAGCAGAACAGGTCTGATTGGGAAAACGGACCTGAGAGGCCGAACGTCATCAAGGATCGTGGTCAGTGCCTAAGCTGCTCAGAGCCCAGGTGGACATGGCGAACCTTCAGCACGTCCTGCCGACTCAGAATGCCGATGATCTGAGAGGCGGAAGGATCGACGATGATGATGCGGCCGACCAGATCGGCGGCCCGTCTCCCGACATCGTCGCGGCGCTGGACGCGATCGAAGAGGCAATTGTGGAGACGCTCGCGACGACCCCAGCCTGTCGCTTGTGGCGAGTACGCCAGCTAGCGGACGTCGCCCAACGGGTGCGGAGACGGCGGAGGGCAAATCATCAATCCTGAAGTCTGCACCCCAATTCGGCCTCAGAAAGCCGAAAACGAAAAGTCCGCCCAAGGCGGTCCGTCGTAAACGCCTTAATTTATCTGAGAAAACTGGAGCGGGCGAAGGGATTCGAACCCTCGACCCCAACCTTGGCAAGGTTGTGCTCTACCCCTGAGCTACGCCCGCTCTGGCGGCCGGAGGAAGTCCCTCTCGGCGGGTGAGGCGGGCAACTAGCAGCGGTTGGGGAGGTCGGCAAGGGAGAATTTGACCTTGGCTGAAATTTATCCCGCCAGCGGCCGCGCGCGGCCCTGCCGCCGGAATGCGGCTTGGCTGGGGCAAGCTCTCGCCCTATCTCTGCTGCCGCACCTTTTCTGGTCCGCAGCGGGATCGTCCATGATCCTGCTTCGTATTGGGCATGGCAGGAGGAACAACCTTATGGCGCCAGATCATGTGACTCGCCGTGCGGTTTTGCAGGGCGGGGGAGCGGCCATGGCGTTGCCGGGCGTAGCGGGCGCTGAAACGGGGGCAATGCTGTCCCCGGAATCGAACAGGGAAAAAGACATGTCCACCGTCGAGTTCACCGTGAACGGCGATCGCGTTCAGCTCCAGCTGGATCCGCGCACCACATTGCTGGACGCCCTGCGTGAGCATCTGCAACTCACAGGTACGAAGAAGGGGTGCGATCACGGCCAATGCGGCGCTTGCACGGTCCTTGTCGAGGGCCAGCGGATCAACAGCTGCCTGACGCTGGCCGTCATGCATGAAGGCGACTCCGTTACCACGATAGAAGGGCTGGGAACGCCGGAAAAGCTGCATCCGATGCAGCGAGCCTTCGTCACGCATGATGGCTATCAATGCGGTTATTGCACGCCCGGCCAGATCTGTTCGGCTGTCGCTGTCCTGGGGGAGATCGAGGCAGGCATTCCCAGCCACGCGACGGAGGATCTGGAGCAAGTCGTCCTGTCCGACGCGGAATTGCGCGAAAGGATGAGCGGGAATATCTGCCGCTGCGCCGCCTATCCCAACATCATCGCGGCGATCCGCGACGTCGCAACGGGGGACGAGGCATGAAGCCCTTCACCTACAGCCGCGCCGCCAGCGTCGAGGATGCCGTGGCTGCCGCTTCTTCCGGCGGGCGCTTCATCGCGGGCGGGACCAATTTGCTGGACCTTATGAAGCTCCAGATCGAAACGCCTTCGCACCTTATCGATGTCAACCACCTGGGGCTGGACCGGATCGAGCGCACACCCGAAGGCGGCTTGCGGATCGGCGCCATGGTCCGCAACACCGCGCTGGCCGCGCACCCGGATGTCCGGCGCGACTATGCGGTGCTCAGCCGGGCGCTGCTTGCCGGAGCGTCGGGTCAGCTGCGCAACAAGGCGACGACCGCGGGAAATCTGCTTCAGCGCACCCGTTGCCCCTATTTCTATGACACGCGCATGCCCTGCAACAAGAGGAAGCCCGGCAGCGGGTGCGGAGCGCTGAAGGGGGTCAGCCGCAGCCTGGCGATCGTCGGCACGAGCGACGCCTGTATCGCGCAGCATCCGTCCGACATGGCCGTGGCGATGCGGGTGCTGGATGCAGCGGTGGATACGGTGGCGGCGGACGGTACGCGTCGTTCCATACCCATTGCCGACTTCCACCTGCTGCCGGGTGATACGCCGCACATTGAAAACCAGCTGAAGCCGGGCGAGCTCATCACGTCGGTGACCTTACCGAAGCCCCTTGACGGGACCCATGTCTATCGCAAGGTGCGGGATCGCAGTTCCTATGCCTTCGCCCTCGTCTCGGTTGCGGCAGTGTTTGACGCGCAGGGCGGCTCCCGCTTCGCCTTCGGCGGCATCGCGCCCAAGCCATGGCGGGTTGCGGCGGCTGATGCAGCTGCCGCGGCAGGGCCGGGAGAGGTCGCGCAGGCGGCGCTGGCCGATGCCCGGCCGACGGCGCAAAACGCCTTCAAGCAACAGCTTGTTGCCGGCACCCTTACATCTCTCTTCCGGCAAAAGGAGGCGCGGCCATGAAGTTCGACACGCCTGCGACCACCAACCCGATCGATCGCGGCCGGGTTGTCGGCGTGGCGCACGACCGGATCGACGGGCCTGCCAAGGTCGCCGGAACTGCGCCCTACGCCTATGAGCGCCATGACGCCGCGCCTCAGGCCGCCTATGGCTGGATCGTCGGATCGGCGATCGCCAAGGGTAAGATCGACGCCATGGACCTGCGAGCGGCGCAATCCGCGCCGGGGGTGCTTGCCATCGTCACGCATCAGAATGCAGGACCGCTGGGCAAGGGCGCCAGGAACACCGCCCATCTGCTGGGCGGCCCGATCATCGAACATTATGATCAGGCGGTCGCGCTGGTGATCGCGGACAGTTTCGAAAATGCGCGAGACGCGGCGCGCCTTTTGCGGATCGATTACAGCCCGGAGAAGGGCCGCTACGACCTTGCCGCCGAACGCGGCCATGCCACCGTTCCCAAGGAAGGCTTTGGCGGCCCTGCCGACACAGCCGCCGGAAACTTCGAAGCGGGCTTCGCAAGGGCCGCGGTGAAGGTGGACCAAAGCTACACGACGCCAGACCAGAGCCATGCGATGATGGAGCCGCATGCCACGACGGCGGCCTGGGATGGTGACCGCCTGACCTTGTGGACATCCAATCAGATGGTGGCCTGGGCAGTAGAAGACATGGCGGCCACGCTAAAGATCCCCAAGGACAAGATCCGTGTCGTCACCCCCTATATCGGCGGCGGCTTTGGTGGAAAGCTGTTCCTGCGGGCAGATGCCCTGCTCGCCGCCCTGGGCGCGCGCGCGGCGGGCCGACCCGTCAAGGTGGCGCTGGCCCGCCCGCAAATCCCGAACAATACGACCCATCGCGCCGCGACCATCCAGCGTATCCGCATCGGCGCGGATCGCGACGGCATCATCGGCGCGATTGGCCATGAAGTCTGGTCGGGTGATCTGCCCGGCGGCGGGCCGGAGGTGGCGGCACAGCAGACGCGGCTGCTCTATCGCGGGACCGATCGGCTCACCGCCCATCGTCTGGCAGAACTCGACTTGCCGGAAGCCAATGCCATGCGCGCGCCGGGGGAAGCGGTGGGCCTGCTGGCGCTGGAAATCGCGATGGATGAACTGGCGGAGGCGACCGGCGTCGATCCGGTCGAGCTGCGCATTCGCAACGATGTGCAATATGATCCCGAAGCCGGGCCGCAGCGTCCCTTTTCCAGCCGCAAGTTCGTCGAATGCCTGCGTCAGGGTGCAGAGCGCTTCGGCTGGGAACGGCGCGTGCCGCAGCCGGGGCGGGTGAGGGACGGGCGCTGGCTGGTCGGCATGGGCATGGCCGCGGCCTTCCGCAACAATCTCGTTGCGAAGTCGGGCGCGCGGGTCGGCATCGACGGGCGTGGCCATGTCGTGGTCGAAACCGACATGACCGATATCGGCACGGGCAGCTACACCATCCTGGCGCAGACCGCCGCGGAAATGCTGGGGGTGCCGATTGAGGCAGTCACGGTGCGCCTGGGCGACAGCCTCTTCCCCAAATCGGCGGGATCGGGCGGGCAGTTCGGCGCGAACAGCGCGACGGCGGGCCTTTATGCCGCATGCGTCGCCCTGCGTGAGAAGCTTGCCGCTAAAGCAGGCTTCCCCGCGAACGAGGCGGTGTTCGAAGACGGGCTTGTGCGGCTCGGCAATCAGTCGCAACCGATCGGCGCGCTGGCCGGCGAAGAGGGCATGTGGGCCGAGGATCGGATCGAATTCGGCAAGTTGACGCAGGATTATGCGCAAGCGACCTTCGGCGCCCATTTTTGCGAGGTCGGGGTGGATATCGATACGGCCGAAGTCCGGGTGCGGCGCATGGGCGGCGCCTTCGCTGCGGGACGCATCCTCAACCCGAAATCCGCGCGCAGCCAGGTCATCGGGGCGATGACCATGGGTGTCGGCGCGGCGCTAATGGAGGAACTGCATGTCGACAAGCGCTTCGGTTTCTTCGTCAATCACGACATGGCGGAATATCTCGTCCCCGTGCATGCCGACATTCCCGAACAGGATGTGCTCTTCCTTGACGAACTGGATGATAAAAGTTCGCCGATGAAGGCCAAGGGCGTAGGGGAACTCGGTATTTGCGGTGCAGGCGCGGCAGTTGCGAACGCGATCTACAACGCTACCGGGATCCGCCTGCGCGACTATCCGCTCACCATCGACAAGCTTCTGGCGCAACGCGAAGGATCGGCCCTGGCCTGAGTTCGCAAATTGTCCCTTACGTTGTCAGGGTGAGAGGGCACGGCTATGGGCGTGGTCATGAAAGCTGGCTCTCTTTGGCTGTTGCCCGTCCTGCTGCCATCCGCCGCATTGGCCCAGCCCGACGACCGCGGCAGCGCCCAGGCGCGCATCGTCATCACCGGCACCGGTTTGCCCTTGCCGCCGGGCACTCCCGCCTATGGGTCGGTACAGATCGAACGGGATCGCCTCCTCGATAGTGCCTCCGGTCGGATCGAGACCATTCTGACAGACGTGGCGGGGTTCCAGCAGTTCCGGCGATCCGACAGCCGGTCGGCGAACCCGTCCGCGCAGGGCGCGAGCTTGCGAGCCTTGGGCGGCAACGCGTCCAGCCGTACGCTGGTGCTTCTGGACGGCGTGCCCATGGCTGACCCCTTTTTCGGCTATATCCCCTTCAGCGCGCTGGTTCCGGAGCGGCTTTCCGCTGCCCGCGTGACTCGTGGCGGTGGTGTCGGCGCATTCGGCGCGGGGGCGGTGGCCGGGACCATCGAACTGGCAAGCGCCACGCGTGATCAGTTGCCGATGCTTTCCGCCACGGCGCTTTACGGCAGCCGGGACGCGACCGAATTGTCCGCCAGCCTCACCCCGGACCTTGGCGGAGGCTTCCTGTCCCTCTCTGGCCGCTGGGACAGGGGCGACGGCTTTCAAACGACACCTCGCGACCAGCGCGTGTCAGCGACGGTTCCTGCTGCCTATGATGGCTGGTCGGCCAATCTTCGCGCGGTTGTTCCGATTTCCACGAGTGACGAACTGCAATTCCGCACGACCATGTTCCATGACGAGCGAACGCTGCGCTTTCGCGGCGCCGACAGCCTGAGCGAAGGGCAGGATGCCAGCATCCGCTATGTGTCGCGCGGCCGGTGGCAGGTCGATGCCCTGGCCTATGTTCAGGCCCGCAACTTTTCGAACATCGTTATCTCGTCCAACCCGCCCTTCCGCAAGACGCTCGATCAGCGCAGCACCCCCTCGACCGGCATCGGCGGCAAGATCGAACTGCGGCCGCCGGTGGGGCAGGATCATCTGTTGCGTGTTGGCATCGATAGCCGCTTCGCCATGGGCGACATGTTCGAGGATGCCTATAGCGCCGCGACCGGATTGGTGACCGCACGCCGCCACGCCGGGGGACGGCAGCGGACGATCGGCATGTTCGCCGAAGACGATTGGACCCTTGGCAGTCTTGTTCTGACGGGCGGTGTGCGGGCGGACCGCTGGACGATCAGCGACGGCTTTTTCCGCGTGGCGGGCTCGCCTGCAAACAGTGCCGATTTCAAAAACCGTTCCGGCTGGGAGACTTCAGCACGTGCGGGTGCTTTGCTCCATGTCGACAAGCATATCGCCGTGCGCGCGGCGGCTTATACCGGCTTCCGCCTGCCGACTCTGAACGAGCTGTACCGGCCTTTCGTCATTTTCCCCGTCACGACGCAGGCGAACCCCGTGCTGGAACCCGAAAAGCTGAAAGGGGTGGAGGCCGGTGCCGATCTCAATCCCTTGAAAGGGCTCTCGCTCTCGGCCACCGCCTTCTACAACAGGCTGGATAACGCCATCGCCAATGTCACCATTGGCACCAACCTCCGCAGGCGCGACAATGTGGACGCGATCGTTGCAAAGGGGGTCGAACTGACCGCCAGCGGCCGTTTGGGCGCGATGTCCCTGTCCGCATCCTATGCTTACAGCCACAGCACGGTTCGCGCGCCGGGCAATCTGTTCGACAGCTTGTCCCCGGCGCAAACTCCGCGCCATGCCGCCAGCGCCACCGTGGCCTGGCAGCTGCGGCAGGGGCCACGCCTGTCCGCAACCCTGCATTATGTCTCGGCCCAATATGAAGATGATCTGCATGCCGATCGCCTTCCCGGCGCCCTCACCCTCGATGCTGTCGCGCGCCTGCCGGTCGGGCGCGGCTTGGAGTTGATCGCGCGGGGTGAGAACCTCTTCGACCAGGAGGTGCTGACCCGCCGTGTCACCGGCAGCACGGGCGTCTCGGAGGATCTCGGCACGCCCCGAACCTTGTGGATCGGCCTCACCGTTTCGCGCTGAATCTCGCGCTTCTTGCTCCATTTTAAAGAGAGGGGGCCTGCGCTTTGCTAGAGCGGCCGGATTGATCCGCTCCGAGGTTCCGTGCGCGCAGTTCCAGACGACTCTTCTCCGCTAGCTTTCTCGCAGGCCCGACTGGCTGAATTTCGCTCGCCAAGCCCGGCAGAGCTCGAAATCTTTTCCAGCCTGGCTGGCCCGGTTCAGCAGATCGCGCGCAATCGGACGATCCGGCGCGAAGGAGACGCTCCACAGTCGGTCTATCTGCTGCTGGATGGCTGGGCGCTCAGCAGCATGACGCTGGCCGATGGCGGCAGGCAGATATTGAAGGTGCATTTGCCCGGCGATATCCTGGGCACGCCCAGCATGGCGCTAGACAAGGCCGCGGAAACCTTGACGGCGCTCACGCCCGTCAAGCTGCGCTCGGTCAGCTTGTCGGCATTCGGCAGCCTTTTCACGCGCGCGCCACACATGGCGGCTCTCATGTTCCTTAGCGTGCAGCAGGAGCGCGTGATGCTGATGGACCGGCTCTGCTCGATCGGCCGGACCTCTGCCGAATGCCGTCTCGCCGATTTTCTGGTTCACCTGCACAGCCGTTTGAGCGTGATACAGCCTGGCATTGGCCCGCGTTTCGAACATCCTTTGACGCAGGAGCAGATCGGCGACGTCATCGGCCTGACCGCCGTTCACGTGAACCGCGTCTTCCGGACGCTTGAGGACAAGAAACTGATCCTGCGGGACGGCCACATGATCGAACTGCTCGATATGCCGGCCTTGCGTAAGCTCAGCGGCGTGCCGTCCCGTACGCTGGCGCAGGATTTAAGCTGGTTGCCAAAGCCGCTCCCCTGAGGGGCGGAGCTCTGCTGGGAGGGAGATAAGCCGGACAGCTGCCGTGCTTATCCCCTGAGAACCATGTTCCGTCCTTGAGCCTTGGCCCGGTACAGTGCCGCATCGGCTGAATTGAGCGCGTTGCTCCACTCTGCGCCTTCATTGACGAGCGCAACCCCGGCCGAGAAGGTGATCGCCCCCATCGGCTCGTCGGTCTCACGCAGCTTGAAGGCGCGTTGCCCGAGCGCGCGGCGGGCGTCATCCAACAGTTCGACCGTGTCGTCGAGCGCATGTCCCTGCACGACCACCAGAAATTCCTCGCCACCCCAGCGGCCCACCAGTTGGCCGCCGCAGCTTTCCACCAGGGAAGTGGCGACCATCTTCAGCACCCGGTCACCCACCGCATGGCCATATCGATCGTTCACACGCTTGAAATGGTCAACGTCGCAAATCGCCACGGCATGGGGCAGCTTTCCCTTCTGCAACCGGTCCATCGCTGCTTCCAGCGCCCGGCGGTTGGGCAGGCCGGTCAAGGCATCGAGGTTGGCGTCATGGCGTGCGGTGTCCAGTTCCTGCCGAAGAACCTCAACCTCCCTCGCGGCAGCTGCAAGGTCCTGCTCGGCCCGCAATGAACGCTCGATCATGTCGGAGATTATCAGTCCGATCCCGGCCGCATCCTTGTCGGCCAGCTTCTCATAGCCTGTGCTGAGGTCGCGGTTGAAATCCCCGGTCCGCTCGGCAGCGCTGCTTGCCACCTCTGCCAGGCGAAGCAGTTGGTGGCGCGTCTGGTTCCTCAATGCGTCGGTCGCATGCGCGCCCCCAGCGCCGCCCAGGCTGCCGACACAGCGCATGAAGATATCGTCCGCCTGCTGCTGACTCATCCGAATGCCGCCGTCAGTCGCGTCATTGACGGCTTTGGACAGCGCTTCATTGGAGCCGCTTTTCAGCACATAGCCCATCGCATAATTTTGCGGTGTGGGCGCAAGACTTTGACGCTGAAGAAAAGTCAAAACCTCATGCGCAACGGACTGTTGCTCACGCACCTTCATCCCCCGAATCCCCCGATTCCAAGGTAAATCAAATAATATAGATTAGTTGCCGCAACAACGATCAATAAAGGGAAAATATAGCTTGGCTGATCTACTTTAGCCTGCTGGGAAATGGTGCTGCCGGCGAGGATTGAACTCGCGACCTCAGCCTTACCAAGGATGCGCTCTACCACTGAGCTACGGCAGCACTTTCACCATCGCGCAATGCCTTTCGGCTTGCGGAGCCGGGCCTATGGCCGCGCGCGTCCCGCTTGTCAAGGCGGGTTGCGGTGGATGCAGCAATTTGCTTATGGCCCGGTGATGAGCAGTGGACAGGATGATCGCAAGGCAAGGCTGGCACAGGCGTTGCGGGACAATCTGCGCCGCCGCAAGGCGCAGGCGAGAGAAGAGGCGGGCAGCCGTGAATCGCCGCCCTCTTCAGGCGAGGTGGGTCGGCACGGCGACTAAAGCGGCGATCACAAAGGCGCGCAAGCCTGCTCCAACCATAAAAGCGCGTCACCATCCAGTTGCGGGCCGACAATCTCGACGACCTTGGCATGATAGGCGTCCACCCACGCCCGCTCTTCTGCCGTCAATATGTCGACAGCGATGGCATTGCGGTCGATCGGCGCGAAGGTGAGAGTCTCGAAACCCAGCATCTCCCGCTCGGCTCCGGGCACATCGCGCCGTTCGACCAGCACCAGATTTTCGATGCGGATGCCATATTCGCCGGTCTTGTAATAGCCGGGCTCGTTTGAAAGGATCATGCCCGGTTGCAGCGGCTCGTCATTGCCGCCCGCCGTCGCGATGCGCTGCGGTCCTTCATGCACCGACAGGAAGCTGCCGACGCCATGGCCTGTGCCATGCGCATAATCCAATCCCTCGGCCCACAGGAACTGGCGCGCGAGGACATCAAGCTGGCTACCCCGCGTGCCTGTGGGAAATTGCGCCCGGGCAAGCGCGATATGGCCCTTCAGCACCAAAGTGAAGCGGCGCTTCATCTCCTCGCTTGGCGTGCCGATGGCGATCGTCCGGGTCACATCGGTCGTGCCGTCGCGATATTGGCCGCCTGAATCGACCAGATAGAAGGAACCCGGTTCGATCGGCCGGTTGGTCTTTTCCTCGACCCGGTAATGCACCACCGCGCCGTTGGGCCCGACCCCGCTGATCGTGTCGAAGGACAGGTCCTCCAGCAGCCCTGTCTCCTTGCGGAACGCCTCCAGTCGAGCGGCGGCGGAAAGCTCATCGACACCGCCCTTGGGCGTTTCGACCGCAATCCAATGGAGAAAGCGTGACAAGGCAGCCCCGTCACGCGCCTGCGCTGCCTTGTGCCCGGCTATTTCGACCGGGTTCTTGATCGCCTTGGGCAGCACGGCCGGATCGCGAACTGGCAAAATCGTCGCGCCGCCTACGTCCAGAGCCTCGAAGATCGCCGCCACCGCGCGTTCGGGATCGGCTGCCACCGTCTTGCCGGCCATATCCCGCAGCGCTCCGGCGAAGTCCGCGCGCGAACGCACCCGCACCGCATTGCCCAGATGCTGCACGACCGCCTCATCGATCTTCTCGGGCGCGACAAAGAGATCCGCCGTCGCATCATCATGCACGATCGCATAGGCCAGCGCGACCGGCGTGCGCGAGACGTCCTTGCCCCGGATGTTGAAGGCCCAGGCGATGGAATCAAGCGCCGACAGCACGACGGCATCCACCTTCTTCTCCGTCAGCCAATCGGCCATCGCCTGCCGCTTTTCCGCAGCGCTCTGGCCGGCATAGCGGTCCTCATGCACCACTAGCCGGGCGTCGCTGGGGGCGGGGCGGTCGGGCCACACGGCGTCCACCGGATTGGTTTCCACCGCCACCAGTTCCGCCCCGCGTTCCGCCAGCGCCTCGCTGGCCGCCTTCACCCATGCGCGGGTGTGCAGCCAGGGATCATAGCCGATCCGCCCGCCCTGCGGCGCGTGAACGCCAAGCCAGGCCGCGACGGAGGTCTGCGGCACGCTTTCGAACTGCCAGTGGGCGGCATCCACCTGCTCGCGCACTTGCAGCGTATAGCGCCCATCGACGAAGATCGCGGCTTCCTCCGGCAGCACCACCGCGCTTCCCGCCGATCCCTGAAAGCCGGTCAGCCAGGCAAGGCGCTGCGCATATTCGCCGACATATTCGCTCATATGCTCATCGGTCAGCGGCACGACAAAGCCGTCCAGCCGCTCGCGCACCAGTTGTTCACGCAGGGCTTTCAGACGGTCTTCATAAGCGGACATCGCATTTCCTTGATCGAGAACCCTTGCGCAGGGCATGCCGCCGCCAACATAAGCAGGCAAAGCCGCTTATGCCAGCGTGCCTCCGGCACAAGAATCAGGACCCTGAATGACCGTAAACAGCATGCCTCCTTCGGCCGCCCGCCGCCCGCACAGCTTCACGCGCCATGGGATCAAGGTGGAAGACCCGTGGGCGTGGCTGCGCGATCCGGGTTATCCGGACGTGAAGGACAAGGATGTCCTCACCTATCTGGAAGCGGAAAATGCCTTCTTCGAAAGCGCCATGCAGCCCCGCAAGCCGCTGACTGACGCGCTTTTTGCGGAGATGAAGGACCGCATCAAGGAAGATGACAGCTCCGTGCCGCAAAAGGATGGAGATTACGTCTACTGGCGGGCGTTCGAAACCGGCGCGCAATATCGCAAATGGTATCGCCGTCCCGTGGCGGGCGGCGAAGATCAATTGATCCTTGACGAGCCGTCGCTGGCGGAGGGGCATGAATATTTTCGCCTCGGCGCGCTGTCGGTCAGCCCGGACGGCCGCTATCTCGCCTATGCGATCGACAATAATGGGTCCGAACGGTTCGAAGCGCGGATCAAGGACCTGTTCACGGGCGAAATCCTGCCCGAAGTCATTCCCGATACGCTGTCCTCGCTCGTCTGGACCAGTGACAGCAAGGGGCTGCTCTACGGCATCGCCAACGATCAATGGCGCACCGACAATGCGCGGCTGCACTGGCTGGGCCAACCGGTCGAAAGCGATGTCGAACTGTTCCATGAGGATGACGACGGCTTTCGCGTGTCCGTTGGCCTCACCTCATCGGAAAAATGGATTGTCATCGCGACGGGGGACCATGTCACCACCGAAAGCTGGCTGCTTCCCGCTGACAATCCCTTGGCCCAGCCGCTGCTCGTCTCCGCGCGCAAGGCCGGGCGTGAATATGATGTCGATGAGCATGAAGGCACGCTCTACATTCGCACCAACGACACGCACCCCAATTTCCGGCTGGTGAAGGCGTCGCTGGAGGCTCCGGGCGAATGGTCGGAGGTGATCCCTGCCGATCCGCATTTCTACCTCACCGACTTCACCCTGTTCAAAACCTTCTACGTCACCGAAGGACGGCAGGACGGCCTCGACCAGATCGAACTGCGCGATTATGCCGCCCATTCGGCGAAGCGGCTTCCGTTCCCGGAGGCCAGCTATTCGGCCAGTCTTGACGACAATCCCGAATATGACGTGACGAAGCTGCGCATCGGCTATGAATCCATGGTCACGCCCGATACCATCTACGACTATCATCTCGCTACCGGCGAGCTTGAGGTTCTGAAGGTTCAGGAAATTCCTTCAGGCTATGACGCGACCCGCTACGCGACCGAGCGGCTGACCATCCCGGCGCGGGACGGCACGCCGATCCCGGTGTCGATCGTTTATCCCAAGGACCTGCCCCGCGACGGCAGCGCGCCGCTTCACCTCTACGGCTATGGCGCCTATGGCATCGCCATGGAGCCTGGCTTTTCAACGAGCCGCCTGTCGCTGCTCGACCGGGGTTTCGCCTTTGCCCTTGCCCATATCCGGGGCGGCGATGACCTTGGCCAGCAATGGTATCTCGACGGCAAGCTCGACAAGCGCACCAACACGTTCAACGACTTTGTCGATGTGGCGAAAGGCCTGATCGAGCGCGGCTATACGTCAAAGGGCCGGATCAGCATTTCCGGCGGCTCGGCTGGCGGCGAACTGATGGGGGCGGTGATCAATTCCGATCCTGAACTCTGGGGCGCGGTCGTCGCGCATGTCCCCTTCGTCGATGTGCTCAACACCATGCTGGACGAAAGCCTGCCGCTGACGCCCGGCGAATGGCCCGAATGGGGCAACCCGATCGAGGACAAGGCGGCGTTCGAAACCATCCTTGCCTATGACCCGTACAACAATGTGAAGCCGCAATCCTATCCGCCGCTGCTCGTTACCGCCGGTCTCAACGACCCGCGCGTCACCTATTGGGAACCGGCGAAATGGGTGGCAAAGCTGCGCGCGACCAAGACCGACCAGAATATCCTGCTGCTCAAGACCAATATGGGCGCGGGCCACGGCGGGAAATCGGGTCGCTTCGAAAGCCTGCAGGAAACCGCCGAGGAATTCGCCTTCATCCTCTGGCAGCTGGGCGTGTCCCAATAAGCCAATCTCCCCTCCCTCTTACGGGAGGGGCTGGGGGAGGGTGCGAGCGCAGCGAGCCATCAACGGAGCATCGGTAAAATGTCCTCCACCTACACCACCCAGATCACGGCAGGCTCCGAGCATATCGACATGCTCGGCCATGTGAACAACGCGGTCTGGGTGCGGTGGATGGAGCAGGTCGCGACCGAACATTGGACCCGCGACGCCGCGCCGGAGCACCTCGACGCCTATGTGTGGGTCGTGACCAGGCACGAGATCGACTATCGCGGCAATGTGCGGGAGGGAGAGACCGTAACCGCCCGCACCTGGATTCCAGAAGGGCCAAGGGGTGCACGGTTCGACCGCCACATGGAGTTCATCGGCCCTGACGGCAAGGTCAAGGTCAGCGCGAGATCGACCTGGGCTATCATCGACCGGACAAGCGGCCGCATCCTGCGCGTCCCCGCCGAAGTCGCCGCGCGCTTTCTGCCGGACTGACGGCGGCTCACCCCTCTCCAGCAACGGCGCATCTGGAACCCGGTTCGTTTCGGTACGTTACCCGGCTCTCAACATTGACAGGAGAGAATATGCGTAAATTCGGCTATTCCCTGCGCGCTCTTGCCGCGGCTTCGGCGCTTTTCCTCGCGAGCGGCCCCGCGCTCGCTGGTGACGAGGAACAGGCGCTCAAGGCGATCGCGCAGGCCCAGGGCAAGATCGACGCTGCCTCCAAATTGCAGGCTGGCCAGTTCGACCCGGCGGTACTCGCCCGCGCCCAGGCGTCGCTGCGCCTCGCTCAGGAACGGCTGAAGAGCGGCAAGGAACAGGACGCCATCAAGGCCGCCGTGGAGGCGCAAGGCTTCGCTGACACAGCCATCGGCCAGAGCCAGGCGAGCGTGAAGACGGATGCTCAGGTCCAGGCTTCGACCGCAGCGGCCGCGCAGCAGGATGCCGCCGCCGCGAACGCGCGTGCCGATGCCGCCGAGCGCGCTGCCGCATCCGCTGCTGCCGACGCGCAAGCCGCTCGCGCCGCTGCCGCGACGGTTCCCGCCGCCACCACCATCACGACCGAAACCGTGAAAACCGCGCCTGCGGCCACGGTGCGCAAGGCAGCGCCGGTGAAGCGCAAGGTCGTACGCAAGACCACTGCTGCTCCGGCTCGGGCAACGGTCGTCGAAAAAACCACGACCACCGTCACTAACCGCTGATCATTTCAGGAAAGCGGCCTCCGGTCTGGCGCCGGGGCCGCTTCCCTCACTCTCAGGAAAAGATGCCGACCGCCCCCGCCGCCCACAGCAGTGCGACCGCCAAGACAAGCGCGCCCGCTGCCGCGATCCGCTGCCAGCGCCCAGTAATCCGTCGCCCGCCCCGCTCATAGACGAGCGCAGCGCCGCTCAGAAGCGCGCCTGCCGCAAGGAAGTCCCACCCGGTCCAGCGCACCTCGTCGGTGAATTGCATCGCCACCAGTGGCACAGCCAACATAATGGCGATCACCACCCAAGGCGCGATCCGCCAGTTGTTCCGGATCGTCTGCGTCATCCCCAAGCTCCTTACCGGACCGACAATGCAGGCTGCGACCCTGCAAAATCATCTTCGATCACAGGCTCGACGGGCATGTCCTCCCGCTCCGTCGCCTGCCGCGCCCACATGGTAGCATAGAGACCATTGGACCGCACGAGATCCGCATGGCGGCCGCGCTCCACGATCCTTCCCTGGTCCAGCACGATGATCTCGTCCGCGTCCACCACCGTCGAAAGCCGATGCGCGACCACCAGCGTGGTGCGCTTGCGCGAAATGCTGCGCAACACATCCTGGATTTCCGTTTCCGTCCTGCTGTCGAGCGCGCTCGTCGCTTCGTCCAGCACCAGCACCGGCGGGTCTTTCAACAAGGTGCGGGCGATCGCCACTCGCTGCTTCTCGCCACCGGACAGCTTGAGGCCTCGCTCGCCAACGCGCGTGTCATAGCCCTGCGGCATCCGCATGATGAAGTCATGTATCGACGCCGCCTTGGCCGCCGCCTCAATCTCCTGCTGGCTCGCGCCTGCCCGGCCATAGCCGATATTATAGCCGACCGTGTCGTTGAACAGCACCATGTCCTGCGGCACGATGCCGATCGCCGCGCGCAGCGACGATTGCGTCACCTCGGCAATATCCTGCCCGTCGATCAGGATGCGACCGCTTTGAATGTCATAGAAGCGGAACAGCGTCCGCGCGATCGTGGATTTGCCCGCGCCTGAAGGTCCCACGATCGCCAGCGTTTTGCCCGCCGGCACGGTGAAACTGACATCGTGCAGGATTTCGCGGTCTGGATCATAGCCGAAGCGGACATGGTCAAACCGCACTTCGCCAGCCTTTACCTTGAGGGCTGGAGCCCCCGGTGCATCGGCAATCTCCGCCTCCGTATCGATCAGCTTGTACATCGCCTCCATGTCGATCAGGCCCTGCCGGATCGTACGATAGACCATGCCGAGCAGATCCAGCGGCCTGAATAGTTGGCTAAGCAATGTATTGACGAGAACCACGTCGCCGGTGGTGAAGCTGCCCTTGCTCCACCCCCACACCGTGTAGCCCATCGCACCTGCCATCATCAGGTTGGTGATGAGCGACTGCCCGATGTTGAGCCAGGCGAGGCTGTTCTCGGACTTCACCGCCGCCTCGGCATAGCGGCGCATCGCCGTGCCGTAACGCGCAGCCTCACGCTCTTCGGCGCCAAAATATTTGACGGTCTCGAAATTGAGCAGGCTGTCGACGGCATGGGCGACAGCGTTGGTGTCCATGTCCACCATGTCGCGGCGAAGCTGGTTGCGCCACTCCGTGATCATGCGGGTGAACCAGATGTAGAGCCCGACCATCACCAATGTCGCGGCGACCAGCCCCGGCCCGAACTTCACGAAGAATATGACGCAGACCGCCGCCAGTTCCAGTACCGTCGGCGCGATGTTGAACAGGAGGAAATAGAGCATCGTGTCGATGCTCTTGGTGCCGCGCTCGACGATTTTGGTGACTGCGCCCGTGCGGCGATCAAGGTGAAAGCGCAGCGACAGGCGGTGCAGATGGACGAACACATCGTCGGACAGCCGCCGCCCGGCCTCCTGTCCCACCCGTTCGAACACCGCATTGCGCAAATTGTCGAACAACACGCTGCCAAACCGCGCGCCTGCATAAGCTACGACCAGCGCGATGGCGAGCGCCACGCCCGGCTCCAGCCCCGGCGCCATGCGATCGATCGCGGCCTTGTAGGCGAAGGGCATCACCAGGCTGATGACCTTGGCCAGCACCACCAGCAACATGGCAATGGCCACCCGCCGCCGCAGCGCAGGCGCATCAGCGGGCCAGAGATAAGGCAGAAACCGTCGCAGCGTCGCCCAGACAGGCGGAAGAGGCGTGTTGTCAGGTGTCGATGGCGGCATAGGCGCTATGTAGGCCATCCGGTCCTCCCCTGAAAGGGGAGGGGGGCGGCGGAGCGGTGGAGGGGTATTAGCGCAACTCTGGCGCCGCTACCCCTCCGTCAGCCCCATGGGCTGCCACCTCCCCTTCTAGGGGAGGATTTTTTAGTCCCGCAGCAACTCGTTGATCCCGGTCTTCGACCGCGTCTGCGCATCCACCCGCTTCACGATCACCGCGCAATAGAGGCTCGGCCCCGGCGTGCCGTCAGGCAGCGGCTTGCCCGGCAGCGATCCAGGCACGACCACCGAATAGGGCGGCACTTCGCCCATGAAGACTTCGCCCGTGGTGCGATCCACGATCTTGGTCGACTGGCCGATGAACACGCCCATCGACAGCACCGATCCCTTGCCGATGCGGACGCCTTCCACGACTTCCGACCGTGCGCCGATGAAGCAGTCATCCTCGATGATCACCGGATCGGCCTGCAACGGCTCCAACACGCCGCCGATGCCGACGCCGCCCGACAGGTGGACATTCTTGCCGATCTGCGCGCAGCTGCCTACCGTCACCCAGGTGTCGACCATCGTGCCTTCATCGACGAACGCGCCGATATTGACGAAGCTCGGCATCAGGATGACGTTCTTGGCGATGTGCGAACCCGCCCGCGCGAAGCTGCCCGGCACCGCGCGGAAACCGGCGGCGCGGAAAGCCGCCTCGTCCCAGCCTGCGAACTTGCTCGGCACCTTGTCCCACCAATGGCCAGCGCCCGGACCATTGTCGATCATGGCATTGTCGTTGAGGCGGAACGACAGCAACACCGCCTTCTTCGCCCACTGATTGACCTGCCAGCCATCCGCAGTGGGCTCAGCAACGCGCAACTCACCCTTGTCCAGCATCGCCAGCGCCTTGTCGACCGCCTGGCGGACCTCGCCCTGCGTCGTCAGGCTCACATTGGCCCGGTCTTCCCAAGCGGCGTCGATGGTGGCGATCAGGTCTTGGCTCATGGTCTTTCCCCAATGATGTCGGCCAGAAATGGCGTCAGATGGTCGGTCTCGAAATCGATAAAGTCGGGATGATGCTCGTGATTGCCCGCTTCAGAGCCATTGTTCACCCAGATGGTGCTCATGCCGATCGCCTTGGCGGGCTTCAAATTGCGGGCCATATCCTCGAAAAAGGCGGCGCGCGCCGGATCGACGCCATGCACCCGGCACAGTTCGGCATAGCCCGACGGATCGGGCTTCGGAATATATTGGCAGGCATGGATGTCGTGGATCAGCTCGAACGCGCCGGAAAGCCCCAGCTTTTCCAGCACCCGCCCGGCATAGGCCGCGTCGCCATTGGTGAAGATCAGCCGCCGCCCCGGCAGCGCGGCGATATGCGCGTTCAGCGCCTCATCCACTTCCAGCCGATCCATGGAAATGTCGTGCACATAGTCCAGAAATGCGCGCGGCTCGATGCCATGATGGTGCATCAGCCCCGACAACGTCGTGCCATGCTCCATGAAGTAGCGCTTCTGCGTCGCCTTCGCCACGTCGGCATCGCACCCCAGCAGCCCCTGGATGAACTCGCCCATCTTCACGTCGATCAGCGCGAACAGGTCCGCCTTCGCCGGGTACAGCGTATTGTCCAGATCGAAGATCCAGCAATCGACATGATCAAGCGCCGCAAGCATGGCCGCGCCCTAGTCTTCACAGCCCCACGAAGCAAGCGCCTAACCCTTCTCCCCTCGGGGGAGAAGGATACGCAGCCTTGGCCCAAATGGGCCTAGGCGAAGTTGGATGAGGGGTAGGGCAGCAGCGCGCCCTCACCCACAACCCGGCGCGTCACTATCCTGATAAAAAGTCTGCACGGCCTTCCAAGCATCCTCGGCCGTCTCGACCCAGGTCAGCAGGTTCAAGTCCGAAGGCGAAATTACGCCCTCATCGGCCAGCGCCTCGAAATCCACGACCCGCGTCCAGAACTCCTTCCCGAACAGCAGCACCGGAATGGGCTTCATCTTCCCCGTCTGGATCAGGGTCAGCAATTCGAACATCTCGTCGAACGTGCCGAATCCGCCCGGAAACACCGCCAACGCCCGCGCGCGTAGCAGGAAGTGCATCTTCCTCAGCGCGAAATAATGAAACTGGAAAGAAAGCTCCGGCGTCACGAACCGATTGGGCGCCTGCTCATGCGGCAGCACGATGTTCATGCCGATCGTCTGCGCGCCGACATCGTCCGCGCCGCGATTGGCTGCCTCCATGATCGAAGGGCCACCGCCCGAACAGACCACGAAATGGCGGCACCCCGCTTCGTTCACCGGATATTGCGCCGCGATCCGCGCCAGCTTGCGCGCTTCCTCATAATAGCGCGCCTTCTTCCCCAAATTCTCGGCGATCCGCCGCTGGTCCGGCGTCACGGCAGCGTCGATCCGCGCCTGCACTTGGCTTGGCTCCGGGATGCGCGCCGACCCGTAGAAGACGAACGTCGATTCGATCTTCGCCTCGTCCATCAACAATTGCGGCTTCAGCAGCTCCAGCTGGAACCGCACCGGCCGCAAATCCTCACGCAGCAGGAATTCGGTGTCCTGAAACGCCAGGCGATAGGCGGCGCTGCTGGTCTGGGGCGTGCCCACCGCCTTCTGGGCATCGACGGCTTCCTGACGGGCGGGGCGGAATTTACGTTCTTCGATTTCTTTTCTTGTCATTCAACCCAACTTAGGAAGGTCAGCGGCAAAAGCCACCCCGTCCCCCCATATCGAAATGAAAATGATCGCGATGGGCGACATTATAATCGGGGCTCAGCACCGTGCGAAACCGCTTGCAGGCGCTTGCCCGCACCACTTCCAGA
Organism: Sphingobium agri; assembly: GCF_023051225.1. Taxonomy (NCBI): domain Bacteria; kingdom Pseudomonadati; phylum Pseudomonadota; class Alphaproteobacteria; order Sphingomonadales; family Sphingobiaceae; genus Sphingobium; species Sphingobium agri. Next base: position 151,635 of record NZ_JALKHS010000004.1, on the reverse strand, counting down.
AACTGCCGCGTCTGCCGGTCGCCATTCCAGCCCTGCTCGATGGTGATCCGCCGCCCGTCCGACAGGACAAAGGCCGACACATCGACCGCATTGCTGTGCGCATGTTCGGACAGTTTGCCGCTCCCCGCGATCGGGCGGCAGTTATAGGTGCCGAACGTCTCGATCTTCTCGATCTCCGCGCCCAGGATCAGCCGCGCGGCAGGCTGCACCCCATAGCGGGCCCAAGCCGCGAAATTGGCTGCCAGCCCACATGTCATCGCGCCTAGATTGGTGGCAGGCACGCCGATGTCGAGCAGTTTGACGCTACCCATCGCCGAACATCCGCCGCCAAAATTCTGGTCGGGCAGGGGGGTGAACAGCACGGATTGCGATTGCAGCTTCACCAGGCACTGGCGCAACTCCATCGGCGGCGGCGCGGCCGGACGGACGCTCTTCACTGGTTTGGACGGACGCTCCACCCGCCCGCGCGGCACGATGTCGCCGCCGCAGGATGCCAATGTCACGCAAAGCGTCAGCAAGGCCGCCTGACCCGCGCGACGCCTCACCGCTTCTCTGGCCGCTGTCCCCCAAACCCGCTCGTTCATGCCCATCCATTTACCACGATCTGCGGCTTTGTGGGTTAACGAGTGCATCGGTTCATCGCATCCAGCCCTTCGTTTGGACTCATTGGCCGCTTGACTCTTCGCCCGCGATCTTTAGGGCGGCCAGCGGGCCACGCGGTCCCAACGCCGCGCGTGCTCTCTGTAAGGAGACGCAGTACATGACTGATTTGAATGCCGCCGACGCCACCATTGCGCCCGCGGTCAAGCCTGCTACGAAGCCGGCTCGCCCCTATTTTTCTTCCGGTCCCTGCGCCAAGCCTCCGGGCTGGAGCGCCGAAAAGCTGAGCGCTGAATCCCTCGGCCGCTCGCACCGTGCCAAGATCGGCAAGGCCCGCCTTGCTTACTGCATCGACCTGATGCGCGAACTGCTGAACCTGCCCGACACCCACCGCATCGGTATCGTCCCCGGTTCCGACACCGGCGCGTTCGAAATGGCGATGTGGACGATGCTGGGCGCCCGTCCGGTGACGACGCTCGCCTGGGAAAGCTTCGGTGAGGGCTGGGTGACGGACGCCGCCAAGCAGCTGAAGCTCGACCCGACGGTTATCCGCGCCGACTATGGCCAGCTGCCCGACCTGAACACTGTGAACTTCGCCCATGACGTGCTGTTTACCTGGAACGGCACCACCTCGGGCGTGCGCGTGCCCAACGCCGACTGGATCCCCGCCGATCGCGAAGGCCTGACCTTCGCCGACGCCACCAGCGGCGTGTTCGCCTACGAGATCGACTGGAGCAAGATCGACGTCGCCACCTTCTCCTGGCAGAAGGTGCTGGGCAGTGAGGGCGGTCATGGCGTCCTCATCCTCGGCCCGCGCGCCGTTGAGCGCCTTGAAACCCACACCCCCGCATGGCCGCTGCCCAAGGTCTTTCGCCTGATGGCGAAGGGCAAGCTTGCCGAAGGCATCTTCAAGGGCGAGACGATCAACACCCCCTCCATGCTGGCGGTCGAAGACGCGATCTTCGCGCTTGAATGGGGCAAGTCGCTGGGCGGCCTTCAGGGCCTGATCGCGCGCAGCAACGCCAATGCCGCGGCGCTCAACAAGATCGTCGAGGAGCGCGATTGGCTTGGCCATCTCGCCGCCGATCCCGCCACCCGCTCGACCACCAGCGTCTGCCTGACGGTCGAGGGCGCGGACGAAGCCTTCATCAAGAGCATGGCTGGCCTGCTCGAAAAGGAAGGCGCCGCTTACGACGTCGCAGGTTATCGCGATGCTCCGGCGGGTCTGCGCATCTGGTGCGGCGCGACGGTCGAGACCGCCGATATCGAAGCGTTGGGTCCCTGGCTCGACTGGGCCTACGCAACGGCCACGGCTGGCTGAGTTAGCTTAACCGCGTCACCCCGGCCTTGAGCCGGGGTCCCGCTTCTTCTTCATGTCCGCCCGCAGATAAGCGGGACCCCGGATCAAGTCCGGGGTGACGAGGAAACATAGGAATTCTGCATGCCCAAGGTACTTATTTCCGACAAGATGGACCCCCGCGCCGCGGCGATCTTCCGCGAACGTGGCGTCGAGGTCGACGAAATCACCGGCAAGACACCCGACGAACTGAAGGCGATCATCGGCCAATATGACGGTCTCGCCATCCGCAGCTCGACCAAGGTCACCAAGGACATTCTCGACCACGCGACCAACCTCAAGGTGATCGGCCGCGCGGGCATCGGCGTCGACAATGTCGACATCCCGGCCGCGTCTGCCAAGGGCGTGATCGTCATGAACACGCCATTCGGCAACTCGATCACCACCGCCGAACATGCCATCGCGCTGATGTTCGCGCTCGCTCGCCAGCTGCCCGAAGCCAACGCCCAGACCCAGCAGGGCCTGTGGCCGAAAAATGGCTTCATGGGCGTCGAAGTCACCGGCAAGACGCTGGGCCTGATCGGCGCTGGCAATATCGGATCGATCGTCGCCAGCCGCGCGCTTGGCCTCAAGATGAAGGTCGTCGCCTTTGATCCCTTCCTCACCCCTGAACGCGCCGTCGAAATGGGCGTGGAAAAGGCCGATCTCGACACGCTGCTGGCGAAGGCGGACTTCATCACGCTGCACACGCCGCTGACCGATCAGACCCGCAACATCCTTAGCAAGGAAAACCTCGCCAAGACCAAGAAGGGCGTGCGCATCATCAACTGCGCCCGTGGCGGTCTGGTCGATGAGGCCGCACTCAAGGAAGCGATGGATTCGGGCCATGTCGCTGGCGCCGCGCTCGACGTGTTCGTGACCGAACCGGCCAAGGAATCGCCGCTGTTTGGTACGCCCAACTTCATCTGCACCCCGCACCTCGGCGCATCGACCGACGAAGCGCAGGTCAATGTCGCGCTTCAGGTCGCCGAACAGCTCAGCGACTATCTGCTCGACGGCGGCATCACCAACGCGCTGAACGTGCCCAGCCTGTCCGCTGAAGAAGCGCCCAAGCTCAAGCCCTATATGGCTCTGGCCGAAGAACTGGGCAGCCTCGTCGGCCAGCTGGAAGGCGATCGCATCCAGGGCGTTTCGGTCGAGGTCGAAGGTCATGCCGCCGAACTCAACCAGAAGCCGATCACGGCGGCGGTGCTCGCTGGCCTGATGCGCGTCTATTCGGACACGGTGAACATGGTCAACGCGCCCTTCCTCGCGAAGGAACGCGGCCTCGATGTCCGCGAAGTGCGTCATGACCGCGAGGGTGACTACCAGACCCTCGTCCGCGTCACGGTGAAGACCGAGGGCGGCGACAAGTCGGTCGCAGGCACCCTGTTCGGCCATGGCAGCCCGCGCCTTGTCGAGCTGTTCGGCATCAAGGTCGAAGCCGACCTCGAAGGCCATATGCTCTACATCGTCAACCAGGACGCGCCCGGCTTCATCGGCCGTCTCGGCTCGACGCTGGGCGAGGCAGGCGTCAACATCGGCACCTTCCACCTCGGCCGCCGCAGCCAGGGCGGCGAAGCCGTGCTGCTGCTGTCGGTCGACGGCGCGGTCAGCGAAGCAGTGCTGAACGACATCTGCAAGCTTGCAGGCGTCAAGACGGTGAAGCTGCTGCGCTTCGCGTGATGCTTAAAAGCCCTCCCCCCTCGGGGGGAGGGTTGGGAGAGGGGGAGGAGCGGTGCGTCTCGACCCAAAGCTCAAGGAACGCGCGAGACAAATGCGCGCTAATCCAACTCCCGCCGAACAGAGACTGTGGCTTGCCCTTCGCGCGAACTGCTTAGAAAATCAGCAATTCACCCGGCAAACGATCATCGCGCCCTACATTGTAGATTTTGCGTCCAAGGCGTCGAAACTCATCGTCGAGATCGACGGGGATACACATTCCGCCAAAGATCGCTATGACGCACGGTGAACGGAATTTCTGGAATCGCTAGGATATCACGTGCTTCGTTTTGGCAACCCGGATGTGATAGGGAATATTGAGGGCGTGCTTCGCGTGATCGCTCAAGCGTTGCGCGGATTCCCCTCTCCCAGACCCTCCCCCCAAGGGGGGAGGGCTTAAATGAGCATCCCTCCCGGCCTCCTCCCCGAAGGACTGTCCGACCGCCTGCCGCCGCAGGCCGAAGCCTCCGCGCGCCTCGCGCGCCGCGTGCTCGATACGGTCGCATCGCACGGCTATGAGCGCGTCATGCCTCCTCTCGCCGAATTTGAAGAAACGCTGGTCAGCCGCTTGAAATCCATGCGCGCGCAGGACCTCGTCCGTGCGATCGATCCGGTATCGCAGCGCAGCCTGGCGCTTCGCCCCGACATGACCGCACAGGTCGGCCGCATCGCCGCCACTCGCCTCGCCAGCGCGCCGCGCCCACTCCGCCTTTCCTATGGCGGTCCCGTGATCCGCCTCAAGGCGAACCAGCTCCGCCCGGAACGCGAAAGGCTGCAAGTCGGCGCCGAACTCATCGGCAGCGACAGCGTCGCAGCAGCGGTCGAGATCGTGAACGTCGCGATCGAAGCACTCCAGGCGGCAGGCGTGACGGGTATCACGATTGACTTCACCCTGCCGGACCTGATCGATAGCCTTGCCGCCGGGCCGCTCCCGCTCGCGCGCGACGAGATAGAAGCGGTCCGCGCGGAACTCGATGCCAAGGATGCTGGCGCGCTTGCCGCGATCAGCCCTGCCGCTGCTGCTTATCTCCCGCTGATGGAAGCGACAGGGCCCTTCCACCCCGCCATGGAAAAGCTCGAAGCGCTGAGTGCGAAGCTAAGCGGCGCGATTGACAGCCGCATTGCGGGGCTGCGCGCCATCGCCAAGCCGATCGGCTGGGACATCACGCTGACGCTTGACCCAACCGAGCGCCACGGTTTCGAATATCAGAACTGGTTCGGCTTCTCCATTTTCGCGGAAGGGTTCATTGGGGAGATCGGCCGGGGCGGAAGCTACGCCATCACCCGCGCCGACGGATCGGAAGAACCGGCCATGGGCTTCTCGCTCTACCCCGATCCCCTGATCGATGCCGGTTTCGGCGCGGGTAGTCCGAATCGCCTGTTTCTTCCCCTCCACCACGACCAAAGTCGCGCCGCGCAACTTCGTGCAGATGGCTGGCAGACCGTTGCCGCCCTCACGGCGCAAGAAAATGGCGAAGCGCTGCGCTGCACTCACTGGCTGAATGGCGACGAACCGCACGCCTACTGACTTGACCCCGGGGTGGCGCGGGGCTAACGCGCGCCCCGCATAGGGCGTGAAGCGCCCATCCTATCCCACCGGCATGCCGAGTCCCGTCGAAGGGCATGGCCGGTCCGCGCGGCGGGCGGAGGACTGTATCTGTGGCAAATGTGACCGTGATCGGCGCTCAATGGGGCGACGAAGGCAAGGGCAAGATCGTCGACTGGCTGTCGGAGCGCGCCGACGTGGTCGCCCGCTTCCAGGGCGGCCATAATGCCGGCCACACGCTCGTCGTGGGCGAGAAGGTCTATAAGCTCTCGCTGCTCCCCTCGGGCATCGTGCGCGGCACGCTGTCGGTCATCGGCAATGGCGTAGTCCTCGATCCCTGGCACTTCCGCGATGAAGTCGCGAAGCTGAAGGGGCAGGGCGTCGAGATCACCCCCGAAAACCTGCAGATCGCCGAAACCTGCCCGTTGATCCTCCCCTTCCACCGCGATCTCGACGGCCTGCGCGAGGACGCTTCGGGCGCGGGCAAGATCGGCACCACCCGCCGCGGCATCGGCCCCGCTTATGAGGACAAGGTCGGCCGCCGCGCCATCCGCGTCTGCGACCTTGCTCATCTCGACGACCTTGGTCCTCAGCTTGACCGCCTGACCGCCCACCATGACGCCCTGCGTGCCGGTTTCAACGAAGCCCCGATCGACCGCGACGCGCTGATGGCGGACCTCCGCGACATCGCCCAGTTCATCCTGCCCTTCGTCAAGCCTGTCTGGCTGGCGCTCAACAAGGCAAAGGCAGCGGGCCAGCGCATCCTGTTCGAAGGCGCGCAGGGCACCTTGCTCGACATCGACCACGGCACCTATCCCTTCGTCACCTCGTCCAACACGGTCGCGGGCACGGCGGCGAGCGGCACGGGCCTTGGCCCGAACGGCGCGGGCTTCGTGCTCGGAATCGTCAAGGCCTACACCACCCGCGTCGGCTCCGGTCCCTTCCCGACCGAGCAGGAAAATGACGTCGGCCAGCGCCTTGGCGAACGCGGCCATGAATTCGGCACCGTGACGGGGCGCAAGCGCCGCTGCGGCTGGTTCGACGCCGTGCTGGTGCGCCAGTCGGTCGCCGTCTCGGGCGTCACCGGCATCGCGCTCACCAAGCTCGACGTCCTCGACGGCTTCGACACGCTCAAGATCTGCGTCGGCTATAAGATCGGCGACCAGACCTTCGACTATCTCCCCGCCCATGCGCAGGACCAGGCGAAGGCGGAGCCGATCTACGAGGATATCGAAGGTTGGCAGGACACAACGGCGGGCGCGCGCAGCTGGGCTGACCTCCCGGCCCAGGCGATCAAATATATCCGCCGGATCGAGGAACTGATCGGCTGCCCGGTCACGCTCGTCTCCACCAGTCCCGAGCGTGAGGACACCATCCTCGTGCGTGATCCTTTCGCGGACTAAGTAGCATGGCAGGCGATCGCTTCGAACGGCACAAGCAGCCCTGGACGGCCGACGAGCTGCAAAAGCTCCATACGCTGGCGAAGAAGGGCATGGCGCTGAAGGCGATCGCCAAGGCCCTGACGCGCAGCGAGGAGTCGGTAAAGGCTCGCGCCAAGCAGGACGGCCTCGCCATCGCCAAGCTGCGCTAGGGTCGCCAACGGAACAAGACGCGCCTGCTCCTTCTCCCGCTGGTGGGAAAAGGATACGCAGCCTTGCCAGCGTGCTGGCTAGGCGAAGTTGGATGAGGGTGGCCCGCTAGCCCTCACCCTCCCACCGCTTTGCGGCGGGCCCCTCCCTCTCCCGTAAACGGGAGAGGGAGGCCGCTGGCGAAGGCCATCTGCAAACCCTGGACGCAGCCTCCACCGTCTGCGACAATGGCCGCATGTCCCTCAACATCCTCGTCCTCTACGGCTCCTACCGCCGTGGCCGCATGGGCATCCGCCTTGCCGACTATCTCATCAACGGCTTCCAGCAACTCGGCCACAAAGCGGAACTGATCGACGCCATGCAGGTGGGTCTCCCCATGCTCGACCAGCGCTACAGCGACTATCCGCCCGGCGAAGCGCCCGCTGCCATGGCGGCGCTCGCCGACCGCCTCACTGCCGCCGACGCGTTCGTCTTCGTCGCGGGCGAATATAATCGCGGCGTCCAACCCGGCCTCAAGAACCTCGTCGATCATTATCTCAAGGAGTTCGACAAGCGCCCGGCAGGCATCGCCAGCTATTCGGCTGGCCGCTATGCCGGGGTGAACAGCCACGCTGCATGGACGGTGACGCTCTCCGCCATGGGCATGGCGGTCATTCCCGAACGCCTGAGCGTCGGCCAGATCGGCCAAACGCTTGACGAGCAGGGCCAGCCGCAAGGTGACGGCGGCGCGGCGCTCGCGCGCGGATTCAACGGCTTTGCCGACAGTCTCATTTGGTGGGCAGAGGCGGCGAAGGCGGCTCGCTGACCGCTTCTGCCGGTTCGCCTGCCGAGATGACGGCTGCGGCGACCAGATCGCCGGTGACGTTCAGCGTGGTGCGGCACATATCGAGCAAGCGATCGACGCCCAACACCAATGCGATCCCCTCTGGCGGCACGCCCACCATGCCCAGGATCAACGCGATCACGGGCAGTGATCCGGCTGGCACACCCGCCGTTCCTACCCCGCCCAATATGCACACCAGCATGACCATCAACTGCTGGGCCAAATCCAGTTCGATGCCGAAGAACTGGGCGAGGAACAAGACGGTGATCCCCTCGAACATGGCCGTGCCGTTCTGGTTCGCCGTCGCACCGATCGTCAGAACGAACCGCGCGATCCGGCGGGGCAGGCCCAGTTGTTCCTCGGCCACGCGAATCGCGGTGGGCAGCGTCGCGTTGGACGATGCTGTGGCGAAGGCCATCACGATCGCCTCCTGCGCCCCTGCGAAAAAGGCGATCGGCGATCGTCGTGCGAAAATCGCGAGCAGCAGCGAATAGACGACCACCATTTGAAACAGCAGTGCCAGAACGACAACACCGACATAGGCGGACAGCCGCTCCAGCAATTCCCATCCGAACTGCGCCGCCAGGTTGAACATGAAGCATGTGATTGCGACGGGCGCCAGCCGAATGACCAATCCCATCAGCCGCATGGTGACTTCGAACAACCCTTCCATCGCCGATAGCAGCAAGCGGCTCTGTTCGGTTCGAACCAGCACCAGGCCGATGCCGAAGAAGAGAGCAAAGACCATCACCGCCAATATGTCGTTGTTCGCCATCGCTTTGACGATGTTGTCCGGCACCATCGCGATCAGGGCGTCCATCCCGTGAGGTGCTTCGCCGCCCCGGGCCAGGATGGCGCGGGCGCCCGCGCCGGCATCGTCCAGCATCGCTCGCGCCTGAACAGGATCGACCCCGTCGCCGGGGCGCAGGATGTTGACGGCGGCCAGGCTGATGACGACGGCGATGCTCGATACCAGCAGCGTGTAGAGCAGGGTCTTGATCCCCACCCGGCGCAGCGTGCGCATCTCGCCCATCTCGGCGATGCCTACGATCAGAGCGGACACCAGCAGCGGGATCACCAGCATGAACAGCAGTCGCAGGAACAGTTGGCCAATGGGCCCGGTGACATAGGTGGTGACCTGATCGACCCAGGCCGCTTCAGGCGCGCTGGCATGGACGATCAGCCCCAGGATCAGTCCGATCAGGAATCCGGCCAGCATCTGCCACTGAAGTGACAGGGCTCGTCTGCCCGCTATCGTCATCTCATGCTTGCCAGGACGCGCATGCACTAAGAACCGTTGACGCAGCGTAATGTTGCAGGCTGCGCAGCCCTGCGGCAATGTGCCGCGCGATAAGTCTTCCTGTTGCCATAGGTCGGGGATGAGGCTCCCCGTGGTTCAATCCGTCAGTTGCGCGGCCTTCCAAGGCTCATCGCCGATGGTCCTCTTCTACCATGTCCGGCGCCAGCTCCAGCCCGGCACGACCGTGCGCCGGTGTATGGGCTGGCGCCTTGGGATGCGGAACATAGTCTGGCTCCTCGACTTCCAGCATGCCTTCCCATTTGGTGATGACCGACGTTGCGATGGCGTTGCCCAGCACGTTGGTCGCGGTGCGGCCCATGTCCATGAAGTGGTCGACCGCCAGGATGAACGCGATTCCCTCGACCGGAAGGTCGAACTGCCCCAGCGTTGCCGCGACCACGACAAGGGAGGCGCGCGGTACGGCGGCGATGCCCTTGCTCGTCACCATCAGCACCAGCAGGATGGTGATCTGCGTCGCGATCGGCAGATCGATGCCATAGGCCTGTGCTATGAAGATCGTCGCGAAGGTCGAATACATCATCGACCCGTCCAGGTTGAACGAATAGCCGAGCGGCAGGACGAAGCTGTAGATCCGACGCGGAACCCCGAAGCGGTCCAACTGCTCCAGCATCTTGGGATAGGCTGCTTCGGACGATGCGGTCGAGAAGGCGAGGAGCAGTGGCTCGCGCACATATTTGAGCAGCTTGATCATCCGCCGCCCGAGGAAGATCGCGCCCGCGCAGCACAGCAGCACCCATAGCGCCAGCAACGACAAATAGAATTCGCCGACCAGTTCGCCGAAGGTCTTGAGAACGCCCAGCCCCTCGGTCGTGATCGCGGAAGCCAGCGCGCCGAACACGGCGAGGGGCGCCACCCGCATCACATAGCTGGTCACCTGCAGCATCAATTCGACCATCGCCTCGATGACGGTGATGATCGGCTTGCCCTTCTCTCCGATCGCCGTCAGCGCGACACCGATGAACAGGGAAAAGACGACGATCTGCAGGATCGAATTTTCCGCCATCGCCCCCACCATGGAGGTGGGGAACACGTGCAGCACGAAATCCCTGAAATTGAGCGCTTCGGTGTTGACGCCGGACTCGGCGCCGGATCGAACCAGGTTCAACCCTTCGCCCGGCGCAAAGAAATTGACGAAGATAAGGCCGAGCGTCAGCGAGATCAGGCTAGCGATGATGAACCAGGCAAGAGCACGCCCGCCGATCCGCCCCAGCGCCGCGCTGTCCCCCATATGGGCGATGCCCGCGACCAGCGTGGAAAACACCAGCGGCGCGATAATCATCTTGATCAGGTGCAGGAATATGTCGGCCAGCAGGTGGAAATAGCCCGCGACGTCCTTCGCCAATGCCTTGTCGCCGCCGACCCACAGATTGGCGGCGAAGCCGGTCACCACGCCCAGGATCATGCCGGCGAGGATGAAGGCCGTCAGTCGATTCCGCATGCATGTCCTCTTCGCCGTGCTGGCCGCACATCTAGCAAGCGCCCGCCCGGACGCCTAACCTTTTGAACGAACGGAGCCCCGCTTTCCTCGCCCAAGGCAAGGCCCTGATCTTCTCGGGGAGGGGGGGGATGTTCGTTTCAAGGATATAGCAGCCCCTCGCTCCATCCCTCTCCATCGCGGACGAACAAACGCCGCTCATGCAGACGATGTTCGCGGTCTTGCCAGAACTCGATGCGCTGCGGCACGACGCGAAATCCCGACCAGTGTGGCGGGCGAGGGACCGGCCCGCCCTCGAACCGGGCGACGGCATCGGCATAGCGGCTCATGAAGACATGGCGAGAAGGCAGCGGACGTGACTGGTCCGAAGCCCACGCGCCCAGCTGGCTGTCGCGGCTGCGCGTCGCGAAATAGGCGTCGGCGGCGGCTTCTTCCACCGTTTCCACCGGCCCCTCGATCCGGATCTGCCGCCGCAGGCTTTTCCAATGGAACAGCAGGGCCGCGTGCGGATTGGCAAGCAACTCCTCCGCCTTGCGTCCTTCGAAATTGGTGTAGAAGACAAATCCGTCCGGCCCGTGCCCTTTCAGCAGCACCATCCGCACCGAAGGACGCCCGCGCGCGTCGGCGGTCGCCACCGCCATCGCGTTGCTGTCGTTGATCTCGGCCTCGCGGGCCTCGCCATACCATTGGTCGAACAGGGTGAAGGGATCGGTCATGCCGCTGGTCTAGGGCTCGATTTGGCCGATGTCGATGGTCGCGCCGCTTGAACGATCGTGACAGTTTCGCCACATATGCTGCAAATCAGCTTTCACGAACAAGGATAGACAATCGGCAATGGCGGATCCCTACTCCACACTTGGCGTCGCGCGCGGCGCGAGCGAGGCAGAGATCAAGTCGGCCTACCGCAAGCTCGCCAAGGAGCTTCACCCCGACCGGAACCAGGATAACCCACAAGCGGCGGAGAAATTCTCGGCCGTCACCAGCGCCTACGATCTTCTGTCGGACAAGGATAAGCGCGCCCGCTTTGACCGGGGCGAAATAGACGGCGACGGCAATCCGACCGCGCCGTTCGGCTTTGGCGGCAATGGTGGCGGCTTTCGTGGCCGCCCCGGCGCGGGCGGCGGCTTCGAGTTCAGCGAGGGCGGGGACTTCGGCGATATCTTCGAAGGACTGTTCGGTGGTGGCGGCGCGCGCCAGCGCGGCGGCGGCTTTGGCGGTTTCGGCCGGGGCGCGCCGCCGCAGAAGGGCGCGAACGTCTCTTACCGGCTCGCCGTCGCCTTCGTCGACGCCGCCACGCTCGCCCCGCAGCGCATCACGCTTCAGGACGGAAAGACCATCGACCTGAAGCTTCCCGCTGGCGTCGAAAGCGGCACGCAGATGCGCCTGTCGGGCAAGGGCCAGGCAGGCCCGGCTGGGGCGGGGGACGCGATCGTCACGATCGAAATAAAACCGCATCCCTTCTTCACCCGCGATGGCGACAATGTCATTCTCGATCTTCCCATCTCGCTCGACGAGGCGGTGAAGGGCGGCAAGGTGAAGGTGCCGACCGTCGACGGCCCCGTGATGCTTGGCATCCCGGCTGGTACGACCTCGGGCAAGACACTGCGTCTGCGCGGCAAGGGCTTCACGCACAAGGGCGGCGAGCGGGGTGATCAGCTCGTCCGTCTGCTCATCGACTTGCCCGGCGACGATGCGGCGCTCAAGTCCTTCGTCGAAGGCTGGCAGGACAGCCGGGCCGTTCGCGCCCATCTCGGCGTCTAGGGCGTTAGGGGAGGGATGCCGCAGCCTTCACCCTATTCGCCTGAATCGCGTCGTAAAAAGCTTGCCCATGACGCCCGTGCCCGCTTCGACCGGGGCATGGCCAAGGTTCGTCCCGGCAGCCATGCCTTCGAAATCATGAAGCGCGTGGCCGTCGGCACCTACAGCGACGGCTTCATCCATGCGGGCAACCTTGCCTATCTCTCGCTGATGACGCTGTTCCCCTTCTTCATCGTGGCGGCGGCGGTGGCCAGCATCTTCGGCCGGTCGCAGGACGGTCTCGCGGCAGTGGGCGCATTTCTCGAAACAGTGCCGCCTGGCGTCGCGAGCGTCGTCAAGCAACCGATCATCGACGTTCTCAACGCCCGCACCGGACCGCTGCTCTGGCTCGGCGGCCTCGTGGGCCTCTGGACGGTGGGCAGCCTCATCGAAACGATCCGCGACATCCTCCGCCGCGCCTATGGCACGAAAAGCACGCGCCCCTTCTGGCATTACCGCCTGACCGCCATCGGCATCACCCTGGTCAGCGTGTTTGCCGTGATGTTCGCCTTCTCGCTTCAGATCATCATCACCGGCATAGACCAGTTCCTGCACCAGATCCTGCCCTTTGCCGACCAGGCGATCCAGATCGTCAGCCTCACCCGCGTGCTGCCGATGCTGATCCTCTGCTTTGCCCTCTACTATCTCTATTTTTCCCTGACGCCGAGCGCTTACAAGGACAAACGCTTCCCCAAATGGCCCGGCGCGGTTGCCACGGCATTATGGTGGTATGGCGTCACCATGCTGCTGCCGCCCACGCTTTCGCTGCTTGGCGGCTATGATCGCACCTACGGCAGCCTGGCCGGTGTGATGATCACGCTGATTTTTTTCTTCCTCGTCGGCCTTGGCGTGGTAATTGGCGCGGAACTCAATGCGGCGCTTGCTGAATTTCCCGAAGAGGAACTGGAGCAGGCCGCCGCAGACAGCAAAGGGAACGGGACATCAGAATGACGGGCTTGATGGCGGGGAAGCGGGGTCTCATCATGGGCCTCGCCAATGACAAGTCGCTTGCATGGGGCATTTCGAAGGCACTGCGCGCACAGGGGGCGGAGCTTGCCTTTTCCTATCAGGGCGAAGCGCTGGCAAAGCGCGTGCGGCCGCTTGCGCAGGAACTGGGATCGGACTTCCTGCTCGATTGCGACGTGTCGGACATGGCAAAGCTCGACACGGCTTTCGACGAGGTGAAGGCGCGCTGGGGCAAGCTCGACTTCGTCGTGCACGCGATCGGCTTTTCCGACAAGAATGAGCTGCGCGGCAAATATGTCGACACCAGCCTCGAAAACTTCCTGATGACGATGAACATCTCGGCTTACAGCTTCGTCGCCGTCGCGAAACGCGCGCGCGAATTGATGGCGGAGGGCGGCAGCCTGCTCACCCTTTCCTATTATGGCGCGGAAAAGGTCATCCCTCACTATAACGTCATGGGCGTCGCCAAGGCTGCGCTGGAAACCAGCGTCAAATATCTGGCGATGGATTTGGGCCCCGAAAATATCCGCGTCAACGCGATCTCGGCAGGGCCCATCAAGACATTGGCCGCCAGCGGCATCGGCGACTTCCGCTACATCATGAAGTGGAACGAGCTGAACAGCCCGCTCCGCCGCAACGTGACGATTGAAGATGTCGGCGGCGCTGCGCTTTATCTGCTGTCCGACCTCGCGTCGGGCGTGACGGGCGAAGTTCACCATGTCGACGCGGGCTACAACGTCATTGGCATGAAGGCCGAAGACGCCCCCGACATCGCACTCGACAAGGGCTGATCCGCGGACCAAAAGGCAGGGCATGAGCTTCAACACATTCGGCCGCGTCTTCCGCTTTTCCACCTGGGGTGAAAGCCACGGCCCAGCCATCGGCGCGGTCGTGGACGGCTGTCCTCCCGGCCTGCCATTGAGCGAAGCCGACATCCAGCCCTTCCTCGACAAGCGCAAGCCCGGCACTTCCAAATTCACGACCCAGCGCCGTGAGCCTGACGAAGTGCGCATCCTGTCAGGCGTGTTCGAAGGTCGCACCACGGGCACGCCGATCAGCCTGATGATCGAAAATACCGACCAGCGGTCAAAGGATTATTCGGATGTCGCCAAGGCGTATCGCCCCGGCCATGCCGACTATGCCTATGACGCCAAATATGGATTTCGCGACTATCGCGGCGGCGGCCGTTCGTCGGCGCGTGAGACCGCGTCCCGCGTCGCGGCTGGCGCTGTCGCCCGCTTGGTGCTGCCCGACGTCGACATCTTCGCCTATGTCAGCGAAATCGGCGACGACGCGATCGACTACGCCCGGTTCGACGCTGCGGAGATCGGCAACAATCCCTTCTTCTGCCCTGACCGGGAAGCTGCACAGCGATGGGAGCAGCTGGTGGATGACGCGCGCAAGGACGGCTCATCCTTGGGGGCCGTGGTGGAATGCGTGGCTTCCGGCGTACCTGCGGGCTGGGGCGCGCCGCTTTATGCCAAGCTTGATAGCGAACTGGCCGCCGCCATGATGAGCATCAACGCGGTCAAAGGCGTCGAAATCGGCGATGGCTTCGCGGCAGCCCGGCTGCGGGGTGAGGAAAATGCCGATCCCATGCGGCCCGGCGAAGATGGTCCTGCCTTCCTCGCCAATCACGCGGGCGGGATCGCGGGAGGCATCTCGACCGGCCAGCCCGTCAAGCTGCGCGTCGCCTTCAAGCCGACCAGTTCGATCCTCATCCCAGTGGAAACCGTCACTCGGGAGGGTGAGGCATCGGACATCATCACCAAGGGTCGTCACGATCCCTGCGTCGGCATTCGCGGCGTGCCGGTAGTGGAAGCCATGATGGCGCTGGTGCTGGCCGACCAGAAACTGCTCCACCGCGCGCAATGTGGCAGCGTCTAACCGGCTGAACCGAGCGCATTTCCCGTTGAAAGCCATCTAAAGGCGAGACGACTCAGTAAATCTGCGTTAACATTGCACCATCGATCGCCCGCGGGAGGGCGAGCGGCAGTGCGTAAGCCTGGGGAGCGTCACCATGCAGAGCATGGCCTGACGGTCAAAACGTCCCCTCAAGCCGCGAACACGGGCCAGCCATGCATGTGGCTGGCCCATTTCGTTTGTACCTCAAGTCAGTAAAGCTGGCTCCATCGCCGAATGCGGCGGCCACGCCAGCGATTTGACATGCCTGACGGGCAATCGTCTCCACCCCTGCTCATCGTCATGCCAGCGAAGGCTGGCATCTCGGGCCTCTACACCGAACGCCACGTCGCTCCCCACCCAATATTCGAACCCAGACCAATATGTCTCCGCTGGCCCTGTCTTCCCGCCCCGCATCCCGCCATCATGGCGTCACCAGCCAGGACAATCTCCATGACCAGCCTTCCTTTCACCCAGGTCGACGCCTTCGCCGACGCGCCTTTCACTGGCAATCCGGCCGCTGTGATGCCGCTCGGCCGCTGGCTCGACGATGCCGCGCTTCAGGCGATCGCGGCGGAAAACAACCTGTCGGAAACCGCCTTCACCGTTCCCTTGCCTGATGATCCGGACGCCGATTATGCGCTGCGCTGGTTCACGCCCGCGGTCGAGGTAAAGCTGTGTGGCCACGCTACCCTCGCGAGCGGCCATGTGCTCATGGGCGGCCGCACCGCGCTTCGCTTCCGCACCCGGCATGCAGGCGTCCTCACGGTGGCAAGGGATCGCGACGGCTATGCCCTCTCGCTGCCCGCCTGGCACATGGAGCCCCGAGCGCTGCCTGACCTTGCCGCCGGGCTAGGCGGCGCCCCCATCGAGTCCCACTGGCGCGACGGCGGCTATAGCCTCTTCCTTTTCCCCGATGCTGCCGCCATCCGCGCGCTCCAGCCCAACTATGCGGCCCTGAAAGCGCTGGGCGACATCATGCTCATCGCGACGGCTCCAGGCGAAGACAGCGACATCATCAGCCGCGTCTTCGTGCCCGGCGGCGGCGTGGACGAGGACCCCGTGACCGGTTCAGCGCACTGCCTGCTCACTCCCTTCTGGGCAGCCCGGCTCGGGAAGACGAAGCTCAGCGCCGTTCAAGCCTCACTACGCGGCGGCAGTATGAGTTGCCAACTGAAAGACGACCGCGTCACCCTGACCGGAGCCTGCCGCACGGTAATAGAGGGGCAATTCTTGCTGTAGAGCCGCGCTGCCTCAGGCTTCGTCGTCGAGCATCGCTATGATGGGAAAGATATGCCGCACCTTGCTGCGGTGAATGGAGGCGGTCACCCGATCCTTATATTGCGTCAGGCCGATCAGGTTGCGATCCCGGGCGCTCAGCTTGCCGATCGTCCATAAGGACCGCTCGTCGTCGTCGCGCAGCTGCACGATCACATCTGTGTCGATGGACGCAGGCTTGATCCTGTCCAATATGACGCGCTCACCAGCCCGGAAGCGTGGCTCCATGGCCTCGCTGGGGATGTAGATGGCGAAATAGCGGTTGGCGTCGCCACGGCCGAACGGAGCAGGCATGTAGGCAGCCGGTTGCGTAAAGTCGCCTTCCCAGATTTCCAGATCATTTGCGACCGATATGCTGTCGTCGTCGGGGAACAGGAGCGAAGCGGCGTAGACGGGTATCGACCGATCACCAGGCATCGCAAAGGGCAGCGGCCGTTCCTTCACCATATGGCTGTGGCTCGGGATCGAAGCCACGCTGCCCCGCGCCTCGCACATGGCGAACGGCTCGGGAAAGGCTTCCCTGAGTTTGGCGATGCTGCGGGCGGAGAGGGAATAGCCGACCGATGGCGTGGGGTAGATCCGAGTGAGCGTCGATGGTGACAAGCCTGATCGCCGCGCGACTTCGGTCGCGGAAAGGCCGGTTTCCTCGATCAGGCAACTGATCAGCCCGCGCGCTTTCTGCTGATCCCATTCATAGTCAAAAGGCATGTTGTTCCGCGCCTGCTCTGGGCACACCGGTGTGACCACTTCGATAGAAACGGCAGCCGCGCAAACGCCCGGCCTCCTATCAATGGTTTCTAGAGGGCTTCACATTTCCGCTGCAAACCTGCCAATTGCATATTGAACATCTATACAATTTGCGCACATGAATATCTAGAAAATTCATCCAAATCCCTCCGATGCGGAGACAAAAGCTCATAAATTCGGAGTCATTTGCGCTTCTGTTTGCGCTACCGCAAAAAGCCGTTGCGAAGAAAAGGGATTGCGCATAGGACGTTTGCGCAAGTTGCGCACACGCACGCGAAGTGCGTCTGGCGTTGTGCAGGGGGTGAAGGGGATTTTTCACCGCGCATTTAGATGCGGAAAGGCCGGGCTGGTGTCGCCCCGGGCCTTCTCCCCTGCGCCGCTTGGCTTCGCGGCTTTGCACGATGACTAGGGGAAAGACGAATGAGAACTAACTCGAAACTGCATCGGATGCTGCTTCTGTCAGCCTCGATGCCGGCGATGGCGCTCCTCGCCAACGCCAGCGGAGCCTCTGCCGCTCCTGCCGCTGTGAATGTGCCCACCGGCGCAGGTACGGCGGCTGCAGTGAACGCCGACATCGATGCAGCGATCACGACGCCTGCCAATCCCGATCTGAACGTCACGATCGCCGCTGGGGCTGACATCACCGGCGGCACCGTCGGCTATGATTTCGTCGCGGGCGGCTATGCGGCTGGCGAAGGCGACGGTGCGGTTTCGCTGACCAATGACGGCCGGGTGACAGGCATTGCCTTTGGCGGCGTCGGAAGCACGGCTGCGGCAAACAGCTTCACCGCCACCAACAATGGCGAAGTAGCAGGCAGCCTCAGCGCAACCGACTTCGGCGGCACAGCCTCGATCACCAACAATGCTGTCGTAGACGGCAACGTTATCGGCTCGGCCTATGGCGATGTGGCGCTGGTGAATGGCCCGGCGGGCGAAGTGAGCGGCAGCCTCATTGGCTCGGCCCTGGGCACCGCGAACGTCGCGGTCACCAACAACGGTTCTGTCGATGGCGACCTGGTCGGCGCGGCAACGACCGGTTCTGTCACCTTGGCGAACAGCGGCTTGGTCGGCGGCGATGCCTTTGCCTCGACCACGGATGGCGCGATCTCGATCACCAACGCGGCCGCAGGGCGCATCAGCGGTGACGTTGATGCTGCGTCGGGCACAGGCGCGATCACCATCGCGAACAATGGCCAGGTCCTGGGTCAGACCACCGCGTCGAGCGGCAGCACGGTCTCGACCAGCACTGGTCCCACGGTGACGGTCTCGGGAACGACCACGACCACGCAGTCCAGCAGCTCGAGCGAGACCATCGGCGGCGACGTCACTGGCACCTATGCAGGCATCAACGGCTCGTTGAACTTCGGCACCGGCAATGACGGCAGCGTCAGCCAGTTCTCCGCCGCCAACAGCACGGCCACCGTCAGCGGCAGTGTCTATGGCGATGTGTCGTCCACCGCGCAGGGCATAGCATCCGCCACTGCCAGCACGGACGTTGCAACCGACTCTCGCGATGGCGCGGGCACCGGCACGGTGGTCGCCACCAGCGTCGACACCACTGATTTCGCCTCCACCGGCGGCACCAGCACCGTAAACGTCAACGGCACGGTTGCTCCTGGCGATTCCGGCCGCAATGGCGATGTGACGTCCTTCGGCAACGCTGGCAGCGTGGTGAACGTCAATGGCGGCCAGATCTCCGGCAATGTCAGCTCGACCAGCCAGGGTTTCGCCATCAATGTGACGACCAACTCGGAAAGCACCGACACCTACGACGCTGGCGTCCTGCAGGGGACCAGTTCGTCCGCGAGCACTCAGTTCACCCAGAGCCAGACCGGCGGCGCAGCTTCCGTGGCGCTTCAGGGTGCGGCCAATGTGGGCGGCAGCGTGAATGTCTCGGGTGGCGCTGCGGCATCTGCCGACATCGGCGCCGACGCGTCCGTTGGCGGCAATGTCTTCGTGAGCACCGCGCAGATCGGGCCCTTCGTCTCGACGCCCGCTGATGTGGCATCCACAGCCTCCACAACGCGCACGGTAGATGCCGCTGGAGATGGCACGGCCACTTTCACCACCACCTCGACGCAAGCGGCTCCCGCTGTTGCTGGCAATGCAACGCTTAACAATGCAGGGCGAATCGATGGTGACGGCACCGTTGTTTCGGCTTTCGGCAATGCGAGCGCCAACATCACCGGCTCGGTTGGTGGATCGGTATCTGCCTCGTCCGGCACCGACCTCTTCAACAGCGAGAGCGTTGACAATTACACCGTCGCTGGCGGCATCGACACGCTGACCACCAGCAGCGACAGCAGCAGCTTGACCTCGGCAGGCGGTCAGGCTTCGGTAGTCGTGGACGCTCCCTCGCAGCAGGGCGTGCCCAGCGTTGCGGGCGATGTCTTCGCTTCGGGCCTGGGCGGCGCATCGATCACCATCGGCGAAGGCAGCGTAATTGGCGACGCCGACAACGGCTCTGGCGGCACCCTGTCAGCCAGCAGCTCTGGCTTCGACAGCAGCGCTGAAACCGTCACCACCTATGCGGCGGACGGCTTCACTCCCGTCAGCATCGTGACGACGCTCACTGGCCAGCCAGTCGGCGCGGCGGCCTCGGTCACGAACAACGGCACCGTCCTTGGTGATGTCGATGTTGAAGGCCTCACCTCTGCCTCGCTCGTCAACAATGGCTCGCTCGGTACGCCGGGCGCAGGCAATGTCTTCAGCGTTTCCGCGCTGGATCAGGGCGGCACGGCCACGATCACCGACACCAACCCGACCAATGCTGGCACACGCACCATCGCGGCAAGCATCACGGCGGCTCCGGTCGGCGGCAACGCCAGCTTCACCAACAACGGTATCGCGTTCGGTGACGTAGAACTGGAAGGCGTCACGGGCGCTGTCACGAACAACGGCATCCTGACGGGCACCACGACGCTCGGCGGGTCGGTGTTCAGCGGCACGGCCACTGTCGATGCGACCGTCAATACGACGGCCGTCACCGTTACCGCCGCTCCGGCTGCACAGACCTACACGGTTGACCAGAACGGCATCTCCCGCGGCTTCACCGTCACCGGTGCGGTATCGACGCAGGACGATGTCGCTTCTGCTCTGACCTCGCTGGTTTCGGGCGCAGGAGTTCCGCTTGACCCGTCGCAGGTGGATCCGGCTGCATTCAACCTGACTGTCGGTGGCGAAGCCGCCGTCAAGACGGCTGACATCAATGCCACGATCAACCTCAACAACGGCTCGATCACGCTTGGCGACATTGACGCTCAGCGCGATGACAGCGGCGCCTATCTAACTAACACCACCGTCAACCTGAACGGCGCTGGCTTCCTGGGTGCGAGCGAACTCAAGCTCGCTGGTTCGACCGCCCCGGCCGACTTCACGCCGGTCGCGACCCTGCCGGAAGATGCTGAAGGCCTGTTCGGTCCGACGGCGGTTCGCGTTCTTGGCGTCAATACCGTCAACAAGACCGGTGCTGGCACCTTCGTTGTGACGGGTGCCGAATATGTTCCGGCTGAAGGCTCCACGCCTGCTGCCTGGACGATGGATGTCGGCAACCTCAACGTGCAGGCTGGCGAGCTTCAGCTGGACAGGGCTTCGGCTGATGCGGTCTTCGGGATCAAGGGCAACATCAACAATGATGCGACCCTGGTCATCGGCCGCCGCGAACCCACCGTTATCCGCACGGTCGGCAACAGCATCGTCAGCTCGGGTCCGGAAGCTATCAAGGGCATCGAAGTCTATCAGCAGGGCAACTACACCCAGAGTGCCACCGGCACGACGGTTGTCGGCGTCAATCCCTCGCTGATCCGCCCCGGTCTCAGCATTGCCAACGGCGGTTCGGCTCCGGAAGTCCTGGGTCCGATCACGGGCGGCGTGGGGATTCCCTACTTCACCACTCCGGAAAATACCGGTGTCTTCTCGACCCCGTCATCCGTCACGGTGGACGGGAACCTGAACCTCGCTGGCAAGGTCGCGGTGACCGTGTCGAAGGACAGCCTCTATTCCACCGGCGACGGCTACACGCTGTTCACCTACACCGGAACGGGCGATGTCACGGCAACGGCCACCTCGTCGCTGAACTCGCAATTCGTGACCTTCGGCCTGACGCATGACACGGCTGCCAAGACCGTGTCGATCGAAGCGACCCGCAACAGCTATGCTGTTGGCGCGACCAACCGCAACGCGGCTGCTGCGGCTGTGGGTCTGGACAGCGCGCTTGCTGACGTCATCGCCCGCGTTAAAACGGACGCTGCTGGCGGCAACGGCTTTGCCACCGCGACCGAGATCGCCAATGCGCAGGACATCGCGAACATCGCGGCTGGCCTCGACTGGCGCCTCAACAGCGCACAGGCGGCGCAGGTCTTCAACGAGCTTTCCTCGGCGGAGATCTACGGTTCGCTTGCTGCGGTGGATCAGAATGCCGTCTTCAACACCACGGTCAGCCGTCTGGCGGCGCGTCGCGGTTATGGAGAGGCTCTGGGCACCCAGATCTGGTTCAATCCATCGGCCAACTTCGCCAAGACGGGCGGCACCCGCTCGGGCGCGTCGAAGATCAAGACCAACAGCTATGGTGGCGCCTTCGGTATCGACGTCGCTTATCAGGAAGACGGCGCCTTCGGCATCGGCTTCGGCTATGGTCAGCATGACGTTTCGGCCAAGGGTTCGCCGGAAGAAGCGCAGGTCCGCACCTACACCATCGGTGCCTATGCGACCCAGGGCTTTGGTCCCTTCTACGGCAGCTTCCAGTTCGCCTACGGCTTCTCGAAGTTCGAAGTCGAACGCGACCTGACCCTGCTTGCCCGCACCATCGAAGGCGACTTCAAGGGCTCGCAATGGGATGCCAGCCTGGAACTGGGCTATGACTTCGCGGCTGGCAACGGTCTGGTCGTGACGCCCTATGGTAAGCTGGCTCTGCGCCGCTGGTCGATGAACGGCTTCACCGAAGAAGGTGGCGCAGGCATCGGTCTGCGTGTGGATGATGCGTCGAAGACGGTCTTCTCGCCGATCATCGGTGTGAAGGCGGGTGCCCTGCTGGGCGACGTCGAAGGCGTCGCATACCGCCCCTATGCCAAGGTGCAGTACAGCTTCCAGGGCAACATCGGCAGCGACCGCACCGTTCAATATGTGGGTGGCGGCAATGCCTTCAACCTGAAGGGCGTCGACCCCGATGGTCATGGCTTGATCGAACTGGGTATCGACGCTTCTGTGAACAAGCGCGTCAACCTGTTCCTGTCCGGTGGTTACGGCTTCGGCGGGCACAACAGCCTGGCTCAGATCCGCGGCGGTATCAGCTTCGGTTTCTGATCCAACTCTCCTCATGCACTGGGCGCGTCGATTTCGGCGCGCCCTTTTTTTGGGCTCACCTGTTGAGTGCGGGACAGACCTCCAGCGTTGGAAAGATGGGCACGGATATGAAATGGGAACAATATGTCGCCGACATGCTGATCGATCGGCTCAGGCAGCATCATGTAGAGCTTTTGGCGGGCGAACAGGACAGCATATGCTTCTTCGTCGATCCGACGCCGCCATCCACGCGTCGCACCGCAGTCAGTGACTATGACAAGGGCGTGATTGATGGCGCGATCCGCGAACTTCAACATCTCATCCACGCATCGCCGCTGCTCAAGCGCGCCATCTTTGATCGCCTGTCAGCCTTAGATGGCGCTGCCGAACTGCGCCGCCATCGGCTTCCGGGATGAACCCGGATGCCTAGAGGCCTATGTCATGTGGAAACCGGAATATTGCGCCCGGGCCGATGGGGCTGTGCGTTGGAAACGGATGGCGGTGGCATCTGGCAGCTGGACGCGCCTCGAGCTGCACGGCGCTATCTGGGAATGCGAGTGAAGGTCGAAGGAAGGCGGTCGGGCTTCGACCTGCTGGACGTGCATCGCATATCGCCGATCGACCCGCCTATAAAGCAACCGCTTCGCCGATGGCGGCAACTGCTCGGCCGCTTTGGCCTGGGTCGACCTTTGGCCACTGGCGCATCGACCTAAATTAGCCGACTTTCGGCCACCCCGTTCGGGCTGAGCTTGTCGAGGCCCCTCACTTGCCTTTCAGGCCGCAGTGCCGCTCCGGCCGTCAGAATATAGCGGCACCCGTACCCGTCTAAACCTCAGGCCGGAAACAGCCGCATCAATCTCGCCAGCCCCTGCTTGAGCGCTGCGCGTTGTTCCTTATCCGGTGACGCTCCAATCCGCACCACCGTCAATGACTGCCCCGGCGACACCAATATATATTGCCCGCCGTGCCCCACACAGCCGAACAGGCTGCGCGGCGCGTCTCCCGGCATCAGTGCGCTCTCGTCGCTCTCCCGGTTCAACCAGAGATGCGCGCCATAAGCCGGATTGCGGGGAGAGGGGGTCCGCATGAAATCGACCCACTTCTCCGGCACGATCTGATGTCCATTGGGGCCACGCCCATGGTTGCGCAGCAGTTCGCCAAATCGCGCATAATCGCGCGCGGTCATGTGCAGGAAGTTGCCGCCGATCATCGTGCCCGCCGCGTCATATTCCACCGTCAGGCTCCTGATCCCTGCCGGGATCTTAAGCCGCCCGTCGATAAAGGTCTGCATCGCCTGCCGCCGCGCATCGGGATCGGGATTGCTCGTCAGCATCCGCGCCATCAGGTCCCCGAGGATCAGCGTGTTGCCGGTCGAATAGGAAAAGCGCGACCCCGGCGCATGGGCGAGCGGCTTGGCCTCGGCAAAGCCGCTCATGTCCTGTGCGCCGTCGGTGAACAGCATGCGCACCGTGTCGGCCTGCGCCAGCGGCTCATCGTCCTCTACATGGTCCAGCCCTGACGTCATGGCGAGCAGTTGCCGCAGCGTGATCCGCCCGCGCGGATCGCCCGGTTGGCCCCACGTCGCGACCGGCACAGGCGAATCGAGTGCCAGCCGCCCATCCGCGACCATCAACCCGACCAGCACCGCCGTTACGCTCTTGCCCATCGACCAGCCGAGCAGTTTCGTCTCCGGCCCGAACCCGGGCGCATAGCGTTCCGCGATAATCTCGCCCCGGTGCATGACGATCAGTGCCCGCGTCTCGCCGACATCCTCCTCACCCTCGAACAGCGGATCGATCGCCGCGCGCAGATCCGCTTCGCTCACCCCCGAAGGCGCCGTCACCTGATAGCCGGGCGCCGGGTCCGCCGCGCGCACCGCCAGTCCGCCAGCAAGCGCCAGCAGCGACAAAATGGCGACGCCGATGCCAACAGGCTTTACGCTTTTCCGCTCGAGCTTCATAAGCCGCGCCCTTAGCACGGCTCATCGGAAAGGGGAGCATGTCCACACGCCCGAAATGGATTTATGCGCTCGCCGCCATTGCAGTGCTGCTCGTCCTGCTGCTGGCGTGGAACTGGAGCGGCATGCGCGCCCGCGCCGCCGTGGGCGCGGGTTATGGCGCACGGATCACCTGCTCCTGCCGTTATGTGGAGGGGCGCGGCATGGACAGCTGCAGGCATGACAAGGAACCCGGCATGACCTTCGTCACCCTCTCCGACGACCCCGAATCGCGCAGCGTCGAAGCCAGCGTCCCGCTTCTCGCCTCCCGCACCGCACGCTACCGCAAGGGCTGGGGCTGCCTGCTCGACCCGCTGGACTGATCGCGCCGAGGCGCAGAGCGCGCAGAGGCAAAAAGCCCGCGCGCAGCGCATCTCAAAATCTCCGCGCCTCTGCGCCTCCGCGTTAACCCATTATTTGCCTCTCCAGCCACAACCGCTACAGCCCTCGGATGCGCCCCGACATCCCCACTCTCCTCCACGACATCTTCGGCTTCCCGGCCTTCCGGGGCGTGCAGGAACAGGTCGTCGGCCGCATCATGGCGGGCCAGCCCACGCTCGCCATCATGCCGACCGGCGCGGGCAAGTCGCTCTGCTATCAACTGCCCGCCGTCGCGCTCGATGGCTGCTGCGTAGTCATCTCCCCGCTCATCGCGCTGATGCATGACCAGCTCCGCGCGGCCCAGGCGGTCGGCATTCGCGCCGCCAGCCTCACCAGCGTCGATGCCGACTGGCGCGAGACGCAGGACCGCCTGCGCAATGGTGACCTCGACCTCCTCTACGTCGCGCCCGAACGCGCGAGCGGGGAGGGGTTCCGCAATCTCCTTCGCGCCACGAAAGTCGCCCTCTTCGCCATAGACGAAGCGCATTGCGTCTCCGAATGGGGCCATGATTTCCGCCCCGACTACCGCCTGCTGCGCCCGCTGCTCGACGAATTCCCGCAAGTCCCCCGCCTGGCGCTCACCGCGACGGCCGACCATCACACCCGCGACGACATCCTCGTCCAGCTCGGCATCCCGCGCGAAGGCCTGATCATCGCGGGCTTCGACCGCCCCAACATCCGCTATGCCGTCCATCCCCGCGACGGCTTGCCGCGCCAGCTGTCCGCGCTCATCGCCGCCAGCGAAGGCCCCGGCATCGTCTATGCCCCCACCCGCGCCGCGACGGAAAAGCTGGCCGAGACACTGACCCGCACCGGTCGCCCGACCCGCGCTTATCATGCCGGGCTCGACCCCGCCGTCCGCGCCGCCAGTCAGGCCGCCTTCATCGCCAGCGAAGACATGGTCATGGTCGCGACCATCGCGTTCGGCATGGGCATCGACAAGCCCGACGTCCGCTTCGTCGCCCACGCCGCGCTGCCAAAATCGATCGAGGGCTATTATCAGGAGTCCGGCCGCGCAGGCCGCGACGGCGAGCCCGCGCAAGCGCACCTCTTCTGGGGCGCCGACGACTTCGCCCGGGCCCGCCAGCGCATCGCCGAACTCGATCCCGCCCGCCAGCAGGGCGAGCGTACCCGCATCACCGCACTTGGCGGCCTTGTCGAAACAGGCACCTGCCGCCGCGCCATCCTGCTCCGCCACTTTGGCGAGCATCCGCCTGCCACATGCGGCAACTGCGACAACTGCCTCAATCCCCCCGCCAGCATCGACGCGACGGAGACGGCCCGCAAATTCCTCTCCGCCGTCTATCGCACCGGCCAGAGCTTCGGCGTCGGCCATATCGAACAGGTGCTGACCGGTGCCGTAACCGACCGCATCCGCGAACGCGGCCATGACAAAATCTCGGTCTACGGCATCGTGTCGGGAGAAGAAACGCCGCTCCTCCGCCCGGTTTCCCGCGCGCTTCTGGTAAAAGATGCTTTGCAAACTAATGAACATGGCGTCCTCGAACTCGGCCCGAGCGCTCGCCCCATCCTGCGTGGAGAAGAGGCGGTCAGCCTCGTCCTCCCGCCCCGCCGGGAGCGCCGCCGCAACGCACGCAACGGAAAGGCGGAAAACCCCGTAGGCGATCCGCTGTTCGATGCCCTGCGCGCCTGCCGCCGCGAACTCGCGCAGGAACAGGGGGTGCCGCCCTATGTGATCTTCCACGATTCCACCCTGCGCGAAATGGCCGAACAGCGCCCGTCGAGCCTCGCCGAACTCGGCCACATCAGCGGCATCGGCCAGCGCAAGCTCGACGCATATGGCGACGCCTTCCTCGCCGCCATCCGCCCGCACCTCTAATCCTCTCCTTCAGCGGAGAGGCCAGGGAGCCTTGTTGCTTCAGCAGCTAGGCCTATTTGGAAGCAGAGCTTGGTTCACGCGGAGCCGCGGAGCCGCGGAGAGAAGACTGCCCAGAGACGCGTCTGCCGTTCGCGCGCGGAGCGCAGTAAAACCAGCCCGTCTCCCGCAAATCCACCAAGACACGAATACCCTCACCTCAATCCACCTCCGCGTCTCCGCGCCTCCGCGTGAACCATAATTCATCCCCCCAGCGGCCCGTGCGCCTCCGCCTGCCAAAACCCCTTGAAACCCTCCCCCCACAAGCGCATGGCTCGCGGCAGAAGGAGTCCCCGTCCCATGTTCCGTCAGATCACCCCCAGCCTCTACGTCTCCCCCCAGATCAGCGTGGATCAGGTAGAAGAAGCCAGGGCATTGGGCGTGACCGTCATCATCAACAACCGCCCCGATGACGAGGAAGCGGGCCAGACCAACGGCGCGGAAATCGAAGCAGCGGCAAAAGCGGCTGGCCTCGCCTACGCTGCCGTTCCCGTAGCCCATGGCGGTTTCGCGCCATGGCAGCTCGATGCGATGGCGGCGGCTCTCGACCAAGCAGGCGAGGGGAAGGTGCTCGCCTATTGCCGCTCCGGCACCCGCAGCACGCTCCTTTGGGCACTGACGCGCGCCCGCGCCGGTGATCACCCCACGGTCTTGAGCGAAAAGGCGGAAGCGGCGGGCTATGATCTCGCCCCCATTCGCCAGATCATGGATGCGCTCGCCGCAGGTTGATCTTGTCCGGCCCTGCTGATCCATTCGACGCCATCGTCCTCGGCGCTGGCGGAGCAGGCCTCATGTGCGCGGCAGCGGCCGGGCAGCGCGGCAAGCGCGTCCTCGTGCTCGACCATGCCGACCAGCCGGGAAAGAAGATCCTGATCTCGGGCGGTGGGCGCTGCAACTTCACCAATATCCACACCGCGCCGGACCGCTACCTCTCCGCCAATCCCCATTTCGCCAAGTCCGCGCTGGGCCGCTACACGCCGTCCGATTTCCTCGCGCTGGTCGAACGCCATGGCATCGCCTGGCATGAAAAGACGCTTGGCCAGCTTTTCTGTGATCAGTCCGCGCGGCAGATCGTCGCCATGCTGCTCGCCGAATGTGAGGCGGGCGGCGTCACCATCCGCCTCGGCCATGCGCTCGGCCCCATCACCCACGCCGATGGCCGGTTCAGCGTCACTCATGGAGGCAGGACCGTAGAGGCCCCCGCGCTGGTCATCGCCACCGGCGGCCCCTCCATCCCCAAATTGGGCGCAACCGGTTTCGCCTATGACCTTGCCCGCCAGTTCGGCCTCAAGGTGGTGGAGCCGCGCCCCGCACTCGTCCCGCTCACCCTTGGCGGCGAGGACATGCTGTTCCGCGAACTATCCGGCGTCTCGACCCCGGTGATCGCCCGCCACGGCAAGACCGCCTTTCGCGAAGCCGCGCTCCTCACCCATCGCGGTCTGTCCGGCCCGGCGATCCTGCAAATATCCTCCTATTGGCGTCATGGCGGCGAAGTCGCATTGGACTTCCTGCCCGACATGCCTGCCAACTGGCTGGCGCAAGCCAAGCGCGGCAAGCCCCGCGCCTCGCTGGTCAGCCTGCTGCGCGCCTCTCTGCCAGCACGCCTCGCCGACGCCCTTGCCGAACGCCTCGCGCTTCCCGGCGATCTTGGCAATATCGCCGACCGCAAGCTGGAAGAGGCGCAGCGCCGCCTCGCGTCCTGGTCCTTCACGCCCAATGGCACCGAAGGCTTCGCCAAGGCGGAGGTCACGGTTGGCGGCATCTCCACCGCCGAACTCTCCTCCCGCACGATGGAGGCACGCCGCGTCCCCGGCCTCTACGCGATCGGCGAAGCGGTCGATGTCACCGGCTGGCTGGGCGGCTATAATTTCCAATGGGCCTGGGCCAGCGGCTGGGCGGCGGGGCAGGCGATCGGCGAAGGCTGACCGCCCGCAACTTCCAGCTCAATAATTCCACTGCACCTGCGTGCGGATCAAATCGCCGGTTGCACGGCCCGTGCGCCGCTCGTCCGCTTCGGCCCGCTTCATCCGCGCATAGGCCAGCGTGATCTCCAGCGCCTTCCACGGCTGCCATTCCAGCCCCAGTTCGAACTCATCCGTTTCCAGACGCGGCGCGTTGGTCGATGCCTTCCAACCCCCGCGATAATGTTGCCACCGACCATAGGGCATCAGCACGCCGATTGAATCGGTAGGCAGGCGATACATCATCTGGACATAGCCGCCGTTCAGCTTCTTCGTCTCGATCGACCGGCTCACCCGATCGAACTCAGGCCCCTTGCCCCAATTCCATTCCGCCTGAATGCCGAAGGGCTGCGGATAGAGCATCGCATGGATGCCGACCCGATCATCGTCATAAGCCTGCGAGCTGATCACAGTCGTCGATCCGCTGCGCACCTCCGGCTGCACATCGTTCATCATCGCCGATCCGCCGATTTCGAATACCTGATCCTCGAACATGCCGCCCAGACCATCCAGCTCGAACGGCCATGTTGCGAAAGCGACCTTCATCAGGCCTCGATTCTGCTCGGTCCTGTTGATCCCCTGACCGTTGAACACACCGAAGCCAAATGCGCCATAATTGCCGAACAGCTTCTGTCCGTCATGCCCCAGCCGGTCCCAGATCTTCTGGACCGACGCCGGCGTGTAGTAGCCGACGATGCCCAGGTCGCGTTCGCCCGGCACGGCGCTGTTGATCGCATCGCTGCGATCCAGCGTCAGGCGATTGGACGAAGACTGCATATTCTCCCAGCCATAGGGCACCTTCGACTGGCCCAGGCGCAGGCGGAATGTCTTGGCCTTGTCCAGGAAGATGTCGGCATAGGCGTCGCGCAGTTGCACAAAGCCTTCCCGCCGTTCACTACCCGCCTGGTTGTTGACCGCGGCAGCGAAATCGGACTGAAGGTAGAGCGAGACCCGATCGGAAACATCGCCCTGGACGACCAGGCGCGCCCGGCGCAGCGAGAAGCTGCTCTTGTCGGAAATGGAGCTGTCATGCACCGACCGCAGGCGCGATTGGCCTGCCGGAGCCGTGTCATCCCCCGACAGGAAGGCGTTGTAACGCATCTGCGTGTAACCGCGCAGCGACAGCCGCTCATACCAGGGCTTCGACTTCTTCTCGGGAGCCGCAGTCTGCGTCACCACCGGCTGTCCGGGCGCAGCGGCGACAGCCACCGGTGCCGGCGCTGGAGCGCTCGCTGATGGGGCAGGGGACGCGGCATTGCTCGCACTCGCGCTCCCGCGCCCGCCATTGTTTGCCAGTGCGCTGGTCAGCGCCTGTATCTGCGCCTTCAGCTCGTTGATCTGGCGCTGCAACTCCTCATTGCTCTGCGCCTGCGCCACCTCCGGCATCAACGCCAGCATGCTCACTGCCAGAGCCATGCGCTTCCTGTTTGAACCTGTCACCACGAATCCCCTGTCTCAATCGAGGTGCGGCCTATGAAATTTCGATGACAAACAAGTGACAGCTATATTTCGATTGGGTGACACAATGTATCACCCGCCCCAATCAACGTCATCCCAGCGAACGCCCGGATCTCAGATCCCGTCAACCGCACTCCACCGTGACGTGCTCCATCCGGGGCAGGCTGCGCACCCGCGCGCGAACCGCCGCCGCATCACTGCCGGGCGCCAGGCTGATGATCGCCGCATGGGCATGCGGCCCGATCCGCCAGACATGCAGGTCACGAATGGTGCCGCCCTCCGCCTCCACCAGCGTCTTGATCCGCTTCATCAGCGCGGGCTCCGCGCTGTCCAGCAGGATGGCGGCAGTGTCCTTCATCAGTCCCCAGGCCCAGCGGGCGATCACCACCGCGCCCAGGATGCCGACCGCCGGATCGAGCCACCACCAGCCCATATAACGCCCGGCAAGCAGTGCCGCGATCGCCAGCACCGATGTCAATGCGTCGGTCAGCACATGCACATAGGCCGCGCGCAGATTATTATCTTCATGGCCATGCTTATGGGCATGTCCGTCCTGATGATCATGGCGGTGCCCATCATGGCCGTGACCATGATCATGGCTATGGTCATGACCCAGCAGCAGCGCGCTGATCAGGTTGATGGCCAGGCCGACCACCGCAACCAGCGTCGCTTCCCCGAACTTCACCGGCACCGGCTCGAAGAAGCGCAGGACGGATTCGACCAGGATGAACAGCGCGGTCACGCCCAGCAGAAGGGCGGACGCAAAGCCCGACAGGTCGCCCACCTTGCCCGTGCCGAAGGTGAAGCGGGGATTGCGGGCATGGCGCTTGGCATAGCTGTAGGCCGCCGCGGCCACCGCCAGCGCGCCGGCATGGGTCGCCATGTGGAACCCATCGGCCAGCAGGGCCATCGACCCGGTGATCCAGCCGAAAGCGATCTCGACCACCATGGTCACCGCGGTCAGCCATACGACCCACAATGTCCGCCGCGCATTCTTGTCATGCCCGGCGCTGAGGTAGATATGGTCGAAATAATGGCTTTCCTCCTCGTCTCCATTGACGGGAGAAGGGGGCAGGGCGCTAACTCGCGCATGGTCTCCGTGATGATGGTTCCCGTGATGATGGTGGCCCTGGTCGTGCATCGTCATTTCCCATATCGCCGGATCAGTGCCAGCATCTCCTCCGACGCAGCCTGCCGCTCCGCGTCGGTCAGGCCGGGGCGGGCGACATGATCGCGCATATGCTGCTCGATCAACTCCTCCATCAGGCTCCCCACCGCGCCGCGCACCGACGCGACCAGCTGCAATGTCTCGGAACAGTCCGCGTCGCCGCCCAACTGCCGCTCGATCGCGCCCACCTGTCCTGCAATGCGCCGCACCCGCGCCAGCAGCTTGTCCCTGTTCTCGATGATATGCATAGGATACCCCCCTATACTATCTTCACTTTTTCGTCAAACGCCGCCAATTCACCATTTGCTTCATGATTTCCCCCTTCCTAACAGAACAGCATGGCCAAAAGCTTCGACTGCGACCTCGCGATTCTGGGCGGCGGCCTTTCCGGCACTCTCACCGCTCTAGCCTTCACCCGCCTGCGCCCCGACGTGAATGTCCTCCTGATCGAAAGCGGCCAAACGCTCGGCGGAAACCATCTCTGGTCCTTCTTCGACAGCGACGTTCGGCCCGCCGATCGCTGGCTGATCGATCCCTTCGTCACCCACCGCTGGCCCCAGGGACACCAGGTCCGCTTCCCCGCCTATCAGCGGCACCTCGACACCGCCTATAACAGCATCTCCTCCACTCAACTGGACGCCTATGCTCGCCCGTTGCTCGGGGAGCGCGTCCTCCTCAACGCCGATGCGACCAGCGTCACACCCACCTGCGTCACCTTGAGCGACGGCAGCCAGATCAAAGCCGACGCCGTCCTCGATACGCGCGGCGGCGGCGATCTGTCGGCGCTTGATTGCGGCTGGCAGAAGTTCGTCGGCCAGGTCCTCCGCCTGGCTCAACCGCACGGCCTAGAACGCCCCGTCATCATGGACGCGACCGTTCCCCAGATCGACGGCTATCGCTTCGTCTATCTGCTTCCCTTCGACCAACAGACGATATTCGTCGAAGATACCTATTACAGCAACGACGCCTCACTTGACGTCCCAGCGCTCGCCAGCCGGATTGCCAGCTATGCCCAGGATCAGAACTGGCAGGTCGAAGAAATCGTCCATCAGGAAAGTGGCATCCTGCCAGTGGTGTATGGCGGCGACTTCGATCGCTTCTGGCCAGCGCAGGATGCCGTCGCTCGCGCCGGCGTCCGCGCCGCGATGTTCCACCCGATGACCGGCTATTCACTTCCCGACGCGACCTCCACCGCGCTCTGGCTCAGCGGTCAGCCGCTTGAAACGCTTGGCCCCGCGACCCGCAAACGCGCCAAGGCGCACTGGCAGGCAGGGGGCTATTACCGGCTGCTGGGCAAGATGCTTTTCCGCGCCGCCCAGCCGTATCAGCGCTGGCGCATCTTCGAACGCTTCTACCGGCTCAACCCGCATCTGATCGGCCGCTTCTATGCCGGGCAGTCCAGTTGGGCCGATCGCATCCGCATCTTGTGTGGACGCCCGCCCGTGCCCATAAGGAGCGCCATGCGCGCATTGTTGACCCCCTCCGCCTGATGAACCGCAAAGCGATAGTCATAGGAGCGGGCTTTGGCGGCCTGGCTCTGGCGATCCGCCTTCAGTCCGCGGGTGTCGACACGACGCTCGTCGAAGCGCGGGACCGCCCCGGCGGCCGCGCCTATATGTGGGAGCGGGACGGCTTCGTCTTCGATGCCGGTCCCACCGTCGTCACCGATCCCGACTGCCTTGCGGAACTCTGGCGCCTGTCCGGCCATGACATGGCGGAGGATGTCACCCTTGTGCCGGTGACGCCATTTTATCGCCTGAACTGGCGCGACGGCACGAACTTCGACTATTCGAACGACGAGAATGCCCTCCGCGCCCAGATCGCCAAGCTGAACCCGCAGGACGTCGCAGGCTATCAGCGCTTCCTCGACTATTCCGACGGCGTTTATGAGGAGGGCTATCGCAAGCTCGGCTCCGTCGCGTTCCTCGATTTCGCGTCGATGATCCGCGCCGCTCCGGCGCTGGCCAAGCATCAGGCATGGCGGTCGGTCTATTCGATCGTCTCTTCCTATGTGAAGGATGAGCGGCTGCGCCAGGCCTTGTCCTTCCACACGCTGCTGGTCGGCGGCAACCCGATGCAGACCAGCGCGATCTATGCGCTCATCCACAAGCTGGAAAAGGATGGCGGCGTCTGGTTCGCCAAGGGCGGCACCAACCGCCTCGTGCAGGGCATGGCGACGCATTTCGAACGGCTCGGCGGCACGCTGCGGCTGGCTGACCCGGTCGTGCGGATCGAGACCCATGGCGACCGCGCCGTCGCCGTGTCTACTGCTTCAGGCTGGCGCGGAGAGGCCGATGCGGTCGCTACCAACGGCGACCTCATGCACAGCTATCGCGATCTTCTCGGCCACCATCCCCGCGGCCAGAAGCAGGCCGAGAAGCTTGGCCGAAAGCGCTGGTCGCCCAGCCTCTTCGTCCTGCATTTCGGGATCAAGGGCAGCTGGCCCGGCATCCCGCACCATATGATCCTGTTCGGCCCCCGCTATGATGGGCTTCTGACCGACATTTACGATCATGGCGTGTTACCGAAGGATTTCTCGCTCTACCTCCATCATCCGACCGTCACCGATCCGTCGATGGCGCCCGATGGTCATTCCACCTTCTACGCTCTTGCGCCCGTGCCCCACATGGGCAAGCTGCCGATCGACTGGAAGCAATTCGGCCCCGTCTATGCCGAGCGCATCCTGGACGAGATCGAGCATCGCCTCATCCCCGACATCCGCTCTCGCATCGTCACGCAATTCCATTACGCGCCGCCCGATTTCCAGAGCGACTTGTCCGCCCATCTCGGCAGCGCCTTCAGCCTTGAGCCGCTGTTGACCCAAAGCGCCTGGTTCCGCGCTCATAACCGGGATGACGTAATCCCCAACCTCTACCTCACCGGCGCGGGCACCCATCCGGGCGCAGGCATCCCCGGCGTCGTCGGGAGCGCAAAGGCGACCGCCGCGCTGATGCTGCAAGACCTGCTGTGAAGCGCCTCGCCGTTTATTGCGGCTCGGCTCTACCTGCGGACCCGGTTTACGTGGAAGCGGCTCGCCAGGTCGGCCGTACCCTTGCCCGGCGAGGCATCGGCGTCGTTTATGGTGGCGGAAGGCTCGGCCTGATGGGTGCGGTGGCCGACGCTGCCCTCGAAGCAGGCGGGGAGGTGATCGGCGTCATCCCGGAAGCCCTCGTCAGGGCCGAAGTCGCGCATCAGGGCTGCACCGAGCTCCATGTCGTCCAGACCATGCATCAGCGCAAGGCACTCTTCACTGACCTGTCGGATGGCTTCGTCACGCTGCCTGGCGGCGTCGGCACGATGGATGAGCTATGGGAGGCGATCAGCTGGGCGCAGCTTGGCTACCATGCCAAGCCTGTCGGTCTGCTCAACGTTGCGGGCTTCTATGACCAGCTTATCGCCTTCAACCAGCATATGATCGCCACCGGATTCATCCGGCCTCAACATGCCGGCATCCTCTCCCATGCCGACACGATCGATGGACTGCTCGAAAAAATGACAGCCTATGAGGCGCACGAGCCGATTTTCGCGATGAAGGCGGATAAGCTGTAATAGCCGCCACCCTTGCGGCAATCATCGTCGCGAGGCATGTCGGCGGCGTGACCCATCTCGATCGTCCCGCCCTCGTCGCCCATGCGCGCGACAGCATCGCCCGTGGCTCCAAATCCTTTGCCATGGCGTCCAGGCTGTTCGACCGGCAAACTCGGGAGCGGGCCTGGCTCCTCTACGCCTGGTGCCGCAAATGCGACGACATCGCCGATGGGCAGGATCATGGGGGTGTGATGACGGGCGTGGCCGATGGGCAGGTCCGTTTGGCCGCCATGCGAGCGCAGACCGATGCAGCTTTACGCGGCGAAGCTACCGGAGACCCTGCCTTTGACGGCTTTGGCTTCGTCATGCGCGAATGCGCCATTCCTGCGCGCTACGCCCATGACCTGCTCGAAGGCTTTGCCCTGGATGCGCAGGATTGGCGGCCCGTCACCGAAGCCGACATGCTGCGCTATTGCTATCATGTCGCTGGGGCAGTGGGATGCATGATGGCTGTGCTCATGGGTGTGAGCCCTGAGGATGAAGCCACGCTGGACCGGGCCTGCGACCTTGGTTTGGCATTCCAGCTGGCCAATATCGCCCGCGACATCGCCGAGGATCAGCAAGCCGGCCGCTGCTACCTGCCCCAGCAATGGCTGGCGGAAATGGCGATCCCGCCGGGAAGCCAGATGGAGCCAGCCTTTCGCCCGCAACTCACCCTTTTGGCGGGCCGCCTTACGAGCCTTGCCGCAGATTATGAAGCGAGCGCCCGCCATGGCACCGGATCCTTGCCGCCGCGCGCCGCCTGGGCGGTTCTGGCTGCGGCAGGCATTTATGGCGACATAGCGCGGGAAGTCGCGAGGCGTGGAGAACGCGCTTGGGACGCCCGGGTGATGACGCCCAAGAGCGAGAAGCTGGGATGGGTGTGCCGGGCCGGATTTCAGATTTTCGGCCGTTCGTCCCGCTGGCCCGCATCCGCGCCTCGCCCACCGCATCTCTGGACCCGGCCTAGAGGCTGATCCAAAAAAAAAGGGCCGGCACTTTCGTACCGGACCCAAGGTGTGTTCGCAGGAGGAACATCGTGTGGCGGGCGGGCCATTCTTTGCGGCCCGCCCTTCCGAATAGGATCAGGGGTTGTAGGCGCGCTCGCCATGTTCCCCGAGGTCGAGGCCTTCCAGTTCGACGTCGCGGCTGACCCGCAGGCCGGTGACGGCTTTGGCGACGAAGATGGCGATCGCGGTGCCGATCGATGCCCAGACGATGGTCGTGACGGTGGCCAACAGCTGCGTGACGAGCTGGCTGCTCATCGAGAAGTCAGCGCCGCCCGGACCGCCCAGCGACGGCGAGTAGACGATGCCGGTGCCGATCGCGCCGATCATGCCGCCGATGCCGTGGATGCCGAAGGCGTCCAGCGAGTCGTCATAGCCAAGCTTGGGCTTGATGACCGTAACCATGTAGAAGCAGATGATCGACGCGACCGCACCCAGCACGATGGCACCGAACGGGCCAGAATTCCCCGCGGCAGGCGTCACGGCAACCAGACCGGCGATGATGCCCGAGCAGAAGCCGAGGGCCGAACCCTTGTGACCGTTGATGCGCTCGGCGATCATCCAGAACAGGCCCCCAGCAGCCGTTGCAACGAAGGTGTTGATCATCGCCAGGGCCGCAGAGCCATTGGCTTCCAGAGCCGAGCCTGCATTGAAGCCGAACCAGCCAACCCACAGCAGGCCGGTGCCGACGCCCGTCAGCGTCAGCGAGTGCGGCGGCATCGGTTCCTTGGGGAAGCCCACGCGCTTGCCGAGGATGAGGCACGCGACCAGCGCCGAAACGCCGGCGTTGATATGCACCACGGTACCGCCAGCGAAGTCCAGCGCGCCCATTTCAAAGAACAGGCCGCCCGTTGCCCAAACCATGTGGGCGATCGGGAAATAGACGATCGTCAGCCAGACAGCTGCGAACACCATCACCGCCGAGAACTTGATGCGCTCGACGACCGAACCCAGCACCAGTGCGATCGTGATCGCGGCGAAGGTCATCTGGAAGCTGACGAACACATATTCGGGGATGACGACGCCATCGGTGAAGGTGGCAGCCGTCGAATCCGGCGTGATGCCCTTCAGGAAGGCTTTGGACAGGTCGGAAATGAAGCCGTTGCTGGGACCAGCGAAAGCCAGGCTGTAGCCGTACATCACCCAGATCAGCATCGCGAGGCCCGCGACCGCGCCGATCTGCGTCATGACCGACAGCATATTCTTGGTACGAACCAGGCCGCCATAGAAGAGGGCCAGGCCGGGGAGGATCATGGCCAGCACCAGCACGGTGGAGGTCATCATCCAGGCAGTATCGCCCTTGTCAGGCGTCGGCGCAGCGGCCGCCGCCGTTTGCGCCCAAGCGGGCAGCGCGGCGAAGAGGGAAAGGCCAGCCGCTCCCATCACGCCGGAGAATTTCTTGGCAAAGGTCATTATTCCCCCCTTCTTACAGCGCGGTCTCGCCGGTCTCGCCGGTGCGGATGCGCACGGCCTGACCAACATCCAGGACAAAAATCTTGCCGTCGCCGATCGCGCCGGAATTTGCTGCCGTCTGGACCGCTTCGACTACGCGCGGTGCAAGATCGTCGTCGCAAACGACCTCGATCTTGATCTTCGGAACCATGTTCGTGGAATATTCGGCGCCCCGATAAATTTCAGTTTGCCCCTTCTGGCGGCCGAAGCCCTTCACCTCGGACACCGTCATACCCGCGATGCCCAGCGAGGAGAGTGCCTCGCGGACATCGTCAAGCTTGAACGGCTTGATGATAGCCATGACAAGTTTCATGTCGCCCCCTGTTAATGGTGTGCGGCGACATACCAGCAAGAGCCGTGCCAGTTCAGAAAACTGGGCCTGATCCGGGCTTTCTCCTTAGGGAGTTCGAAAGGGCAGCAAAAAAAATGGGCAGGTGATCAACCTTGCCTAAAAAATGGGCACGCTCCGGCTACCATCCGGAACCTGCCGCGATGGCTTCCTCTTCGCCTGTTGCATTGGCGCGGCCCAGCGCCGCATTTCGATGGGGAAAACGCCCGAACCGCGCGATCACTGCATGATGTTGGCGTGCGAATTCC
Source organism: Sphingobium agri (assembly GCF_023051225.1). Lineage (NCBI taxonomy): Bacteria > Pseudomonadati > Pseudomonadota > Alphaproteobacteria > Sphingomonadales > Sphingobiaceae > Sphingobium > Sphingobium agri. The sequence goes on along the minus strand of NZ_JALKHS010000004.1, from coordinate 113,830 downwards.
ATGGACCGCTCATCGCCGGCCGCCTCGAACAGGTTGAGGGACAACTCCTGATCCTCCAGCGCTTCGCTATGCTGGAACGGCATGTAGAAAAATCTCCGCCCGGCGCCGCCGATTTGAATGTCATAGCCATGGGCAATCGCGCCGCGGGCTATGGTCCGGGCAAGCTCGTCCGTCTGGTAAGCTTTAGCCGTGCCCCGGAACATGTTGCGTGGCAGCTGGTCGAACAGCAGCACGGCTGCCAACGCATCGTCGGCACGCTCCAGGAACGTCTCGGCGGGCAGCGCCTGCTTCTCCCGCCACAGATGCTGGAAACGGCTCGTGCATTGCCGGTCAAGCGCCGGGTCATGCTTCCACCAGCCTTCTTCACCGACTTGATTGAACCAGAAATCGAGCAGAGCCGCCGCCCAGTCGGCGGTCACCGCGTCATGGCTGTCCGTGAGCATGTTCATACAGGAAGAAAAGATCAGGCGAGCGGCCGGTTCCGCAGCCCATGGCGTCCGGCTGTCAGGTCGCCGTGCCGCCGACCGTCAACCCGTCCATCAGTAGGGTGGGCTGCCCGACCCCGGCCGGAACACTCTGGCCCCCTTTGCCGCACATGCCGACGCCTTCATCCAGCGCCCAGTCGTTACCTATGCCGATGACTTTGGTGAGCGCCGTTGGCCCATCGCCAATCAATGTTGCACCCTTGATCGGCTCGCCGATTTTTCCATTCTCGACCTTATAGGCTTCGGTGCACGAAAAAACGAACTTGCCCGACACGATATCGACCTGTCCGCCGCCAAAGCTCTTGGCGAAGATGCCCGACTTCATGCGGGACAGCAGTTCTTCGGGATCGTCTTGGCCGCCCTTGATGAAGGTGTTCGTCATGCGCGGCATCGGCGCATGGGCGTAGCTTTCGCGGCGGCCATTGCCCGTCGGTTCGACACCCATCAGCCGCGCGTTCAGCCGATCCTGCATATAGCCTTTGAGGATGCCGTCCTCGATCAGGATATTTTCATGCGTGGGCGTGCCTTCATCGTCGATCGACAATGATCCGCGGCGATTGAGGATGGACCCGTCATCCACCACCGTGACCCCCGGCGCCGCGACACGCTCGCCGATCCGGCCGGAAAAAGCGCTGGTGCCTTTCCGGTTGAAATCGCCCTCCAGGCCATGGCCGATCGCTTCATGCACCAGTACGCCCGGCCAACCTGGACCCAGCAGCACCGTCATTTCGCCCGCAGGCGCGGCGACTGATCGCATGTTGACCCGCGCCTGTGCGAGCGCCTCGTCAATGGCCCGGTTCCAGATCGCGGGATCCATGACCTGATCATAAAGATAGCGCCCGCCAATCCCGAAGCTGCCTGTTTCGCGGCGGCCATTTTCTTCCAGGATCAGCGAGACGTTCAGCCGCACCAGCGGGCGGATATCCGTCGCGGTAAAGCCATCGGCGCGGACGATCTCCACCACTGACCAGCTTCCCGCCAGGCTGACCGACACCTGCGCAACGCGCGGATCTCGCGCTCGCGCGGCTGCGTCGATGGCCGCGCACAACGTCACCTTTTCAGCGAAGGGCACGATCTCGAGCGGATTGGCGTCGGTATAGAGGTGGCGGTTGGTCCGCTGCGGCGGCGGCGCGGGTTGGCCCCTCGCTGGGTCGAGCAGCGTCAGCGTCTCGGCCGCCCGGCGAATCGCGGCCTCGCTAATGTCATTGGCATGGGCAAAGCCCGTCATCTCGCCTGACACGCCGCGCAGGCCAAAACCCGCATCGGTCAAATAGTCGGCCGTCTTCAGCCGGCCATCGTCAAATCCGAAGCTCTCGCTTGCCCGATATTGAAGGTAAAGCTCGCCATCATCGCAATTGGCGAGCGCCTGGGCGGTCAGCCGCCGCGCGCCATCGGGATCCAGCAGGCCCGGCCGGTAAAGAAGGCCGCGCGCATCGGTGAACTGGGAAGCGATGTCCGTCATGCCGCCCGATATAGGGGCGCAGCTTCCCAAGCCCAATCAAATTCGCGATGGCGAAACCCGTTTCAGATGCTGGCGCCGGATGGGATGTCAGGCAGCCCCGCGACTTCGGGCGTGTCAGCCGGACCGCCGATCAGGACGAAGCGCCGGTCGCAATAGCCGCAATCGACATAGCCATGTTCGTCAATCTCCAGGAACACGCGGGGGTGGCCCAGAGCAGCGGGGATGTCGCCCGAACCATCGCACGCGACGCGGGGCTTGGTGACTCGAAGAATTTCAGGCGGCTGTATCATGACGCGTTCGATTAGCAGCGGCTCCATCGCACCGCAATATCCGGCAGGGCTTTCTGGCAGCGATGGGAAATGGTGGGCGATGACGGGCTCGAACCGCCGACATTCTCGGTGTAAACGAGACGCTCTACCAACTGAGCTAATCGCCCGATGCCGCATCATGGCGATGCAGCCGGAGCGCGCTATCTAGGCCAATCCGCGCGCCGGTCAAGCCTTGATGATAGCGGCCCGTTTACCCGCACAGGAAACGGCGGCTCGCGGTGAACCATCTTGTCAGCGCTTCGGCGGTATCGTCGGTCAGCGCGATGAACACGCGGCGCCCGTCATGCGGGTCAGCCTGCCGGTGAACGATGCCCTTGTCGGTCAGCGTACGGATCCAGCGCAACGCGGTCGTCGGCGGCACGGCCGAAGCGATGCAGAGGCTAGAGACCGACACGCGCTCCTGCTCCAGACGCGCTGCCAACAGGTCGAGCAGCATGTCCCATGCAGGATCGGCGAAAAGGTCGGCAGGCAGGAAATCCTCCCGCAGCCGCCGCGCGCGCAGCATGTCCCGCACCTGCGCCGCGCCAAGCGTTGCTTCCTTGGCGGGCGCTCGCTGCTCGCCAATCGGTTCGACAGCGGGCATACCGATATAGTCGCTCGCACGATCCGATATGCGGGGGCCCAAGGCAAAGGAAGGCATGGCATGGCGCGGGCGCGCCGTCAGCGCCTCCAACGTCCGGGCGAGGCGGCTGACTTCTTCGCTCAGTTGCTGCAGGCGAACGCCTTCGCTTTCCTGGTTCACCTCATGAAGTGCCCGCTGCGGCGTAGTGCCGCCCGCCGTCAGCAGCGCGGCGGCAAGATCGGCATGATCGGGTGTACAGAGCAGCTGCGTCCGCTCACTTCGCATGCAGGCGAAGGCTAAGTCCACGGTGTCGAGACCTGCGACCAGAATGACGGCCATGTCATTCTGCACCGCCAGCGTCTCCACTTGCACCAGCAGCCGCTCGAGCATGACAGATGGATGGGTGCAGAAGAGCAGGATGACATCGCAGCCCACCTGCATGTCGAGCCGCAGCATCGCCTGATCCAGCGCGACGATATCCAGCAGCCTGAACTGTGCGGCCTGCGCGATCCCGGCGACATCGTCGAGGAAGATATCGTCGGCCAGAATGAGCAGGCCCGCCCGCATATCCCTCACGCGATAAATATCTTCGCCAGCGGCAACAAAGTCAGTCCGGGATCGATCCATTTCCACCTGATTAAACTCCTGTCCCTGCTTTGTTCCTAACCTACCGCAATATCTCGGTTGCGCCGCTTCTCTCTCCTCCAAATCGGAGCATGCAAGCTTGTTCCTGATGTTGATGGCGCGTTTTGCCGTTGAATTTCACAGAGTTGAGCACGGCTACCGCCAAAATGGTCCGGCTTTTCCCCGAAATGGCGGGATGACAGGCCTAAGGAAACTGTATCCGGAACGGATGATCTTTCCGCATTTTTGATTTCAGACTGCCGTCCGCCGGGCAAAGTCGATGTAGAGTTCGCGCAAGCGGGTCGCGATCGGCCCAAGGCTGCCATTGCCGATAATGCGCCCGTCGATACGCACGACGGATTGGCAGAGCGTGGACGCGCTGGTGATGAAAGCTTCGCGTGCTCCCACCGCTTCGGCGACTGTAAAGGGGCGATGAACGACGGTCAGTCCACTTTCCTCCGCCAGCGCGGTGATGGCAGAGCCGGTGCACCCCGCCAGCACGGCTTGCGAATATGCGCGCGTGATGATGCCTTCATTCGTCACCAGGAAGGCCGTGGACGACGCGCCTTCGGTGACGAAGCCATCTTCCACCATCCAGGCTTCTTGCGCGCCCGCTTCGGCCGCAATCTGCTTCGCCATGGCTTGGGCCAGAAGGCCCACGCTCTTGATGTCGCGCCTTGCCCAGCGGAGGTCGGGCGTTGTGACCACTGCGATCCCGCTCTGTACAGCCGGAGAGTCGAGGAAGCGCTTGGCCTGCGTGAACATCACCAGAGTGGGCTCCAGACCGGGCGAGGGCAGGAAGTCCCGGCCGGAGTCCGCACCCCGCGTCAATTGCAGATAGATGAGCCCTTCCTGAAGTCCGTTGCGGGCAGCCAGTTCTTTCTGCGCGGCTTCGATCTGTCCGGTTGAAAGGGGCAGCGAAAGACCGATGGCCGCTGCCGAGCGCTCAAGCCTTGCCAGATGCGACGCGCTGTCGATCAGCCGTCCGTCGATGACGGCCGTCACTTCATAGACTGCCTCGGCAAAAAGAAATCCGCGATCGAGTACCGAAATCCGCGTTTCGGCAAGGGGCAGAAACTGACCATTATGATAGGCGATCGACATGAAGCGGCAAAATCCCTCGGCTAACATCGGCGGGTGGCGATGTTGCCGGGGCAGGGCCGTTGGTCAAGCGATGATCATCGGGCAAGGGCCTTCACTCTCTCGCCGATGCCGCGCAAGTCCTCAACAAAGCGCGCCCTTTCTTGCGCTTTGCGCGCTTCATCCGGCACCCGCAGCAGGAAACTGGGATGCACTGTTACCCAGGCTTCGATGCCATTCTCAAGCGCGATCGGTGCGCCCCGGGTTCGGCTGATCGTCACCGCCTTTCCCAAGATGGCCCGTGCCGCCGTCGCGCCCATCGCGAGCAGTACGCGCGGACGGATCAGGTCCAACTCCTGATCCAGCCACCAGCGGCAGGCGTTGATCTCCGGCGTGTCCGGCGTCTGGTGGATGCGCCGTTTGCCGCGCCTCTCATGTTTGAAATGCTTGACGGCATTGGTGACGTAAATGCTCGCCCGGTCGATCCGCGCCTCTTCCAGCGCATGGTCAAGCAATTGTCCCGCCGGACCGACGAAAGGCCGTCCCGCAAGATCTTCCTGATCGCCCGGCTGCTCCCCGACGATGACGAGCGCAGCGTCTAGCGGCCCTTCGCCGAACACCGTCTGGGTGGCATCGCGATATAGATGACAGCGCGTGCAGCCTGACGCTTCCTCGCGCAGGGCCGCCCAGGCGGCTGTCACGTTGCTGGGGCGGGCGGGTGTCTTGGGCGGGGTGGCGATCATGGCCGCCTCCCTTGCCTGCGCTCCGGCGACCAGGCCGGGGATGAGTGCCGCCTCCGGCAGGTTGCGCCAATATTTTTTGGGCATCTCCGACAGCATGGCGCGCTGCTTGAGCCTGGCTGGATTGAATATTGAGGCATAATAGCTTTTCCACATGTCCTCGACCGGGTCGCCCGCAGGGGCATCCGTCTTCGATGCGCCTGGCCCTTCGCTCAGTCTTTCGCCATCCCAGAAAATGCTGACTTCGGGCGTCAGGATGGACCAGCGCATCGATGCGAAGCGGCGCACGAAGAAAGCGGCGTTGGCCCGGACGATATGATGGTCGGGTTCAAACCAGGCGACAAAGCGCGCGCCGTCGTCATCCTGCACCTCCCGGAAGCGGACGAAGGCGCGCATCTTGTGAATGTCGCGGCGAACCGCTTTGGCCAGCACCTCAACCCTGCGGACCAGAGGATCGGCCTGGTCATCCATGCGCGTGCGCTGCTCGCGGACATCCAGCAGCAGTGCATAGAGCAGGGCAAAGCGCTCCGGATCGCGGTGCAATATGGCGCTTTCCGCCAACTCCAGAAAAGCACGCGGGACGGAAAATGCTCCGCTGCCCTGATCGGCAGGCGGCGGCTTGTCGAACGCCAGCAGCGATCCCGCATCTCCTTCGACCCGCCAATCTATGTCCTGAGGCGGCACGCCAGCCAGAGCGAAACGACGGGCAGCATCGCGCCACCCGTCGAAATCGTCCGGCCCGCTCAGCAGCGCCTGAAACATGGCGAAATCAGTCGGACGATTCCGCCCGCTCCAGCTCGGCAGGTTTGCGCCGCGCAAAGGTGGCGGCAAGTTTCACTTCTTCCTCGTCCGTCAGTTCAGCCGCTGCGTCGGGGAACATTTCCTCTTCTTCTTCCTCGATATGGTGCAGATAGCGCTTCTTGAGCTTGGCAAAGGTTTCACGCCATTCCGGACTGTTGAAGGCCTGCTCCTCTAATTCTTCCAGATAATCGTCGATTTCCTTATGTTCCGCGACGCTGTGCTGCGCATCTTCGCGCAGGTCGGGGCGGGCGAGCATCGTTGCGTAAAGCGTCTCTTCTTCGGCAGCCGCATGCGCGGTCACCTCGACGCGAAACTGCTCGAACAGTTTTTCCAGCCGGTCATGATCATCCTGCGCATCAGCCATCTTCTCGAACAGCTGACGATGGGCATCATGATCCTGCTTCAATTTGTCGAAAATCGTGGCCTTGGCCATGGGCGTGCTCCTCTTGATCTAGAGGGCACAACGACAGGCAGGACGCTTTGGGTCCGCGGGTCAGCCGAACAGGAAGCGGAAGATGATGGCGACGGGGAGCCATAACAGGCTGCAGGCAATGCTGCTCAGCCACACCTGCGCCACATCCCGGCGAAAGCGCAGGCCCAGACCCGACCTCGACAGGCCGCTTTGATCCAGCATCTCCCAGCGGCGCTCCATGCCACGGGCGATCATGGCATATCCCCCGATTGCGGCGATAAGAGCGAGGTGTAGTACCAGCGAGCCGCCCATCCGGGCGACGATAGCGATCTGAATGAGGCAGAAAACAACGAGTGCAGCGGCCAGATGGCTGCTCATGCGCTTGGCATAACGGCCGCCATGAGGCCGTACTGAATCACCATTGAATGCCGTTGCCACCAGCGCTGTCCCCTCGACCTTTATTGTTCTCAAGAAATCACGAAGCGCGGCACTTATCAACAGGGAAAACGGCTGTTCAACCGAAAAGCTCCAACTGTGCCGCGGGAGGAGTGAGCTGCCGCCGCAGATCGACCTTGTCGATCAGGTGCACCGGCCTCCAATCACTCGCGATCAGAAACGGCCGCAATTTCACGATCGAGCTTGTCAGCCGCGCAACGTCGTCCAGCCGGAGACGGCGCACCCTGCGGCTGGCCAAGATGCGATCGACCGCTTTGACGCCAAGTCCCGGCACCCGAAGCAACAATTCGCGGGGTGCGCAGTTCACGTCCACGGGGAACATGTCCCGATGCGCCAAGGCCCAAGCGAGCTTGGGATCGATGTCGAGCGGCAGATGTCCTGTCTGCGGATCGGTTGCCTGCTCCAGATCCTGCACTGAAAAACCATAGAAGCGCATCATCCAATCCGACTGATACAGCCGATGCTCGCGCAGCAGGGGCGGGCGTTTGAGCGGCAGCACGCTACTGGCGGAAGGGATCGGCGAGAACGCGCTATAATAGACGCGGCGCAACGCGTGCCGATCATAAAGCGAGCGCGCACGCCGGATGATGGCCCGGTCATCCGCTTCGTCGGCTCCTACGATCATCTGCGTCGACTGCCCTGCGGGCGCGAAGCGCGGTGCATGGCGATACCGTTTTTTCGCATCGGCGGTATCTTCGATCGCCGTGCGCAGCCCCTTCATCGCCCCTTCGATGCGCTCGCCATTCTTTTCGGGCGCCAGTCGCCGCAAGCCTTGCTCTGTCGGCAATTCGACGTTGATCGAGAGCCGGTCGGCATAGAGCCCCGCCTGATGGGTCAGTTCCGGGTCGGCATCGGGAATGGTCTTGAGGTGAATATAGCCGCGAAAATCATGCTCCTCCCGCAAGGCGCGGGCAACGCCGACCAACTGCTCCATCGTATAATCGGACGACCGTATGATCCCGGAGGACAGGAAAAGCCCTTCGATATAATTACGCCGGTAAAAGCTGAGCGTCAGGTCGACCACCTCTCGCACGGTGAAGCGCGCCCGGCGTACATCGCTCGACCGGCGGTTGATGCAATAATGGCAGTCGAAGATGCAGCTATTCGTCAGCAGGATCTTCAGCAGCGATATGCATCGTCCGTCAGGCGCATAAGCATGGCATATACCCATTCCCTCGGTCGACCCGATGCCGCCTTTGCGCCCGGACGTGCTATCGCGCTTCTTCGTCCCCGACGATGCACATGACGCATCATATTTTGCCGCGTCGGCGAGGATTTCCAGTTTCTGCCGGATCGAAAGAACAGCCATGCGTTCACATTATGTTCTTTGTTCGCGCATGTCCTTGATCTAGATTGATCTGGCGCACCTGTTTCTTCAGGTCTTCCAACTCGGATCGATCCTGTCGATCAACCGGACCATGGCTTGAAAGTCGGGTACGCCCGGGCCTACTGGCAACTGCACCTCGCCGATATCGCGCTGATGGACCGCAATCACCTCTTCCGGAATATCGATCGGCGTCCCTGCCGCGCCCGTGGCGACCTGGATCTCGCAAGCGCGCTGGAGCATCCAGTGCAGGAGGAAAGCCTTGGGCAGGGTATCGGCCATGACCAGCGAGCCATGGTTGCGCAGCATCATCAGCCGCCGTTCGCCCAAATTGGCGATCAGCCGCTCGCCTTCGTCCGGGCGCAGCGTGATGCCTTCGAAATCATGATAGGCGATCCGGCCTGCGAACGCTGCGGCATAAAAATTAGTCGGCCGCAGCCCTTCCCTGGTGGCGCTGACCGCCATCGCGGCAGTGGTATGCGTATGGATGACGCAATGGGCGTCGGGCAGGTGCCGGTGAAAGACGCTATGCTGCGTGAACCCGGCCCGATTGACCAGATAGGCACTGCCGTCCAATATGTGGCCGTCGATATCGATCTTGACGAGGTTGGACGCGGTCACTTCCGAATAGAGCAGCCCGAACGGATTGATCAGGAAAGCACCATCCTCAACAGGCACGCGCAAGGTGATGTGGTTGTAGATCAACTCCGACCAGCCCATATGGTCGAATATGCGGTAGCAGGCAGCGAGCTGCTGGCGCGCCTCCCATTCGGCGGCTGACATCCCGGCAACAGGAACGGCGGTGGCCATGGCGATCCTCCTTTATCTTCTGCCCTGACTATCCACCCCACTGGCGCTCCTGTCGAGTGAAACGGCTTCGGGGTTGAATTTGGCCGAATCTGCTGGTAGGGCGCGCCCCACACGGCGCAGGCTGCCCTGCGACGACTCATCGCTATTAGTTTTGGTAGGCCCGTCGGGAAGGGTTTGTTTCCCGGCGAACCGCCCGTTTTCGACTGGAGTTTGACTGGCTTATGCAAATCATCGTTCGCGACAACAATGTCGACCAGGCCCTGCGCGCGCTCAAGAAGAAGCTGCAGCGTGAGGGCGTGTATCGCGAGATGAAGCTGCGCCGTCACTACGAAAAGCCCTCGGAAAAGCGCGCCCGCGAAAAGGCGGCTGCGGTTCGCCGCGCGCGCAAGCTGGAGCGGAAGCGCGCCGAGCGCGACGGCGTCCGTTAAGACGTTCGTTTCCATGGGGCGGCGGACTGCCGCTCCATCCTGCTGATCATCCGCACCTGCGAGGCTAAGGTCCATGTCCACGACCGCTGTTCCCCTTCGTCCCATCGCCAAGGGGTCGCTGACGCGTCTCTGGATCGGCGTTGCCGCAGTGGCGATCGCCGCCGCTGGCCTCGCCTGGGCCGGACAGCGCGGCGTGGAGCCGTCACCTGCCAGTTATCTTGCCAGCAATGCGGGTGAAGACGGCGTGATCACGACCGACTCGGGTCTCCAGTACAAGGTTCTGGAAGAGGGCACCGGTCCCAGCCCGACCGCTGCGGACGTGGCGCTGGTCGGCTACAAGGGCACGCTGCTCGACGGCACTGTCTTCGATGAAAATGCCCAGACCGCGATGCCCGTAGATGGCGTCGTGCCGGGCTTTTCCGAAGGCCTGCAGAAGATGAAGAAGGGCGGCAAGTATCGCCTGTGGATCCCGCCGCAGCTCGGCTATGGCGAGCAGGCCGCCGGTCCGATCCCGGCGAATTCCGTGCTGGTCTTCGATGTGCAGCTGCATGATTTCAAGTCGAAGGCCGACATCATGCGCATGCAGCAGATGATGCAGCAGGGCGCGGTGCCGCCGCCGCTGCCGGGCAACTGATCGATTGGATTGGAAGTCAAAAAGGGCCCGCTAGTCGGGCCCTTTTTCATTTGGCGACGACGATGGCCTTCGCGTCATCGCTGTCATTGATCGCTTTGGACCGCTCCTCCAGATAAACCTTGATCATCGCGATGATCGGGTCGGCCAGGAAGAGGCCCAATATGCCGAACAAGGCGCCGAATATGATCTGCGCGGCAAGAACCAGTGCGGGCGCCAGATCGGTGGCGCGCTTGGCCACCATCGGGACGATCAGATAGCCGTCCACGATCTGCACCACCAGATAAACGCCGAATGCATAAAGGCCCGCATCCACACCCGCCGAAAAGCCGACGAGCACGATCAATACGCCCGAAATGATCGACCCAATATTCGGTAGAAAGGCAAAGAGCCCCGTCAGAATGCCGAGAAGCCCCGCCATCGGCACGCCCCCGGCAAGCAGAAGCAGCCATGTTCCCACGCCCTCGACAGCCATGCCGATCAGCCGCCCGAACATCAGGCGGCGCAACGTCCAGCCCATCTTGTCCGCGACATTGTAGAAGCTGACCCTGCTGTTCATGGGGAGCATCCAGGCCACGCCTCGTTCGTACAATCGCGGATCAACGGCGATGAAGATGGCCAGCACCAGCATCATGACCCCGCTCGTCACTGCACCCATCATCGTGCTGACGGCGGCGGTCACCCGGCCGATCGAACTGAATGCCTGCGTCGCCAGGCTCTTGAAGTCATCAGGCGTGGTGGTGACGCCCAATTGCTGCATCCAGCCGCCGATGCGCGTCACCTGTGCTTCCACGATCGTGCGCATGGCTTGGGCCTGTGCCGCCAGGCTCGCTCCGGTCAGGTAGAAGGTATAGCCCATGAAAAGCAGTGCGGAGAGGAGGACGATCGCCAGCCGCCAGCCGCGGCCAATCGGCAATACCCGGCCGAGCAGGCGCGTGCCTCCGTCCATCATCGTCGTCAGCACCAGCGCGCCCAGTATCAGCATGATTGGTTGTGCCAGCAGAACGACGAGTGCGACCGCCACGGCCATGGCGATCCACACACCCGCGCGCTTTATCTCATGCTGGACAAGCGGGCTGCGCAACTCGCTTGGGCCTGGCTCCTCGATGTGGACGTTTTTCCCGCTCAATCACCAGCCCCTTTGCGAATACATTATTTCGGGGGTGCAACGCTCTCCGGGCGCAAGCTGTTCCCTGCGCGGCCGCTGCGGAAACCGTGGACCCAGGTCATGGGATTCCAGCTGGAATCACCGTCCAGCGAGAAGGTGATGAACTCCGCGCGTCCGCCGATCGCTTCCCAGGGCACAGGACCGCCGAGCCCATTTTCCTCAAGCGGGGCGCGGCTGTCGGCGCTGTTGTCCCGGTTGTCGCCCATCAGGAACACATGATTTCGTGGCACGCGCACCGGACCATACCAATCCAGCGCGCTGGGTCCCATGTCGATCGTCAGATAGCTTTTGCCGTTGGGCAACGTCTCTTGCCGCACGGGCAACTGGCAATAGTCCCGCCCGTCCGCACCTGTCGTGCGCGCTCCGGGAAACTGGGTGGGGGAGCAAGGGGCGTTGCCATCGATCGGGATCAGGATCGGCTTGATCGCCTTCTGCGGCACCGCGACGCCGTTCAATATCACCTGTCCGCCTCTGACCTCGATAATGTCGCCCGGCAGGCCGATCACGCGCTTGATGTAATCCTCGCGCCGATTGTGCGGCGACACGATGACGATGTCGCCACGGTCGGGCAATCGGCCGAAAATCCGGCCCTTCAGGAAGGGCAGGGGGTGGAAGCTCGGGGAAACATAGGACCAGCCATAAGGGAATTTGCTGACCACAAGCCTGTCACCCTTCAGCAGCACAGGCATCATCGATTCGCTGGGAATGTAGAAAGGCTTGGCGACGAAGCTGTGAAAGGCCAGCACCGCCAGGATCAAAAACCCGATGCTCTTCACCTCATGCCACCAATCGACGGAACTCCTGTCCGTCCGTACCGGCGATGCCGCCGCTGATTCTTCTGTGGCAAGCGGGTCGTTATCGCTCATGGGGGCTGCCGTTGTGGTGGGCGTTTCGGATAGTGGCGGGGTAGCCGTCACTGGGGTAGGGCCTCAATGATGACGAATGCCTGCGCCCATGGATGATCATCGGTTAGCGTCAGGTGAATGACCGGCTTGTGACCATCGGGCATCATCGCCTGCAATCGTAGAAGCGCGCCCCCGGTAAGCTCCAGCGTGGGCGCGCCGCCTGCGCGATTGACGACGCCGATATCCTTCATGAACACGCCACGGTTGAAACCAGTGCCAACGGCTTTGGAGAAGGCCTCTTTCGCAGCGAACCGCTTTGCCAGCGTCCCCGCCTTGGTGAAGGGCCGCCGGTCCGCCTTGGCCCGTTCAACCTCGGTGAAGACCCGCTGTTCGAACCGCGCTCCGAACCGATCCAGCGAATTCTGGATACGCTCTATATTGCAGAGGTCAGAGCCAAGGCCGATGATCAACGTACCAAGTCCATCTGCCGCCGCATTTCTCGGATGCTGCTTTCCAGCCCGCTGAATATCGCCTCGCCGATGAGGAAGTGGCCGATGTTGAGTTCGGCGACTTGCGTAATCGCCGCCACGGGGCCGACATTGTCGAAGGTCAGCCCGTGGCCGGCATGGGGTTCGATCCCGTTCTTGGCCGCCAATGCCGCAGCGTCCGCCAGGCGCCGCAACTCGTCGGCGCGCTCTGATCCCGACAGATGGGCATAGCGACCCGTGTGAAACTCAACGACTGGCGCGCCAAGGCGCATCGCCGCTTCGATCTGGGCCGGATCAGGTTCGATGAAAAGGCTGACGCGTATCCCGGCGTCGCCCAGCGCGCCGACGATCGGCCTCAGCATCTCGATCTGGCCCGCCGCGTCCAGACCGCCTTCGGTCGTCCGCTCCTCTCGTTTTTCCGGCACGATACATGCGGCATGCGGGCGATGCTTGAGCGCAATGCCCAGCATCTCCTGCGTCGCCGCCATCTCCAGGTTGAGCGGCACGGTAAGCGCCGCCATCAACGTGGCGATGTCTTCGTCCCTTATGTGCCGCCGGTCCTCTCGAAGATGGGCCGTTATGCCGTCTGCACCCGCCTTCACGGCCAGCAGCGCAGCCTTGACCGGGTCTGGATGCTCTCCCCCCCGCGCGTTCCGGATGGTGGCAACATGGTCGATGTTGACACCCAGGCGCAGGTGGGCGGGGGCTTGCTGCATGATGTCTATTGTTTCCGGCTTCCGGGCTTGATTGCGGGAATGGCCGCCAGTTCGGGCGGCACATCCTCGGCTTCATAGACCGGGAAGTTGATGCTGACGAGCGGGTAGAATGGAACGCCCAGGTCCACTTCACCTGCGGATCGATCGACCAGCGCGACTTCCGCGACCACGATACCGCCTTCGGCTTCCACGGCTTCAATCGCCTGGCGCGACGACAGGCCGGTGGTCACGACGTCCTCTACCATCAGCACCTTCTGGCCCGGCGTGATGCTGAAGCCCCGCCGCAGTTCAAACGTGCCTTCCGGCCTTTCGAGAAAGACGGCATCCTTATCAAGCGCGCGGCCTACTTCATGGCCGATGATAAGGCCGCCCATCGCCGGGGAAACGACAAGGTCGATCTCCTGCCGCATTTCACGCGGCAGCTGCTGCACGACGGCCCGGGCGAGGCGGCCTGCGCGCTCGGCGTTCATCAATACGCGCGCGCATTGCAGGTAATTGGCGCTGCGGCGGCCCGAGGACAGGATGAAATGCCCTTCCAGCAAGGCTCCTGCCGCCCTGAATTCTGCCAGTACTTCCTCGTCGGTCATCCGGTTTATCGATCCATCAGCATTTGCCCCGGCCGCTTCGGGCCGTCCGGCACATATCTTTTAACATGGGTAACCATGATCGCGCCCCTGTGCGCGAGGTGCGAGATAGGCGGACGGCCGGGGCGTTGCAACAGCGAAGAAAATCTGCTCCTGCCCGCTTGAGGCAGGAAAAAAGCATGCCTATAAGCCGCGGCAGACCGACCGGGCGGAGGGGGACGTGTATGCGCGCGCCTTCGTTGCAGCGGCGCCAAGGGGTTACGGGGTAAGAAGACGCTTATGAAAATGGTGAAATCGCTCGTTCTCGCCGGGTTGCTGGCCTTTGCGCCTGCATCGGCGTTGAACAGTCAGGCGCTGGCGCAGGATAATTCTGCCGTCGCTGCCGCTGCGGACAATGCTGCCGCCCCGGCCGAATCGGCTGGCAACGCAGCGGCCCCCGCTGCCGAAGCTGCGAAGGTAGCCGCGCCTGCCCGGATGAAGCCGACCGAAGGCATCGGCATGCCGCGTCCGGGTGAAATCACCTTGCAGGAACAGTTCAGCCCGACTGGCCACACCGCCCGTTGGTTGCATGACGTGCTGCTCCTGCCGCTCATCACGATCATCTCGGTCTTCGTCCTGCTCCTGATGCTCTATGTCATGGTGCGCTTCCGCCGCAGCGCCAATCCGGTGCCGTCCAAGACGTCGCATAACGCCTTGATCGAGGTGCTCTGGACCGTGGTCCCCGTCATCATCCTCCTGGTGATCGCGGTGCCCTCGATCGGCTTGCTGGCCGATCAGTACAAGCCTGCTCCCAAGGATGCGGTCACGGTAAAGGTAACTGGCTACCAGTGGTACTGGGGCTATGAATATCCCGACAACGGCATCCCAGAATTCGTCTCGAACATGCTGCCCAAGGAAAAGGCCGAGGCGAATGGCGAGCCCTATCTGCTGGCGTCCGATACCCGCTTGGTTCTTCCCGCTGGCCGCCCGATCAAGCTGATCATCACCGGCGCCGACGTGATCCATGCCTTCGCCGTGCCTTCGCTCTGGGTGAAGATGGACGCTGTGCCGGGCCGTCTCAATGAGAAGACCTTCACCATTGAGAAGCCGGGTGTCTATTACGGCCAATGTTCCGAACTGTGCGGCGCGCGTCACGCCTTCATGCCGATCGCGATCGAGGCGCTGCCTCCCGCCCAGTTCGACCAGTGGGTCCTCTCGCAGGGTGGCAAGCTGCAAGGTGCTGCTCCGGCGGCTTCCGCCGCTGCTGCTCCGGCCGCACCTGCCGCCGCCCCCGCCGAAAAGCTTTGATGTAAGGGCATAACGCCATGACCACGATTACTGCAGATCATCACGGCGATCATGCTCATGATCATCATGACGCCGATCACAAGCCAGCCTTCTTCCAGCGCTGGTTCATGTCGACGAACCACAAGGACATCGGCACCCTATACCTGATCTTCGCGATCCTTGCCGGCGTGATCGGCGGCGCGATTTCAGGCCTGATGCGCGCGGAACTGGCTCAGCCGGGCATCCAGTATCTTCATACTTGGGCCCAGATGACCGACGGCCCTTCGGCCACGCTCGACCAGGCCTATCACCTCTGGAACGTACTGATCACCGCGCACGGTCTAATCATGGTTTTCTTCATGGTTATGCCCGCGATCATCGGCGGCTTCGGCAACTGGTTCGTGCCGATCATGATCGGCGCGCCGGACATGGCCTTCCCGCGCATGAACAACATCAGCTTCTGGTTGCTGATCCCTGCCTTTGCGCTGCTGCTTGGTTCGACCTTCGTGCCTGGCGGTACGGGCAACGGTGCGGGCACGGGCTGGACGGTCTATGCTCCGCTTTCGACGAGCGGCTCTGCAGGCCCGGCTGTGGACATGGCCATCCTGTCGCTCCACATCGCGGGCGCCAGCTCCATCCTGGGCGCGGTCAACTTCATCACCACCATCCTCAACATGCGCGCGCCGGGCATGACCCTGCACAAGATGCCGCTATTCGTATGGTCGGTGCTGGTCACGGCTTTCCTTTTGCTGCTCGCGCTGCCGGTTCTGGCTGCTGCGATCACCATGCTGCTGACCGATCGCAACTTTGGCACGACTTTCTATGATGCTGCCGGCGGTGGCGATCCGGAACTGTACCAGCATCTGTTCTGGTTCTTCGGCCACCCCGAAGTGTACATCATGATCTTGCCGGGCTTCGGCATCATCAGTCAGATCGTTTCGACCTTCAGCCGCAAGCCGGTGTTCGGTTATCTGGGCATGGCATATGCCATGGTCGCGATCGGCGTGGTCGGATTCGTTGTGTGGGCGCACCACATGTTCACCACCGGCATGTCGGTGAACGTGAAGATGTACTTCACTGCCGCAACCATGGTGATCGCGGTGCCTACGGGCATCAAGATCTTCTCCTGGATTGCGACGATCTGGGGCGGTTCGATCAGCTACAAGACTCCGATGGTCTGGGCCCTGGGCTTCATCTTCCTGTTCACCGTGGGCGGCGTCACGGGCGTGGTCCTCGCGAATGGTGGTGTCGATGACGTGCTGCATGACACCTACTACGTTGTGGCTCATTTCCACTATGTGCTGTCGCTGGGTGCCGTCTTCGGTCTCTTCGCTGGCTTCTACTACTGGTTCCCGAAGATGTCGGGCCGCATGTACAGCGAATTCCTGGGACACCTGCACTTCTGGGTGTTCTTCGTCGGCGTGAACCTGCTGTTCTTCCCGATGCACTTCCTTGGCCTGTCGGGCATGCCCCGCCGCTATCCTGACTATCCGGAGGCGTTTGCCTACTGGAACAGCGTGGCGAGCCATGGATATGAGATCATGGCGGTGGGCGTGCTGATATTCTTCGTGAACGTCTTCTGGTCGCTTGCATTCGGTAAGAAAGCGGAAGGCAATCCATGGGGTGAAGGTGCAACGACGCTGGAATGGACGTTGCCCAGCCCGCCGCCGTTCCACCAGTTCGAAACGCTGCCGGTCATCGACTGACGGCTGGTCAGAAGGAAAGCATCCAGTAGGATGCCGGGTAGCGATAAAGATCGCAGGCCCAAAGTTAGCAGTCCCGGCGCCCCTGATGGCGCCGGGCTGCCGCATGAGGAGCATATGGCAAGTTCGCCGTTCATGACCGGGAGCGCCGCTTCCACGATGCCTGCACATTGGCGGGATTTCGTCGCGTTGACCAAGCCGCGTGTAATGACCTTGGTGGTCTTCACGGGCCTGTGCGGACTCCTTGCTGCGCCGGGCCATATTCACCCCGTATTGGCCTTCACGGCTATTCTTTGCATTGCGCTCGGAGCGGGAGCGGCTGCCAGCCTCAACCAATGGTATGAGGCGGACATTGACGCCAAGATGAAGAGGACTGCGAACAGGCCGTTACCTGCCGGACGGATGGATCGCCAATCGGCGCTTCACTTCGGCGTCGGCCTCTCATTCTTTTCGGTTCTGCTGATGGGTGTGGCGACCAACTGGCTCGCGGCTTCCATTCTGGCCGTGTCGATCCTCTACTATGTTTTTATCTATACCATTTGGCTGAAGCCTCGGACCGCCCAGAACATCGTGATCGGCGGCGCTGCTGGCGCCTTTCCTCCGGTGATCGGCTGGGCGGCGGTAACGGGCGATATCGGCGCTCTGCCGGTCGCGCTCTTCATGCTCACCTTCTTCTGGACGCCGCCGCATTTCTGGGCTCTCGCGCTGTTTGTGAAGACCGATTACTCCGCTGCCAATATTCCGATGCTACCGGTGGTATCCGGCGAGGTCGCAACGCGTCGGCAAATCTGGTTCTACACAGCTATCATGGCGGCTGCGGCTATGGCGCCAGTTCTGCTGCGCCTTACCGGTTTGATCTACGGCCTCACGGCGCTGCTGGGGACGGGTTTGTTCGTGATATTTGCGTTTGACGTGTTTCGGCGTCGTGAAACAGACCCCAGCCGGATGGGACCTGAACGGCGGCTGTTCAAATATTCGATCCTTTACCTGTTTGCGCTGTTCGGCGCGGTCGTCGTTGATCGTTGGGTGTTCGCATGACGCCTGAAGAGGAAAAGCAGGTCCGCAGCCGACAGAAGTCGCGTGCCCTTGTGACGGGGCTACTGCTGGCCGCGCTTGTGATTCTCTTTTACGCGATCACGATTGTGAAAATCGGCGGAGGGCATTGATGGCCAGCCTGCCGCCCTCGCCATTCGATCGCGACCGGCGTAACCGGCGTACACTGGTCGCCATGGCTGGGGTGGGGTTGGCTATGCTGGGCCTTGGGTTCGCTTCGGTTCCACTGTACCGGATATTCTGCCAGCAGACAGGCTTTGGGGGCACGACCCAGCGAGCAGCCGCTGATGTCAAGTTGCAGCCGGTTGTTGGTCACACATTTTCAATCCGCTTCGACTCCAATGTTCAACCCGGCATGCCTTGGAAATTCTATCCTGAGCATCGCACCGATACCGTCACCGTGGGCGCGCGCGACATGGCGATCTTCATCGCGAAGAACATGTCGGACAAGCCCGTCACCGGCACGGCCAGCTTCAACGTGACGCCTACGCAGGCTGGCGCTTACTTCACGAAAATCCAGTGCTTCTGCTTTACCCAGCAAACTTTGCAGCCGGGCGAGCAGGTGCGCATGCCGGTTATTTATTATGTCGATCCGAAAATCCTGAATGATCCCGACAATAGAGACACGCAGGAAATTACGCTGAGCTACACCTTCTATCCTGTTGAGCAGGACAAGAAGCCGAGCTAAGGCAATCCACGATAACGCGAACGCGAACAGGGAAGAGTACGTCATGGCAGGCGCCAAGCAGCACGATTATCATATTCTACCGCCCAGCATCTGGCCGCTATTCGGTTCCATGTCTGCGCTGGTCATGGCGATGGGCGCGATCATGTGGATGCACCCCGACGCCATGCCTGCTGGTGGCGGATGGGTATTCCTGATCGGCGTCGCGGGCGTGCTGTTCACCATGTACAGCTGGTGGGCCAATGTTATCGCGGAAGCGCATGCGGGTGACCATACGCCGGTCGTGCAGCTGCACCTGCGCTATGGCATGATCCTGTTCATCGCTTCGGAAGTCATGTTTTTCGTCGGCTGGTTCTGGGCCTTCTTCGACTTCTCGCTGTTCCCGAGCCAGCTCGCGCCGATCGAAGGGATGTTCCCGTCCAAGGGCATCGAGGTGATGAACGCGTTCGAGTTGCCCTTGCTCAATACGCTGATCCTGCTCTGCTCGGGCACGACCGTGACCTGGGCGCACCACGCGCTGATCCACGGCGACCGTGAAGGCCTCAAGAAGGGGCTGTGGTTGACCGTCATTCTTGGCCTGCTGTTCTCCTCGATCCAGGCCTATGAATATGCCCATGCCCCGTTCCCGTTCGGCGGCAGCCCCTATAGCTCGGCCTTCTACATGGCGACCGGCTTCCACGGCTTCCACGTTCTGGTCGGGACGATATTCCTGATCGTCAATCTCGTGCGCGCCTATAAGGGGCACTTCACTCCGCGTCAGCATTTCGGCTTCGAGGCTGCGGCCTGGTACTGGCACTTCGTCGACGTGGTGTGGCTGTTCCTGTTCGTCGCCATCTACGTGTGGGGCGGCTGGGGCGCTCCGATGCACGGCGGCTAAGGACTGCACCTTATTCATCAAGCGAACGGCCGGTATCACCCGGCCGTTTTCTTTTGGGCGGAAGATAATTATGCCTATCCTTATGCTTCCATCCGGCTCCGCTCCGCCCGCTCCATCTTGCCTGCCTCGGCTTTGGGGCCAGATGTCTTCTGTGTGCGGAGTTGCTGTACGAAAAGCTCGCCCGTTGGTGTTGGTCGAACAAACCATGCCGCAGGCGAGCTGCTCGCGGGTAGCCGGTCGAACACCTTCGTCTCTCGCTTCGCTCTTCCTATGGGGGTTTTGGGCAAGGTCGAGGTTTTGGGAGTGCCTAACAATATGACCTCGCGCCGCATCCCTCTTTTCGCCAGCATCATCGTCGCGGGCGCCGTGCTGGTCATGATCGGTCTTGGCATCTGGCAATTGCAGCGCCGCGGCGAGAAGGAAGCGATGCTGGCCCTTGCCTCGGCCAATCCAACCAAGCCGACCGTCAGCTTTCCGCAAATGGCGCCTGTTCCCGTCGAACTGCTCTTTCGGCGGTCATCCCTACACTGCCTGAATGTCGTGGGCTGGCAGACCGAAGCGGGCCGGGCGGCCGATGGATCGGTCGGCTATCGCTATATCGCGCAATGTTCGACAGGAGCAGAGGGCCCAGGAGCGCTCGTCGCGCTGGGCGTCGCCAAGCAGCCGGACCTGAAGCCCGATTGGAGCGGCGGGCAAGTCAAAGGCTGGATATCGGAGGAGCCGGACCACCGCACATTGCTGTCACGTTTCACCGCCAACGCCTTGCCGCTGCGCCCGATGCTGATTGCCGGGAGTGCGCCGCAAGGCCTGAAGCCGATCGCGCCGCCAAGCGTCAAGGATGTCCCGAACAATCATCTGGCCTACGCGATCCAATGGTTCTTCTTCGCCGCCGTCGCGGTGATTATCTATGTGCTTGCCCTCCGCCGGCGGCCCACTCCGCCGCCCGATCCTTCGTAAAGGCTTGCTCCCGGGCCCCGGGCTCGTTACCGCGCTTCCCCATCATGCAATATGTGAGCACCAGGGGAAGCGCGCCTGCGCTGGGTTTCGAGGATGTGACGCTGGCAGGGCTGGCGTCCGATGGCGGCCTCTATGTTCCGGAAAGTTGGCCGCGCTTTTCGGAAGCGGACATAAGGGCGCTCGCCGGGCTCTCCTATGTCGAGACGGCCGTCCGCGTCATGGCGCCCTATGTCACCGGCTCGCTCAGCGAAGACGAGCTGCGCGAGCTGTGCACCGCCGCTTATGGCCGCTTCAGCCATAAGGCGGTTACGCCGTTGGTGCAGTTGGATCATCAGCATTGGCTGCTGGAGCTGTTCCACGGCCCGACCCTGGCTTTCAAGGATGTCGCGCTGCAACTGCTGGGGCAGTTGTTCGAGCGGTTCCTGTCCCGCCGCGACGATCATCTGACGATTGTCGGCGCAACCTCCGGCGACACCGGCTCTGCCGCGATCGACGCCGTTGCCGGGCGTGAGAAGATCGACATCTTCATGCTGCATCCGGAAGGCCGCGTATCTGACGTGCAGCGCCGCCAGATGACCACAGTGCGCGCGCCGAACGTTCATAACATCGCGATCGAAGGCAGCTTCGACGATGCGCAGGCGCTCGTGAAGGCGATGTTCAACGACCCGGCCTTCTCGACGAAGTTCAACCTGTCGGCGGTGAACAGCATCAACTGGGCGCGGTTGATGGCCCAGGTGGTCTATTATTTCTACGCCGCCGTAAGGCTGGGCGCGCCGGAGCGGCAGGTCGCCTTTTCCGTGCCCACCGGCAATTTCGGCGATGTGTTCGCGGGCTATGTCGCGGCGCAGATGGGTCTTCCGGTTGCCAAGCTGATGGTCGCGACCAATGTGAACGACATTCTGCACCGCGCGCTGGCCGACGGTGATTATAGCCAGGGCCAGGTCGTTCAGACGTCCACGCCCAGCATGGACATCCAGATCAGTTCGAACTTCGAACGCCTGCTGTTCGATGCCGGTGGGCGCGGCGGCCCAGCCTTGGCCGAACAGATGAAAGGGTTCGAAACGAGCCGGGCGATGCGCCTTACGAATGCGCAGAGAGCCGGAGCGGCGAAGCTGTTCTCTTCGGCACGCGTTGATGGCGACGCGATGAACATGGCCATTCGTTGGGCTTTTGATGGAGCAGGTCAGGTCATCGACCCCCATACCGCCGTCGGCCTCGCCGCCGCGCGCGGCATGGAGGTCGAGGCAGGCGTGCCGATCGTCACGCTGGCGACGGCGCATCCCGCCAAATTCCGGGAGGCCGTGGAGCGTGCCACCGGGCTTCGTCCGCCTCTGCCTACGCGCATGGGTGACCTGTTCGCCCGTGAGGAGGCCTATGCCAAGCTGCCCGCGACCTTTGAGGCGATCACCGCCTATGTCGCGGAGCGTGCTACGCCGCGAGCATGAAGCTCGACACGCTCATCGGTGAGCCGTGGGCGGACTATGGCCTGATCGATTCGGGTCATGGCCGCAAGCTTGAGCGCTATGGCCGCTATCGCTTCATCCGGCCCGAGCCGCAGGCGATGTGGGCCCCCGCGAGTGCCGACTGGCAAGCCGATGGCGAATTCGTGCCGGGATCGGACGAGGAAGGCGGCGGCCGTTGGTTCTATGATCGGCCGGTGCCTGCCGAAGGTTGGCCGCTCAGCTGGAACGACGTGACGTTCCAGGCGAGTTGCACGCCCTTCCGGCACCTTGGCTTCTTTCCCGACATGGCGCCCGTGTGGAACTGGATGCGCGAGCAGACAGCCGGGCTGGATCAGCCGCAGATCATGAACCTGTTCGGCTATACCGGCGTCGGCACCTTGGCGATGTCGGCGACCGGGGCGCAGATGGTGCATGTCGATGCATCCAAGAAATCGGTCGCGCAGGCGCGGTCCAACGCCGCCGCATCGGGGATGGAAGGCCGCCCGGTTCGCTGGATCGTCGACGATGCCGCCAAGTTCGTGGCCCGCGAGGTCCGGCGGGGGCGGCGCTATGACGGCATATTGCTCGATCCCCCCAAATATGGGCGCGGGCCGGATGGCGAAGTCTGGAGGCTGGAAGAGGATCTGCCCCGGTTGATCGCGGATTGCCGCCGCCTGCTGGATGCCGACAGCCGGTTCCTGTTCCTGACCGTCTATGCCGTGCGCATGTCGGCTTTGGCGATCGGGGAATTGCTGAAGCAGGCCTTTGCCGACCTTCCGGGTACGGTGGAAGCGGGCGAATTGGCGGTACGCGAAGAGGCGAGAGGGTTGGAGCTGCCCACGGCTATTTGGGCGCGCTGGCGGCGTTAGGGGTGCGCGCTTTGGATTTAATGGCGTTCACCGTGAGAGGCTCGACTCTTTACAAGAAGGGGGCTTCGACAAGCTGAGCCCGAATGGATTAAGTGATTCGGATGGGTCGCGCTCTGCTTCAAATTGAGGCGGATGAAGGGGCCTCAGCCAAGCCCGACCAGCGGCACGATATCGACAGGGCGGCCATTGCGGCGCAGTTCGACGGTGATGCTCGGGCGGCGACTGGCAGCGTTGCCCAATGGATCACCCTGCCGCACGCTGTCGCCCACTGCGGCGGAGAGGCGCTGCAAGCCAGTGATCAGCGTCGTCCAGCCGCCACCATGATCAAGGATGATGATCTGGCCATAGCCTCGATAAGGCCCTGCAAAGACCACGCGTCCCGCCGTTGGGGCGACGGCAAGCGCGCCGGATTGCGTGGCGATGGTAAGACCGCGCGACCGTACGCCGCTTTCCGACAATTCTCCCATGCCCGTGACGAGTTGACCCATGACCGGTAGGCGATAGGGCGGCGGCCCTCCGGGATCGCGCTGCCGGGCGGGTGACGATGCCATGGCGAGGTCCGGCCGTGCTGGCCGCAGCAGCGGGCCGGGGAGCGCCGCCAATTCCTCGCGCAGGTCGCCCGCAGCCTGGAGCCGGTCCATCAGGTCGACGATGTCGCGCGCGCGTTCGCCCAGCGCCAAGGCACGATCGCTCTCCAGATTGGCGTTGGAGCGGTAGTCCTTCTCCGCCAGCCGCTTTTGCGCTTCGAGCGTCCGCAAGGCGGCTTGGCCCGTGCGCAGGTCTGACTGGCTCTGCGCCAGTGATGCGGTCGCTTGTTCGGCGGTGGCGCGCAGGGCACGGCTGCGTTCCAGCTCGGCGCGCAAGCCAGCGGTTCGTTCCTGGATGACAGGCAGGATCTGGCCGAGAACGGCGCGCATGTGGACGGCGTCATTCAGCGACCCAGGCTGGACAAGCGCAAGGGCGATCGGCCGGCGCGCCATCATCTGCAGGGCTGCCGTCAGCCGTACGACCGGCTCCTGCCGGGCGGCGAGGCGCGCCGCCTGGGCGCGTTGCATCCGGGCGATGATGGCGATGCGCGCCTGCGCTGCCTGAATATCGGCCTCAGCCTGCTGGATGCGCGCGGCCATGGCAGCGGCGCGGCGGCGTGCCTGTTCGGCCTCGTCGCGTGCGGCAGTTGCCTGTTGCTCAAACCGCCGGGAACGGTCCCGGGCTTGTTCGGATTGGATGCGCGCGGCTTTCAGCGCCGCCTGTTCCTGGCGCAGGCTGGTCTCGCCCGTGCCGCTCAGGATGATGCCCGCTCCGGGCGTGGCAGCCAGGCGCGCTGCGGTGAAGACCACTGCGCTACCGATGACCGCTGCCAAGGCCGCTGACCTTTTCACCCCTTGCCCCCTGCCGGATCGGTTGGCGACCGGCTACATATGATTAGGCGCAAAGGGCCATCCCTGTCGAGCAGTGGCGGCATCAGCCTTCGCGATGATAGGGGTGGCCCGAAAGGATGGAGCAGGCGCGCCACAATTGTTCGGCCAGCATGGCGCGGGCCATCATGTGGGGCCAGGTCATGGCGCCAAAGGCGATCAGCAGGTCGGCGCTTGCCCGGGCCTCATCATCAAAGCCGTCTGCCGCGCCGATCAGGAATCGGCATTCGCGGGCCCCCTGATCACGCCAGCCCTCCAGTCGTTTGGCGAAGTCCATGGAAGTGAGCTGGCGGCCCTTTTCATCGAGCAGCACGGTGATTGTACCCGCCGGGGCAAAGGGCAGCTTGCCGCCGCGGTCAGGCAGTTCGGTGATCCTGTGCGGCATGCTCAGCCGCTTCACATAGCGTTCGACCAATTCCGCTTCGGCCGAACGGCCGATCTTTCCGCGCGCGATGATGTGGAGGAGCATGGATCAGGCTCCTAACGGGTCAGCGCGCGCTTGTCGAAGGTCTGCATGCATCGGCGAAACGAAGCCGATGCGGCGCGCCTTCAGGCCGTGCCAGCCACCGGCGCGTCGACAAAGCCCCACATCCGTTCCAGATTGTAGAAGCTGCGCACTTCCGGCCGGAACAGGTGGACGATCACGTCGCCCGCATCGATCAGCACCCAGTCGGCGACCGGCAGCCCCTCGACGCGCGCGGAGCGGCCAGTGGCCTGCTTGATGCGCTCGGCGAGCTTCTGCGCCATCGACGCGACCTGCCGGGATGAACGCCCGCTGGCGATCACCATATGGTCGGCAATGCTGCTCTTGCCTTCCAGGGGGATGGAGATGGTTTCCTGCGCCTGGTCATCGTCGAGCGATTTGAGGACAAGGTCGTGCAGGGCGGCAACGCTGTCGGCATCATGGGCCGGGTCGTTGGCAGGATTAGGTCTGGTCAAAAATGCTCCATTCTAGACAATCAACCGGCGCGTGAGCGGATCGCGCACGCGTGCATGTTCATATTCGCGATGCCAGAGGGGTTTCGCCTGCCGCAGCAGGGTCGCCGATCTTGGATCAGGGCGAAAGCGCAGAAGCACAAGCGCCGGCGGTCTCCAATCCGTCCAGTCTGCACTCTGGCGCGCGGGCCGGACGAAACGCCGCAGCCAGGCCATGGCCCCAGAGCCACGGGCAACGCTATCATAGCCGGGACGGGCGATCACGGCAATGGGCATCTGTCGCGCGATACCGCGCCAGTCCTTCCATTGGCCGAACTGGGCGAGATTATCCGCGCCCATCAACCAGATGAACTGGTTGCGGGGGAAGCGCTGCCTGATCACTTTAAGCGAATCGATGGTATAGCGGGTGCCAAGCGCTTGCTCGATCGCGGTGGGGCGGATGGGTGCTCTCCGAGCGGTAGCGCGGGCATGGGCGAGCCGCGCGGGGAGAGACGCCATGCCCGCGCGCGGCTTCAGGGGATTGCCCGGTGAAACCAACCACCAGACCTCATCCAGCCGCAATGCCTTCGCCGCAAACAGCGAAATCGCGCGATGGCCGCCATGCGCCGGATTGAAGGAGCCGCCCAAAAGGCCGATGCGCGCCATTCAGTTGGCCACGTGGATTATCGGCAAGGCGGAAAAGCGCAGGCTACTCACTCTGCTTCCACTAGCGCCCGCGCTTTCCGAACGCCCTTTCGGCCCTCTTGCGCCAACTGCCGTTTCAGCTCTTCCGGGCGGGGGGCAATCAGGAAACCGAAGCTGACGCAGCCCTCGCGGGTTTCGACCGCATGGTGCAGCCGGTGCGCCTGAACGATCCGCTTCATATAGGGAGAGCGGGAGACATGGCGATGGGCGATCCGCTGATGGACGAGGATATCGTGAAAGCCGAGGTAGATAAGACCATAGGCGGCGATCCCCGCGCCGCATGCGGTGGCCCAATCGCCCCAGCCCCATTGCACGCCGCCCAGCAGCAGCAGAATCGAAGGCAGCGCAAAGATTACGAAATAAAGATCGTTCGCCTCCCACATCCCGGTGCGAGGACGATGATGGCTGGCATGGAGGAACCAGCCCGGACCGTGCATCACCCAGCGATGCATGACATAGGCAAAGCCTTCCATCGCAGCGACAGTGGCGAAGAAGATCAGGAACAGCAGGAGCGCGGACATGGCGCCCTATATAAGCGCGCGGATAAAGCGGCGCGAGCCTGTAAAACTGCAAAGATGGAAAAGGCCACGGCCGCCGGGACCGTGGCCTTCCCATTGATGATCGGAAATCAGAACGAGGCGGTGATCGAACCCACCACGCCAGCCTTGCTGACGTTGCGGCCGCTGGGGCTGTAGAGCGACTTGTCGGTGTCCACATAGCTGACGCCGAAGGTCAGGTGGCTCCAGGTGTAGGTCGCGCCGATGCTCCAGTCGGTATATTCGTCGCCGATGGTCAGGTAACTTGGGCCAAAGCTGTGGCCGAGGTGCGCCGAAACGCCCAGCGGCGTATTGGGAACGCTCGCTGCCAGATCGCCCGCGACATAAAGATTGTCTTCGCGAGTCAGGCCGCCATCGACGGACAATGCGCGGGATTTGGGAGCGTAGGCGGCGCTGAGTTTCGCCGTCGCCGGGCCGAAAGTGCCCTTGATCGAGGCATAGGGCTCAACGAAGTCGGTGTTGGCGCCGCCCGAGCCGGGATAGTAGTAATAGAGTACGCCGACATCGACCGTCGCGGCCCCGAAGGTCCTGGAATAGCCTGCGATCAGGTCGAGTTCCTGGTCGCTGCCAGCGGCAACATAGTCATCGATCGAAGAGCCCCAGGTCGAGACATAAAAGCCCGATTCATGGGTAACGGTGATGCCGCCTTGCAGGGCAAAGCGCTTGTCCGTCTGCGAAATGCCACGGAAGCGATAGTCGCTGACCACGGCGGCATTGCCGGTGACGGTGAGTTCGGGCGTGGGCTCGTCCTGGGCAAGCGCCGGAACGGACAGAGCAGCGAGAGCGACGGCCGAGAGGCCGAGAATGGACTTACGCATGAGATTCCCCTTGATGGTGTTCTGCGATGGTCCCGCCTGCGTCAGGATTCCGGAGTCTCTATTCCCGCGATGGGCCGGATCGGATGACCTGAACAGGTGAGGGCATGCCGCCGCATACCGCGCTGCACAAGGGATTATTGCTGTTTCTTATCTTTTAATTCTGAAATGTTGCCACTCTGCAACAAAGATCGGTGCGGGTCATGCAGGACGCGCTGGGGGTAGGGGATGGTGATGCCGTACTCGCGGAACAGCTGCCACACGCGGTTCAACACGTCTGATTTCACATTTCCAACGCCGCTTTCCGGGTCGCTGATCCAGACGAGAATGTCATGTTCGACACGGTTCTCGCCAAAGTTGGTCAGCCATACATTAGGCTTCGGATTGCGCAGGACGCGGGGGCTTTCCTGCGCGGCGCGGAGCATGAGGTCCTGGGCGAGCTTAAGGTCGCTGTCATAGCCCACGCCCACCGGAATGCGCACACGGACGTTGCGGTCGGAATAGGACCAGTTCTCCACCTCCTGCGTCATCAGATTTTCGTTCGGGATCAGATGCTCCTTGCCGTCGCGGGTGAGGACGGAGACGGCGCGGACGCCGATCTTGTTGACCCAGCCGAAACTGTCGCCAACCACGATGACGTCGCCCGGCTTGATCGAGCGGTCCATGAGCAGGATGATTCCCGCAAAGAGATTGCCGAAGGTCTTCTGCAAGCCGAAGCCCACGGCGAGGCCGAGCGCGCCGGAAAATACCGCAAAGGCGGTAAGGTCGATGCCGAGCAGGTCGATGCCGATGAAGAAGGCGGCGACTACGGCGCCGATGGCGGCGAGCTTTTGCGCGAGAAGCTTTTGCGTGGCGTCCAGCCCCTTTGCGCGCCCGATGCTCTGCGCGAACAGCCTGTTGGCGAGCCGTACCAGTGCAAAGAGGAGGACACAGATCGCTGCGGTGCTGAACAGGCCGAGCAGCGTTACACGCCGCTTGCCGAGGTCGATGCCGATGCCGTCAAGCATGTCCGCCACCGGAGCAAAGCCGCCGCTGCTGCCCGAAAGAACCGTGACGAACAACAGCAGGGCAAGCGGGACGACCGCCCAGCGGGGAATAGCAAGGCTGCGCAGAATATGCGTGGCTAGCAGGGCGACGGAAAGGGCGAGCGCGGTCCCCAGTATAAGATGGGCAAGAGCACTGATTGGCCAGAGCGCGGCGGCAAGGGCGAACAAACTGCTCGACAGCGCATGGCGGAGGATGGGACGCAGATGGCCTGCGAGCGCATCGCCCAATGGCCGGACGCGGCGGCGCAGACGTGGGGCCGCTATGTGCGCAATGCCGTCCGCGATCAGGAACAGGATGGCGGTGAGCGTCAGCGCGACCACAGGATGGACGATCGCCGGATTGCCCGGCAGCAAGGCAAGCAGGCCGGGAAAGCCTTGGGTCATCCCCTTGCCTTGCGGAAGCGGGCGAGACCGGCATCGAGATCGGCGATGAGGTCGGCGGGGTCTTCAAGGCCGATCTGGAGCCGGACGAGCGGGCCTTCGGCCTGCCATGTGGTGGCGGTGCGATAGCGTGCTGGATCGACCGGCAGGGCAAGGCTTTCGAAACCGCCCCAGCTGTAGCCGATGCCGAAATGCGCGAGGCCGTCGATCAGGGCTGCGCGAGCGGCTTCGTCCCCGCCGTTGAGGACGAAGCTGAACAGGCCACTGGAACCGCTAAAGTCGCGGGCCCACTTCTCATGACCGGGGCAGCTCGGCAGCGCAGGGTGGAGGACGCGGGCGACTTCGGGTTGGTCAGAGAGCCAGCGGGCGATCTGGAGCGCGCTTTCCTGGTGCTGGTTCAGCCGGACGCCCAAGGTGCGGAGGCCGCGGCTGGCGAGCCAGGCGTCGTCGGGGCTGACCATCTGGCCGAGCAGATAGGCGGTCTGGCGGAGCCTCGGGAAATGATCGGGCGTGGCAATGACGGAGCCGAGCATGACGTCGCTGTGGCCGACGATATATTTGGTGCAGGCGAGGATGGTGATGTCGACGCCGTGGGAAAGGGCGGGGAAGAAGAAGGGCGTCGCCCAGGTGTTGTCGAGGAGGGTGACGATGCCTTTTGCCTTCGCGAGGGCGGTGATGGCGGGGATGTCCTGAACCTCGAAAGTCAGGCTGCCGGGGCTTTCCAGGAAAATGGCGCGGGTGTTTTCGTTAATGAAATGGTCAATTGAAACGGAATCGGCGAGGGGGTCATAGTAGATCGTTTCGATACCGTAACTTTTCAGCATCTGTTCGCAGAAGTTGCGGGTGGGATCATAGGCGCTATCGACCATCAGCAGCTGGTCGCCCGGTTTCAGGACCGAAAGCAGAGCGCAGGCGATGGCGGCGACGCCGGAGGGGAAGAGCATCGTTCCTTCCGCGCCGGGCTCCATTTCCGTCAGCGCATCGGCGAGGCTCCAGGCGGTGGGCGTCCCCTTGCGGCCGTAGAAGAGCCGTTCATGCGTGCTGCTGCGCGCGGCGCTGCGCAGATGGGCGACATCGTCATAAAGGATGGTCGAGGCGCGCCAGACCGGCGGATTGACAATCGCGCCGGGCTGACCGGGCATGCCGGTCCATTCGGGCTTGCGCCCGGCCTGCGCCAACTGGGTGAGCGGCTTGCGGTCCTTGCTCATGCGGCTGGACCCGTCGCCTTGGGCGTGGAAGGGTCAAGCCCCCATTCCGACCAGCTGCCGTCATAAAGGGTGACGTCCGTCTTGCCGAGCAGCTCCAGCCCTGCGAGCAGGATGGCCGCCGTCACGCCACTGCCGCAGGTCGTGATGATCGGGCGCGAAAAGTCGGTGCCCGCGTCGAGAAACAATTGCCGCAGTTGCGCCCCCGTCTTCATGCTGTTGTCGGCGTTGAATAGCGAAGCGGAAGGGATGTTGCGTGAGCCCGGAATATGGCCCGAGGCCATGCCGGGGCGGGGCTCCATTTCCTCGCCGGTGAAGCGGGCCGCGCCGCGCGCATCGATGACCTGCGCGGCATGACTGTCGAGATTGGCCAGCAGATCCTCCTTGGTGCGGACCTGCCTTTCCGCGCGGCGGGCGGTGGCGTCGCCGCGCGGGATGACCGGCCAGCCGCTTTGGGTAGGGCGGCCTTCGGCGACCCACTTGGGTAGGCCGCCGTCCAGGATCGCGGCCGCGCGCCCGACGCCATAGAGGCGCATCATCCACCAGGCGCGGGCGGCGCTGTGCGTCGGGCTGTTGTCGTAGAGGATGACACGGCTGTCCGCATCGATGCCGAGCGCGCGGCAGCGCTCGGTCATGAAGGCGTCGCTCGGGAGCATGCCGGGGCGCGGATCATCGGCATCGGCGAGGCTCGGTAGATCGAGATAGGCCGCGCCGGGGATGTGGGCGGCCTCGAATTCGGCGCGCGGGTCGCGCGGCGTGCCGGGCAGGAACAGGCTGGCGTCGAGTATCTTGAGGTCGTCCTTGCCCAATTCTTCCGCGAGCCAATCGGTGGAGATGAGAATGTCCAATGCGGCCTCTTTCAGTGGTGCGTGACTGCCTTTTTAGGAGGGGGAGAGGGGTGTGGGAAGGGTGTTGGGGCTTTTAGAGCCGCTCGTCGTCATTCCAGCGGACGCTGGAATCTTGGAGGGGGCGCGCGGCGTGGGCCGGAAATCCCAGCATGGGCTGGGATGACGCTTCAAGGCAGGCTCAGCTTGCCAGCTCGAGCGCGGTGGCGCGGCTGCCGGGGGTGCGGAACTGGCGGGGGCCTTGATCGACGCGGAAGGGCGTGAGGCGGTCGGCGGGCGGGGTTTTTTCCTGGCCGACGATGAAGGCGCGGCCGGTGCGGCCCGCGCCCGTGGGGCTGGCGCCCGGCTCGTCCGACCAGCGATATTGCGCGTCGAACGCGACGAGGGGGATGAGCAGCGCGCGGTCTCCCATCTGCACGGGCGCGATCTGGTCCGGCAGGAGGCGCAACTCGCCGGTCAGGCTGTGGCTGTGCCCTGGCGCAAGCGAGACAGCCGAGTGAGCGGGCAGGCCAAGAGCTCCGGCGAAGAACTGCTGTAGCTGCGCCTGCTGATGGGCATCGGCATTGGCGATGAAGGTGCGGATGAGAATGTCGTCCGCGACGCGCTCGCCCCGATTGTGGAGCGTCAGATGGTAGCTGATGGTGGCGCCCATCAGGGACAGGCGGGCGCTGCGCACCTCAAGGCTAAGGTCTATCCACGGCCGATCGGCTGCCGCAGCGGCGGGCGTTGGGGAGGGGGCGTCAGGCCGGGGCGCGGCGGGCGGCGCAACCGGCTTTGCCGCTGCCGGACGGGGCGCAGGAGGGGCCGGGACGGGCTTTGCGGCTGCGGGCGTGGGCGCGGGAGGAGCTGGTGCGGCCTCCGGCTCTTCATAGGTTTGCTGCTCTTCTTCGGAACGACGGCGCAGGAACAGCCAGGCGGCCGCGAGCGCTGCGGCGAGGAGCGCGATGGCGCCAGCGATCCAACCCCAGGAGGCAGACTCGGCGGGCGCGCCCAGCGGCGGCTCGCTGGCGGGAGCGGCGGGAATCGGGGAGGGCGTGGCTTGCGGCTCGGCGGGTTCTGCCGGAGCGGGCCGCGGCGCTGGGGCTTGCGGCGTCGATGCTTGGGGCGCGGCGCTGCTGCTTTCGGGCTCGCGCGCCGGGGCGGCGGGTTCCGCAGGCGTTGGGCGCGGCGCTGTGGTGGCGGGGCGCTGCGGTTGGGCCGGGGGCGCCTGTTGCGGCTGGGGCTGTGCGACGACCGGCGGAGGTGGCGTGATGACAGGCGTGCTGGCTGGTGGCGTCACAGGCGCGCCACGGAACACGTCGAGTTCCGGACCTTGGCGACTAGGATCAGCAGGCGGCGGGGAGGTTCGCGGCAGGTTGAAGACAGGATCGCTGCCCCCCTGCTCCTGCGCGAACGAAGGCGTGGCCAGCAGCAGCGGCAAGGCAGTCAAAATGGCAGGACGCATCCCCATGGCAAGCAGCCAAGGCAATGATGACGCTGAACGGGAGGTGAATGGCATGGCGGTATCAGGTTGCGGTGACATTAGGCGTGCAATGGCGTAGATGGCCGGTCATGACCGACATACCCCAAAGCATGACACCGATCCATCTGGGGCAGAGCAGCGCACTGCCTGCGAGCCCAGAGGAAGCGGTCCTCGATTATGTGGCCAATCCTCGGCCCGGCAAGCCCTATCTGGTGCGGTTCACCGCGCCGGAATTCACATCGCTTTGCCCGGTGACGGGACAGCCGGACTTCGCTCATCTGGTGATCGACTATGCGCCCGGCGCGACGATCGTCGAATCGAAGTCGCTGAAACTGTTCCTGGGGGCGTTCCGCAACCACGCCGCTTTCCATGAGGATTGCACTGTCGGGATTGGCGAGCGGCTGTTTGCCGAGATGCAGCCTTTGTGGTTGCGGATCGGCGGATATTGGTATCCGCGCGGGGGGATTCCGATCGATGTGTTCTGGCAGTCGGGCGAGCCGCCGGTCGGGCTGTGGCTGCCTGCGCAGGATGTGCCGGGGTATCGGGGGCGGGGGTAGGCACCCTCATCCAACTTCGCCTAGCCCGCCTTGCGGGCAAGGCTGCGTATCCTTCTCCCGCCAGCGGGAGAAGGAAGTCAGGTGCAAGCCCTCTCCCGCTGGCGGGAGAGGGTTGGGTGAGGGTGGGGTGAGCTATGGCGATAGGGCGTACCAATCCTCACGCGGCAGCATTGCGGCGGAATGCAACGGAGTGTGAGAAGCGACTCTGGGCTGCGTTGCGCAATCGGCAACTGGATGGTTTCAAGTTTCGGCGGCAAGCAACGGTAGGCCCCTACGTCGTTGACCTACTTTGTGCCGAACATCGCCTGATCGTCGAAGTCGATGGTGGCGAGCATAGTGAAGAGGCTGACTTGCCGCGTACGCGCTTTCTGGAGGGGCAGGGTTATTCAATGATCCGCTTCTGGAACCATGAGGTCTTCGAAAATCTGGATGGCGTGCTTGCCAGCATCCGGCAAGCGCTCCCCTATTAAACAACCGCACAACAAAGTTCGATCAACCGCTTGACCCGCGCGCGGAAAGGTTCGATCCCGCAACTATCATGGCAATGGCCGCCCGGGCCGTGCCGTTCTCAACGTGTCGGAGTTGCGAACCTGATGTCCTTTTCGAAGCTATCTTCCCTGTTGCTGGCGGCTGCGCCGCTCGCCCTTGTTCAGCCCGCTTTGGCGCAGATGCCTGCGGGACCGGCGCCGGGTATCACGACGCAGTTGCCGCCTGGCGCTGCGCCCAGCCATTATGCGATCGAGGTGGTGCCCGATGCGGCGAACCTGAAGTTCACGGGCAAGGTGACGATCGACCTCAATGTCGCGCAGGCGATGCCGGTGCTGGTGCTGAATGCCGCTGACCTTTCCATCGGCCGCGTCACGCTGACCCCGGCGAAGGGCAAGGCGATGACCGGATCGGCCAAGGTCGATGCCAATGCGCAGACGGTGACGCTGGATTTCGGCAAGCCGGTGCAGCCGGGCGCGTACAAGCTCGACATCGCCTATGGCGGCGTCATCAACACGCAGGCGAACGGGATGTTCGCGCTGGACTACAAGGATAATGCCGGGGCGCAGAAGCGGGCGCTGTTCACCCAGTTCGAGGCGCCCGATGCGCGGCGGTTCGTGCCGAGCTTTGACGAGCCGAGCTACAAGGCGACGTTCGATCTGTCCGCGATCGTGCCGACGGGGCAGCTGGCGGTCAGCAACATGCCAGTCAAGGCGTCGCAGGATCTGGGCGGGGGCAGGACGCGGGTGACGTTCGGCACTTCGCCGAAAATGTCGTCCTATCTGCTGTTTTTCGGCTTGGGCGAACTGGAACGCGCCACGAAGATGGCGGGCGCGACGGAAGTGGGCGTCATCACCGGCAAGGGGAATACCGGCAAGGCGCAGCTGGCGCTGGATGCGTCGGCGGCGATCCTGCCCTGGTATAACGACTATTTCGGCGTGCCATTCCCGCTGCCCAAGCTCGACAATGTTGCCGGGCCGGGACAGAGCCAGTTCTTTTCCGCCATGGAGAATTGGGGCGCGATCTTCACGTTCGAGCGCGCGCTGCTGGTCGATCCCAAATTCACGTCAGAGGGCACGCGGCGGACCATCTATTCGATCGTCGCGCATGAGATGGCGCATCAATGGTTCGGCGATCTCGTCACCATGGCTTGGTGGGACGATCTATGGCTGAACGAGGGTTTTGCGAGCTGGATGGCGACCAAGGTCACCGACAAGCTGCAACCGGAATGGGAAATGCTGCTGACCCGCGTCGGCGGGCGCGAGCGGGCGATGGCGTTGGATGCGCTGGCGACGACCCATCCGGTGGTGCAGAAGATCCATACCGTAGAAGAGGTCAACCAGGCGTTCGACGACATCACCTATGAAAAGGGTGAGGCCGTCATCACCATGCTGGAAGGCTTTGCCGGTGAGGATGTGTGGCGCGCGGGCATCCGGGGCTACATGAAGGCGCACGCCTATGGGAATACGGTGACGGACGACCTGTGGAAGGCGGTCGAGGGCGCGGGGGCCAAGGGGCTGGTCGGCATCGCGCATGACTTTACCAGCCAGCCGGGCATTCCGCTGGTGAAGGTGGAGAGCGCGCAGTGCCGGGGCGGATCTACCGTGTTGGCGCTCAGCCAGGGCGAGTTCAGCCGCGACCGGAAGGACAAGGCGCCTCTCCGCTGGAACGTGCCGGTGATGGCGCAGACGATTGGCGGCGCGGCGCAGCGGCTGATCCTGAACGGCACGGCTTCGGTGACGCTGCCGGGGTGCGGGGCATATGTGATCAATGCCGGGCAGACGGGCTATTATCGCTCGCTCTATCCGGAGGCCAATGTGAAGGCGCTGGCGGCGGGCTTTACCCGGCTGTCGTCGATGGACCAGATCGGGCTGTTGGCCGACAATTTCCAGCTGGGGCTGGGCGGTTATCAGCCGATCGGGCTGGCGCTGGACATGGTGGACGCGGTGCCCGCCAATGCGAGCCCGGCGGTGCTGGCCGAGGTGCCGGATTATCTGAGCAGCGCCTACACAATGCTGGATGGCGATCGGGTGGGCCAGGCGCGGGTCGCCGCCTACGCCTCGCGCAAGCTGGGGCCGGTGCTGAAGAGCGTCGGCTTTGATGCAACGCCCGGCGAAGGGGCGCAGGTGCCGGTGCTGCGGTCGGCGCTTGTTTCGACTTTGGGTAGCATGGGTGACAGGGCGGTGCTGGCCGAAGCGCGGCGGCGCTTTGCCGAGCCAGCGCTGATGGAAGGGCCGCTGCGCAATGTGTGGCTGCGCATCATCGCGCAAAATGCTGATGCTGCGACCTGGGACAAGCTGCGGGCGATGGCCAATGGCGCGACGAGCGCGCTCGATCGGAGCACGCTGTTTGCCTTGCTGGGCGCGGCGAAGGATGAGGGGCTGGCGCGCAAGGCGCTCGACCTCGCCATGACCGATGAGCCGGGGAAGACGACGAGCGCGGCGATCATTTCGGCAGTGGGCGCTGAGCACCCGATGCTGGCGGTCGATTATGTGCTGGCGCACCGCCAGCAATATGAGGCGATGATCGATGTGTCGGCGCGCAGCCAGGCGATTGCACGGCTGGGCGGCGGGTCGGCTGACCCGGCAATGGCGGCGAAGCTGGACGCCTATGCGACCCAATATCTGACGCCGGAATCGCGCAAGGTAGTGGATCGGTCTATCTCCGCCATCAGGACGCGGATCGAGACGCGGGCGCGGTTGAAGCCTGCCTTGCTTGCCTGGTTTGTGAGGAGGTGAGGGGGGAGAGCTTAGCTGCTCGCTGCGCTCGCCCCACCCCTGACCCCTCCCGCTTGCGGGAGGGGGACTTCGTGGCTCTATCGGGTGAGGTTTAGCGCCTTGGCGATGTCGTCCCAGGCGACGAGCTTGAAATTCTGCGCGGCGGCGGCGTTGTGGCCGTCCTGCGCGACGAAGATGCCGCCGGGATAGGCCGGGCCGAAATCGCCGAGCATCAGGTCGATGCCGTCGGTTTCCTCGGCCCCGCCAATGGCGCCGTCGATGATGCGGAAGCGGCCGACATAGCTGTCGTCGGTCAGACGGTAGACCGCATAGGCATTGTCGCCCTGGCTGGACACGATGACATAGCCGTCCCGATCCCCGACCGGAGCGATGGCGACGCCTTCTGCATCCATGACGATATTCTTGCCGTCGGCGGCGGCGATCTTCACGGGGGCAGTGGAGCCGTTCGCGCGGGCATCGAAGCGCCAGAGGCCGACATCTTCTTCGGCCACGTAGAGGATGCCGGTGCGGTCGTCGACGGCGCAGCCTTCCGCCTGGGTGCCAAGCTTCATCGTCCGCACGGTCCGGCCCGTCGCAGTCGCGCCCGAGGCGTCCAGGGCGACCTGATGGATCGTCCCGTCCTTCAGTACGATGAAGGCGTAGACGGCGTCTGACGCGCGGTAGAGACAGACGCCATAGGCCTCGCCCTTGCCGCCATCGACCTTGCCCCGCGCGGTCAGCTTTGCCGTTGCGGGATCGAGGCTGAAGAGCGCGAGCTTGGCGTTCGCCACGTCATTGCGGTCACTGGCGACGACGAGGATGCCGGGTTTGCCCCCGATCGTCACGCCATCGCGCAGGTCGACATTGTTGACCCGTCCCGCGTCAAGGAAGCTGCGGGTCTTGCCGTCGAGGCCATAGACATAGAGCCCCGCCTTCTTGTCCGTGCCGACGATGAGGCTCTGCGCCGGGTTCGCGGCATTGCGCCAGATTGCCGGATCGTCGGCGGCGTCCGCGTTGGCTGTGCCCACGGGGGTGGTTTCCCCCCGCGCCGTCACGGAGACGGCAGGGGAGGCATTGGCGATGCGCACGGCGATGGGGGCTTCGGTCTCCGCACTCGCACAGGCGGCGAGCGCGAGGAGGGGGAGGGTGGAAAGGATGGTCTTTTTCATGGATCAGAAGCTCGCCGAGATGCCGAATTTCGCTGTCCAGTTATATTCCTCGAACTGGAGCAGGCGCTTGCCTCCTGCGAAATTCTGATAGGCGAAATAAGGTTCGTTGGTGACGTTGATCCACTCGGCAAAGACGCGGACGCCGGGAACGATGCGATATTTGGCGCTGAGGTCGATCTGGAAATGATCGTCGACATAGCGGTCGGTTTCCGCCGCGTCGGTGATTTCATCCAGATATTTGTCACGATAGGTGCCCGCCGCGCGTAGCGAGATCGGACCCTTTTCATAGCCGATGACGACGTTCAGCGTGTTCTTGGACGAGTTCAGCAACGGGATCGATCGCGGATCGCTGATGTCGCCATCGTTGAGGACGGTGCCCTTGGCATCGGTGTAGGTGTAGTTGACGTTCAGCAGCAGGCCGTCGAGCGGGGCGGGCAGGAAGCTGAAGACCTGGGCGTAGGACAGTTCGAACCCCTTGATTTTGCCCTTGTCGCCGTTGATCGGGATCGTCAGTTCTTCATAGTCGATGCCGTTGAAGGTGCCAGGCGTGGTGAGCCGTTGCGACACGACGAAATTCTTCACTGACTTCCAGAAGACGCCGCCCGTCAGCGCGGCATTGGTGCCGAAATACCATTCCGCCGACGCGTCGATATTCCAGGCGCGGTAGGGTTTGAGGTTCGGATTGCCGGTGGTCGCTTCGTCATCTTCGTTGATGTCGAAGCGGGGCGCGAGGTCGGACAGCTTGGGCCGCACCAGGCTCTTGTAGCCGCCAAGGCGCAGGACGAGGTTGCGGATCGGTTCGTACCGCACCGTCAGGCTGGGCAGCCAGTCGGTATAGTTGCGAACGAAACGGTTGGGCGTAACAGTGACGGTATCGCCGTCCGATTGGGTGGTGAAGGCGTTGATGTCGTTGCGCGTCTGCTCCAAGCGGACGCCGCCAATGACGCGCAGCTTGTCGCTGTCCCAGCGGCCGAGCAGGTAGGTCGCGAGGATATCTTCCTTCACGCCATAGTCGGACGATGCAGACGCCAGCGCCGTATCGACTTCGTTGAGGACGAAATTGTCGCGATTGGTATTGAAGAAGTTGGACGGGCCAGTGTGGCTCGGCAGCGGCAGGATGTCCTGGATGCGGTAGGTCTGGCCGCCCAGCACGTCCGCCAGCGTGTAATCGCCATCATAGTCGTCATAGACGTCCGACTGGAGATTGTAGCTCTTCTTGCGCCAGCGCGCCTTCATGCCGGTCTGGACGGTGAAGGTGCCGTTGTCGAAGGCGAAGGCGCGAGAAATGTCGCCACGCAACGCATATTCGCGGTCGCGCGCGTCGGACAAGGTCGTGCGCTCCAGCTCGTTGAAGCCGTAGCTTTCCGGATCGAAGAAGGCATCGCTGTTGCCCGTGACGGCAAAGCGCGGCTTTCGCGGGTCCGAATAGTCGAAGCCGACATTGACGCCGTCATCATTGAAACGGGCGCGGAAGCGGGTGGGATCGATCGAACCATTTTCCCGCTCGCTCGCTTCCGACCAGCTGCCCGAATAGGTGATCTTCCAGGGGCCAGTGTTGGTTTCGCCGCCAAGGGTGAGGGACTTGATCTTTTGCCGCTCGAACCGGTCCTTCATGCGGCGGCGGACTTCGATGCGGCCGTCCTCGTCCGAAAATTCGGCGCTGGTCGCGGTCGAGGAACGGGGTGCTTCGTCCATGATCAGGATCACGTCGCCACGATATTCCTGATCGTCGAACTGGCTGTAGAGGCCGCGCGCATAGAGCTTCGTCGTGTCGGTCGCGAGCCAGTCGAGGCTGAGCGATCCGCCGATCCGCTTCCGCTGCACATCGTAGTCGCGGTACTGGACTTCGGCGGCATAGGCATTGCCTTCGTCCGTCACATCCCAATCAGTGGCTTCGATATTGTCGCTTTCGAACTTGCGCTTGTAGTAGCTGAAGCCGCCCGCGATGCCGAAGCGATCGGACAGGCGCGTCGAAAAATCGAAGCTGCCCTTGGGCGTCAGCGCGTCGGCGAAGTCGTTGTAGCTGCCTTCGAGCTTGACCGAATAGAGGTCCTTCTTGCGATCGAAGGCGCTGGTGGTGTTGATCTCGATTGATGCGCCGATCGTGTCGGCATCCATGTCCGGCGTCAGCGACTTCTTGATTTCAATGGATTCGATGAGTTCGGAGGGGATGACGTCCAGCGCGACCTGGCGCGTGTCGCTTTCCGGCGCGGGAAGGCGGGTCCCGTTGATCGAGGCGGCGTTGAGCGCGGGGTCAAGGCCACGGACCGACACGAAGCGGCCTTCGCCCTGATCGTTCAGGATGTTGACGCCCGGAAGGCGGCGGATCGATTCGGCGACATTCTGGTCCGGGAACTGGCCGATGGCATCGCGGGTGAGGACGCTTTCCACGCCATCGGCGGCGCGCTGGCGGGACAGGGCCGACGCCTGGTTGGCGACCTGGCCGACGACGATGATCGAGCTGTCGATGTCCGAACCGATGCGGATGTCGGCATCGGCATCGCCGGTCGAGGGCACGGTGACGGTGGTGCGCACTGGGTCCGCGCCGACATAGCGTGCCTCGATCGTGTAGGTGCCGGGTGCGACGTCGGGGAAGCGGTAGCTGCCGTCGCGACCGGCTTCGGCGACGCGGCCCAGCTCGACAATGCGCAACTGCGTCGATTGGAGGGCGCGGGTGCCGGTGCCGTCGAGTACGGTGCCGCTGATGGTGCCTGCCAGAGCGGCGGCAGGCGCCGTCAGGGCAAGAGCGATGGCTGCGCGGCTGGCGCCACGGAAAAAGCGGTTCATGGTGGAAATCTCCCTGTTGCCAAGGGAGATCGGCCCCCGCCGTCCCCCTTCTGGTCGAGGGGGTCAGTGAGATATTTTCCTTACACTGGCATGCCGGTTCGGTGACAGTTTGATGATGTTAGTGTGGCAATATGTTACATCGATGCCTGCCGCCGCAGCCGGGCGTACAGGCCGCCGATGACGGCCGCGAAGAGGATGAGCGCGAGCGGCACGGCGAGCGGGTTTTCCGTCACCAGCGCGAGCGGCGCGTCGCTGTTGGTGGCCGCGACGATCCCGGCGAAGGCGACGCCGAACAGGCTTTCGCCGACGATGAAGCCCGTCGCCATCAGAACGCCCATGCGCTCGGCAAAATCCGGGCTCGGCTGGCGGCGCGCCCAGCGATTGTAGAAGTGGCCGATGACCGCGCCGACCGGAATGAGCAGGGTGAGCGCCATCGGCAGGTAGATGCCCATGCCGACCGCGAGCGGCGGCAGGCGGAGCTTGCCAGCCTTGCCCAGCATTTCGTCGATGCCGACGACCACGGCGCCGATCAGCGCGCCGGTGCCGATCAGGCCCCAGTCCAGATCGCCCCCTAGCACCCCCTTCGCCAGTGCGGAGATCAGCGCGGCTTGAGGCGCGGGGAGTGCGGTCGCCTTCGCCCCCGGCGCGCCTGCAAAGCCGAAGGCGCTGTTGAGGAGGTCGAGCACCGGGGGAATGACGAGCGCGCCGAAGATGACGCCCAGCACCAGCGCCACCTGCTGCTTCCAGGGGGTCGCGCCAACCAGCTGGCCGGTCTTCAGATCCTGGAGGTTGTCGTTCGAAATGGTGGCGATGCCGAAGACGATCGCGGTGACGAACAGGGCGTAGGCGATGAGGGCTTGGCTCTGTTTCGGATCGCCGCCCGAGCCGTAGATGGCGGCGAGGATCAGTGAAGCGCCGAGGACGGCGAGGATGCCGACGCCCGAAATCGGGCTGTTCGATGCGCCGATCAGGCCCGCCATATAGCCGCAGACCGATGCGATGACGACGCCCGCGACCAGGATATAGGCGAGGGTCAGGATGAGGATCGGCGCGGGATTGAGCGCGATCGGCCCGCCCTGCGCGAAATACCAGAGCAGAACGGCTATGGGTGCGAGCGAGGCGAGGATGGTGCCGCCGACAATGCCGATGGGCAGGTCCCGCTCGGTCAGTTCAAGCAGGCTGCCGTCGCCAGCTTTGCGCTTGCGGGCTGCCGCCATGGCGGATCGGATGCCGCTGATGATCGGACCCAATATCTTGAGCAGGGTCCAGATCGCGGCGACGCCGATCGTGCCGGCGCCGATGAAGCGCGCCTTCATGCGGAAGGTGGTGCCGACGACTTCGGCGAGGTCGGCTCCGGCGGGCAGCGGCGCGGTGAGCCAGGGGACGAGGCCGACCCAGCTGATCAGCAGTCCGACGAACATCGCGACGCCGACCGACAGGCCGACCAGATGGCCGACGCCGATCAGCGCCATGGAGAAGCTGGTCGAGAGTGAAGTCGCGCCTGCGCCGAATTTGAAGAAGGTGGCGGCCTCTTCAGCGATCAGCTTCGTCTTGGCGATGATGGAGAAGGAGGCGGCGGCGAGGGCGCTCATGATGATGGCGGAAAGGCCGCGCTTATTTTCTTCAAGGCCCTCGCGCGAGCCCGCGCCCACTTTAAGCACTTCGGCGGCGGCGACGCCTTCGGGATAGGGGAGGTCGGAGCCGGTGACGAGGGCGCGGCGCAGCGGCACGGAATACATGACGCCCAATATGCCGCCCAAGGCAATGGTGAAGGCGGACAGCCAATAGGGGAAGCCCTGCCACCAGCCGATGATGACGAGGCCCGGCAGCACGAAGATGATCGCGGACAGCGTGCCCGCCGCCGACGCGATCGTCTGGACGATGTTGTTTTCAAGGATCGTGCCGGTCGCGAACAGGCGCAGCACCGCCATGGAGATGACGGCGGCGGGGATGGAGGTCGCGAAGGTGAGGCCAATCTTCAGCCCCAGATAGACGTTCGCCGCGGTGAAAAGGAGCGTGATGAGCGCGCCCAGAATGACGCCGCGAAGGGTGAGCTCCGCCATGGGAGTAGGCGTGGGTGTGGCCTTGGCCGAATCAGTGGTCACCAGCATCGTCCCCCTCTGGGTGTCTTTTACAGGTGTACGGTAATAATGTTGCTTGGCCGTGGATCAATTGGAAAGTGACAGCGGGCGCGGTGCGGGTGCCGCCGCCATCTCCATCCGGTCGAGCCAGCCATCGACCAGCCTGTTCCACCGGCTGTAGCCTCGCCCGTTCATGTGCAGGCCATCGGGTCCGAACAGCGATGCGTCGGGCAGGCCGTCATGGGCAAGCAGGCTGCTGCCGACATCAAGATAGTCGAAGCCGCCCACCCGGCTGCGCGCCGCAACGGTCATGTTGACCGCGGCCATCTTCGGCCAGAGCGTCCACCGGATCGGCGAGGGTTTGAGCGACAGATAGGCGATGCGCGCCTTGGGGTAATCAGCGCGCAACTTCTTGAGCAGCGTGAGTATGTTGCGTGCGACGGTGTCAGGCGTGGCTCCGGCCGCAAGGTCGTTCTCGCCGATATAGACGAGGACGGAGCGGGGTTCTGCCTTGGGGAAGAGCCGAGGATAGTGGCGCAGCACATCGGGCGTCGTCGCCCCGCCGAAGCCGCGATTGACGGTGCTTCTGTCGGGAAAGCTTGCCTGCGTATTCCAGAGCCTGATGCTGGAACTGCCGAGGAAGAGGACCGCGCCCGGCGCGCCGCTGTTCGCCTCATTCGCCTTTGCGAAAGCGGCGACTTCATTGGCGAAGGGGAAGGTGGGATCGGCGTTGACCCGGGGTTCGTCGGCGGCACGTTCGGCGGGTGCCTGCGCAGCCGCGATGCCGGTCAGGCCGGGCAGCAGAGCAATGGCGGCGGCAATCCGCCACCATGCTCCCGCAAGAGGCCGCGCCTTAATGGCGATGGAGCGGGCGCAGTTGATATTTGCCGTTGGCATAGGTCCCGAACATCCCCGCGATCGCCGGATGATCCACCGGTTCCCCGCTGTCGTCCGCGAGCAGGTTCTGCTGGCTCACATAGGCGACATAGCTGGTTTCGCCATTTTCAGCGAGCAGGTGGTAGAAGGGCTGGTGCTTGTCGGGCCGGGACTGTTCCGGGATCGCCTGATACCATTCCTCGCTGTTGGCGAAGACGGGATCGATGTCGAACACGACGCCACGGAAGCCGAAGTGGCGATGCTTCACGACATCGCCAATGCTGAAATGCGCATGGACAACGGGGGGCGGGCTGACATCAGCCCCGAAAATTGCAGTGGTGTCGGTCATGAACAGCAATTTAGGACGCCCGTGCGGTCTTACAAGAAAAATACGGACCTCTCCGCTTGGCAAGCCGGTCATCATTCGCTAATGGCCGCCGCTCGACCGGGTCGGCGCAGGCCGCACCTTCTGCGGAGAGGTGGCAGAGTGGTCGAATGCACCGCACTCGAAATGCGGCGTGCCGGCAACGGTACCGAGGGTTCGAATCCCTCCCTCTCCGCCACTCCAACTCACCAATCGGTGGCTGAACCGTTGATCCGTCCCGCCTTACTGCGCGCGCTTGCCCTGCTGCTCTTGCTGGCCCCTGCGGCTGCATGGGGCCTGCCAGGCAATCGTCCTACGCCCGGCTACACGCGCGTGGCGATCGAGACATCGGTGGGCACGATCGTGGTCGCCGTCGATACCAAGCGCGCGCCGCGCACTTCGGCCAATTTCCTGGCCTATGTCGATGATGGGCGGTTCGATGGCGTCACCTTCTATCGCGCGGCGCGGCGCAAGAGTGATGCGAAGCTGGGATTGATCCAGGGCGGAATCGATACGGATGCGCGCAGATCGCTGCCGCCCATCCCGCACGAGCCCACCAGCAAGACCGGCATCCGCCATCTGGACGCAACCCTGTCGATGGCGCGGCCGAACCGGCCGGATTCGGCGATGGGCAACTTCTTCATCACGGCCGGAGCCACCCCCAATATGGACGCGCGCGGGACGTATATCGGCTATGCCGCGTTCGGGCATGTAGTCGCGGGCATGGATGTCGTGCGCCGCATCCTTGCCATGCCGACCTGCTGCGGGTCCGGGCCAATGCGCGGGCAGATGATCGTGAAGCCGGTAAGGATCATTCGCGCCAAGCGGTTGGATGGAACGGCGCGGCCGACGCGCGGTGTGAAGCCGTGGCTGATCGGATTGCGGCGCAAGGGCGCATCCTGACATTTTCTCTGTTCCTCATGCGCGTCAGCCGTCAGGATGGGCGTGGAAGGAGACGGCCATGGCGGCGGGACGGATCAGGGTAGGCATAGGCGGATGGACGTTCGAGCCATGGCGCGGCACCTTTT
This sequence comes from Sphingobium agri, assembly GCF_023051225.1. NCBI lineage: Bacteria > Pseudomonadati > Pseudomonadota > Alphaproteobacteria > Sphingomonadales > Sphingobiaceae > Sphingobium > Sphingobium agri. The sequence continues at coordinate 69,622 of NZ_JALKHS010000004.1, read as the reverse complement.
ATCCCGAGGGCCTGCGCCAGAAGGACGAACTGGCCTATGTCGGCCAGCATCTGACCGCGACCGAGATCAACGCCACCTATTATGGTAAGCAAAAGCCCGCCACCTTCGCGAACTGGGCGAAGGCGGTGCCCGATGGGTTTCAGTTCGCGGTGAAGGCTTCACGCTTCTGCACCAACCGCCGCGTGTTGGCGGAAGCCGGGGAATCCATCGCCAAGTTCGTGGGGCAGGGCATTGCCGAACTGGGCGACAGGCTGGGGCCGATCCTCTGGCAGTTCATGCCGACCAAGACGTTCGACGCTGAAGATTTTGGCGGGTTCCTGAAACTGCTGCCCGACAGCATAGGCGGCGTGCCGCTGCGCCACGCCCTGGAGGTGCGGCACGAAAGCTTCGATGATCCCGCTTTTCTGCAACTGGCCCATGATGCGGGGGCGGCGGTCGTACTTGCCGACCATGATGAATATCCCGCGATCAAGGGCCGTGATGTGGGGTTTTCCTACCTTCGCCTGATGCGATCGCGAGGAGAGGAGGCCACCGGCTATCCCCCTTCGGATATCGAGGGCTGGAAAAAAAGTGCGAAAGGCATGGCGGATAAGGGAGACGTCTTCGTCTTCTTCATCAGCGGGGCCAAAGTTCGTGCGCCCGCCGCCGCTCAGGCGATGCTTGTTGCATTGAAGTAACAGCGACCGTTGCGTTTGCTGCAACTGCGAACGCGCCCTTTGCGATTGAGGCAAAGGGCGTCTTCCATCATATGCGCGCTTGTCCAAACAGGGCACAAAACAAAAATTGCAGGAAACGAAACATGCGGCACACTTTGCAGGGCGTTGCGCTGATGGTTGCGGTCGGTGCGCAGATGCTGACCTTCTACTCGGTACTTTACGCTTGAGCGATTGATCGCTCTTATTCATTCCTCGTCTTGAGGAATTTCAAAAAGGCCGCCCGGCTATTGCCAGGGCGGCTTTTTTATTGCTAGCAGTTCTTGGCAATGAGCCAGGCACTGCTCTTTGTGTACGGATCTCTCCGTCCCGGATTTGATGGAGAAATGGCCCGATGGCTTGCATCCGTGGCGCGTTTCGAGTGCGCTGCCCTTGCGAGCGGCGTGCTCTACCGGGTGGATTATTATCCCGGTTTTGTCCCCGGGCCTGACGGAATTGTCACAGGTGAGCTGTTCCGGTTGCCGAATGCGGAGGCCATGCTTTCGGTGCTTGATGAGCATGAGGAATGCACGGCGCATTTTCCTCAGCCCCATGAATTCCGGCGTGAACGGATAAAGGTGCGCAGCGCCGCCGGGCTGACCGATGCATGGACCTATGTTTTTGCCCGCGATGTGACGGGGCTGGAGCGCATCGCGAGCGGTGACTTCCTTGCCTGACCCGCTTGCGCCCGGCCGCTGAGCCGATAGTCTGCGGCGCGGGGGAAGCGGAGAGGACGCGCCATGAGCCATGACGATGAACCACAGCGGGTGACGGATCGCCTGCCCGAAGACCGCAGCTGGATCGACTGCACGGGGCTGGACCGGCGCAAGCTGCTGATGACCGGAGCCTTTGCCGCCGGTTTCGCCGCCGCCTGCCGCCCGGTGTCGAGCAGCGCCGTTCAGACATCGGGCGAAGGATTGACCCAGGAAACAGTGTCCATCCCGGCGAGTGACGGCTTTTCCATGCCAGCCTATGTGGCGCGGCCGGAAAAGGCGAAGAACGCTCCGGTCATCGTCGTCGTGCACGAGATTTTCGGCGTGCATGAATGGATTCGCGACATGTGCCGTCGCTTCGCGGGCCAAGGCTATTATGCGATCGCGCCCGATCTGTTCGCGCGCCATGGCGATGCCACCAAGATCGCCGATATCAAGCAGCTGATCGGCAGCATCGTGTCGAAGGCTCCCGATGCGCAGGTGATGTCCGATATCGACGCGGCCTATGCCTGGGCGGGCAAGCATGGCGGCGACGCGGGGCGGCGCGGCATTACGGGCTTTTGCTGGGGCGGTCGTGTCGTGTGGCTCTACGCCGCACATAGCGCGCAACTGGACGCGGGTGTCGCCTTCTATGGCAGGCTGGTGAGCGACAAGACGGCGTTGCAGCCGCTGAGCGTGGTCGAGCAGGCGGCGGCGTTGAGAGCCCCGGTGCTGGGACAATATGGCGCGTTGGACAAGGGCATTCCCGTCGCCGATGTCGAAGCGATGCGAACCGCGTTAAAGGCGGCGGGCAAGTCGCCGCCGGACGAGATTACCGTCTATCCGGAGGCTGATCATGGCTTCATGGCCGATTACCGGCCAAGCTATAATGAGGCGGCGGCGAAGGAAGCCTGGGCCGCTACGCTGGAATGGTTCGGGCGTTATGTGAAGGGCAGCAAATAAAGCGCCATCGCTGACCAGTCTTCCCGTTCGGTTTGAGCTTGTCGAAGTCTCTTCTTTTTCTCTTGAAGAGCAGAAAGGCGCTCAAGACAGGCGCTCTTCAACAAAGCTCAGGCCGAACGGTGATGGCTGCGGCGGACGCCTTATTTCGCCTTCATCGATTGCACCGCGGCCAGCGTGCTTTTCACATGGCCGCTATAGTTCATCTCGCTATGGACGAATACGACCCGGCCGTTGGGCGCGATGACATAGGAGGTGCGGTCGGTAATCCCCGGCCGCATCTTGAGAGCTACGTCATAGCCGGAGATGATGTCGGGACCGGCCGAGGCGACTGCGAACTTGCCGGCGCACTCCTTGGTCGAAAAGGCGACAAGATCGTCCACCGGATCGGCCGACATGCCGATCACGGTCGCGCCCGCCTTCTTGAAATCATCGATATGCGTCGCGAACTCGCGCGCTTCGGCCGAGCAGCCGGGAGTAAAAGCCTTGGGGAAGAAATAGAGGACGACCGGCCCGCGCTTCAGCTGGTGCGACAAGGTGAGGGTGAAGGTCTTTCCCGCAAGCGCGCCGCGCGTGGTGAAATCGGGCGCCTTGGCACCGGCGGACAGCGCCGCCATGGCACCGGTCGATCCAAGCACGCTGGCGGCCAGACCCATGGCGATCATCATGCGCTTCATCATCACCTTCACTCCATCCTTTGGCGGCTGTGCCAAAGGTGATGGCCCCTCTCCGGGCGGCTGGCAAGCCTGTAGCGGAACCCATCTGCGCCCAGCCGGTTCATTACGGATGCGCCTGCTTTTCGCCATGCCTTTGCTGCTGCTTTCCGCCTGTGACGACAAGGGCGGGGATACGCCCCGCATGTCGACCGACATCGTCGACGAGCAGGCAAGCTATGATGTCAGCAACGAAACGCCCGCACAGGATGAAGCGCTGACAGCGGGCAATGAGGCGGAGGCTTCGCCGCCCGTCAACGCCGCGTCGCCGGACAGAGCGGGAAAGTCGGCTTCTTCGACGCCTGCCGGTGCCATTCCTGCCGCCTTGCAGGGCAGCTGGACCGGCCTTAACGATCGCTGCGGCGACCGGTCGGCCGAGCTGGAATTGAAGGTCACGCCTGACAGCCTGATCTTTCACGAAAGCGTCGGCACGGTGAAGGGGGTCGTCACCGGCACCGGCGGCAAGCTGCGGGTCGATGCCGCTTTTACCGGCGAGGGCGACAGTTGGACCAAGAGGCTAGAACTACGTCCGTCAGCCAGTGGCCGCGAACTGACCATCATCAATGACGGGGCGGCGGTGACCCGCAAGCGCTGCTGATACTCCGCCTTTGTCGCGTCGTTGCTTTTTGCGCAAAACCGGTTCCCTCTTTCACGCGCGATGCTCTAGAGCGGGGCGATGATCGGCCGCCTGACCTTGAGCGATTTCCGCAACCATGCGGATGCGCTGATCCTTCCTGATCATGCCTTCATCGTGCTGACGGGGGAGAATGGCGCGGGCAAGACCAACATATTGGAGGCGGTGTCGATGCTGGCGCCTGGACGCGGCCTGCGCGGCGCGGCTCTGCGCGACATGGCGCGGCAGGGCGGGGCAGGCAGCTTCGGCATCGCGGCGGAGGTGGACGGGGTGGTGCTGGGCACCGGCACCTCCCCGCAAGCGCCGGACCGGCGGCAAGTGCGGGTCGGTGGCGTTTCCTCTTCGGCGAACGCCCTTGCCGATCATCTGGCGATCGTCTGGCTGACGCCCGCGATGGATCGGCTGTTCATGGACAGCCCCGGCGGGCGGCGGCGCTTTCTCGACCGGCTGACGCTCGCGCTGCATCCCGAGCATGCCGTCCATAGCGCGCGCTACGAGGCGGCGATGCGGGCGCGCAACCGGCTGCTGTCAGACCTGCCGCGTGCCGATCCATCCTGGCTGGCGGCGCTGGAAACGCAGATGGAGGAACATGGCGAGCAGCTTTCGGCGGCCCGCGCCGACCTGGTCGCGCGGCTTGGCGGTGAGCTGGAGGGGCAGGCTGACGAGCCCTTCGCCCGTCCATTGCTGGCGATCGAGGGTGAGGACGGGGGCGGCGCGGCGCTTGCCCAGCGGCTCGCGCGCGAGCGGCGGCGGGATGCGGCGGCTGGGCGCACCCTGTCCGGGCCGCATCGGCAGGATCTCGCGGTGATACATGCGGCCAAGGGGCAGGCGGCTGCGCTCTGTTCGACGGGAGAGCAGAAGGCGCTGTTGCTGTCCATCCTGCTTGCGCATGCCGCCCTGGTCGCGGCACATCGGGGGCAACCGCCCGTGCTGCTGCTTGATGAGGTGGCGGCTCATCTCGACCCGTCGCGGCGCGCCGCGTTGTTCGACAGGTTAACGGAAACCGGGGGTCAGGTCTGGATGACGGGGACGGAAGATAGCCTTTTCAACGACTTGAGGTCCGCGACACGGTTAACCGTAACTTCGGGCCGTGTTTTTCGTTCCGCAGAATAACGCGCGCCCACAACAACTCACCGCTCGACGCTTCTCAATTCATCCTTGCTCTGCCCTAAGGGCGCCACGGGGTTGATAACGCACAACAAGTCGGGGGTCGTTTCACACATGATCGGTGCTTTTCGCGCATTTATCGCGACTGCCATGCTTGCGCTCGGCGCCTTGATCGTAACCCCTGCCGCTGCCGGCGTTCTCCAGTGCGCGCCCTACGCGCGGCAAGTTTCCGGCATCGAAATCTACGGCAATGCCAACACCTGGTGGGGACAGGCCGAGGGCCGCTATGACCGTGGCCATGAGCCGCGCGAAGGCGCCGTGCTGGCCTTTTCCGCCAGCCGCTCCATGCCCGTGGGCCATGTTGCCATGGTGAGCAAGGTGGTCAGCGATCGCGAAGTGCTGCTGACCCACGCCAACTGGTCCTATCGCGGTGGCATCGAGCGCAACGTGCGCGCGATCGACGTGTCGCCCAACAATGACTGGACCGATGTGCGCGTATGGTACGGCCCGATCGGCGGCCTGGGCCTCCGCTCGAACGCCGCCAAGGGCTTCATCTATCCCAGCCATGCCCGTGAAGCCGCGCCGGTCCAGATCGCCATGGCCGACCGCGTGAGCCCGGCCGCAGCCGCCGCTGGCGCTGCTTTCTAAGACATTAACTATTTTCTAAGCGCCGCTGGCTAGTTTGACCGGCGGTGGGGCGATTCTCAATATTTTGAGGTCGCAAAAATGTTTCGATATCTTCGCGGAGCAGCATTGGTGCTGGCTTCGCTGGCCGCGACCCCGCTATGGGGCGCAACGGCTTTGCAGTGCGTACCCTATGCGCGGATCGTGTCCGGCGTGAATATCCGGGGCGACGCGCTGACCTGGTGGGATCAGGCGGAGAGCCGCTATGCGCGCGGCCATGTGCCTCGGCGCGGCGCCGTCATGGCCTTCCGCCCCTATGGCCCGATGGTGCTTGGTCATGTCGCAGTGGTGAGCAAGGTGCTGGACGACCGGCGCGTGCTGATCCGGCACGCCAACTGGTCGGTGCCCGGCGCGATCGAGGAAGATGTGCTGGCGCTCGACGTATCCGAAGCGGGCGATTGGAGCCAGGTCCGTGTCTGGCACAGTCCGACCGGGCAGATGGGTGCGCGGACCAACCCGACTTTCGGCTTCATCTATCCCGACAAGGCGCAGCTGCGCGCATTCGAGGCCGATCCGGCGCTCGGCACCAGCGTGCGCTTCGCCAAGGTGGACGCTGATATGGGGAAGCTGTCGAAGGCAGCGGTCAAGGTGGATGGCGAAGAGGCGCCGGCGCGTCTTGCGAGCCTGGGCCGGTCCTTGCGCAGGGTGGCGCGTGAGCCGAAGCTGGAGATCGACATGCGGGCGGTGCAGTTTGCGGACGCCATGCCGTCGGGACGATCGCTGCGGGACATCATCGCCGATGTGAAGCGGGATGCGCGGCTGCGCTAAAGACAAATGCCATTCGGGCCGAGCCATTCGACAGGCTCGGCCCGAATAATTTATTCACTCGGGCTGCGACGGCTCTTCGCCGCCTTCGGCTGCACGCTCGAACCAGGCTTCCACCGGGCCTGACAGCTTGATGGTCAGCGGCTGGCCGTGGCGGTCCTTGGTCTTGCCGGCGGCGACACGGATCCACCCTTCGGAAATGCAATATTCCTCGACATCGTTGCGGACGCGGTCCTTGAAGCGGATGCCGATCCCCCGTTGCAGCACGTCCATGTCGAAATGAGGGCTGCGCGGATTGGTCGAGAGGCGGTCGGGAGGCGTGTCGCTCATGGCTGTTTCAAATCCTTCGTTTCGCGCCGCCTAGCCTTTCGGCTGCGCCGCCGTCAACCGGGGCGCATCGTCCACATCGCAGAAGATGCGGCGGATCACGCCCTGCTCCAGCCAGGAGGCGAAGCGAACTTCCGCATCGGCAAGCCCGGCGAAGGGATAGGCCACGGGTTGATCGTTGACGGCGCGGCTGGCCTGAACCAGCCGGATCATCGCATCCGGCGCAGTGGTCAGGATGCGCCCCCGCCGGTCGGTCGCCGCGCTGTTGACGCCGACCACATGACCATCTTCGGCAAAGACGGGGCCGCCGCTGATGCCGGACAAAGTGTCGTCGCTTTCGGGCAGGCGAGCGACTTCCGCCCAGGCGAGAACCGGCTGGGTTTCCTCCGTCCGCCCACGCCGGGCGCTCGCCGCGCCGATCAGTTCGGAGACGACGAGCGCGGCGCGTCCTGCGGGAAAGCCCATATGGAAGCCGACTGAGCCAGGCGCGGGAACCCGGCCCGACAAGGGCAAGGCATGATCGCTGGGCAGGCCGTCACGCACGAGGGCGGCGTCCGCCTCCCGGCTTTCTACCACGCGGGACACGGCTCGCGCGACGCCGCCTTCCTCCAGCCCGATGCGGGCGCAGTCGTGGGTGACATGCTCCGCCGTCAGCCAGGCACCGTCGCGGTCCACGGCGAAGGCTGTGCCCATGCTGTCCGATGGCGCGCCCGGGCGGTCTTCGATCACGAAAGCCTCGTCGCTCCATTGCGGCATCGGACGGCGCGGGGAGCGCGGGTCGAAGGTTTCGACTTGCAAGGGCGTGGGCTGCGTCACCTCGCCGATCCAGGCGAGCGCCAATATGCCGCCCAGCATCAGCGGCAGGCATCCTATGCTCCGCCGCGCCATATTCAGCCCGCCACGGCCGCGGCCGTCAGGCAGGCGATCGCAACCTTCATCATCGCCAGGAAGGTGGCGGCGGATCGCTCATTCGCCTCAATCCGGGCGGAAAGGGAGCCGAGCAGGAAATCGACGAAGCGGAAGGCGATCAGTTGCAGCACAAGCGTGACGCTGCCCCAGATGATGATGTCCCAGACGTTGACCGATCCGGCAAGGCACAGGGCCAGCGGAACGGCAAGGCCGATCGCCGCGCCGCCGAGCGAGATCGCCGCAGCCTCGTTCCCGGCGCGAATCAGGGCGAATTCATCGTGCGGCGTGATCCACATATAAAGCGCCAGTGCCGCGAGCCACGCCAGCGTCGCGCAGGCAAGGTGCAGCAGGAAGATGGGGAGCCCGGACAGCAGGCTCTGAATGACGGGCATGGGATCGCTCATGCCGCCAAGGATGCCGCAACCTGATCCCCGCTTCAATCAGGGATCGGGTTGCGGAAGTGTTTCTGTCCCTAAGCCAGACAGTTATGCGTCAGCGGCAGATGCGCACCCGCACGTCGCGATCGCGATAATAGTCATAGCGCCATTCGGTCCAGCAGCGTTGGCGGTAGCGATAATGATGCCGCCTGCCGTCCCGCCAGTAGCGCCGGTCGCCATCGCGCCAGCGGCGATTATCCCAGCGCCGGTCCCAGTCACGGTCGCCCCGCCACTCGCGGTCGCCATAGCCATAATAGCCGCCGCGATATTGCGCCTGGGCTGGCATCGCCGTCGCGCCGAGGGCCGTGACGGCCAGCCCGAGCGCGGCCGCGCCCTTCACGAAGATATTCATATCCTCTCTCCTCAACATGCATCCCCGGACGCAGAGCGTTGGACGGGGCCTAGGGGAGAGAGGATGCACAAGCTTCACTGAACCGTCCGGGAACGGCACTGTCAGCCATCATTAAGGGAGGCTATTTGCCGCGCAGTTCGTCTTCTGCTGCGGTCATGTAATCGCGTGTGATCGGCAGCGCGCGGCGATCACGCGCATATTGGACCTGGTAATTCACCATGCCGCCATGTTCGAACACGGTCGCCGCGCCCGCGAGATAAAAGGTCCACAGGCGGAAGAAACGCTCGTCATAGAGAGCGATGATGTCAGCCCGCCGTGCCATCGCCCGGGCATACCATTGGCGGATTGTGAGGCCGTAATGGAGCCGCAGCACTTCGACGTCCGTGACCATCAGCCGCGTGCCCTCGCTGCCCTGAATCATTTCGGACAACGCCGGGATATAGCCGCCGGGAAAGATATATTTCTGGGTGAAGGCGTCGGTGATGCCCGGCCCGTCCACGCGCCCGATCGTGTGCACCAGCATCACGCCGTCGGGCTTCAGCAACTGCCGGCACTTGTCGAAGAAGGTGCGGTAATGGGCGGTGCCGACATGTTCGAACATGCCGACCGACACGATGCGATCGAACGGACCCTCTACATCGCGATAGTCGATCAGTTCGAAGCGGACATGATCGGCGACGCCTGCCTCCTCGGCCCGTTGCCGCGCGACCTTCAGCTGTTCTTCCGAGAGGGTGATGCCGGTAACGTCCACGCCGCAGGTGCGGTGCAGATAAAGCGCCATGCCGCCCCAGCCGCAGCCTATGTCCAGCACCTTCATGCCTGGCTTCAGGTGCAGCTTCGCGGCGATATGCGCCTTCTTGTCTTCCTGCGCCTGCTCCAGGCTGATGCCGGCCTCATTGTCCGCATCCGGGAAATAGGCGCAGCTATATTGGCGGTCACGATCGAGGAACAACGCATATAGCGCGCCTGACAGGTCATAATGATGGGCGACATTGGCCTTTGACCGCGCGCGGTGGTTGGCGCGCCAGAGCGTTTGGCGGATCGACTTGATGCCGCGTTTCAGCCGCCCCTTGGCGCTGATCGACTTGCCGCTTTCCCAGCTGTTGTTGGCGCGGATGAGCGAGACCAGTTCCATGATGCCGCCGCCCTCGATCGCGACGCGGCCGTCGATATAGGCTTCCGCCATGCCGAGGCGCGGGTCCTTGATGATGTCGAAGGGGACACGTGCGTCCCGGAATTTGAGGGCCAGCGAAGGGAAAGATGGATCGGGGGTGCCTGCGGTCACTTTCGTGCCGTCATGATAGATGATGGTCAGCTGTCCCCGTGTGACCAGCCGCTTGATGACGCGATCGAACAGTTTCATGGGGCGGCAACCTGTCAGGTCATTACGTCGCCGTCAAATGCCTGCATACCAATCATAATTGGCGCGGTCCTCCCAATAGCCGCCCTTGCCGCCGCCGATCCCGGACAACGTGTCGACCGCCTCTATCTCCATCAGATATTTGGCATGTTTGTAGCCCAATTGCCGCTCGACACGCAGGCGCAAGGGCGCGCCATTGGCCACGCGCAGCGGCTCATCATTGAGCGCGAAGGCCAGGATGGTCTGGGGATGAAAGGCGTCGACCATGTCGATGCTTTCATAATAGGGCCGCCCGTCGCCCATCAAATCCGCGCATTTGAAGACGAGATAGCGCGCCTTGTCGCTCATCCGCGCGGCGTCGAGGACGAGGCTGAGCGGCACGCCCCGCCATTTGCCGATGGCGCTCCATCCCTCGACGCAATCGTGGCGGGTGATCTGTTCACGATGGGGCAGGCTGTGCAATTGGGCGAGCGAGAGCGAGAGCGGGCGGCCAACCAGACCCGAAAGCTTGAGCCGCCAATCGGCAAAGCCCGACCGCCACAGCGCGCGATATTCCGGTGTGTTCGGATTGGCAGTGCCGTTGGGCCGGAAGAAGGGCGAGATCTGGTCGGGCCTGAACTCCCGCGCCATCGCGTCGCGCGCCATCAGGCTGCGCTGCGCCCATTTGTGAAAATTCTCCGCCGAGAACAACAGCTCTCGCGCCTGTTCGTTGCGGGCCAAGCGATCGCATCCCGAAAGCGTGGCAGCGGCGCCGAGCAATAATGTGCGGCGGTTCAGGACAAGGCTCACGGCCGCGCCTCTGGCAAGCGGTAGCGGCCGGTGACGATGGAGCGCAACTCGTTCGCAGGACCGGCAAGCAGCACCATGCAAAGGTGCACCAGAAAGAAAGCCGCCAGCAGGAAGGCGGCGATGAAATGGATCGAGCGCGCCGACTGCCTGCCGCCGAACAGATCAACCAGCCACGGCCAGGCGGCATTCATGCCCGGCGACAGGGTGAGGCCGGTGAAGATCAGCAGTGGCAGCGCGATGAAGATGACCAGGACATAGCTCGCCTTTTGCAGGACATTGTAGCGCAGCGCGGCTTGGCCCGTGGGAAAGCGCAGCCGGGCGTGATCGGCGATGTCCTGCCACACATGGCGCGGCGCCAGCTCACCACTGCGAAAGGCGAGGTCGCGGCCGATATGACGGCTGAACCACGCCCAGAGCATATAGGCGAGCAGGGCAAAGGCGAAGAGAGGAGCCGCCGCCAAGTGCCAGTGGCGGGACATCGCGAGATCATAATGGGCAGGCAGGGTGATCCACCCGCCAAAGCGCTCCAGCTCCAGCCATGGCTTGTCGAAATTGGCGCCATAATGGCCCCAATAGAGGCGTGGATGGGCGTTGAAGATGCCAAGGCCACTGGTGAAGAGAATGTAGAGCAGTCCGGCATTCAGCCAGTGCCACAGCCGAACCTGCCAGCGGTGGCGCAGCACCAGCGGCGCCGTCATGCTGGGGGAGGCGGGGCTGCTGTCCATGAGATGCTGTTACCCTTTTGCATCAGTCGCGTCAAAAAGCCGGCCTTTGGTCAGAACGTATCCGAAATGATTGGCCGGTTCATCTTCTGGCCATATTCGCCGTGGATAGGGACGATCATCGTCCGGGGCTGGCAGGCACGGACGGCATGCGTGTCGAATGTGGAAGATGAAGACGAATGACTGTTGCGAAATAGCATCATTAATCAACAATCTTCATATCGATATTGCAACATTGATCAAAGATCACCATATGCGCTTCAGCTCACGACGCAAGATCGGGGCAAGCAGGGATGGCGTAAAAGGGGTCACTTCATAGCGGCGCCTGGGGCTGAAATGCTTCGATACCATGCCTGTTCTTATCAAGAGTGTGGCTCACTTCCTGAGTAACGCACTTCTTATTGCATGAGGACTTTATGAAGACTGTGATTTTCGCAGCCGCTGCTGCTGCCGCTTTCTCGGCTCCCGCTTTCGCGCAGGACGCTGCTCCCTTCACCGGCCCCCGCGCTGGCGTGACTGTTGGCTATGACAGCGTCGAAGACTTCAAGGACGGCGTGAGCTATGGCGTGAGCGCTGGCTACGACGTGGCCCTGACCCCCTCGATCACCTTCGGTCCGGAAGTGACCCTGGGCGACAGCACGGCTGACGCCGATGTCGTTGGCGCGGAAGTCAGCCGTGATCTGGCCGCTTCGGTTCGTCTGGGCTACATCCTGAACCCGCAGGTTCTGCTGTTCGGCAAGGTTGGCTACGCCAACACCCGTTTCGAAGGTTCGAACACCAACAACGGCGCTTCGCTCGAAGGCGTTCGCTTCGGTGGCGGTCTGGAATATGCATTCAACGGCAACGCCTACATCTCGGCTGAATATCAGCGCACCGAATATGAGAACGAAGGCAGCCGTGATGCCGCCGTCGTCGGCATCGGTTTCCGTTTCTAATCCTTTTCGGATCTGAAACACAGAAGGGCGGTCCCATTGGGGCCGCCCTTTTTGTTTGCGTGCATGATTCAGTTTCGCGCGCCTCGCAACGTTCACCAGAGCGAACCGGCCAGCGCAAGCACGACGCCACTGACAACCAACAGCAGCCCCAGAACCTCGCTGCGCGTCATCCGCTCGCCAAGGTAGAAATGGCCGAAGCCGAGCGTGAACGCGATTTCCACCTGACCAACGATGCGGACGAGCGCGACCGGCGCTGTGGCAAAGCCGGTAAACCAGCAGGCTGACCCCATGGCAGAGAGCAGGCCGACTTGGCCGGAAATGCGCCAGCTTCCCCAGAGCTTGCGCATCTCGTCCGGTTCGCGCAGCAGCAGATAGCCGCCCTGCATCAAAGTCTGGAGCGCCACCGTCACCACCAGAACGATGAGCGCGGCGAGGATCGGGTCGCTGCCGCCCACTTCCTGCGTGGCGCGGCGGATGCCAATGGCCGTCAGCGCGAAGAAGAAGCCCGAAGCGATGCCGGTGAGCGCCGCGGGCTGACCGAGCGCCCTCAGGAAATCGGCTGGCCCCATGCGTTTGCCGCCCCCGGACAGCAGCATCACGCCAGCGACGCCGCAACCGATCCCCGTCCAGGCAAGGGGATGAAGCCGCTCCCCCATCAGCAGGAAGGATAGGATCGCGCCCTGCACCGCCTCCGTCTTGGAATAAGCGGTGCCGACGACGAAGTTGCGGTGGGCAAAGGCCATGATGAGCAGGTTGGTGGCGATGATCTGCGCGAGGCCGCCCGCAGCGCAGAAGAGCAGGAATTTGGCATCGGGCGAGGGCAGGGCCGTCGAGAAGGCCCAATGATATCCACCAAGCAGCAGCAGGGCGAAGGGCAAGCCGTAAAGATAGCGGACCAGCCCGGCGGCATTGACCGACAGGCTCTTGCTGACGCGCCGCTGCACCGCCGTGCGCCAGGCCTGGGTGGCGCCTGCGAGCAAGGTGGCGGGGAGCCAGATGGGCGAAGTTATCATGCTGGTCCTATAGCGCCTTGCCCGGCGCTGTCATGATGAAGAACGGCGGAAAACAGCCATTCTTGCCCCGAAGTTCACACTGTATGCGCGCGCGTGCCCCAGCGCGCGTGTGCGGATGCGAGGCACGTCGCGTAGAGCGACGGGATACGCATCCCTGCCGAAATAGGACAGGCGATTATTGATCGGTGCAGCGGAAATAGGATGGATTTTGCGCATGCTGTAGTGGCCGGGCCACAGATGCCCTTGTACCGCGCCGCGCCGTTCAGCCCTGCGGATTGGCGCTGGCCGTGGCCTGCGGTTCGCCCGCATCCTTGGTAGAAGGCGGCATCAACTCCCGCATCACGCCCCAATAGCTGCGCGTGATATGGGCGTGGGCGGCGAAATTGGGGTCGGTCATCAGATGCGCGTGCAACCGGCGCAGATTCTGCCAGGGGACGGATGGAAACAGATGATGTTCCAGATGGTAGCTGACATTGAGCGGCGCGATCAGGAACCGGTCGAGCAGTGTCGGGATGATCGTCCGCGTGCCGTTCAGTTCTCGTTCGTTCGCAACGCCATTATGCTCCGCGATCGCCCTGATCCGGTTGAAGACATTGGCCCAGATGAATTGCGGGATCAGGAGAAGGCCCAATATCTGCCAGCGCCAGGGCGACATCAGGATCAGGCCATAGAAAAGCACGGCCCAGACGACGTAGCGGATGCGCAAGGCGAGGGGAAAGTTGTAGTCGAAGCGCCCCGGATTATGGAAATTGGCGAAGGGGGCCCAGATGCGGCTGTCGCGGGCCATGCGATAGAAATTGAGGCCGGTCACGCTGCGCACCAGCAGCCACAGCATGGCGAGGGGCCGTTTCGGGAAATGCTGATCGGGATCGCGTTGCTGCACCCGATAGTCGCGGTCGCGCATCGTGTTCGTGTAGCGATGGTGATGCATGTGGTTCGCGCGGTACAGGTGAATGCTGAAGCCAAGCGGATAGGCGACGAAAATGTCCCCTATAAAGTCATTGATGCGGCGGTTGCTGAACAGCATCGAGTGGCAGGCATCATGCATCATCACCGCCAGGCATTGGATGCGTGATCCGATGATGAAGCCCGCCACTATATAGACGGGTATGCTGTCGAGATGGATTGCGACGGCGCCGGCGGCGATCGCGACAGCCCATTGCAGGAACAGCAGCACCGCGTTGCGACGGTCGTCGATGACGGACAGCTTGCGCACGGTCGCCAGCATGTCGCGCCGGGCATAGCGATAGCCGGGCGGATAGAGGTTGGCGTTATCTTCCACGGGAATGCGTCTCCGAGCGCGGCGTCAGCTTGGCGCGGCGACGTTATGAGGGGAGCAGCGCTGCGTCAACGGCGGGGGCTTGGGAGAAGGCATGGCGGCAGGACGCTGAGGCCCTTCGACAGGCTCAGGGCGAACGGGGGTAAGGTGCTTCGCGCTGTCCAATGTGGGTGGAAGCGGCGGGAGGAAGAACAGCGCCGGGTCTGGCGCGGTCGCTGTTCTTCCTTATCGCGGGACTGGGATCAGGCCTGTTCCAGCAAGCCTTCCTTACGGATCTTTTCCTGCCAGACGAGCGGCGCGAGGCGATGGACATTCTGGCCTTCGCTATCGACGGCCACCGTCACAGGCATGTCCTGCACCTCGAATTCGTAGATCGCTTCCATGCCGAGATCTTCGAAGCCGACGACCTTCGCGCCCTTGATCGCGCGGGCGACGAGATAAGCCGCGCCGCCAACCGCCATCAGATAGGCGCTCTTGTGCCTGGCGATGCTGTCCGTTGCGGCCGGGCCGCGCTCGGCCTTGCCGACGCAGGCGGCGAGGCCCTGTTCCAGCATCATGTCCATGAACTTGTCCATGCGGGTCGCGGTGGTAGGGCCAGCCGGGCCGACCACCTCGTCACGCACCGGATCGACCGGGCCGACATAATAGATGACGCGGCCCTTGAAATCGACCGGCAGCTGCTCGCCCTTGGCCAGCATGTCCTGGATACGCTTATGCGCGGCGTCGCGGCCGGTGAGCATCTTGCCGTTCAGCAGCAGGCGGTCGCCATGCTTCCAGCTCTGCACGACTTCCGGCGTCAGCGTGTCGAGATCGACGCGGATCGCTTCCTTGCTTGGCTTCCAATCGACCTGCGGCCATTCGGAAAGCTTGGGTGCTTCCAGATAGGCGGGGCCGGAGCCGTCGAGCGTGAAGTGTGCGTGGCGGGTCGCTGCGCAGTTGGGGATCATCGCGACCGGCTTGCCCGCCGCATGGCAGGGATAGTCGTAGATCTTGACGTCGAGGATGGTCGAAAGACCGCCCAGGCCCTGGGCACCGATGCCGAGCGCATTGACCTTGTCGAAAATCTCGATGCGCAGGCGTTCGATGTCGTTTTGCGGCCCGCGCGCCTTGAGCTCGCCCATGTCGATGGGCTCCATCAGCGATTCCTTGGCAAGCGCCACAGCCTTTTCCGCCGTGCCGCCGATGCCGATGCCGAGCATGCCCGGCGGGCACCAGCCAGCGCCCATCTGCGGGATCATCTCCAGCACCCAATCGACGATCGAGTCGCTTGGGTTCATCATCTTGAATTTGGTCTTGTTTTCCGAGCCACCACCCTTGGCCGCGACATCCACCGTCACCTTGTTGCCCGGCACCATTTCGACGTTCAGCACGCAGGGCGTGTTGTCCTTCGTATTCTGGCGCGAGAAGGCCGGGTCGCGCAGGATCGAGGCGCGCAGGCGATTTTCGGGGTTGAGGTAAGCGCGGCGCACGCCTTCGTCGACGACATCCTGCATCGAGCGGCTATTGTCGTCCAGGCGGCAGTCCATGCCCCATTTGATGAAGACGTTGACGATGCCGGTATCCTGGCAGATGGGGCGATGCCCTTCGGCGCACATGCGGCTGTTGGTCAGGATCTGGGCAATGGCGTCCTTCGCCGCAGGGTTGGCTTCGGCCTCATAGGCTTTGCCGAGCGCGCGGATGTAATCCATCGGGTGATAGTAACTAATGAACTGGAGCGCGTCGGCGACGCTCTCGATCAGATCGGCGGTCTTGATGACGGTCATCTACCCTGGTCCTCTGGCCATTATAGCGATTTGCGCCCGGCTATAGGGTTTTGGCGGACGCTGTCCAGAGGAAGGGTAGGCCGAATTGGGCGCCTAGCTGGCGATCAGCGGTGGGGTCTGCTGGTGCTGGATGACGCGCCACTCCTCATGCGCCAGCCGCCGATAGGTCGATGTGCAATGGGCTTCATAATCCTCACCCTCGCCCCGATGCGCCTTGGCCATGTAGGCGATCACGATTAGTCCCTCCTGCGGGCGCATCACCTGCCGTTCGGTGAGCTCCACGCTGTCCCAGCGCGGCGTCTGCGCCATCGCCTGCGCGGCGTCGCAGCCCTTGTAGATGAACGGCGGCGCGGGCACGACCATCAGGCTTTCATCATCGATGCACTGCTCATAATCGCTGGCGTCGCCAGTCCAGAGCCGTTCCTCAAACTGCCACACACGCTGGTCGTCCATTTGTCGCGCCTTTCTGCCGGGTCGGATCAAAGAAGCGCCCGGCGAGCGCGAAGGCTCCCCGGCTTGGTCGCAGAGATGGGGCGGCCCGCCTATCGCTCCCGGTCAGCGGCCTCTTGCGCGTAGGGGAACATGTGCCACCAGGGCTCTTTCTCCTCGAGCACCCGGGTAAAGCTCGGCCGCGCCTCCAGCCGATCGAGATAAGCAGCCAGCACCGGGAAACCGCCGCGCATCGGCTCCACCTTGTCGGCGTAGAAAAGGGCAGGGGCAGCAGCGCAGTCGGCCAGCGTGAAGGCGTCACCCGCGGCCCAATATCGCGCGCCGATCCGCTCTTCCAGCAGCGCATAGGCCTTGCCCAGCAGAATGCGCGCCTCGCCAACGCCATGCGGGTCGCGCGCTTCTTCCGGCCGCAGCCGGTCGGCAACGATCCTTTGCATCGGGGTCATCACATAATTGTCGAACAGCCGGTCCATCATCCGCACCTCTAATGCTTCCTCGGCATCGGCTGGGATCGGACGGAAGGAGCCGGAGCAGTGCTGCCCCAGATATTCGATGATGATGCTCGCTTCCGCCACCGTCTGGTCGCGGGCCTCGTCGCGCAATACCGGGAACTTGCCGAGCGGCCAGAGGGCGAGCCATGCTTCGACGACGCCCGGCTCCTCCATCATCCGGCGATCGAACGGGATGCCCTGCTCGTAAAGGGCGATCAGTACCTTCCAGCAATAGGAGGAAAGGGGGTGATAGTAGAGAATCATCGGCTTTGCCTCTGCGCTGCATCGTCCGTGGGGAATTGCGGCTTTTATCACGCTTTTTCGGCGTTGGCCCATTCACGGTTAATCCACATCAGCTTGTGGATAAGTTGTGGATGAACCACCATCCTTAGCGAAACGGGACAAGGGTGCTGACCTGATCCCGGCAAATTCGATGATCGGCCAAAATTATTTTCGTTCTCAAATTGTTTCCCTTGCCTTTTGCGAGATGGCCGGAAGTCCGCGCGTCGCTGCGATGCAGGATCGGTCCATTGTCATATGTTTGCCATGTGAACCGCCGCGCGCAGCCCTCCAATCGTCATTTACCCTCTTGCAAGCATAGGAAGCTGTGGCACTATCCCTTGTATCGGGTTAACGGGGGTTACCCAACAGATTGTGATTGCTCCGGCTGGACCATTTTCCAGGCGAGAGGCGTTTTGCCTCATGCGGTCCCTCGTTGGTTGGCCCCCTGCTGGCAGGGCAAGCTCTCGACAAGAAGCTTGACCGAATCGAACGAAACAGGAACATTCGGGGGCTCGAATGGATTTTCGTGACAGCGAACAAACAGGTGCAAGCGACGTGGCGACGGTAATCGACGAAGTTATGGAAACGGTGGCGGAAAAGAAGAAGGCTGCGCCGGCCAAGGTGGCTGCGCCTTCCTCTTCGTCCATCCAGGCGCGCCGGTTCGATGTCGTGACCGACGACAGCCGCGACGCGTTGCTGACGGAGTTCGGGAAGGACACGCTGAAGGACCGCTATCTGCTGCCCGGCGAATCCTATCAGGATCTGTTCGCTCGCGTCGCGGCGGCCTATGCCGACGACCAGGCGCATGCCCAGCGCGTCTATGACTATATCTCGCGCCTGTGGTTCATGCCTGCGACGCCTGTGCTGTCCAATGGCGGCACTGGACGCGGCCTGCCGATCAGCTGCTATCTCAACAGCGTCGATGACAGCCTGGAAGGCATCGTCAACACCTGGAACGAGAATGTGTGGCTCGCCTCGCGCGGCGGCGGCATCGGCACCTATTGGGGCAGCGTGCGCGGCATCGGCGAGCCGGTGGGTCTCAACGGCAAGACCAGCGGCATCATCCCGTTCGTCCGGGTGATGGACAGCCTCACCCTCGCGATCAGCCAGGGCAGCCTGCGCCGCGGTTCGGCCGCCTGCTATCTCGACATCTCCCATCCGGAGATCGAGGAGTTCCTGGAAATCCGCAAGCCGAGCGGCGACTTCAACCGCAAGGCGCTCAACCTGCACCATGGCGTGCTGTTGACCGACGAGTTCATGGAGGCGGTGCGCAACGGAGCTGAGTTCCAGCTGAAATCGCCCAAGGACGGCTCCGTCCGTGGTTCGGTCGATGCGCGCAGCCTGTTCCAGAAGCTGGTGGAAACCAGGCTTGCGACGGGCGAGCCCTATATCGTCTTCTCCGACACCGTGAACAACATGATGCCCAAGCATCATCGCGATCTCGGCCTTAAAGTTTCGACGTCGAATCTCTGTTCAGAAATCACACTGCCGACGGGTCGCGACCATCTCGGCAATGACCGGACGGCGGTCTGCTGCCTTTCGTCCCTGAACCTGGAAACCTGGGACGAATGGAACAAGGACCCCGTCTTTGTCGAGGATGTCATGCGCTTCCTCGACAATGTGCTGCAGGATTATATCGACCGTGCGCCGGACGAAATGGCGCGGGCGAAATATTCGGCGGCGCGTGAACGGTCAGTGGGCCTGGGGGTGATGGGGTATCACTCCTTCCTCCAGGCCCGGGGCCTTCCTTTCGAAGGGGCCATGGCCAAGAGCTGGAACCTGCGCATCTTCAAGCATATCAGCGAGAAGGTGAACGACGCCTCGATGCAGCTGGCGGTCGAACGTGGCCCGTGCCCGGATGCTGCCGACATGGGCGTCATGGAGCGCTTTTCCTGCAAGATGGCGATCGCGCCCACCGCGTCCATCAGCATCATCTGCGGCGGCACTTCGGCCTGTATCGAGCCGATCCCGGCGAACATCTACACGCACAAGACGCTGTCCGGCAGCTTCGTGGTGAAAAACCCCTATCTGGAAAAGATCCTGCGCGACAAGGCGAAGGATTCGACCAATGTCTGGAACTCGATCCTCGAACGCGGCGGCTCGGTCCAGCATCTCGATTTCCTCAGCCAGGAAGAAAAGGACACGTTCAAGACCAGCTTCGAAATCGACCAGCGCTGGTTGCTCGAACTCGCGGCGGATCGTACGCCCTTCATCGATCAGGCGCAGTCGCTGAACCTGTTTATCCCGGCGGACGTGGAAAAGTGGGACCTGATGATGCTCCACTTCCGCGCCTGGGAACTGGGCATCAAGTCGCTTTACTATCTGCGGTCAAAGTCGGTGCAGCGCGCGGGCTTCGCGGGCGGGGTGGAAGCCGACAACACGATCGACGCACCGAAATTCGAGCTGGCTGGGGAAAGCACAGACTATGACGAATGCCTGGCGTGCCAATGAGCTAATGGGGGGGATGGGCGCGGCGGTGGCGACACCGGCCGCGCCCACACAATCGCCCCCGGAGCCGTCACCCCTCGTCTTGTTCTTCTTCAAAGAGAACGGCGTTGGCACCGGTCGCAGAGAGCCGCACAGTGCCATCCTCATCAACCCCGGCGATCAGTCCCTGACTGATATAATGATGATGCCCGGAGTGACTTCCCTGGCCGCTATCCGCCTTGATCAGCTTGATACGATCGCCCTCGACGTGATCGACAGTGCCGACATGGACGCCATCAGCGCCGATAACCTCAGCATGTTCCTTGATGCTGGTAAGATCAACCATCATATTGCTCCTGTGCCGGGGATGACGGGGACCAAACGTCCCGCGCCCGCACAGGTTGCGCACATCCATTAATTCGCGGAGCCGACCCGATGCCCCTTCTTCAAGCCAGCAAGGTCTACAAGCCTTTCGAATATCCCTGGGCCTATGAGTTCTGGAAGCGCCAGCAGCAGCTGCACTGGCTTCCCGAAGAAGTGCCCCTGGGCGAGGATTGCCGCGACTGGGCGCAGAAGCTGTCGGACCATGAGCGCAATCTGCTCACGCAAATCTTCCGCTTCTTCACCCAGGCGGACGTGGAAGTGCAGGATTGCTACCACGAAAAATATGGCCGTGTGTTCAAGCCGACCGAAGTGAAGATGATGCTGACCGCGTTCAGCAACATGGAAACGGTCCACATCGCCGCCTACAGCCATCTGCTCGACACGATCGGCATGCCCGAAACCGAATATTCGGCCTTCATGCAATATAAGGAGATGAAGGATAAGCATGACTATCTGAGCCAGTTCGGCGTCGACACGGACGAGGATATCGCCAAGACGCTGGCGATGTTCGGCGGCTTTACCGAAGGGCTCCAGCTCTTCGCGTCCTTCGCGATGCTGATGAACTTCCCGCGCTTCAACAAGATGAAGGGCATGGGCCAGATCGTCACCTGGTCGGTGCGCGACGAAACGCTGCACTGCGAAGGCATCATCAAGCTGTTCCACGCCTTCGTGAAGGAGCGCGACTGCCTGACCCCGTCCGTCAAGGACGACATCATGGACATGTGCCAGAAGACGGTGCGGATCGAGGACGCGTTCATCGACCTCGTCTTCGAAATGGGCCCCGTGCCCGGCATGACGCCCAAGGACATCAAGAAATATGTCCGCTACATCGCAGACTGGCGCCTGGGGCAGCTGGGCCTCAAGCCCATCTATATGATCGACGAACACCCCCTGCCGTGGCTGACACCGCTGCTGAACGGGGTAGAGCACGCCAACTTCTTCGAAACCCGCGCGACGGAATATTCGAAGGGCGCGACGCGCGGCCAGTGGAACGAGGTGTGGGACGCCTTCGATCGGCGCAAGACGCTCAAGGCTGGCAGTGCCGCCAATGTGGATGAGCCAAGCGATCCGGATATGTTCAAGGCTGCGGGGATCGCTGCGGAGTAACGCCCCCCTTTTTTAGGAGAACAGTTTTGGCGAAAAATGACCGGACAGTCTTCAAGAGGGAAGATGGACAATGGGCCAATAAAAGGGACGGTGCCAGCCGCCCCGCCAGTTTGCATAAAACCCAAGCCTCTGCTGCCGCAGCGGGCAAGGCAAATTTAGAAAACTCTGGCGGCGGGGAATTAAAGATAAAGGGCTTGAACGGACAAATTCGGAGCAAAGACACGATTGGACGTTCTGATCCATACCCTCCACGGGACACAGAGCATTAACATAAATAAATCTTGAGCGGCGTTGGTCTGATGATAAACCCTTCAAAGGGGGTAATATGTCATTAGAAATCACTTTCACCGGTCTTGAAGCAGAACATCATCACATAGAAGCGAATGAAGGTTTAGAATCACTCGCCGGCCTTGCTCATGCCGCTACATTGATCGCTCACTTCGTAGTAACAGAACAAGTGCGGCAGAGAACGCCTTACGACGACCGATTGCGGTTCTTTTTCCAAGATACTCGTCCCGGTAGCTTGACGGCTATTTTGGCCGTTGGTGGCGCACTAGCTATGGGAGCCGCAGGCAATGCGGTTTATGATGTTTTAAAAGTAGTTTGGAAAAGGGCCACGGGCTCAGGCGACGAGGGCGATGTAGAAGTCGCGGGTCATCTCTATCGCTCAGGTGATATTGATGCGCTAACCGAAGCGGTTTCTCCATCTCTTTTACGCGGGCATTCTTGGATTGGTCATCCCCATCAAAAGATTTCGATAAAAACGGGCCGAAATATATTGGTCGATTTTTCTGAGGAAACAAAAGATTATTTGAAGAAGGAGGTCCCGGAAGAGGGTGAAAGCTTCCAAGACGTTTCTGTTGCCGCCCTAAATGTTAACTCGAGGCATGGTCGAGTTTTCTTCTTCGATTTGGGAAGGACTATTCCGTTTAAAGTAGATCGGAATGCTGTTGGGCGTACGATCCCTAACCTATCACGCTATCTGACAAAGTATGCAGAGAAGAGCGGAGCAACTGTAAACATTAAATTTAAAAAAAATATTCCACATTGATGGACGCCTGAAGAGGATCATCATTTTTGACTGCTTTGGCATTGAGGGCGTAGAGTGAGCAGTTATGCGTTAATTTCAACCTTCGTGAACAGCCCATCAAAGTTTCTATCCGCTGAACGCGCAGTTTTGGCCGGTTCATGCAACATCAGGGTAAACCATGAGTTTAGCTCCATAGCCTGATAAATATGGCAAGGAGCATCACATGAATTTCTCGATCAAGCGCGCCATTGCCGCTTTTTCGCTGGGTGCGATGACGTTGACTGGCGTTGCTGCGACCCCTGCTTTGGCACAAGGCCGCGATGTGCGGATCGACGCGAAGGATTTTGCGCGGGAACAGCGGGACGCGCGCAATGACCGGCGCAGGGATGTCCGCGACGCCCGCCGCGACTATCGCGAGGATCGGCGCGACGCCCGGCGCGACTGGCGGAACGACCGCCGTCACGATAACGGCCGCCACAACGGTTGGAAGCGCCCCGGCAAGACCGTCTACAACTATGACTGGAATCGCCCGGATCGCCGCTATGGCACCCGTTATCGTCCCGATCGCTATTATCGGAGCGGCTATGAGCCGATCCGCGTGACGCGCAACACGCGTATCTATCGTGGCTATGACGACCGCTATTATTGCCGCCGCTCGGACGGCACCACTGGCCTGATCGTCGGCGCGGCGCTGGGTGGGCTGCTCGGCAACCAGCTCGATCGGGGCGGTTCCAGCCTGCTGACGACGCTGATCGGCGGCGGCGCGGGCGCTCTGCTCGGGCGGGAAATCGATCGCGGTGGCGTGAGCTGCCGCTAACGCTTGCCGTTAACTACGGCACCAGGGCTGGCGTGACCCCATCCAGGGCCGCGCCAGCCCTTCTGCGACCAGCATCGCTCCGATCGATTGATCCCCCCGCATGACTATCCGCAATGATCGCCCGTAGCGATCCTGGTCGCGATCGATGGGTTGGAGCATGAAGGAACCGGCGTTGAGCAGCTCCCGCAGCCGCTCGGTTGCCTGAGCGCCGAGCGAGGCTTCCTCGGGGCAGCGAGCCGGATGGGTTTCCGGCGTATCGATGTCAGCGATCCGAATGGTTTCGCCCCCCAGGCGAAAGGTATCGCCGTCGATCACGCAGTCGCTGCGATAGCCGTCATCGCACATGGCGAAGGATGCGGCTTGCAACCCTTCTTGCTGGATGAAATTCGGTGACGGGCTGAATCTGGTGCCAGGCAGCGATGGGAGAAGATCGCCTCCTGCCCAAAGTCCTGATGCGATGATCAGGAACGGGGCCAGAAAGCCCTTGAAGCGGGTGCGCGATGCTTGCGCGCTGCGCCAAGGCCGAGCGCTTGCATGGACGAGGCGGAGGTGTCCGTGGCGGCCGGGCCTGCGGGGCTGGTAGGACATGCTGTCCACCTAGCCCGCCGCACATCATTGCCGCGCCGTGAAGCTGATCCGCTTTCCCTCCGTTCCGGCGCGAATGGGGGAGGGCCTTAGCCTTCCTCCTCCGTGCCGTCGCCCATCATGTCGTCTTCATCGTCCATATTCTCGGTATCGACCTGGCCGAGGGCGCTTTCCTCGTCATCCATCTGCGGTTCGCCGGAGAAGGCGTCGAAATCCATATGTCCGGACCGGTTCATTTCCTCCATCCGCTCGACAAGGTCGGGGGTGTCGTCGGGGATGATCTGGGCCGGGTTGGTGCTGCCGCCGCGCTCGCTGTCTTCGGACAGGTCGGTGCTGCGGACGCGGGCGTCGTCGGTGACGGTCTGCGCCTGCGATCCTTCGTCGCGCTGCTCGTCATTTTCCTCGATGATGTCGGGGAAGCGGTCTTTCTCATTTGCGTCCATGGCATGTCTCCTTGCTCCCTCAACGGATCAGCCCCGCCGCCGTTCCTCGCCGCCCAAAAGCCGCTGGACGCGAGCGGCGGCATGGGGCAAGAGCCGCCCCAATCCCCATCCGCTTCCCTTCGAAGGAACTCCCCCATGTCCCGCACGCTCATTTCCTCGGGCTCGCCTTTCGAGGCGCAGGTCGGCTATTCCCGCGCTGTCGTCCAGGGCGACTGGTGCTTCGTCGCCGGCACCACCGGCACTGATCCCGAAACCAAGACGATGCCGGAAAGCGTCGTCGACCAGACTAGCAACGCGCTGAAGGTGATCGGCAAGGCGCTGGAGGAGGCGGGCTTCTCCTTCGCCGACGTCGTGCGCGTGACCTATTACATCACCGACCCGGCCTATTGGGACGAGCTGGGCAAGGCGACGGCGCCGGTGTTCGGCGAGATCCGCCCGGCGGCCAGCTGCATCGTCACCGGCCTTATCAAGCCGGAGATGAAGGTCGAAGTCGAAGTCACCGCGTTCAAGGGGTGATGGCCATGATTACCATGTATGGCATCAAGAATTGCGACACGATCAAGAAGGCGCGCAATTTCCTGGACAATGAGCGCGTTTCCTACAGCTTCCACGACTACAAGGTGTCGGGCGTGGACAAGGGAAAGCTGGAGGAATGGGTGATGGAACATGGGTGGGAAACCATCCTCAATCGTTCCGGCACCACCTTCAAGGCGCTGGACGCGGGCGACAAGGCGCATATCGATGCGGAAAAGGCTATCCTGCTGATGAGCGCCAACCCCTCCATGATCAAGCGGCCGATCCTGGACGTGGGCGGCCGGACCATCGTCGGCTTCAAGGCGACGACCTATGAAGAGGCGCTGAGCGGCGTAAAGGCCTGACCGGCTGCGCGGCGGCTTGTCAAATGAGGCGCGGGGGCGAATAACGGGATCATGCTTTCGCAGAAGACCCGTTACGCCATCCGCGCTCTCCAGCATCTTGCCGACCGCTACCGTCAGGGGCCTGTGCCGCTGAACGAAATCGCGACGCGGCAGAATATCCCGGCCAAGTTCCTGACGGTGATCCTGTCGGAGCTGTCGCGCGAGGGGCTGGTGGCGACGCAGCGGGGACGCGACGGCGGCTATTGGCTCGCGCTGGCGCCCGTCGACATCAGCTATGGCGACATCGTGCGGCTGACGCGGGGATCGCTGGCGCTGACCCCCTGTGCGAGCCGATTCGCGCATGAAACCTGCACCAACTGCCTGCCCGAATCGGAATGCAGGCTGCACCGCGTGATGCTGCGCGTGCGCGACGAGACGGCGCGGGTGCTCGACAGCATCAGCCTGGCCGAGCCGCTGGCGATGGAAGAGGCCGAGTAGCCCTTGCGCCTGGCGCGCGGCTTCGCCACATCTCCGGCATGACTACGCCTCCGCTCAAAGCCGCGCTTATCCCTGTCACGCCCTTGCAGCAGAATTGCACGCTCTTTTGGTGCACGGCCACCAATCGCGGCGCGTTCGTCGATCCGGGCGGCGACCTGCCACGGCTGAAAGCCGCCGCCGAGCAGCAGGGCGTGACGATCGAAAAGATATTGGTGACGCACGGCCATATCGACCATTGCGGCGAGGCGGGGACCCTGGCCAGGGAACTCGGCGTGCCGATCGAAGGACCGCATGAGGCGGACCGCTTCTGGATCAGCCGCCTGGAGGAAGATGGCCGCAACTATGGTGTGAACGGCAAGATTTTCGAGCCCGACCGCTGGCTGGCCGACGGCGACCAGGTGACGGTGGGTGAGCTGGTGCTGGATGTCTATCACTGCCCCGGCCACACGCCCGGCCATGTGGTCTTCCATCACGCTCCCAGCAAGCTCGCCATTGTGGGCGACGTGCTGTTCCAGGGATCGATCGGCCGCACCGACTTCCCGATGGGCAATCATCAGGATCTGATCGACGCGATCACGGGCAAGCTGTGGCCGCTGGGTGGCGACACGGCCTTTGTGCCGGGCCATGGCCCGATGAGCAATTTCGCCCATGAACGCCGCACCAACCCCTTTGTCGGGGACGCCGTGCTGGCCTGACCGCTCAGATCTGGGCGGCAAGAGTTGGCGGGGCCGGAACCGCACGGGTGGCGCTGTATGCGGCATAGAGCGCTGCGATTGCCAGTCCCGCCATGACGACCCAGGTCAAAAGCGCGCCGACTGCGCGGGCAGGGGACGGGCTGTCACCGTCCATGCCGATCGGATGAGCGACGCGTGCGATGATGAAGGCGCATGCCGCGATCCAAAGCCATAGCGGCGAGCCAAGCGCCAGTTCGACAAGCGCGAACAGGATGAGGACTAGCGGCGCATATTCGGTGAAATTGGCGTGGGCACGCATCCGGCGGGCGAGCAGAGGGTTTCCGCCATCGCCGTGCAGCGTCTTGGCTGACATGCGAATCCGTACGCATCGCGTCGCCAGCCACAGGTTCACAAAAGCGCAGGCGGCGGCCAGTGTCAGCGTGATCGGCAACAGCATGATGGTCTTCTCCCCTTCTCTCTCTGATGATCAGGGTAACCGGGATGCCGCCAAGGGCAAGGAAGGACTTGCGCCGGGATCAAAAAGCGCTATAGGCGCAGGGCTTCGCGATCACCCGGGCCGCATGGTCTGCGGCGCCTGTGGCGTCGGCATTCCTCGGATATCGGCCAGTCGCTCAACCAGATTTAATTATGGAATAAGGTGCCGACATGGCTGTCCCAAAGAGGAAAACTTCCCCGTCCCGCCGTGGCATGCGCCGCAGCCACGATGCGCTGCGCGTCGAAGCCTATCAGGAATGCTCGAACTGCGGTGAACTGAAGCGCCCGCACAATCTGTGCGAGGGCTGTGGCCACTATAACGGCCGCGAAGTCGTTGCCGTCGGGGCCTGACGACACCCTCTCTCCTGCAAAGGTGTCCTGAAGTGTCCAGCCAACCGCGAATCGCAATCGACGCGATGGGCGGGGATGAAGGCGTGCGCGTGATGATGGCGGGTGTTGCGCTCGCCCGTCACCGCCACGAAGGGCTGCGCTTCACCCTTTTCGGAGACGAGGCGCGGATCAAGGCCGCCCTCGACAATCATCCCAATCTACGGGCCGCGTCCGAAGTCGTGCACGCCAGCGATGTCGTGTCGGCCGGGGACAAGCCCAGCGTCGCGATCCGCAAGAAGGCCAGCTCCATGAGCATGGCCATCGCCGCCGTAAAGGCAGGCGAGGCGGGCGCTGCCGTGTCGTCCGGCAACACGGGCGCATTGATGGCGATGGCCAAGCTCGCTCTGCGCACCATGCCTGGCATCGACCGGCCTGCCCTGGCGGCGTTGCTGCCGACGCTGGGCGACAATGACGTGGTCATGCTGGACCTAGGCGCCAATACCGAGTGCGACGCCCGCAACCTCGTGCAATTCGCCGTGATGGGCGCGGCCTATGCGCGCATCGCGTTCGATCTGGAACGCCCCCGCGTCCGCATCATGAACATCGGCACGGAAGACATGAAGGGCACGGAGGAAATCCGTGACGCCGCCGCCATCTTGCGCGCCGCCACCAGCCTTCCCCTGTCATTCGACGGCTTTACCGAAGGCGACAAGATCGGCCGTGGCGAGGCTGACGTGATCGTCAGCGATGGTTTTTCCGGCAATGTGGCGCTCAAGACGGCGGAGGGCACGGCACGCTTCGTCACGGACCTGCTGCGCACGGCCTTTACCAGTTCGATCCGGTCCAAGATCGGCTTCCTGATTTCCAAGCCCGCCATGCATCTGCTGAAGCACCATCTGGACCCCAACAATCATAATGGCGCGGTCTTCCTGGGGCTGAATGGCGTGGTGGTGAAGAGTCACGGCAGCGCCAATGACAAGGGCGTCGCCAATGCTGTCCATGTCGCCGCCCGGCTGTTGGAAGAAGATATCACGCGACGCATCGCCGCCGACATGGCGGGTGTCAGCGCGCTTTCGGGCGTGGCGTCCAAGCAGGAGCTCGCCGCAAAGTGATTCGCAGGTCCGTTCTTCTGGGTACGGGGTCAGCTCTCCCGGTTCGCGCCGTCAGCAATGCTGAACTTGCGGAAACCGTGGATACGAGCGACGAATGGATCGTCGAACGCACAGGCATTCGGAACCGCCATATAGCGGGCGATGGCGAGACGACCTCAACCCTCGCGACCGATGCCGCCCAGGCGGCGCTGGAGGCAGCAGGCCTTGCCGCCCAGGACATCGACCTCATCATCCTTGCGACGGCCACCCCGGACCAGACTTTTCCCGCCAGCGCGACCATCGTTCAGGCAGCGCTCGGCATCGATGATTGCGTGGCGTTCGACGTCGCGGCTGTGTGCTCGGGCTTTCTCTATGCCGTCACGGTTGCGGACAGTATGATCCGCTCTGGCGCAGCGCAACGCGCGCTGGTCATCGGTTCCGAGACGTTCAGCCGCATCCTCGATTGGGAAGACCGGACGACCTGTGTCCTGTTCGGCGACGGCGCGGGCGCGATCGTGCTCGGCGCTGAAGAAAGCGCGGATGGTGCGCGCGGCATATTGGCGGCCAAGCTGCATGCCGATGGGCGGCACAACCAGCTGCTCTACGTGGATGGCGGCCCTTCGACGACGAAGACGGTCGGCAAGCTGCGCATGAAGGGACAGGAAGTGTTCCGTCATGCCGTCGTCAACCTGGCGTCCGTGTTGACCGAAGTGATGGAAGTCGCTGGCCTCGGCACGGACCAGATCGACTGGCTGATCCCGCATCAGGCGAACGCCCGCATCCTGGACGCCACTGCGCGCAAGCTGAAATTGTCGCCGGACCGTGTGGTGATGACGGTCGATCGTCACGCCAATACTTCTGCCGCTTCGGTGCCATTGGCGCTTGACTTGGCGATGCGGGACGGACGGATCAAGCCGGGTGACCTGCTGGTGCTGGAGGCGATGGGTGGCGGCTTCACCTGGGGCGCGTGCGTCCTGCGGGTCTAACCCAAGGTATATACCCCGGAATTCTTTAGATTTCTTCGGCTGACCATCTTGCCGAATCGCTTATGTTATCGCAGGATTTACCATTGGCGTCGGCATTTGACCGGCGGATGAAGGTGGGGACTTTCGATGACTGGCAATGGCACCCTGACACGCGCGGATCTGGCGGAAAGCGTCAACCGGCACATCGGCCTCTCCCGATCCGAAGCGGCGGCGCTTATCGAGTCCATATTGGAGCATATGACGTCCGCGCTCGAACGCGGCGAAAATGTGAAGATATCGAGCTTTGGCACCTTCGTCCTGCGCGACAAGACCGAGCGGATGGGGCGCAACCCGAAAACCGGGGTCGAGGTGCCGATCGAGCCACGCCGCGTGCTGACTTTTCGCGCCAGCCAGACCATGCGCGACCGCGTCGCTGCATCCTGACGCAGGCGGCGGGGCCGACACGCTTTTCCCACGGTTGACCTTTGCGCCGCGATAGGTGCAACATCGGCCTATGGAAAAGGCAGAAGGTGCATTCCTGACAATCAGTGAGCTGTCCGGGGAACTGGGGCTGCCGCAGCATATCTTGCGCTATTGGGAAACGCGCTTCCCCCAACTGCGTCCGCTCCAGCGCTCGGGTAATCGCCGCTATTACCGGCCCGCCGATGTCGCGCTTGTCCGGCGCATCAACCAGCTGTTGAATGTGGAAGGCTTTACCGTGCGGGGCGCGCAGAAGGCGCTGGCCGATGGGCTGGCTTCGCCAAGTCCCGTCGCTGCCCCGGTTGCTGCTGTCCCGGTCAAGCCCGAGCGGGAAGCGGACCTGTTGGATCGGCTCCAGGCAATCCGCGCAGCCTTGGCAAAGGCCATTGGTGACTAAGAGGAGCTTTGTGCTTTAAAAAGGCGCTATCTCCCGAACCGTTCGCCCTGAGCCTGTCGAAGGGCCTTCGCTCCTTACTGAAGAAGAACAGGGCTTCGACAAGCTCAGCCCGAACGGGTTGAGTGTTCAGAGGGAACACATTCCGCCCTAGCGGAGGCCTTGGGTCGCCTCTTAGCAGTAAATCTTAACGCGATTCCGGGCCGAGCGCGGGGTCCAGATCACGGGGCCGGGTGAAGCTTACCAGCGTGCCCGCGTTCGGTGCGACATCTGCCCAGGCATCGATCTCCAGGTCCAGCACCGCAAGGCTGGCCGTGGGGAACTTGACTTCGACATCGCCGCGGAGCGGGCTGGCGCCATCGTCCGGAACCAGTTCGAGGATCAGTTCCTCCAAGCCCGGATTGTGGCCCGCAAGGATGACGCTGCTGGCTGTATCGGGCAGATCGCGCAACACGTCGAGCAATGTCGCGACGGACGCCAAGTAGATGCGCCGATCCCAATGGGGATCGAGCGGCTGGCCATAGCCTTCCAGAAAGGTGTCAAGCGTCTGCACCACGCGGACGGCGGGGGATGCGGCAAGATGGTCGAACTGCATCTTCCGGCTGCGCGCATATTGACCGATCAGCAGCGCCGCCTTTTCCCCGCGCCGATTGAGCGGCCGGTCGAAATCCCGCTCTACCGGATCGTCCCAGTCGGATTTGGCGTGGCGCAACAGGGTCAACCGCTTCATCTTTGCTCCAGGTCGTGGGTGCCGGATTCGTCTTCCTGCTGCCCTAGCGGCATGCCGTGGCCATGGCCAGCGCGGGAATGGGCGCTCACCGCAATGATCGCTTCGTCCAGGGTAACGCGGCGAATGGGGGTGCCTGGCGGAAAGGCGCTCAGCAACCGGCTGGGCATGGCGGCGGACAATATGACGAAGCTGCCGCGATCCTCGGCGCGGCGGATGAGGCGGCCAAAGGCCTGGGCCAGACGCGCGCGGATCAGCCGGTCATCATAGGCGGCGCCACCTCCGGCGAGACGGCGGGCGGCGTGGAGCACCGTCGGCTTCGACCAGGGAACCCCCTCCATCACGACGAGCCGCAGCGAATGGCCGGGCACATCGACCCCGTCGCGCAAGGCGTCGGTGCCGAGCAGCGACGCGCGGGGATCATCGCGGAAGATGTCGATCAGCGTGCCGGTGTCCATCGGATCGACATGCTGGGCGTAGAGCGGTAGGCCCGCCCGCGCGAGGCGGTCGGCGATTCGCGCATGGACCGCGCGCAGACGCCGTATCGCGGTGAACAGGCCCAGCGTGCCGCCGCCTGCCGCCTCAATCAGCCGCCCATAGGCGCCCGACAGCGCCGCAATGTCCCCGCGCTTGATATCAGTGACGATCAGCACTTCGGCCCGGCCGGGATAGTCGAACGGGCTTGCCGCCTCGAACCGCTCCGCGCCGCGTGGAAGATGGCTGGCCCCGCTGCGGCTTTCCGCATTGTCCCAATCGCCGCCGCCCTTCAGCGTTGCCGATGTGACCAGCACGCCTTGCGCCGGTTTCAGCACGGCTTCGGCAAGGGGGCGGGTCGGGTCCAGCCAGTGGCGATGGATGCCGATGTCATATTCCCGCCCTTCGATCCGGTCGACCGTCATCCAGTCGACGAAATCCGCGTCAGCCGGGCCGCCGATCCGGGCGAGCAGCGCCAGCCATGCAGCGATCAGGTCGCGCCGCCAGCCAAGCGAGGCGATCGCGCCTTCGATCCGTGCTCGGGCCGCGCCGTCCAGCCAATCGGGCGCATCCTCGATGACAGCTTCCATCCGCTTGCCCAGCCGGTTCAGCGGCCGCAGCAAAGCGTCGAGCGCAAGCGCGGCTTCCTGAGCCGCTTCCACCAGCGGGCCATCGGGCTCGGCAACTTCGGTTTCCAGGCCATAGCCTGCATCCGCCTCACCCACGTCGGCCGCGCGGGCATAGACGGTGCCCCGCACGGCCGCGAGCAACTGTTCCAGCGGCCCGAAAGGCTCGCCAGCGACGATCCGCTTCAGCCACTCGTCGGCGGGCAGGGCGCGCGCTGCATCCGCCGCCGCGCGGATCGCCTCGCCGCCTTCCGCATCATAGCTGGCGAGGTCCGACAGGCGGGCGGCAAGGCCGCGCCTGCGACCCCGCGAATTGCCTTCCGGACCCATGACCCATCGGCGCAGTTCGATTGCTTCCTGCCCTGACAGGGCGACGGAAAAGGTGGAATCGGCCGCGTCGAAAAGATGATGGCCTTCGTCGAAGATGATGCGCTGGGGCCGCTGACCGGTTTCCCGCCCACGCGCCGCGTTGATCATGACGAGCGCATGATTGGCGATGACGATGTCCGCGTCCGCCGAAGCGCGGGCCGACCGTTCGATGAAGCATTTGCGGTAATGCGGGCAGCCTGCGTAGATGCATTCGCCCCGGCGGTCGGTCAGCGCCGTCGATCCGTTGCGGCGGAACAGCGTCGGCAGCCAGCCCGGCAGGTCTCCGCCGACCATGTCGCCATCCTTGCTGAAAGCCGCCCAGCGCGCGACGAGCTGGGCTAGGATCGCCGCCCGGCCGGAAAAACCGCCTTGGAGCGCATCTTCCAGGTTCAGCAGGCAGAGATAATTTTCCCGCCCCTTGCGCACCACCACGCGGCGCGCCGCCGTCGCCGGATCGGGGAAGAGGCGCAGGCTTTCCCGGTCAAGCTGCCGTTGGAGCGCCTTGGTATAGGTCGATATCCATACCGTGCCCTGCGCCTCCGATGCCCAGAGCGACGCCGGGGCGAGATAGCCCAATGTCTTGCCGATCCCGGTGCCCGCCTCCGCCAGCAGCATATTGGGCTGATCCCGATGCTGGCGCGGGCGGAAGCTTTCCACGGCGGCTGCGGCATAGGCGCGCTGCCCGGGCCGGGCTTCCGCCGCACTGCCGGTCAGATGGGCGAGCCGCGCCAGTACCGCGTCTTCATCCAGCGAGATGGTGCGCGGCGCTGGACGCGGGGGCGTTTCCTCCCATTCGGGCAAGCGGGAGAACAGCCAGCGTTCCGCTTCGGCCGGCCGGTTTATCCGGGGCGTGACGAGCGGCGCCCACGGCCAGCGGAGGCGAAGAAGCGTCTGGGCGGAGGTCCAGCCGCCCTCGCGCTCGGCCCATGTCGGCGAGCCGAGAATGTCGAGCAGCGCTGCGGTCGCGGCTTGCAGCAGTTGCGGAATGTCCGCCTCGCTGCCCGGCCGCTCCAGACCAAGCGATTCGGCCAAACCCTTGGGCGTTGGCACAAGGAAGCGGGCCGGATGAACGAAAGCCCACAGTTCTAGCAGGTCGAGGCCATTGAGTTCGGGATAGCCGAGCCTTTGCCCGGCGAGCGGTGCATTGAGCAGCAAGGTCGGGGTTTCGGCAGCGCAGGCGATGGCCGCTCCCTTGGCGACCGCCTGCGTGTTTCCGCCCTCGCGCAGCCAGATCCCACCATGGCTGGCATGAAGGGCGGGCAGGGCAGTCGCGTCGATCACTCCCGTCGCTTAGGCGAGCGGGAACAAAAGGGAAACCGGAAAAAGGCGCGATTCAGCTTGCGCGGCGGCCAAATCCATTTGGTTGCGAGAGGAAGGGACGGGCCGTGAATGCGCTTTCGCCACGTTGATGTGCGAGCGGCGATCGCAGGCGGGTCCGCGCCATCTCCAGCATGTCGAACAGCGGGCCGTCCACCAGCTCATAGGGGAAGCGAACGCCCATGCGATCGGGTTCGGACCATTGCACCGTGGCGAAGACGATCTGCCCTTCAAAGCCGATCTGGCACTGGCTGCGAGCCGGCAAGCTGCATCCACGGATCAAGGCGCCGCCTTCGCTGAGATCGACGATGCTGCCCTCCAGGCTGTCGAGCACGGTTGTCACGACGATGTCTATGTCGACCATTATACGTTGGCGACTGCGCGCGATATGCATGGTGCCTGTAATCCCCCTTCGATCGGGGGAATATGCCGCGTCATAGTTAATCAAGGTTAAACATGACTGCCGTCGTCGAAGCGCGGGCGGCAAACAGGGATCGCGGAAAGCCGTTCCATTTCGCGGCTGCCAAGGCTAGGGGCATCTGCATCATGACTGTGTCCGATATCGTCCGCACCGCCGCTCAGGCGTCCAAGGCCTGGCCCTATGAAGAAGCGCGCAAGCTGCTGAAGCGCTACCAGAATGGCGCGCCTGAAAAAGGCCATATCCTGTTCGAAACCGGCTATGGCCCGTCGGGCTTGCCGCATATCGGGACCTTTAACGAAGTGTTGCGCACGACGATGGTCCGCAACGCCTATCATGCGCTGTCGGACATTCCGACGCGGCTGATCGCGTTCAGCGACGACATGGACGGGCTGCGCAAGGTGCCGGACAATGTGCCGAACCAGGCGATGCTGGCCGAACATCTCGGCAAGCCGCTGACGCAGGTGCCCGACCCGTTCGAGAAATTCGAAAGCTTCGCGCACCATAATAATGCGATGTTGCGCGACTTTCTCGACCGCTTCGGCTTCGACTATGAGTTCGTTTCGGCGACGGATCGCTACACGTCCGGTGCGTTCGACGATGCGCTCAGGAATGTCCTGCGTCATTATCAGGACATCATGGACATCATGTTGCCGACCCTGCGCAAGGAACGGCAGGCGACCTATTCGCCTGTGC
This sequence comes from Sphingobium agri, assembly GCF_023051225.1. Classification (NCBI taxonomy): domain Bacteria; kingdom Pseudomonadati; phylum Pseudomonadota; class Alphaproteobacteria; order Sphingomonadales; family Sphingobiaceae; genus Sphingobium; species Sphingobium agri. The sequence continues at coordinate 35,062 of NZ_JALKHS010000004.1, read as the reverse complement.
TGCCGATTTCTGCGAAGAGCGGCATCGTCCTTCAGGTGCCCGTCGAGGTGCTGGACGCCGACGCAGGGCTGGTGCGCTTCGAGGATGAGGGCGAGATCGTCGAACAGTCGATCCTCTCTGGCGGCGCGAAGCTGCAATGGAAGGTCGATTGGGCGATGCGCTGGGTCGCGCTTGGCGTCGACTATGAAATGGCGGGCAAGGATCTGATCGATTCCGTCACCCAGTCTTCACGCATCTGCCGCGCGCTCGGTGCCCGCCCGCCCGAAGGCTTCAATTACGAGATGTTCCTGGATGAAAAGGGAGAGAAAATCTCCAAGTCCAAGGGCAATGGCCTCAGCCTCGAACAATGGCTGACCTACGGGCCGCAGGAAAGCCTGGCCTTTTATGCCTATCGCGAGCCGAAGAAGGCCAAGCAGCTGCACATGGGCGTGATCCCGCGCGCAGTGGACGAATATTGGCAATTCCGCGGCAATTATCGCAACCAGCCGGTAGAGCAGCAACTCGGCAATCCGGTGCACCACATCCATGACGGCAAGCTGCCACAAGGAAAGCTGCCCGTGACCTTCGGGCTGCTGCTCAATCTGGTCGGCGTGATGGGGGATGCCAGCCGCGAGCAGGTGTGGGGATATCTGCAAAATTATGTCCCGGACGCCAGTGCGGAGACCTACCCTGAACTGGATGCGCTGATCGGGCATGCGCTGGCCTATCATCGCGATTTCGTCGCGCCGACGCTGAAGCGCCGCGCTCCCGAAGCCAATGAAGCAGCCGCCCTGCGCAGGCTGGACGACGAACTGGCGGCTTTGGATGATGGCGCGACGGCGGAAGACATCCAGAATATCGTCTACGCCATCGGCAAGGACGAAGCCTTCGGCTTTGCCGAACTGCGGGACTGGTTCAAGGCGCTGTACCAGACATTGCTGGGTGCTGATCAGGGGCCACGGATGGGAAGTTTCATTGCGCTCTACGGCATCGGCAACAGCCGTCGCCTGATCGCCGAAGCGCTGAGCTGACCTACGGGAACATTAACAGCAGGTGAGCGTTCCTATTCTGGTCCACCCCCTTTCGGACTGATGGCGTGCCCTGCGCGTCATCGGCCGCGCCCGCTCGGAGACGGGCGGCGCGGCCAAGGGGCTTTTCCACAATTTGGCTGACCTGTGTAGGTGCTGCGCGCCGTTGCGTATCTTCGTCTCTGGACGCTGGTCGCTCACATGAAAACGGCTCCGGACTTTCGCCCGGAGCCGCTCGTCATGCGTGATACTGCCGATTACCAGAAGAAGCCCCGATGGACCTCCATCACGCGGCCGCTGCGGACATTGACCAGCAGCACGTCATTATAGTGCCTTACCCAGCGAAGATTGGGGTTACCTGGCCGGGACAGGCGATAACGATAGGGGTCGCTGATATAGTAGCGGGAATTATAGTAGCTCGGGCGCAGCTGCGATCCGACTTCCCAGCGATTGTAGCGGAACGGCGCGCGCCAGTTGCCGCCGCGATAGACGTCGCGGTGCGAACGGCGATAGTCGCGCCAATCTTCGCGCAATTCCTGTCGCGCGTCGCGGACATCGCGGCGCTGCTCGCGCACGTCGTGGCGTGAGCCGTAGCGGCGTGCATCACGCAGCTCGCGCTGTTCCTGACGCAGTTCCCGCGCACTGTCGCGTACCTCGCCGCGCGACTGGGCCATGACGGCGCCTGGCATTGCGGTCGCTGCGATAAGGCCGAGGATGATCAACTTACGCATATATCTTCTCCCATCAGCTTGGCGGCCCTGAACCGGTGAGGGATCAAACTTCTTTCCCCGATGACCGGTTCCGCCACCAACAGGCTGCTTATGCGCCCCGTCCGCTGAACCTTCAGGGAATGAGGTAGTCAGGAATCAGACATTTATGTCGCAACTTGTATCACCGCTATGAACCGCGGCCTCGGCTTCAGGCCGTCCAGCGGCGCTCGCGAAACCATTTGGTAACGACATATTTGATGCCGCTTTCGACGGGCCGTGCGGCGTGCAGGCTCATGGGGTTGGGAGCGCCGTCAGCCTTCATGTTGTTCCAGATGAGGATCATGCCTTCCACCGGCGGCACCATGAATTCGCAATGGGGAAAATGCGTCTCCCCGCCCACAGCAACGGGAGAAAGATAGATCATCGCCGTCCAACTGCGCTGTCCCCCTGTCTTCATCATTGCGGGCCAGTAGCTGGCGGTGACCGGGAAATAGTCGCAATGCGCCTTATATTCCTGGCCCGTCGCATAGCGCTGACCCTGCAGGGTTTCGCCATTTTCGGGCGGCAGTCCGGTCAGTGCGCAGATCCGGTCGCTGATGCTTTTGACGAGCGGATCATACGGGCTGAGATTGCAGCTGTGGCTGGTGCGGTAATCCGCGTTCGCGCTGCCGGAGAAGAGGGTCGAAGGCTGCGCATCCGCATCGATCAGCGTGCGCAGGGCCTCGCACTCCTCGGCGCTCAGAAAGCCGTGCCGCCCGTAAATCTCCAGATCGGGCGCATCGATCCGGCTGACCATGGGATTGCGGTCCAGCTTCGCCCGCACGGTGTCGCCGATCTTCGCCCTTATGGTGGAGGCGGTGCCGCCATCATCGATCATGTCCGTCATGCCTGCTTCCTGCCGCCGCTGATGAGAGGGTGCAAATGAAAAGGGCCCGGCGCGCCTGGCGCCGGGCCCAGATGATGTCCGCCGGACGATCTCCAGCTTACCAGAAGAATTCCGGAATCACGTCCACGACATAGCCGTCCCGGATATCGACGAGCAGGGCATCGTCATAATAGCGGATCCAGCGCAGCGTCCCATAAGCTGGGGGCAGGCGATACGACCATGGATCATCGATCCAATAATTGTTCGCGAACAGCAGGCTGTTCAGGAATATGCCAACCGACACGCGGCTGTAGCCATAATCCCAACCGCGCGGGGCATAATAGCGGCCGATGCGGTAGCGGTCCCCATAACGCGCCCGGTAGCCGCGCCAGTCATAGCGGCGGTCCTGCCGCCAGCCATTGTCCCAGCGCCGCTGGCTGCTCCAGCGGGTGCGATCGTCGAAGCGGCGCGGCCCGGCCAGGGTGCCGCGCCAGTTGTTGCCGCTGTCGAGCCTCCCGCTCGGCCGGTAGCCGTTCCAGTCGGGGCGCCGCTCGGCGCGATTGTCGCGCCAGTCGGGCCGGTCCCCGCGCCGATCATCCCGCCATTGCGGACGCTCGCCGACAGATCTTTCCCTGATGCGGGCATCGTTGCGCCATGCATCGCGGGCCGCATCGGTGCGGACGTCGCCGCTGCCCCGCCATTGGCGATCGGTCTGCTGCGGAACGGCTTGAGCGCGAACACGATCATTGGCCCGATCGCCGCCACGGTCCTGCCAGCGCTGCGTTGCCGCCCGGTCACCGCGCATGCCGCCGTCCCCGCGCTGGCCATATTGCCCGCCATCCCGGGATGCCCGGCCATCGGCGCGGCCCGATTGTTCGCTGCCGCGATCGCGGCCGCCATCCTGCCAGCGTTGGGCATATGCCGGAGCAACGCCGCCCAGCACCGTGGCGGTCATCAGGCCCGCCAGCATCATCTTCCTCAACATGATCTTTGACTTTCCAAAAGGGGCGCCATGCCCCGCATGTTGCCTTTTTATGTCCCCCGCCATGTCGCGAGGCTGAACTTGTTCGTCAGCGATCAGAAAGAATCTTCTATCATGAAGATGGATAATGGAGCCAGGCGGGCAAAAACCCGTTATGCAGCTAGAAAATAGATCAACTGCTGTCGTTGGCCTTAAAAGCTGATCTAGATCAGTGCGCGGCTTGTTAACAGCTTTTAGGAACGACGAGTGAAGAGAACGTCCAGTGCCGGCCGTGTCCGACAGGCCCTCCGTGATGCCACCATGGCGAATCACCAGCGCGTGGACGAAATTTATTCAGACTTCTCGCTTGGTTCACCGGCTGAATATGCCGCTTTCCTGAAGGCGCATGCTCGTGCCCTCATGCCGCTCGAAAAGCTGGCTCAACCGGATTCGCCACGTTTGCCCCAGCTTGTCGAGGATCTTGCGGTCCTGGGCGAAGCGCTGCCCGAACCGCTCGCTGCTGAAGCAGGTGTAAGTGAAGCCTTTCGCTGGGGCGCTCTCTATGCCCTCGAAGGTTCGCGCCTGGGTGGTGCCATGCTGGAGCGGCGGGTGGCTCCGGGACTGCCGCGCGCTTATCTGAAGGCCGGGCACCACAACGGCAGTTGGATCGCATTTCAGCAGGCGCTGGACGCGGCCGCCGATGGCGGCGGGCAGGAATGGATCGACAGTGCGGTGCAGGGCGCAGAGGCTGCCTTCGCGCTCTTTGCCGCAGGCGCCGCGGCGGAGCGCCTGAATAATGGCTGAGCGCACGGACGCGGATGACGCGAGCTTCGCGGTCGACATCAACAATTGCGATCGCGAACCCATTCATGTGCCCGGCACCATACAGCCTTTCGGCTTTCTGATCGCGGTAACGGCCGACTGGCTTGTCTCACGCGTTTCGGCAAATTGTGAAAAGTTCATCGGCCTCGCACCTGAGCAGATGCTCGGCAAGCCGATCAACGATATTTTCAGCGCCGACGCCATACATTCGTTACGCAACCGCATCACGTTGCTGCGTGGTCCCGACGCGGTCGAGCGGATATTTTCGCTGGTCCTGATCGATGGCATCAAGCCGTTCGACATTGCGGTGCATTTTTCCGGCTCGCTGGTCGTCATAGAGGCGGAGCCCGCCTTCGCGGATGAGATGGAGGCCACCAGCATGGTTCGCTCCATGGTTTCGCGGCTGGCCCAGACGGACAGCATGGCGGCCTTCCTGCGTGATGGCGCGCGACAGGTGAGGGCGCTGACGGGCTTTGACCGGGTCATGGTCTATCGCTTCGCCGACGGTGGAGCTGGCGAGGTCGTGGCCGAAGCGCTGCGATCAGGCATCGACAGCTTTTTCGGGCTGCACTATCCCGCCTCGGACATCCCGACCCAGGCTCGGGCGCTTTATCTGCGCAATATCTTCCGGGTCATCGCGGACGTGAACGCGGCGCCCGTTCCTATCATCCCGACGCTTGATCCGTCCGGTGCCGCGCTCGACATGTCGCTCAGCCTGCTGCGCGCGGTGTCGCCGATCCATATCGAATATCTCGGCAATATGGGCGTTGGCGCCTCGCTCTCCATCTCGATCATCGTCGAGGGACGCCTGTGGGGCTTGTTCGCCTGCCACCATTATGGGCCGCGCCTCCCCACCTTTGCCCAACGCAGCGCGGCGGAGTTGTTCGGGCAGATCTTCTCCATGATGCTGGAAAGCCGGGAGCGGGCCGAAACCGCGGAATATGAGGGCAAGGCGCGGCAAGTGGCCGATCGCCTGATGTCCGCCGTGGCGCAGGATCATGATCTGCTGTCCAACGCCCGTTGGCTCGGCGACGTCATCTTCGACACCGTGCCCGCAGACGGCGTGGGCGTGTATATAGATGGGGAGATGACGCTTGCCGGGCTGACGCCCGACCGGTCCGCTTTCACGGCCATCGTGTCGATGCTCAATCGCGCAGCGGCAAGCCAGGTCTTCGCCACCGATTGCCTCAGCGGGATCATGCCCGAAGCGGCGGCCTATGCCGATCGCGCCGCTGGCCTGCTGGCGATCCCGCTGTCACGGCGGCCGCGCGACTATGTCGTGTTGTTCCGTGCCGAACAGATGCGTTCCGTGCGCTGGGCGGGCAATCAGGAAAAGCATATCGAATATGGCCCCAACGGGCCGCGCCTGACACCGCGCAAGAGTTTCGAGGAATGGTCGCAACTGGTGAAGGGCACCTCCGTGCCTTTCACCCCGGCCGAACTGCGCGTTGCCGAGGCGCTGCGGACGGCATTGCTGGAAGTGGTGCTGCGCCTGTCCGACTCCGCCAATGAAGAACGGCAAAAGGCGCATGAGAAGCAGGAACTGTTGATCGCCGAACTGAACCACCGGGTGCGCAATATCCTGTCGCTCATCCGAGGGCTGCTGTCGCAGACGCGTGACAATGCGCGGTCGGTGGACGAGTTCATCGACAAGTTGGAAAGCCGGGTCCACGCGCTGGCTCGTGCGCATGACCAGATCACGGCCGACCGCTGGGCACCGGCGCGGTTGCAGGACCTGATCGATGTCGAGGCCGGGGCTTATCTCGGTGAGAAGCGTGACCGGGTCAGGCAGACGGGCCCCAATGTCCTGCTGACGCCTTCGGCCTTTACCGTCCTGGCGCTGGTCATCCACGAAATGCTGACCAACGCCGCGAAATATGGCGCATTGTCGGATGGTGGCACGGTCAGCATCGACTGGCACGTCGATGCCGATGGCAGCTTGCTGATCGACTGGAATGAAAGCGGCGGCCCGGCGGTCGTTGCGCCGACCCGCCGTGGCTTCGGTTCGACCGTCATCGAACGGTCCATCCCCTACGACCTGGATGGGAAGGCCGAGATCGCCTACCGCTTGGCTGGGCTGGAGGCGCATTTCTGCATTCCTTCGACCCATGTCGTGTCGATATTGCCTGACGTTACCGGCAGCGAAAAGACGAAGCCGCTGCATGCTCCGACGCCCGGGTTGCTGAAGGGCCGCAATGTCCTGCTGGTCGAAGATAATATGATCATCGCCATGGACGGCGAAGATGCGCTGCGGGATTTGGGTGCCGAGGTGATCACCGCCGCCAGCGTCGGGCGCGCCCGCGAGGCCTTAGCCTCGCATCGGATCGATTTCGCGGTGCTCGATTTCAACCTCGGAAACGAAACGAGCTTGCCGGTCGCCGATCTGCTTGCGGAAAATGGCATCAGTTTTCTGTTCGCCACCGGTTATGGCGACGGGCTGGACCTGCCCGATCGCTTTGGCCAGCTCACCTTGCTCAAGAAGCCTTATTCCGGCGCCACGCTGGCGCAGGCGATCGCTCCCATGATTGGTGCGGAAAAAGCCTGAAGCGGTGCGAAACGCACTGTTTCGCTGCGCATGCTTGCATGGCGGGGCGCGCCACGCGATCTTCATGCCATGAAACAGCCAAGCCTTTACATACCGCATGGTGGCGGTCCCTGCTTCTTCATGGACCCAGCCGATCCGAACCGGCCTGCGAGCGATCCGATGTGGCAGTCGATGCAGGACTATCTCGCACAGATGATCGAACGCCTGCCGGAGCGGCCGCGCGCGATGCTGATCGTCTCCGCCCATTGGGAGGAGCCGGACTTCACCGTGCATAAGGGCGACCGTCCAGACTTGCTGTTCGACTATTATAACTTTCCGCCGCACACCTACTCGCTGAGCTGGAACGCGCCCGGCGCGCCAGAGCTTGCCGATCGCGTTGCTCATCTGCTGAGCGAGGGCGGTTTTCCAGTCGCAGATGAGCGCGAACGGGGGTGGGATCATGGCGTCTTCATTCCGATGAAGGTCGCGCGGCCACAGGCGGACATTCCCGTCGTTCAACTCTCGCTGCGGCACGATCTGGACCCGACGGCCCATATCGCGGCGGGCCGCGCCCTTGAGCCATTGCGGGATGAAGGGGTCGTGATCATCGGTTCGGGCATGAGCTTCCACAATATGCGGGTTCAGGATTCGCAGGCGAGAACGCCCTCGCTCCTGTGGCACGCAGCGCTCAACGATGCCGTCATGGATGATGATCCGCAGCGGCGATCGGCTCGGGTGGCAGCGTGGGACCAGCTGCCCGAGGCGCGCTTCGCGCATCCGCGCGAGGAGCATCTGCTGCCCCTGATGGTGGCGGTCGGGGCGGGCGGCAGCGACCCTGCCTGGCTGGACTATGACGATGCGGTGCGCGGATGGCCGGTGTCGGCCTATCGCTTCGGATAAGCGTTCAGGGACGGCGGAGCGCGGGGACCGCGCGGGCGGCCTCCTCGGGCGACACGCCGGGTGGCGGGGCGGCCTCAACCTGCTCCTCGCCTCGCATGACCTTTCCGGCGCGCTTTATGGCGCCGCGCAGGCGGGGGTAGATGCCGCACCGGCAGATGTTGGTGATGGCAGCGTCGATCTCCTCGTCGCTCGGGTCGCTGTTGCGCTTCAGCAGCACGGCCGCCGTCATGAGCACGCCCGGTATGCAATAGCCGCACTGTGAAACATTGTCGGCGGCGAAGACCTGTTGCAGCGGGTGCCCCCGGTCGGGGGAAAGCGCCTCTATCGTGGTGACGAAACGGCCTTCGGTCTCCCTGATGGTGACCTGGCATGACCGCACGGCCTGGCCGTCTATATCGACGGTGCAGGCCCCGCAATCGCCCGTTCCGCATCCATATTTGGTGCCGGTCAGGTTGGACGCGTCGCGCAGCGCCCATAGCAGGGGCGTGTCGGGGTCCATGCGATATTGAACCGGGCGGTCGTTCACCGTGAACTTGGTCATGACGCCTCTTCCGCCTCCGCTTCATGGTACAGCACTTCGTTGCGGATGTGTATGATCCGCGATGCCAGGCGGATTTCCTGGATGAAAGTGCCAAAGGCAGCAGCCTGCAGCAGCATCGACAGACTGAAAAGGATCGCGATCAGCGTGCCGAGATGCGCGCCGAACAGATTGCCCGCGAACAGCAGGATGACCACCAGGCAGACGGCGCCAGCGGACATTACCGTCAGGAAAATGGCGCTGTTGACGACGCTCATCCTGCGGTCGAGCACCCGGATTTCCGCCACCATCCGGTCATGTTCCCGGCCCCGGCTGATCAGGATTTTGCCTTCCAGCAAACGCGCGCGGTCGATGATGCGCGCGAGCCGACCCACGCAAACGTTGAGGAAGGCGCCGATGCCTGCCAGCAGGAACACCGGCGCGAGCGCCAGTTGGATCGTCTGCGCGACCTGGGAAACCTGCGGAAGGGAGTTCATCGTCTGTCTGTCATCCTGTCGACAAACCAGCGCACCAGCAGGAAAATGACAAGGGCTGAAAGAGGCGCGATCCACAAAATGTGAGCCGCATCATCCTTGCGCCCACAAGATTGCGCATCGCCGCAGTCACCGATCACCGAACCGACGAATACGATGGCGGAGAAGCCAAGAAATGCGATCCCCGCCAGGCAGCCGCACACTCCGCCAAGAATGCGCGGCCGATAGCCTCCGTCCTGATTCAGGCGGCGCCCTTGGCGGGCGTGTTGATGCCCATAGACTTCAGATATTGTTTGATGTTGCGGGCTGCCTGCCGCAGCCGCTGCTCATTTTCCACCATGGCGATGCGGACGAAGCCTTCGCCATCCTCGCCATAGCCGACACCCGGAGCGACAGCGACCTTCGCATGGGTCAGGAGCTGCTTGGAAAATTCCAGGCTGCCCATCTCTTTCAGCGCAGGCGGCAGCGGGGCCCAGGCGAACATCGACGCCTTGGGCGCGGGGATTTCCCATCCTGCGCGGCCAAAGGCTTCCACCATCACGTCGCGGCGCTTGTGGTAGAGTTCGCGGTTCTTCTGGACGATGTCCTGCGGGCCATTGAGCGCGGCGCAGGCCGCCGCCTGGATCGGCGTGAACGCGCCATAGTCGAGATAGGATTTCACCCGTTTGAGCGCAGTGATCAACTGCCGGTTTCCGACCGCGAAGCCGATCCGCCAGCCAGCCATGGAATAGGTCTTGCTGAGCGAGGTGAACTCCACCGCGACATCCTTTGCGCCCGGCACCTGCAGGATGGAGGGCGTCGGATTGCCGTCATAATAAAGTTCGGAATAGGCAAGGTCGCTGAGAACCCAGACCTTGTTCTCCTTCGCCCAGGCGACCAGCCGCTCGTAAAAGGCGAGGTCGACCGTCTCGGCCGTCGGATTGCTCGGATAGCCGACGACCAGGATCGAGGGACGCGGCACAGTGAAGGCCATCGCCCGTTCCAGCGACTTCCAATAATGTTCGTCCGGCGTCGTAGGCACCGACCGGATGGTCGCGCCCGCGATGATGAAGCCGAACATGTGGATCGGGTAGCTGGGATTGGGCGCCAGCACGACATCGCCGGGCGCGGTGATCGCGGTCGCGAGGCTGGCGAGCCCTTCCTTCGATCCCATCGTGACCACGACTTCGGTCTCGGGATCGAGTTCGACGCCGAAGCGGCGGCCGTAATAATTGGCCTGCGCCCTGCGGAGCCCCGGAATGCCCATCGACTGGGAATAGCCGTGCGCGCTCGGCTTCTGCGCGACTTCGACCAGCTTGGCGATGACATGGTCGGGCGGCGGCAGGTCGGGATTGCCCATGCCAAGGTCGATAATGTCCTCTCCCGCGGCTCGCGCGGCGGCCCGCATCGCATTGACTTCAGCGATGACATAGGGCGGCAGGCGCTTCATGCGGTAGAATTCTTCGGACATTATAGGGCTTTCCTGAAAGGTCTCCATGAGGGATAGTGCGGCCTGCACTTTCGGTGCGGCGCGCCTTGGCTATAGCCCGCAAGGCGGCCTCGCGCCAGCGAAAGCGGCGGATGTCAAGGATGCCAGGAGGAGGAGAGTGGCCATGAAAGCGCAGGACCTCAACGAGCCGCATCTTCCGACGCTGGAGCAGATGCAGCAATGGACGCAAGTGGTGGGCCGGGCACAGCAGCTCTTGCTGGAGCAGGCCGCCGGGGCAACGGGTCGGGCCTTGCCCTTCGACCCTGACGCCGTCGCCCGCATCCAGACCGGCTTTGCCAATGAAGGGCTGGCACTCTGGCAGCGGTTCCTCGATTCAGGCGGCGTGCTGCGCGATGAGCCCGACGCGCCTCCACCCGACAGCCCCGCCGCGCGCAAGGATCGCCGCTTCGCCGATCCGGCCTGGACCAAGCATCCTTTCTACGATCTGATCCGGCAGAGCTATCTGCTGCTGTCGGATTATCTTCTGAAGCTCACCGATGCGGTGGACGGGGTCGATCCCAAGCAGAAGGCAAAGCTGCGCTTTGCTGCCAGCGGCATGCTGGATGCGGTCGCGCCCAGCAATTTCCTGCTGACCAATCCGACCGTGATGGAAAAGACCCTGCAGAGCGGCGGCGAAAATCTGGTCAAGGGCCTGCAGCATATGCTGGCCGATCTGGAAAAGGGGCAGTTGACGCAGACCGACGGCACGGTTTTCGAGCTTGGCCGGAACATCGCGGCGACCCCTGGCAAGGTCATCAAGGAAACGCCGCTTTATCAGCTGATCCATTATGCGCCGGCCACCGAACAGGTGCTTGAAACGCCGCTCGTCATCTTTCCGGCCTGGATCAACCGCTTTTACATCCTCGATCTTTCGCCGGAAAAAAGCTTCGTCAAATGGGCGACGGATCAGGGGATCAGCGTTTTCCTGCTGTCCTGGAAGTCGGCGGATGCGTCGATGAAGGATGTGCTTTGGGATGATTATATCGTCCATGGACAGATCGACGCGATCGACACGGTGCGGGAACTGCTGGGCGTGCCGAGCGTCCATGCGATCGGCTATTGCGTGGCGGGCACCACGCTCGCCGCAACGCTTGCCCTGCTCGCCGCGCGCGGTGAAGCGGAGAAGGTGGCGAGCGCGACCTTCTTCACCGCGCAGGTCGACTTTACCGAAGCGGGCGACCTCGGTCTGTTCGTCGATGATGAGCAGATGCAGCTGATCGACCAGCTTTCGGCCGGGGGCTTTCTGGACGGGCGCTACATGGCCGCCACCTTCAATCTGTTGCGGGGCCGTGACCTCATCTGGAATTATGTGGTCAACAATTACCTGCTGGGGCAGGATTATCCGCCGTTCGACCTGCTTTACTGGAATGGCGACACCACCAATCTTCCGGCGCGCTGGCACAAAAATTACCTGACCCAGCTTTACCGCGACAATCAGTTGATCAAGCCCGGCGCGCTGACCGTCGATGGGACGCCCGTCGATCTCAGCAAGGTGCAGACGCCAGTTTATGTGCAGGCGGGGCGGGAAGACCATATCGCGCCGCCTGAAAGCGTGTGGAAGATCACATCGCACTTTTCCGGGCCGATACGCTTCCTGCTCGCGGGATCAGGCCATATCGCAGGGGTGGTGAACCCTCCGGCTGCGCAGAAATATCAATATTGGACCTGCGACGAGTTGCCGGGAAGCCTCGCTGACTTTGTGGCGAGTGCGAAGGAAACGAAGGGTAGCTGGTGGCCTGACTGGATCGAATGGATTCGGTCGCTTGGCGATTCGACGGTGCCCGCCACGGGTGCCCGCATCCCTGGCGAAGGCGCGCTCAAAGCCATAGAGGATGCGCCCGGACGCTACGTCAGAGAGCGTTAAGCCCCTGCATTTGCTGGGAGTCGTGACAGGACCTCCCCAACTCCACGGGCTTTGCTGCACTGCACAAAATATTCTTGCGTCAAAGTTGCGTTATGTGTATTGTGCACTGCAGCAACGGAGAATGTTCGAATGGCAGTGACTCCAAAGCCCTCTCGGCAAAAGGCCGTGGTTAAGAAATCCGCTTCGACGCTTTCGGCGGCCGAAGCATTGAAGGCCGCGGAAAGCGCGGTGGGCTCGGGGCCTAAGGCCGCTCCGGCAAACAAGCCGACGGCGCCCAGGAAAGCTGCGGTCAAGAGCAGCGCCTCGGCTGATCCGGTCGCGATCATCGCTGCCACCACGGCGGCCGATGCAGCGCCCGAACCGGCTGCGCCGCCGCAGATCGATCCCGTGCCTGATGCACCTGCGCCGCTGGTCGAAGAAACCGCTGCCCAAGTTGAACCAATCAAGAGCCTTTCGTCCGAGGCCGGGCCGGTAGAGCCCAAGACGCTGCCTGCCACAGAAGGAACCAAGATGATGAACGACGTGATTGAAACCGGTAAGAAGTTCGCTGAAGAGACCAAGGCCAAGTTCGAAACGGCCTATGCCGACTTCAACGTGAAGGCCAAGGCTGGCGTCGAAAAGTCGACCAAGGCGATCGAGGAACTGAGCGATATCGCCAAGGGCAATGTCGAAGCGCTCGTCGAATCGGGCAAGATCGCGGCCAAGGGCATCGAGACCATGGGTCAGGAAGCGGTCGACTACAGCCGCAAGAGCTTCGAAAAGGCGACTGCCTCGCTCAAGAGCTTCTCCACCGTCAAGACGCCGACCGAATTCTTCCAGCTGCAAAGCCAGCTTCTGTCGAGCAGCTTCGACGAGCTGACCAAGGAAGCCGCCAAGAACAGCGAAGCGCTGATCAAGCTGGCAGGCGAAGTGGCCCAGCCGCTTACCGCCCGCGTCACGGTCGTCACCGACAAGGTGAAGTCGCTCGCAGTCTGATCTGCGATCGAACTTCAAAAGGAAGAACAGGCTCCCGCCGCTGTGGCGGGAGCCTTTTTTCGTGGTTACCGCGTCCGGTAGCGCGATGACTCGCCATCTGCGCCCCTTGCCTTGACGTCCGGAATCGCCATATTCTCACCCGTTATGAGCAGCATCAGCACATATCGGGAGAAGATGGCCGGCCGGGACCAGGACGACCAGGGCGAAGGCCCCGGCGGTCCCAATGTCGGCATCGCCACGCGCACCCGCGCGCGCACCAAAAAGCCGTCTCTCTACAAGGTGTTGATGCTGAACGACGATTACACGCCGATGGAATTCGTCGTTCACGTCCTCCAGCAATTCTTCCGCATGGATATGGAGGAAGCGACCCGCGTCATGCTTCACGTGCACCAGCGCGGCGTCGGCGTGTGCGGCATCTTCAGCTATGAAGTGGCGGAAACGAAGGTGAACCAGGTGATGGATTTCGCCCGGCAGAACCAGCATCCGCTGCAATGCACGCTGGAAAAGGCCTGAGCTTCCGCTCCGGCAGGGGCTGATCGGCCTTATATCCTGTGACGCTACGGAGGCCCGCAGCGTCTGGCATGGTTATCATATTTTAAGGATGGATCGCTAGGCAGGCATCGTCATGTCTGCCGCTCTTCGTTCCCCATCTCCCAGACTGGCGCCGCTGATTGCCGGTGTTGCTTATTTCACGATTGCGTCGGTGGCCCTGCTTTGCTCCCGCTTCGAAGGCGGCATCGCCTTTATTTGGGCTGCAAACGCCTTGCTGATGGCCGAACTGCAGACGTCGGAGACACGTTACTGGCCGCGCGCGATCACGGCATGCGGCATCGCCAGCATCCTGTCGACGGCCTTGTTCGGCATGGGGCCGTGGGCGGCCGCTCCGATGGCGATCATCAACATAGCCGAATCGCTGATCGTCGCCATCCTGTGCCGCCGCTTCATTCCCGTTCATCTGAGTGATGGGTCCAGGCGCTCCCTTCTGGTCTTCATCTTCGCGCTTTGCATTCCCGCCAACATCGTCGCCGGTACAGGGGCGGCTCTGGTTGCGTCGGTGTTTACCCCGGTCTCGTTCGGCGCGTCCTGGCTGCAATGGTATAGCGGGCATATTCTGGGTGGACTTGTCTGCACGCCGATCCTGACGATGCTCCTGCAGGGGCAGGTGAGCGAATGGCTTGGCGAAACGTCCGGCCGGAAGAAGTTGGAGGTGCTATGCCTTCTGCTGCTCTTCTCGCTCGTCGCCGTTCATGTCTTCTTCTTCGCCCGTTACCCGCTTCTGTTTCTGCTGGTGCTGCCGCTGGTCACGATCGCCTTTCGCATCGGTTCTTTGGGTGCCGCGGCCTCCATCGTGCTGCTCGCGCTGATTGGCGGAGGGGCGACCATGACGGGCCATGGACCGATCGCCCTGATCAGCAGCGACATTGGTGACCGCACGCAACTGTTCCAGCTGTTCCTAGCCCTGAGCTTCCTGCTTGCCATGCCGCTCGCCGCCGAACTGAACGGCCGCCGCCGCTTGTTCCAGACATTGCAGGCGAGCGAGGCGCGCTACCGCGCCATCGCTGAACATAGCGGCGACGTGGTGTTGAACATCAGCGTCGATGGCATCATCCAATATGCGTCACCCTCGGCTGCCGAGCAGATCGGCTGTGCGCCCGCCTTGCTGGTCGGCCGCGCGGCGGAAATCGTCGTGGATCCTCAGGACCGGGCTGAAGTGAACGGGGCGCATCAGCGCGCGCTGGCGCGGCCGGGGGATGTGCAGACGGTCGAATTCCGCCCTGCTGCTTTCACCGACGGGGCCGACTGGTGCGAAATGGTGACGCGCGCCATGCTAGACGAACAGGGGCTGCCCACGGGCGTCGTCAGCACGATTCGGGACATGTCGCGGCACAAGGCGCGTCAGCGGGCGCTGCAAAGGGTTGCGGCGGTGGATACGCTGACCGGGGCGGACAGCCGCTGGGCCTTCCTGGAAAAGCTGGACCAGGAAATCCAGCGGGTCGCCCGCGGCGCCCAGGCTTGCCTGCTGCTGATCGACATCGATCATTTCAAGTCGATCAACGATCGATATGGCCATGGTGTTGGGGATCAGGTGCTTTCCAGCTTCGTGGAACGGCTGCGGCCGGGCCTGCGCGGCGGCGACAGTATCGGCAGGCTGGGGGGCGAAGAGTTCGCCATCCTTCTGACCGGCGCCGACATCCAGCGGGCAAGCATGGTGTGCGAACGGCTACGGGACATGGTTTCGGAGCGGCGGATCAGTACGGTCGGCTGCGAATCCGTCATCGTCACCTTCAGCGCCGGGCTTGTGGAACTGAAGGGCAGGGCGGACCGGGCGGAGCTGCTCGACGCTGCGGACAAGGCGCTCTACCGCGCCAAGAACAGCGGACGCAATTGCCTGCGGCTTGCCGCCTGACTTTCCCCATTCCCGCGTCCGCCATGCCTTGAAACAAGCTCATATTTATACAGATGATATGTTGTAACTTCATCTGGTCTGGCCTATGTAGTGGCCACCATGCCGATCAGCATCCGCTCCAGCCTTTTGAATGGCCGCCTAGACCGCGTCGCGATCGCGCTATCGGGCCTGTGCGTTGCGCATTGCATCGGCACCGCCGTGTTGCTCGGTCTTCTCGCTTCTGCGGGGGGCATTTTCGAAAATCCGCTGTTCCACGAGGTCGGCCTCGTGCTCGCGATCATGCTGGGCGCGATCGCGCTCGGTCATGGCGCTATGAAGCATGGTTTCATGATGCCCGCCGCGATCGGATCGCTGGGCCTTGGCATCATGGCCGGCGCGATGACGCTCGACCATGGCTGGCAGGAAAGCGCCTATACATTGCTGGGCGTTGTGACGCTCGCCCTCGGCCACGATCTTAATCACCGCGCCGGACGTTAAAGACTTCAAACAACAGGCCTGATCGACCGGCAAAAAAAAGGGGACGATCCGCCCCCTTTTTTCCATTCACTCATGCATTCCGCTCAGAAATGCTTGCGATCCACATGATGCTCACCCTTCACCCAGCGGACGGTGCCCGTGCTCGCGCGCATGACGACGCTGTCCGTGGTCAGCTTGCCGCCCGGCAACCGCTTCACACCTGCCAGCAGTGATCCATCGGTCACACCGGTCGCTGCGAAAATACAGTCGCCTTTCGCCAGTTCCTTCAGGTCATAGACCTTGTCGAGATCGGTGATGCCCCATTTGAACGCCCGCGCGCGCTCGTCATCGTTCCGGAACAGGAGCTTGCCCTTGAACTGCCCACCAACGCAGCGAAGCGCGGCGCAGGCCAGCACGCCCTCGGGCGCACCGCCCGATCCCATGTAGATGTCGATGTTGGTTTCAGGGTTGGTGGTCGCGATCACACCGGCCACGTCGCCGTCCGGGATCAACATGATGCCGCACCCGATCGCGCGCAGTTCCCCGATCAGCTTCTCGTGGCGGGGCCGGTCAAGAACGCAGACGATGATCTCGTGGGGATCGACGCCCTTGGCCTTCGCCACGGCCTCGACATTTTCCTTCACCGACTTGTTGAGGTCGATGATGCCGTCGGGATAGCCGGGGCCTACCGCCAGCTTTTCCATGTAAACGTCGGGCGCGTTCAGCAGGCCCCCTTCTTCCGAGATGGCAAGCACCGCAAGGGCATTGGGCCCGGCCTTCGCCGTGATTGTGGTTCCTTCCAGCGGGTCGAGGGCGATGTCGATCTTCGGGCCGGAGCCGATCGCGTTGCCGACCTTCTCGCCGATGTAGAGCATCGGCGCTTCGTCGCGCTCGCCCTCGCCGATGACCACGGTGCCATCCATGTAGAGGTCGTTGAATGCCATGCGCATCGCTTCGACAGCGGCAGCATCAGCCGCCTTTTCATCGCCGCGTCCAATCAGCTTCGAGGCGGCGATGGCGGCCGCTTCGGTGACACGCACCATCTCAAGCACCAGGACACGATCGAGAACTGAGCTAGCCTGCACCATGATAATCCCTCTGCTGTCTCTTTGTGATCAGCGCGATAGGAGGTCCTCCTTGGCTTGTCGACCCATCCAGCGGACATGATCCCGCTTTTCGCGGCGCCAATGCAACGGAAGGTCGTCTGCGGCGTTGGGCGGGCTAATCAGGATAAAGGGTCGTGATGATGATCGCCGCGCTGCTTGCCGCCAGCTTTGTTCAACCTGCAATCATCACGGCGCAGCATAGGGTACATGGTTCAGCACCATGCCTGGCGTCTCCGCAACTCTGCGCTTCGGGATCATCCCCATCGGCGCGGCTCAAGGGCGATGCCATGGCTCCAGGGCCCGATAACAAGATGAGCGCCTACCGCTTTGACGCGCGCCCCTGCCGGATAATCGGCAACATGGGCTGCCCCAAACAAGCGCGGTTGCGGCTGTTCCGCTTGGGTGAACCTTTGCGCGATACGCTCATGCGCAGCTTCGGGCCGCGTTGACGCGCAGGCTCTTTAGTCGAGTATGTGCATGACCATCGGCGTTTGAAGCACGCTATCCGACCCTTGGAGCCGTTCCAGCGTGCTGCGGACGCACCGTTCTTCGCCCGCATGCGTGACGATCGCCATGAGCACGCTGTCGTCGTGGCTGGCGCCGCGCTGGATCATGCTCTCTATAGATACGCCTGCATCACGCGTTGCCGCCGCGATTTCGGCGAGCACGCCCGGCCGGTCCTGTACCTTGAACCGCAGATAGCTGCGGCCGATGCGGGCGCCTGCGTCTGCCGCGGGCTGCTGCGCCAGTGCAGCGACCGGCATGGCAAGCGCATCGCCATACTCATCGCGTGCCACGTCGATGAGGTCCGCCACCACTGCCGAAGCCGTCGGGCCGTCCCCTGCGCCCCGGCCCTGGAAGAAGAGGCGGCCGACGAAATTGCCTTCCGCGACAACGGCGTTGAGTGATCCGTCGACATGGGCGAGCGGATGGTCGAGTGGCACCAGCATGGGATGAACCCGCTGGAACAAACCCCCGGGACCATTTTCAGCCATGCCGACCAATCGGATACGATAGCCCAACGCCGCTGCTTCGGCGATGTCGGCGGCAATGACGTGGCGGATGCCCGTCACCGCTACATTGCCAAAGTCCAATTCAGTACCAAAGGCGAGGCTGGCAAGGATGGTCAGCTTGTGCGCGGCGTCGACGCCATCGATATCGAAGCTCGGGTCCGCTTCGGCATAACCCAGTTCCTGCGCTTCCTTCAGTACGTCGTCGAAGCTGCGGCCTTCCTTTTCCATCGTGGTCAGGATGTAGTTGCAGGTGCCGTTGAGAATGCCATAGACGCGGCTGATCTCGTTGGCTGCTGCCCCTTCGCGCAAGCCCTTGATGACCGGAATGCCGCCGGCGACGGCCGCTTCATATTTGAGCGCGATCCCGGCCTTTTCCGCCAGAGCCGCCAGATCCAGCCCATGATGGGCCAGCATGGCCTTGTTGGCGGTGACGAAGGGCTTGCCGGCAGCCAGGCACTGGCGAGCGAGGGTAAGCGCGGGGCCGTCGGCGCCGCCGATCAGTTCGACTACGACGTCGACATCTTCCCGGCCGGGCAGGGTGGTCATGTCGTCCACCCACTCATAGGGCGAGAGGTCCACCCCCCGATCCTTGTTGCGGTCACGGGCGGAAATGGCGACGATCTGGATTGGGCAACCTGCGCGGCGGGCAATCAGGTCCGCGTTCGTCTGCAACAGCCGGATCACGCCACCGCCCACCGTGCCGAGGCCGACAAGCGCGACGCGCAGCGGGGCATGGCGGTGCAGATTGGTCATGATGATGGCTGTCCTCAGGCTGATATGAAGCCGCGCTGATAGCCGCCAACGCGCTGCTGTCCAAGCAAAAGGACATGTAGCGCGCGTGGGACGGCCATCAACCGGCTGTTCTGGTGCGCCCGCAATTGCCTAGCGACTGGATGACGAAAGCATAGTCCGCGCGCGCCTGCTCTGCGTCGATCGGCGCGAGGGCCTTGACCGATGACATTGGCAATGTCGCTGGCAAGCTGCACGCAAGTCGATACCAGAGCAGGCTACCGGAAGCAGGAGGACGCGCTGCTTCATCGACGATTTCGCCAAGCGCGACTGCCCATCTGGGATCCTGCCCCGGGCGCCGGAGAATCGAGAGCGACACAGGGTCTCCAGTGGCCGTCCGCAGGAAAATCTGTGTCTCGCCTTCACCGGCGACGGTCCCGGCAACATGGAATGCGTCGCCGATGCCGAGGATCCTGGGCGGAGCCTTCGTGGCGACAAGTTCAGACAGGATAGCCTTCACCTGCTGAATGTCCGAAGGCGTTGCAAATATCAGGGCGTCGCGGGCCACAAGCTGAATTTCGCCCGGCCGGGCCGCGGGTCGGGCAAAGAGGATGACCTGCGCTTTCTTGAGCTTGGGGAGCTTTCCGCGCGCGGTGAGGGTGGCGTCATAAAGGTAACGAACGCGCGGGCTGATTCCCCCTTCACCGCGAATCAGTGACTGAATTTCGGCTTCGACATAGACTCGTTTTTGACCGGTAGGGACATTTTGAGCGGCTTTTTCGGGTAGTGCAATTATGCTTCGGATGCGTGCCACCGCCACCAGCGGCGCAGCGTCGGCCAAGTCCGCAAGATCAGCGTAGGACAGAGTGGCGGATTCGGTCGGCTGGCTCGTTTGAGCCGCCGAAACCAACGGAGATGCGGCCAAAATGAGGCATGCTGCAGCAGCGGTCTTGAAGGTCATGGAGGATTTTCTTTTCATGTTCGTCCTGCCTAAAGTCATCCGTGACAATGTTGTCACAGGCAAGTCATTCTGTTTTAAAATGCTCATCGGAAATCAACCTATCGATAAAGCGTTTGCGTGCCACGATGCGCCGCGATAGGAGTTTCGACGGTAGCAAATGCGCGGATGGGGGCCAAAGGTGGCCAGGGACGACCTGGTCAACTGGGGCCGCTTTTGGCTTGTTTGCTTATAACAATGGTAAGTTGAGTTAAGGAGTGTCGTTGCCGAATGGCCTATGCTGACCACTCGCAAGGATCGAGTCGCACGATCTCGATTATCATCGTCGCCCTGATTCACGCTGTTCTGGGTTATGCCTTTGTTACCGGCCTTGGCATGAAATATGTCAAAAAGGCGGCGGAACAGCTGAACGTGATCGACGTGAAGGAGGAACCGCCGCCACCAGACGAGGAGCCGCCGCCGCCGCCGCCAGACCAGCCGGTCGAACCGCCGCCGGTCGTCGCGCCCCCGCCGATTGTTCAGACGCCGGCTCCTGCGCCGCCCATCCAGACGGTGCGTACGCCCCCGCCGGTATTCAACCCGGTGCCGGTTGCCGCTCCGCCGCCGCCTGCTCCGCCGCCGCCCCCAGCCGTTCCGGCTTCGCGCGCTACGCCGCGCAGCTCGCCGGGCAGCTGGCTCAGCGACGCCGACTATCCGAGCCGCGCACAGCGCGAAGAACGTTCGGGTACGGCTGGTTTCCGGCTTGAGATTGGACCTGACGGTCGTGTCACGAGCTGCACCATCACCTCTTCTACGGGTCATCCCGACCTTGACGAGGCGACGTGCCGTCTCCTGCCGCGCCGTGCGAAGTTCAAGCCCGCTACGGCAGCCGGAGGCGGACCCATGTCCGACACCTACAATGGTCGCATCACCTGGCGACTGCCTGAATAATTGTAACGGGAAGGCTGGCGCTGCTGCCGCCTTCCCCTTTTATTGATCCTTTTGAGAGGGAAGTCTTGAAAATGTTGATGTATCTCGCAGCAGCTGCGGCGCCCAAGCCGGAAAATCCCTACGGCCTCATGGAAGCCCTGGAGCAGGGCGGCACCATCGCATGGACCGTGTTCATCATCCTGGTCGCCATGTCTGTCGGCACCTTCTACATCCTGTTCACCAAGCTGATCGAACAGCAGAAGGTTCTCAATCAGGGCAAGAAGGTTCGCGCAACCTTCTGGCGCGCCGCGACCCTGAAGGAAGGTTCGGCCAAGCTCGAAAAGAACTCGGCCTACAAGCAGATCGTCGACGACGGCATCAAGGCTCAGGAAGAACACACCAAGCTGACCGACCCGGTCGAAGCTCATGACTGGCTGCACGGTTCGCTCGCCCGTTCGGAAGCGTCGATCAACTCGAAGCTCGGCGGCGGCCTGGCGTTCCTCGCGACCGTCGGTGCGACCTCGCCGTTCATCGGTCTGTTCGGTACGGTTATCGGCATCTACCGCGCGCTCATCAAGATCGGTGCTGCCGGTCAGGCATCGATCGACGCCGTCGCCGGCCCGGTCGGCGAAGCTCTGATCATGACCGCGCTGGGTCTGGCCGTGGCCGTTCCTGCGGTGCTTGCCTACAACTTCCTGCAGCGCCGCAACAAGTCGATCGCCGAACAGCTGAATGGCTTCACCGTCGATCTGCTGGCTCACCTGGTGTCGAACGGCGCCGTCAAGCCTTCGTTCGCGACTGCCCCGGC
Organism: Sphingobium agri; assembly: GCF_023051225.1. Lineage (NCBI taxonomy): Bacteria > Pseudomonadati > Pseudomonadota > Alphaproteobacteria > Sphingomonadales > Sphingobiaceae > Sphingobium > Sphingobium agri. The sequence continues at coordinate 13,569 of NZ_JALKHS010000004.1, read as the reverse complement.
TGCACCTGCTGCCAAGCCGGCTGCTGCTCCGACCAAGGCCTGATTGGGTCAAGGAGCCGGTGCGGGATAGTGGACGGCTGCGACTGCTGCTCCCCACCGGCCATGGGCCCCGAATGATGGGGCACCATCGACACGCATGTTAGGAAATTAATCAATGGCAATGAGTGTTGGCTCCGACGGCGGTGATGAAAAGCCGATGTCCGACATCAACACGACGCCGCTCGTCGACGTCATGCTGGTGTTGCTCATCATCTTCCTCATCGCGGTCCCGGTCGTCGTCCAGACGGTTCAGCTGCAGCTCCCCAAGGTCGCGTTCGAGCCGACGACGACGAAGCCGGAGAATGTTTCGCTGTCGATCACGCAAGCCGGAGACGGCAGCTGCGCGGTTTACTGGAACCTGACCAAGGTGTCTTCGGACGAGTTGCTCGACCGCGCGGTCGCGAAGCTCGAAGCGGACATCAAGAAGGCGGGCGGCGTTGAAAACCTGACGCCGGAGGATCTGCCTGAAGTGCATATCCGCGGCGACATCAATACGCCCTACCGGTGCATCGGCGGCACCATCTACACGATGCAGCGCGCCGGTTTCCCGAAGGTCGGCTTCATCTCCGAACCCGAACCGGGTTCGCAGACGCAGCGGCTCTAAGTTTTAGGAGTATCGCCCCATGGCAATGAGTGCCGGAAAAGATGATGGCGAGCCGATGATGGAGATGAACACGACGCCGTTGATCGACGTCATGCTCGTTCTCCTCATCATGTTCATCATCACGATCCCGATCCAGACCCACGCGGTCAAGATCGACCTGCCGCAAAACGCGCCGCCGACCGACAGCGTTATCGACCCTGTCAAGAACAAGGTCGCGATCGATGCCGGTGGTATCATCACCTGGAATGGTTCGGCCATCGACCTGCTGACCCTGCGTCAGTATTTGCAGCAGTCGCTGCGCTTGCCGGTCGAACCCGAATTGCAGTTCCAGCCCAACGCGGCCACCCGTTATGTGGTCGTTGATGAGGTGCTTGCGGAGATCAAGCGCGCTGGCGTCACGAAGCTGGGCTTCGTCGGCAACGAACAATATGGAAATTTCTAAAGGCTGGCTACGCCGCCGCCGTCTGGCCGGGAATGTTCGACTTCCCGTTTCCGGGCGCGGGCTGGGGTGACGCAATCAGCTTTTGGCAATTGATCAAGGGTCGCTTCGGCGGCCCTTCTTTTTTTGCCCGCTCATCTTCAAGACTTCTTAACTGCAATCAGCGACAATGCGCCGCGAGGGACGCATCTGACCATGGGCGCAGAAATTCAAATTGAGCCGAGCGCAAACCGCAGCCGCCTATCGGAGCGGCGCTATGTCCACGTGCCGGTAAAGGTGAGGCGGCCGGGTGAAACCTGGTTCAAGAGCCGCGTCGCTGATCTCTCCGTCAGCGGTTTCCGGTTACAGAGCTTCATGAAGCTTGCTGCGGGCGATTGCCTCTGGGTCATGTTGCCGGGTTTCGAAGGGCGCCGTGCCCATGTCCTCTGGACGCGGGGCCACGAAGCGGGTTGCCAGTTCGAACGGCCGCTCCACCCCGCCATCCTCGATCACATCGTGCGGATCAGCGACTAGTCGAGCGGCGAGTGGTGGAAGCCTTCAGGCCGGCGCTACATCTTGAAACTGAAGGCTCGCCAGCCGCGCGTACAAGCCCTTTTCCGCCATGAGTGCGGCATGATTGCCCTGCTCGACGACCCGGCCTCCATCAAGCACGATGATACGATCCGCAGCACGCACCGTCGCCAAACGATGGGCGATGACGATCGTCGTCCGGCCCAGCATCAAACGCGACAAGGCGTCCTGCACCAGCTGCTCCGACTCCGCGTCCAGAGCTGATGTCGCCTCGTCCAGCAACAGGATAGGCGCATCCCTCAGCAGAGCGCGAGCGATCGAAAGCCGCTGCCTTTGACCTCCGGACAGACGAGCGCCCCCTTCGCCCAAAAATGTATCAAGCCCTTGCGGCAGCCCGCGCAGAAAAGTCTCGGCATTCGCGGCGCGCGCCGCGTTCCAGATCTCGTCGTCCGACGCATCCCACCGGCCAAAGCGGATATTGTCCCTGGCGGAGGCAGCGAAGATCACGCTGTCCTGTGGCACCATCGCCATCATGTCGCGAACGGCTGCCGGATCTGCTTCGGGCAGGCGAATGCCGTTCAACCGGATTTCGCCCGCATCAGGATCATAGAAGCGAAGGGCCAGTTGGATCAGCGTCGATTTGCCAGCCCCTGACGGTCCGACGATCGCAACCGTCTCACCCGCCGCGATGTCGATCGATATGCCGTGCAGGGCCGCCTCGTCAGGCCGGGTCGGGTAGCTGAAATGCACATCATCGAATTGGAGGTTGGCGCCCGTTGGAAGCTGCGGGATTCGCCGGGGTGACGTGGGCGCGACAATGTCGGGCTTCGCCGTCATCAACTCATGCAGGCGGCTTGCAGCGCCCGCGCCTCGCAGCAGGTCGCCCCATGTTTCGGAAAGCGCCCCGAATGCGCCCGCGACGAGGCCGCCTGTCAAAACAAAGGCTGCAATGCTGCCTCCTGACAGTCGGCCCGCAGCGACGTCCAGCGCGCCCTGCCACATCACCGCAGTGATCGACCCAAAGACCAGCGCGATGACCACGGCGGTCATGGCGGCGCGGAGGAGGATGCGGCGACGGGCCGTCGCAAACCCGGCTTCTACGGTTGCGTCGAAGCGCGCGGATTCGCGCGATTCCTGCCCGAATGCCTGAACGATCTTCATGGCTCCTAGCACTTCGGCGGTGACGCTGCCAACGGCGGCCAGCCTGTCCTGGCTTGCGCGGGAGAGCAGGCGGACGCGGCGGCCGAGGCTGATCATCACGACGAGGATGATGGGTATGCCGAGCACCAGGAGCCCCGCCAGCTTGGGCGCCAGCGCGAACAGGTAGATGAGGCCGCCGATCCCCGTTACCAGATTGCGCAAGGCGACGGACACGGTGGAGCCGACGATCTGGTCGATGATGGCGGTGTCGGCCGTCATGCGCGACGCGATCTCCGACGGGCGGTTCTCTTCGAAAAAGCGCGGTTCCAGGCGCAGGAGATTGGCCTGGGTTGCCGACCGGATGTCGGCGACCACACGCTCGCCAAGCCAGGACACGAAGTAGAAGCGCGCCGCCGTGGCAAGGGCCAGGATCAGCACGATCAACAGCAGATATTGAAACCACCGGCTGATGTCGCCACCACCCATGAAGCCGCGGTCGATGACCAGGCGGAAGCCGCTGGGAATGGCGAGCGTGGCGGCGGAAGAAACGATGAGCGCGGCGAGCGCGGCTGCGATCCGTCCGGGATAATGCGAGGCAAAGCGCCATAGCATGGCGAGGCTGCCAAGGGACGAACGCGCGCCGCCGCGCGACATGGATTGTTCCGCATCTTGCATGCGCGCGCGCTTAGCAGCCCGGGGCGCAAGCCTCAACGAGGATCAGTAGAGCGGGGGCTCAGCTGGCGGGCGTGATCTCCGCCGCCAGCGTCATGATGCGGCGGGCAGCGGTGCGGCCGGTAAGGGCGTAGGCCATGTCGCCCGCTTCCCAATAAGCGATGATGTCGGTCGCGCGCCGGGCGATCAGCGGCCGCGCTTCGGCAGGGGTTTCCGCCTTGTCCGCGAAGAAAGAGAGCTGTTCGCCCGCCGGTGTCACGAGAGATATGGCAATGGCCGGACTGTCCGGTGTCGGGAAAAGCTGAACGTCAGTGACGCGCCAGCTGCGCGGGAAAGAGGGTAGGATGATGCCGGTCGAACGGCGTATCTCCTCGCTGTTGAGGGTCGCGCTCTCCACCTGGGACGCCATGTTCTGGCGCAACAGGCCGGCACGGTGGGACGCGGCGGCTTCGTCAAGGAAGGGACTCGCCTGAGCCGCCTGCGGAAATTCGCCCAGCGCGCCCCTCGCGATCCAGCCAGTCGCCAGCAGGGCGGCGATCGCGGCGGTCCGGCGTAGATGTTGCCAGCCGCGTCCGCTTTCATTGTCGTTGGCGACAGGAATCGACATGTCTCGCCTGCGGCCCACCAGCGTCCCTTTGGTGCCGTCATGCATCAGGCGGAAATCGATGTGTGGCCAGCGCTGGCGCCAGCGTTGCGCCACGATCCGTTCGCCGGGCCGGGCCGCATCATCCAGCAGGACAACGGCGTTGGGCGACAGCCGTGCAAACAGGCTGTCCGCTGCGCCCCGCACCAGCGGGTGAACGGACCATGGCGGCCCGTCGATGATCAGAAGGTCGATGCGCTCGGGCAGATCGTCCAGCGCATACCAGCGCCCCGGCCAATCGCTGCTTTCCGATGCCAGCGGCGCGTGGCGCAGATCGGCGTGGAGGCCATGGTCGGAAAGCCAGGTCCGGGTTGCGTCAACAAAGCCGCCATGCTGGTCAAAGCTGGTCAGGCGGCCGCCGCCATGCATCGCCAAAGCCTTTGCCGCGATCAAGGTGGACGCCCCTGCGCCCAGCTCCACCACCTGGGCGGGCCGCAGACGCGCTATTTCCCGGACGATATGCCGCAGGAAACCGACATCCGCTTTCCAGCTGCCGAGATGCGGGAGCGCGTCGTGCGGCAGCTTGAGCTCATCCAGCAGAGCGCGTTTGTCAGCCTTCCGGCCGCCCGAAAGGCTGGCGAGCAGCCAGGGCCAGCTGATGGCGCCGAAGCCGATGCGCCAGGCAAGGTCCGACATGCGGCTTTGCGCTGCCCCGGCTTCCTGCTCGGCCAAAGAAAGAAAACCAGTCAACTCACGGGAGGTCACGATGCACCCATCCTCATATTAGAATTCGGCGGGACTATGCGGCGCTGCGCGATTTTCGCATAGAGCCTTGTGTCCGCCCTTGTTCCGCCGCTCAGGAAACGCCGATGAACCGCATAATTTCCGCTACCGTCGAACGCTGGCCAGTCGCTGGCGCCTTCATCATCAGCCGGGGCGCGAAGACTTCGGTCGATGTCGTCGTCTGTACCGTCGGCAACGGAGCGCATGTGGGCCGGGGCGAGGGCACGCCCATCTATTATGAAGGCGAGACAGCCGAGGCCTGCGCCGCTGCCATCAACGCCTATCAGGGGCCTCTCGACCGTGAGGCACTGCTGGGGACGATGCCCCGAGGTGCTGCCCGCAACGCGTTGGATTGCGCGCTTTGGGATCTGGAAGCGAAGCAGGCAGGCGTGCCAGTGTGGCAGTTGGCGGGCGTGCAGCCGCCGACGCCGCTGCCAACGGCTTTCACCATCAGCCTGAACGACCCGGTCCAAATGGAACAGGATGCACGTGCTGCCGCGGGCAGGGGCTTTGCCCTGCTGAAGTGCAAGCTGACCGGAGAGGGCGACCGGGAACGGATCGCAGCGGTTCGTGCCGGTGCACCGGGCGCACGCCTGATCGTCGACGCGAATGAAAGCTGGCACGACCTCGATATCGCGGCTGAAGCGGAAGCGCTTGCGGCGCTTGGCGTCGAAATGGTGGAGCAGCCGGTTTTTCACGGGCGTGAGGACAGGCTGGCGGGCGTCAAGTCCCCATTGCCCCTTTGCGCCGATGAAAGCTGCCATACGCGCGCCGACCTGGATCGCCTGGGGGACTTCGATGCGGTCAATATCAAGCTGGACAAGGCGGGGGGCCTGACGGAAGCGCTGGCGCTCGCCCGCGCCGCAAGGGAGCGGGGGTTCCGCATCATGGTCGGCTGCATGCTCGGCACATCGCTCGGCATCGCTCCCGCAGCGCTGGTGGCGCAGGGCGCGGACTGGATAGACCTGGACGGAGCGCTGCTGCTGGCCAAGGACCGGGAGGGCGGCTTGTCCTTGCAGAACGGCCTGCTGCAACCCGGAAGCCTTTGGGGCATGGGTCAGTAGCCGAGCGTCAGGCCAGCGGTATAATATTTGGGACCGACATTGCCTTTCACGCGCAGCTTGGGAAGGATCGGCATTGCGATGGTAGCATAGGGCCTGGCCTTGTCGCTGCTGAAGCGGACGCCAGCGCCCACCGTTGCAAAGGCGGGCAGGGCGTATGTCGCTTCGACCCGGCCATAAAGCTTCGCCGCGCCGTCGCGCAGATAGACGCCCGCGCCGGGTGTCAGGCTGAACCCGGCCACGTCCAGTGCATAGCCTGCGCCGATTTCAGTGCCCCAATGTCCGTTTGCCCGGCCGTAATTGGCTTCGGCTCCAAGCCCTTCGGCATGGACGGCGGGAGCGGTGGCGAAGGATGCCGCCAAAGCGGCGGCGGCGAGTGTAGCGCGTGAAATCATCTTCATGTCCCCGATCGGATTTGCCGCTGCCTGACCCGCTGGCAGGGAGGAGGCAAGCGAGGGGAAGGTGAAGCGAATCGAAAACCGGTTCAGGTGAGCCGCGCGGTCCCTTCATGGTCGATATGCAGAGGATCGGGATAGGGCATGATCGTGCGTCCGTCCGGCGCGGCGGTGAAGCTTGTCTGGGTGGGATAGGCAAATTCGATGCCTTCCGCCTTGAACCGCTTCCAGATCGCCAGGCCGATGCGATGGCGCGACTGGAAATAATCATGCTGGTCAGGGTAGGGCACGTCGAAATTCAGCTCATAATCGAGCGAACTCGCGCCGAAACGCACCAGGCCCGCGTTGACGAAGTTCATCCCTTCGGCCGTCACGATTTCCTCAAGCAGGGCCGGGATGGCATCGGCCTTCTCATCGGGCGTCTGATAGATGATGCCGAGGGAAAAGGTCACCCGGCGCTGCTCCAGCGTTTGAAGGCTGGTGATCTCCTTCTGCAGGAGGTTGGCGTTGGAAATGACCTTCTTCTCGCCCGTCATCGCGCGAAGGCGGGTGCTTTTGAGGCCGATGCGTTCGACCCGCGCGGTCGTCTGGTCATAGGTGATCACTTCGCCCCGGCGGAAGGGCTTGTCGAAGATGATCGACAGCGCGGCGAACAGGTCGGAAAATATGCCCTGCGCCGCAAGGCCGATCGCGATGCCGCCGATACCGAGGCCAGCCACCAACCCGGTGACGTTCACCCCTAGATTGTCGAGCACGACCACCGCGGCGATGGCGAACAGGCCAAAAGTTACCAGGACGCGGATGAGCCCCATCGCGTTGGCAAGGGTTTCGCCATGGGCGTCTTCACCGACCGTCTTGCGTTCGACGAGGCCCAGGATGATCTCGCGCGCCCAGATCGCCGCCTGGAAAACCGCAGCGATGGTGAAGAGGAAGCCTACCGTCTTCATCACCATCAGCGGAGGATTGGCATAGCTCACCACCAAGCGGGCAGCGACGAGGGCCATGAAGAAATGGGTGGTCCGGGCGATAGCGCGGCCAACGACGTTGGAGACGGCCAGGGTGCTGCCCGGCTTGCCACGGAAGCGCTTGCCGAATCCGCGCAATGCGGCGAGGCCGAGATAGATGGCTATGCCGATCCCGACGGCAATCACTATCTGCAACGAGTGAACCGCGAACCAGTTCGCCGTGGCATGCCACATTTCCGAAAGGTTGGGAGGGCGAACGGTGATTTCGGTGAATGCAGGCTCTTTCTTCGCGGCCATGGGGATCCCTGAAAATTGAAGAGCGGTCAGGCCGCCAAAGGAAGAGAGGGGCTGGCCCCGCGCTCTTCCAGAGAGGCGATCAAACCGCGTTCGTAACGGGTCAGATAGCGCGTACTGCGCGGCAAGCGAAGCCCCGCCCGTGGACGAGGCTTTGCAGCATGGGCTCCTTCTCAAGAGCCTCTAACCCGCCTTCCCGCTTTTGCGTTCCCGGCTTTATCCCATGTGGGTCAGGAACGGCCACCGAAACGTGCCGCTGCTGCGCAGCCGCCAATGGTCCGGATGACGGCGAATGACGGACAGATGGGCGAGCGTAAGGGTCGTCGCCAACAGGGCGGCGGGCATGGCGATCATCGTGGCGCCGGGAATAAGGAGGGCTGCGCCGAAGCATCCGGCAGCTGCCGCTGCCGTGAGCAGGGTAGCTTGCGCTTCGCCATCCGGTCCGCGCATCCAGAATACGCAGCCGCTCACGCCTAGCGCGAACGCCATGGCGAGCCGGGCGGGCTGGCCCTGTCCGGCAAGCCCGCAGCCGATGATCAGCAGAATTATGAGCAGCGCGATTCCCGGGCGCGGCAGTCGGCCAAGCAGATAGGCACCGGCAGGATAGAGCATCAGCTCTGCCATCAGCACCGCCGCCAGGATCGATCCGGCCAGGGTCGCCTGCTCGGGACCCGCGATAACCGCCACGACCGCCGTCGCCGCCCATGGGACGAGGCGCCCGGGCGCCATGCGTATGTGGCTGACCCAGCCCCGCAGTCCAGCGCGCGTATCCCATCGCCGGTCCGCCAGGCGCAGCTGGAACGCCGCGATGATGAACAATGCCTCAACGCCCCAGGGCAGGAATGCCTCGCCTATCATGGGCGACGCTAAGACAAGGCCCAGCAGCAAGCCGTGCGCCATGCCCAGAATGCGGAGTTCTCCGCTCATCATACTCCCCCTGTGACCGGCTTCAGCGGCCGCAACGCCATGGCCGGGCTCCGCACCGTCTCCCGCTGCTTGCGCGCGAGATAGGTGTCGAGGCCGATTTGCAGCGATAGCATCATGAAGATGAAGGGTTGGTAAGCGATGCCGACGAACAGCGATCCGATCATGTAGATGACATGCCCCTGCTGAAGCGCCAGCGCGAAAGGCGCGACCCACGCCTCGCTGGGGCCGTCGCGGCCGCGATAGCGCCGCCGGATCGCTTCGGTCCGGATGAAGCAGATCAGATGTATGAGTAGCCAGAGCGCGAAGCCGAAATAGCCTTGCTCGCCGAGCATTTCGAAATAAGCGCTGTGATAGGCGCGGCCCTTGTCGGTGACGAGCCGCCGCTCGACTCGCGATCCCCCACTGTCGATCACCCGTTCCTGCGTGAAATAGGTAAAGCTGTTCTGCAGGTAATTGTCGAAGCCGCCGCCGCCGGGATGCTCCTTCACATAGTCCAGCGTCCACTTCCACACGGCAAGGCGCGTGGACGCGCTCTCATCGCTCTGATGATTTTCGATGGTGGACATGCGTTGGGTGAAGCTGGCGGGCAGGAAGGGGATGGCGGCCAGCGCTGCCACGGCCATGAGCGGGCCGTAGATAAAGCGCCGCTTCGACCGCATCAGCATCATGCCAGCGAGGATGACGATGCAGACGAGGCCCGTGCGGGCTTCCGTCCCGATCGGCATCAGCAGACAGGCAAAGCATAGCGCATAGGCAAAGCCGCGCACCCGCCAATCGGGGGGAAAGATAGTGCCATGCTTCGCCAGCCACAGGATGAGCGGAATGAGCGAGATGGCAACGCAGCTGATGATGCTGCCTTCATAAAGGCCGCTGTTGTTGTCGACCATCAGGTTGAGCACGCCATAGCCGCCGCCCGACAGGGCCGTCTTCATGCCGCCATTGATGATGATCGTGCTTGCGCACAGCACCATGAAGAGCGCCAGTGCCTCAAGCCGCAGTCGGGTGCGGAGCGTGAGCGGCAGGAAGATGGCGAAGATCATCGCCTTCCACACCCATTCCCATTTCGTGTGGGCGTTGAGCGGGAAGTCGGCCGTCGCGGTCGTGTAGCCGCACCAGGCCAGCAAGATCAGCAACAGGAGCTGGCGCATGGAGAAGCGGCAGTCCGTTTTCTTGTCCACCAGCAGCCAGGCACCGACCGCCAGCGCAAAGGCGATGGCGGAAATCGGGATTCGGTTAAGCAGGAAATAGGACAGCCGCTGCGGCGAGACGATGTCGATATAGGCATAGACGGCGACCAGCAGGAATGGACGCCGCAACCCCAGCAGGAAGAAGGCGCCAAGAAAAGCGAGGAAGAACAGGTCACGCATCGGGCGATTGCTCCGCCTGCGATTCGTCATCCAGGTCCGGGCGCGAAAGCAGCCGCCAGGCCGCCAGCATGATCACGCCATGGCTGACCAGCAGGGAAAGGGCGTCAATCATCGCGCTAAGGGTTCTTCCATGGCCACGACCTTTCCCTAGCGCGGCAGAGTTGACGGGCCGTTAAACCTTTTCCGGCACAAGAAGCGTCATGACTCGGATACTCCATGTGCTCGATCACAGCCTGCCGATGCACAGCGGCTACACCTTCCGGACGCGTGCGATCCTGCGGGCGCAAATGGCGCAGGGCTGGGACGTGCGGGGCATCACCGGATTGCGCCACGGCGCCAAGGGACCAGTGGAGGAGGTCGTCGATGGCCTCCATTTCCATCGCACGCCGGGCCATCCGGCAACGGGCAACCCCCTGCTGCGCGAATGGCGAGACATCGCCGCGCATGCGGACGCGATCGATTCGCTGATCGGCCATTGGCGGCCGGACGTCATCCACGCCCATTCCCCGGTCCTGAACGCCATGGCTGCCCAGCGCGCGGCCAAGCGGCACGACATTCCGATGATCTACGAGATTCGGGCCTTCTGGGAGGATGCAGCGGTCGGCAACGGCACCGGCACCGAGGGAAGCCCGCGCTATTGGCTGACCCGGCAACTCGAAACCCACGCGGTGCGCGCAGCCGATGCCGTAGCCGTCATTTGCGAGGGGCTGCGCGGCGATCTGGTGGCAAGGGGAATCGATCCCGCCAAGATCATCGTCTCGCCCAACGGCGTGGATATGGAGCAGTTCGGGACGCCCGTGCCTCGGGACCCGGCGATGACGACCCGGCTGGGGCTGGATGGCGCGGACGTCGTCGGCTTCATCGGCAGCTTCTATGATTATGAAGGGCTGGACGACCTGATCGCCGCCATGCCCCGGCTTGTCCGCGCCCGGCCCAGGGTGAAGCTGCTGCTCGTCGGTGGAGGCCCCTGTGAACAGGCGCTGAGGGATCAGGCGACAGCTTCGCCCTTTGCCGACCATATCGTCTTCGTCGGACGCGTGCCGCATGACGAAGTCGAGGATTATTATGCGCAGGTCGATGTGCTCGCTTATCCGCGCAAGGCGATGCGGCTCACCGATCTTGTGACTCCCCTCAAGCCGCTGGAGGCGATGGCGCAGGGGCGCCTGGTGGCGGCTTCCAATGTGGGCGGCCATCGCGAACTGATCGAGCATGGGGTGACCGGCACGTTGTTCACGCCTGGTGATCCGGCCGCGATCGCGTCTGCATTGGCGGAAATGTTTGCCGATCGGGGCTTCTGGGATGATCGCCGTGCAACGGCGCGCGCCTTTGTCGAGCGGGAACGTAACTGGTCGTCAAATATTCTGCGCTATCAGCCGGTTTATGAGCGATTGCTGGCGCAGCGGCCCGCCCATGTCCGTGCCGCCGCATGAGTGGGAGCTTGATCGTAGGACGATCTCATCGGGCGATGACCCCGGCCATATTGGCGGGGATCGCGGTGGGCATGATCCTGCTGACAATGCCGGCCGGGCTGGTCGAAACGGTCGTGGCGTCCAGCGGCCTCAGCGAGGCCATGCCCGCTGCCGCGCCGCCATTGGGGTTGAAGGCACGCTTGCTGCTCGCCGGGTTCGGCGCGCTGATGGCGACAGGCGTTGCATGTTTGGGCGCTGCACCAGTGCCGATGAAAAAGGATCGACGCCGTCACAGCGTCACGGGAGTGAGTGATATGGGTTTTGCATTGCCGAAGCTGAACTGGCTGTCTCGCGGCCGGGCGACCGGAGCGTCCAGAATATCGCGCCCGCTGGCGCGCCGTGCTGACGCGCATCCCGACGCGCCTGCACGCACGCCGATCTTCGCCAGCCGCGACTTTGGCGGGCTGGAGATCTTCCCCCGGATCGCGCCCGCGCGCGGGGAGCAACCGGAAGTGCCTGAGGTCGAAGAGCAGGCGATCATCCAGCCGGGCCTATCCTCTTTTGAAGAAGCTGGCCAGGATAAGCCCACCTATGCCGAGTTCGAGGATATTGCTCCTCCTGCTCCGGTAGAAACCACTCGGACGGAGGCTCCCGTATCGGCGATGCCGTCCCTTACCGAGTTGACGGCCCGGTTCGAAAGGGGGCTCGCCGAACGCGTGCGGGGAAGCAGGACGGCTGTTGAGGGCGGGGTCATTGCGGACATGCCCGTCGAGCAGCGCGTCCCGGTGCGGGATCATGTCGAGGATGACGTCGACCAGGCGCTGCGGGCCGCGCTCGGCACATTAAGGGCCATGGCAGACCGCACGCGCTGACCCCCGCCGCTCACCAGTCTTCGATGGTGAGCGCGGAAAGCTCGATCCATTCCTGATCGGCGGCCGAACGGCCGCCGTCGATCTTGATGTCTGCAACGAAATGCCGGGTCAGGGTCCACTCGGCATCTTCCAGCCCCAAGGCAAAGCGTGCCCGCCTTTCCTTCGCGTCCGGCCCCGTCATCCGCAGGGCGATGACGTGCCGACGTCCCTGAAACAGGGCGCTGGCCCATGGACGGCTGGTCGCCCGCTCAATACTGGCGGGCTCGCCTGCGCGTTCGATGAGTTGCGCCAGCAGCCGTGGCAATGGGTCAGCGCTGCGGCGCATTCCTTCGTTTGCGACCGGATTCCGGCTCTGGCGGAGATGATCCATACTTGTCATTGGCCCACGCTCCTGCGATATGTGTTCATGAAATGTTCTATACGTCTCTTGATCCGTTCCCCCGGCTCCCGCCCTTGGCGCAGGTCGAATACCAAACGAGGATCGCGGACGCTCTCCCGGCCAAAGCGGGTCGCTGGAATGCCGTTGTCCCGCAGGAACTTCTCTACGGCGCGAATCAACATGCCTTTCAATCTCCCTCTGCAACACGATTCGCCCGCCGCGAATCTCTAGGATGTTTCCTATCTGTTCCTGTATTTCCTACTTGTCTAGGAAAAATCCTATCGATAGGATTCTGTCATGGCCGTTGATTTGGAAGATCCGCGCATAGTGCTGGAGCGGCTAATCGCCGAACGGGGGGAGAATTATTCTGACCTCTCCCGGCGGCTGAAGCGTAACCCCTCCTATATCCAGCAATTCATCAAGCGCGGGACGCCGCGCAAGCTGGATGAGGACGACCGCCGGATTCTCGCCCGCTATTTTGGCGTTTCCGAGGACGTGCTGGGCGGACCAGCGCGGCAGGAGTTCATGGTGGAACGGAAATCGCGGCCGCTGCCTGCCGTGGTGCCGGTGCCGCGCCTCTCCCTGGGCGCTTCGGCCGGGCCCGGGTCGCTTGACGAGGACGAGCGCGCGGCCGGCGTGATGGCTTTCGACGCGAAATGGTTGCGCCATCTGGGCGTGCGGCCACAGCGCGTTTCGATCATCCGGGTGGACGGCGAATCGATGGCGCCCACGCTCAATGATGGCGATGAGATCATGGTCGATCATGATGATGACGCGATGCGGTTGCGCGACGGCGTCTATGTGCTGCGGCTGGATGGCGTGCTGATGGTGAAGCGGATCGCGATGGGGCCGCGCCGGGGATTGTTCAGCGTGCTCAGCGACAATGTCCATTATCCCGATTGGGTGGATATCGATCCGGCGCTGGTGGCCATCGTCGGCAGGGTCGTCTGGACCGGACGGCGGCTGGTTTGAAGCGCGCCGCGTTTAATCGGACGCAGGTCGCGCGCTCTGGTTTTTGTAATCGCATCGTTTGAAGCGCAAAACCGGTCCCCACTTGTGCGCACGATGCTTGTCTTATGACATTGCGGTCCGTTTGGGCCATGCTGGATTGCCCGGGCCGGGGTGGCCAC
>NZ_JALKHS010000003.1:0-126146 GCF_023051225.1 Sphingobium agri | reverse complement strand
TATGTGCCGAATGACTATCAGGTCGGGCAGACGGGCAAGATCGTGGCGCCGGAAGTTTACATCGCCGTGGGCATTTCCGGGGCGATCCAGCATCTGGCGGGGATGAAGGATAGCAAGACCATCATCGCCATCAACAAGGACGAGGACGCGCCGATATTCCAGGTGGCGGACATTGGCCTTGTCGGTGACCTGTTCAAGGTCGTGCCGGAGTTGACTGGCAAGCTGTGAGGCTCTCCATCTCTCCGGCGTCTTTGAGCCCTCGTTTCTGACACAAGGGCTCAAAGGCAAAAGCCTCGGTCGATTCAAGCGGCAGGATCAGCCGCTCTTCCGGCCTTAGCTTAGCCCCTCAAACTCCTCGACCATCGCCTGCCGGATCAGATATTTCTGCACCTTGCCCGTCACCGTAGTGGGAAAAGCATCAACGATCCGTATGAACCTCGGTATCTTATAGTGGGATATCCGGTCGGCGCAGAATGCCCTTACCTCATCTTCGATCAGGCTTCTGCCCGCGCGCAATTTTATCCATGCGCAGACCTCCTCCCCCATGCGCATGTCTGGAACGCCGACAACGGATACGTCTTCGACAGCGGGGTGTTGCCGCAGAAAATCCTCGATCTCGCGGGGGTATATATTCTCCCCACCGCGAATGATCATGTCCTTTATCCGGCCGACTATGCTGCCATAGCCCGCGTCGTCCAGGACGGCGAGATCACCGCTGTGCATCCATCCGTCCGCATCGATGGCTACCGCAGTCTTCACGGGATCATTCCAATACCCCAGCATCACGGAATAGCCCCGTGTACATAATTCGCCTGGCGTCCCGCGCGGTACGATCGCGCCGTCGGCATCGATGATCTTGCATTCGAGATGCGGTTGGACCTGACCGATGGTCGTAGTCCGCCGCTCGATGGAATCTCCAGGTACGGTTTGGAAACTAACCGGGCTGGTCTCAGTCATCCCATAGGCGATCGTGACATCATGCATGTTGAGACGATCGACAACGTCCCGCATCAAGGGTTCCGGGCAAAGCGCTCCTGCCATGCACCCCGTGCGCAAGTAAGACGTGTCGGCACCATCCGTTTCCAGCCGCGCCAGGACCGCGATGAACATCGTCGGAACGCCATATAGGGCGGTACAGCGCTCTTCCGTCACCGTGCGCAGCACTGCGGCGGGATCGAACGCGCTCGATGGATAGATCATGACCGATCCATGCGTGATGGCGGCCAGATTGCCCATGACCATTCCGAAACAATGGTAAAGCGGCACCGGTATGCAGATGCGATCGCCGGATATCAGGCCCATGGCGTTGCCCACAAAATAGCCGTTGTTGAGGATCGACCGGTGGCTTAGCGTCGCGCCCTTCGGCAATCCTGTCGTGCCGCTGGTGAACTGGATGTTGACGGCGTCATCGGGCCGGATTTCCGGCTCGATCGCACGAAGCCGATCAAGGGACGGCGCCAACGATAGCAGGTCGTCAAATCGGAACCAGCCCGGACGCTGCTCTTTAGTGATGAGGATGGCCGCCTTGAGGGTCGGCAGGCGCCCTGCCTCCAACTGCCCGGGCAAGGAGCCTGCCAGTTCTGGAGCTAGCGCCTCGATCATTTCGGTATAGGCACTGCTTTTAAACCGCTCGGCCGCGACCAGCGCCCGCAGGCTGACGTTATTTATCGTATATTCGACTTCAGACAATCGATAGGCAGGATTGATGGTGACCAGGATCAGGCCGGCGCGCGCTGCCGCGAACTGCGTCAGCGTCCATTCCGCGGAGTTGGGGGACCAGATGCCAATACGGTCGCCAGGCTGTAAGCCAAGTTCCAGGAACCCCGCCGCCAGATCGTCGGCAAGAGAGAGCAAATCCCGGTAGGTCCAGCGAATATCCTGCTCCACGGAAACCAAGGCTTCGCGGACACCCCAGCGGTCGGCAGCGTGCGCAAGGGCCTGGCCGATCGTCAGGTCCATCAAGGGAGGATCTGTTCTGCCCTGGACGTAGCTCAGAGCACTCACTGTCCCAATCCCCTCAACATCACTGGCCTATTCCTCTCAGACGTCGCTGCATTTCGCAGCAATCGACCTGATTGTCGCGGAGGCCACCGCCTGTGCAAGTATGCTACCGTTAGGCCCGTGCCTGCGAGCCGCCTCACCTTTTCGTTGCTTTACGACGAAAGTCAGGCAATGCTCCTCAATCCGGGCGAGCATCGACACCGGGCAAATGGCGGAGAGGTAATGGAGACAATGAGCCGATCATCCATTGACGCGCCCAGCGTTCCCTCTCCTGGCGAACAGGAGATGCGGGCGCATCTCAATCATGTGTTGATGAGCCCTGTATTTGAGCGCTGCCCCCGCATGCGGCGATTTCTGCGCTATCTGTGCGAGGAAATGTTTGCCGGGCGCGGATCGCTGTTGAAAGAATATAATATCGGGCTTGCCGTCTTCGACAAACCACAGGATTTCGATCCCGCTACCAGTGCTACGGTCAGGGTCGAAGCAGGACGCCTCCGCCGCCTGTTGGCAAGCTACCAGATAAATCATGGACAGGCCGACACGATTTCGATTGTCATTCCCAAGGGAGGATATGTCCCCAGTTTCGAGCGCAAAGCCGAACAAGGAGCGGCACTTGCCGACAGGGAGGATGACTCGGTTGTAAACGCTGTGACTGCCAATGCGCTCTCACATATGGAATTCAGCAGAGTGACAGCTCTGTCCTGCTCTTTCCGGTTGAAGGGTATTTCGCAGCTAACCGCTGAATTCCTTGAAGAGTTCAGTCGCTTTCGCGCTTATTTTTCCTCAACTGTCGCGCAGTTGGGCGGAGTCGTCGAAAGCAGCGCGACGGTTCGACTGACCGTCTATTTCGGCTGGCCCGCCTCATTGGAAGACACTTCCGGGCGGGCGATGACGGCAGCAACGCAGATCATGGCGTATGCGCGGAATGAGTATGGCGACAATTGTGACATCCGCATCGGTATCGATACAGGGCAGGTTCTTTCAAGAACCTGCCTGGACCAGCCGCTGATATTAGGCGAGGTGCCCGCCATCTCCATGCAGATGATAGGACATGCACAATCCAACACCATCGTGGTTTCCGAAGAAACCCGTCGACATGCCCGCACCATATTTGAAGCCATTCCCGCTGGAGCGATCTTAGCGGAAAACGGCCAACAGATCCCGCTTTGGTGCCTGCTGAGCCCTAGATTTACGACAAGTTTTCTAGCGAAGAAGGACGCCGCATCGGCTGACATCATCGGAAGAGGCGCTGAGTTAGACCTCTTATGCAACCGCTGGCTTCTCGCATCCACGGGCGAAGGGCAATCCGTCCTTGTCGAAGGCGAAGCGGGGATCGGCAAATCCTGCCTGTCCGAAGCGTTGATCAAAGGATTGCGACCCAAGGGCTATCAGATTCGGCTGCAATGCTCGGCGCATCATGACAACAGCGCTCTCTATCCCGTTATCCAGTTTCTCCGGCAGTGGCTCGGAGGAGCGGATCCATCCAGCGCCACATTGAACAGATTCCTCGACAAAGTCGGTTTGGACGAGCCTGTAAACAGAGCGGTTCTTCAAATGCTCCTCGCTCAGGCGGATTTGGAAGAAGATGCAGCTCCCGCCTTCTCATCAGCCAGCGAAAAGAAGGAGAAGATGCTTCAGCTTCTGATCGCTATCCTTTCCGCCTTATGTCAGCGAAATCCAGTTGTCCTTCTCGTCGAAGATTTGCACTGGGCAGATCCCACGACGCTCGAACTGATTGGATATGCTGCGTCGGCATGCCAGGATCTACGGCTTTATCTAATCATGACGGGCAGGTCCGGCTGCTCGGCGCTGCTTGGCCCCGGACAGGCGGCTACCGTCCTGCGTCTCAACCGATTATCGCACCAGGATTGCAGCCGGATGATCGATGGCATAGCGGGAGATGCAGCCTTGCCAGCCCTGGCTCGAGACGCGATCATCGGCAAGGCCGATGGAGTGCCGCTCTACCTGGAAGAACTAACAAAGCTGATGCTCGCAGGCGGCGATCTCTCGACGGTACCTGACGGCCTCAATGATTTGCTGGCATCTCAACTTGGCTGCATGGGCTTTGCACGCCGCGTCGCGCAGGTGGTTTCCATCATAGGCCGAGACTTTCCAGCCGAAATGTTGAAAGCTCTGTTCAGCGACGAAGAGTCTCGGGCCGCCGACGCCGTGGAGCAGCTGCTGGCAGCCGGCATCCTGACGCGTAGCCGCCCCAATGGCAAAGGTCGATACGCCTTCCGCCATGCGCTGCTGCGTGACGCGGCCTACTCATCGATGATGGATGCGGATCGCAAGGACCTTCATTCACGCGCTGCCGATATACTGATCGACTGTTTCCCGGAAATCGCAGCAGATCATCCCGAAGTGATCGCCGGACATATGCGCCAGGCGGGACGCCTGGAGGAAGCGGTGTCCTTCTGGCTGGACGGCGGTCGTAGAGCGGCACAAAGATATGCGCTGGCTGAAGCTGGCGCCAACTATCGCGCTGCGATCGATGCGCTGGGATTGATTGCGCCCAGCCGGAGGCGAAGCGAGCGAGAACTGGACGCCCTGTTGGAGCTAGGCACGACTATTCGGGAAGCAGAAGGCTATTACGCCCCAGGCCTGAAGGAGGTTTATGAGCGCGCGCGTATGCTGGCGGAGGAAGTGGGACAGCCTGAAGCGCTGGCGGCGAGCCTGCATGGCATCTGGACCGTCGCGGCTGGCCAGGGGAAATGGAGGCATGCCGACCTGTTGGCGCTTGAATTCAACCAGTTCATTCATTCACTGGAAGCTAATGCCCGCCTCGAGGCCGAAGGGGGCCGCTTGCTGGGTGCCGGCGCAGCTTTCCGAGGAGACTTCGCCGGAGCCAGAACGCACTTCGAGCGCGTGATCGCGATCTATGATCCCGCGCGGCATGGCCGCAGCTTCGGCTATGATCCCGGTGTGGCGTCCGCTGCCTATCTTTCCTGGGTACATTGGCACAGCGGTAATCCCGAGCAGGGCAGACGGGAGGCCGAACATGCATTGGCCATGGCAGAAGCCCTTGGCCATCCGCCGACCTTGTCGCTGGTGCTTGTGTGGCTGCTCTTTCACGCGGTCTGCGAAAGGGACTATGGCCGTATCAAAAGCTATAATGACCGGCTTCAGGAGCTATGCTCGCAGCAGCTCTGCCGCTTCTGGCAACCTTTCGGCCGGGCATGTCGGTCCTGGGCATCCTTTCATTTGACGCGCGATCCAGCTCACCTGGATGACTTGCTGGCCCATACCAGGGCCTTTTCCGAACTCTATCTCACCTCCTGCCTGCACTTGCTCGCAGCGGATATTTGCGACGAAATGGGCTATTATGAAAAAGGGCTGCACCATACAGGCTTGGCCGCGACGTTCATGGCTGAACATGACGAGCGTATATGGGAAGCGGAATATTGGCGCTTGACCGGACAGCTGCACGCACGTTGGGGGCAGAACATAAGCAAGGCCCAGCATTGCCTGGAACAGGCGCTCGCCATAGCGCGCGAGCAAAAGGCGGTAATGCTTGAACAGCGCGCGTTCGCCGACCTGCGCGCTCTGCCGAACTCGGACATCAGCCTCGTTGCATGACCTGCCTACAGCCTGCCAGGACGAGGTGAGGTCGGATGTTTGTGAAGCGCCGTTCAGCCGCGGACTGATCCTTGATCAGCCATAAGGCAGCTGAGACAACGACATCTCTATCGGCGGCAACTCCTCGACGGGGATGGGCCGGGTGTAAAATCGTCCACTGGCGCCCGAAGGAAAAGGCGTATCAATCCATTGCCTTGGCCGGTGGGCTGGCACGATGGGCAACTCGATCGCCGATGGCCGTGCCGCATTGTGATGGATCGTCTGGTGCGCTACCCGATAATCTTTGGGCGTAGCAGTGGAAAGGTCGATGAAGTCCTGCGGATTGACCTCGCCGTTGGGATAATCGCTGCTCGAAACAACGATGCCGACACGGTGCTCCTTCTTGAACAGGTTGCTGGTCGGCGCGAGTTCGATCTCATAGCGCTCGATCGCATCGGGCGTCAGCGCTTCTGGGGCTGTGCGAGAATTCCGATAGCGCGCCCGCACCATGCCGCTAGCCAGATTGTAGGAACGACCGTCCGGGAACACGTCGATCAGTTTCACGATCCAATCACAATCCGTTGCGGATGATTGTGCGTGCAGCGTGACCCGCACCACACCTGTCACTTCCATATCCTCTTCCAGCGGAGCCGTCGTGTAGACGAGCATGTCCGGCCGATGGTCATTAGGCCGTTGGTCCGCAGGCCCGCCATGCAACGAATGTCCTCCTAGCGAAGGGATGGGATTGCGAGGGTCGCTCACATAATTGTCGGCGGGTTCGTCCGTGTCCGGGGCAGCCAGGGACAGCATCCCATCCCCGGCGGCACCGTTTGCGTGACCCTCGCTATGCAAGTAGAATAACGTCGGCTCGACATCAGGGAGAGGCCAATCCTGCTCGGCCCGCCAACGATTTTCACCCATCACATAGAGAATGACCCGATGGTCCTCCTCTTCCCCCGGCACCCCAAGGAGATGGCGATCCATCCACGCCGCCATCATAGCGACGTCGTCGACAAGGGAATTAGGAAAATGACATAACATACCATCAGCAACATGGCCCCACGGCCCGATGATTAGCCGCTGCCCCTGACGCGCTGCCTCCGTAGCGCCATGTCGAGATATATTTAGGAATGCCTCCAGCGAGTTGCGATTGAACAGGTCGTACCAACCGGTGAAATGCAGGACGGGCGTCTTCACCCGATTATATCGTGATGCCGCCTCATTATCGGCGAAGTAATCTGGATTATCCCTATTATCGAGCCAGGCGTTCCAGAATGGAAGGTGCCGGTTGATGGGCATATCCCTCAAGGCATGTCCCCGCGCGATCTCGAACGCAAGGTTGGCAGACGACATCAACATCTGCGGCGCAGCAACACCCATGGGCAGGCCCGCCACTTGGGCATCCGCACTAATCGCCGCTACCACATCCTCTCCTAACCGCGGCGCGGCGGTGAACGCCATTCCCATGGTCCAGCACAGAGCCGTGCCGTCCATGCTACCGCCCTTGTAGACCCATCCATTGTTGAACTGACTGACTGCGGGAACCTGAACGAAGGCAGCATCCACCTCATTGCCATCGGTCTGGAGGTGCAGCAACTGCGTCCCGCCCATGTAGGATTGGCCGGTGGTGCCCACCCTTCCATTGCACCAGCCCTGCTGCTTGATCCAGCCGACGGTGTCGATGCCGTCCTGCCGTTCTCCCCATCCCTCGTTCATCATCGGGTCAAACACCCCGCCCGATCCGTTCGTGCCGCGCACATCCTGCACCACGACCGCATATCCCCGCCGCGTCAGATAGGCGGGCGTGCCGAACGAACCCTGCACGAACAGCTTACTGTAAGGGGTGCGAACAATGATCACCGGATAGCGGGCATCCGGCTTCACTTGCCCCGCCTCTATCGGCAGGTAAAGGTCTGCTGCCAGATCGACGCCGTCGCGCATGGGCACTTTCAGGTCCCGAAAAACGGCTGTTTGCGCGGTCGTCAGATCCGATTGCACAATGTCACTCCATTATCTGAAGGGCGCAGCTGTGTCCCAACAGATCGGCCCGAATAGTCTCGATATAGCCGTGCCGGACGCAATTAAAACATGCAAGTTCGCTTTCTAACGGTATGCTACCTATCATTAATTGGGGCTTTGGGAGAGCCTTACAGAAAGGCCCGGAAAACGAGGGCAAGATATACCTAAAGACGCATTGGAGGGGAGTTTGAACATGTCTATCGGAAAGTGGTCGCTGTTGGCTACCGCGTCGCTGTTAACGACCGTCGCCCACGCCCAAGCCCCGCAACCGGAAAGCCAAGCTTCCAATTCCGGTACGCTGGAAGATATCATCGTCACCGCCCAAAAGCGCGCCGAACCTCTCCAGTCCGTCCCTGTCTCCGTCTCCGCCTTTAACAGCGAAACGCTGGAACATGCCCGTCTGGACAACCTGACCGGCCTTCGTGGACTTGTGCCTGGGTTCACCATCAACCGTTCCGGCGCATCAGTCGATGTTCCCCAGCTCAGCTTGCGCGGCATGTCCATCCAGGACGTACTGCCTAGCCTTGAATCCAGCATCGGGTTCACGGTGGACGGCATACCGATCGCATTCCAACGCGGGTCGCTCATGGACGCCTATGATATCCAACGTATCGAAGTGCTTCGCGGCCCCCAGGGTGTTCTGAATGGTAAGAACACAACGGGCGGCACAATCAATGTCATCCGTTCGCGGCCCGATCCCTCGGCTGATACCACCGGCAAGGTCCGCTTCACCATCGGCAGCTTCGGCGAAAATGACTATGAAGGTGTCATCATGGCGCCGATCGTCAAAGACATATTGGCGGTCAAGGGGGCCATCACGGTCCGAAAGAATAACGGCCAGTTCAAGAACATCGTGACTGGCGGACGCAACGGAGATCGGGACGCCCGCACGTTCGGATTGGCTTTCGTCGCTACGCCGAATGACAAGCTAAACATGTATCTCGCCCTGGACCGGGTTGAAAATGACAGCGATTTGCCGCCCTATTCCCAATTGCTGACACCAAATTTGATCACCTACAAGGTGCCGGGCTATTTTGGCGGCGCCAACGCGCCTTGCCTCAATCAATATACGGCCTCAATCTGTACGCCACTGACCAAGGACCGGAATGTCGTGGAATCGCGGCCATTTCCGGGTTCCTTGCGGCTGAATGCTCTGACCGGCGAAATTTCCTATCAGGCAACAGATGATGTGCGGCTGGTCAGCCTTACCGGTCTTCGCGAATTCAAGGAATTTACGCTCGGGGATTATGACTCCACGCGCTTTGCTCTGGCGCGCAATAAGAGCAAGTTGAAGGCGCACCAATTTTCAGAGGAACTGCGGTTCGAAACATCGTTCGATGGCCCCTTCAATCTCGTCGGCGGCTTCTTTTACATGAACTATGAATATACCCAGGATACCAACCTGTCGGTAGATCTCGCCGCACTGCCCCCGATTGCCACCGGATTGCCCGACTGGCTGCCGCCCGGCTTTGCCTATCTCAATTCAGTCGACGCCTATGTCACCAATCAACATAATCGATCGACGGCGCTTTTCTTCCAGGCGGATTACGATCTGACCGACCAACTGCGCTTGACTGTGGGAGGACGCCAGACCTGGGATCGCAAGAAGACCCACTATATCCTTTATTCGGCCGTACCGGGAACGGTGCGGGACATGGACGTTCTGGGACCGCTGGTAGGCGATGTATCCGCTGCTGTAAGCTTCCAGAAGTTCACGCCCAAGGTCAACGTCCAGTATAAGTTCAATCCCGATATATTGGCTTATGCGACGTACAGCCGTGGCTACAATACCGGAGGTTTCAGCGGCCGCACTGGCAATATCATAACCGCCGTCCAGCCCTATGACCCTGAAGTGATGGATGCATTTGAAATCGGGTTCAAAAGCGAACTTCTGGATCATCACATTCGCTTCAATGTCGCCGCGTTCCACAATATCCTCGACAACAAGCAAGAGAATGTCCTGCAGGTTGTCGGATCCCGCCTGTTGTCCAGCACGTTGAACGTCGCCAAGGCAAAATATACCGGCGTCGAAGCGGAACTGACCTTCGTCCCCACCCGCAACTGGACGATCCTGGCGACGGGTGGTTATCTGCACGCCAAATATTCGGAGTTCACCGGCAATCTGGGCCAAGGGGAGGCCGACCTGTCGGTACTGCGTCTGCGCCGCACGCCCAAATGGACGGCCGGTCTCGTTTCGGACTATAGCATCGATGCAGGAAGCGGAAAATTGGGCCTGAATGCTGCTCTATATTACACGTCACGCTACGAAACGGACGCGCTGAATGACCCGCGGGGATCAATTCCCCCGGTCGCCCGGGTGGATGCGGCTATTCGCTATGAACTTCCAGTTGGCGATTCCACCAAGTTGGAAATTTCCGGCTTCTTGAAGAACATCACGAACAACACGACTTACGATGGCATCACGTCTGGCGAGAGTCCCGGCTCATTGGTGGAATTTGCGAACCCGATCACCGGCCGGACATGGGGCGCTTCTCTGTCCGCGCGGTTCTGAGACGGCGCGGTCTTGAGGCTCATGCGCCTTGCCCCGGGTGGAGGGAGGTCAGCCCATCTCGTGAGCGACGCCATCTGGCATAGCGTCGCTCAGCCAACCCGTGCGTCATTGGTGGTAGCAGGCATGTTGGCATCATCGACCAGCGCGAGTTTGACAGCAGCACCTGCATTATCGAGGGACCTTCAGCACATTGCGCATGCCTTTCACCGGTTGACCGTATGATGCGGCACCACGTCGGAGCTGCCGCCGCCCGACCCCATTGGCTCTCTGGGAAGTGATCCGCCAGCCGCGGCCTGCTGTGCATAGAGCTGCGATGCCTTGAGCGCTTAATCACTGGCGAGATCACGAAACTTCGAATTCTCCGGCAAGACCCTCAGCTTCGGCGGAAGGCGCGACCCACAGCTTGAACTTGCCGATTTCGACAACGGGCTTCAGATCCACACCAAGGAAGGCGAAATCAGCCGCAGTCAGGTCAAATGTGACCTGCTGCGAGCGGTTCGGCGGCAGATCGACGTGCTTATATGCCTTCAACTCCCGGATAGGCTGGGTTACACTTGCAACGACGTCCTGGACGTATAGCTGCACCAATTCCCGGGCAGCGTATTTCCCGTCATTCTTGACCGTCACGGTCACGCGCAAGCTGCCGTCCTTCGGGATCTGCTTGGAGGACATGACAAGATCGGCATAGCTGATTTTCCCATATGTCAGGCCATGGCCGAACGGGAAACGAGCCTCATATTTTTTAGATCCGATATATCGCGCGTTGGTCGGACGCCCGGGCCTGCGATGCGCGTAATAATAAGGCACCTGGCCTGCTGAAATCGGGAAGCTGACCGGAAGGCGCCCCGACGGACCTGTGGCGCCGAACAGGATATCGGCAACGGCATTGCCTGTTTCCGAACCCAGGAACCAGGTAACAAGGATCGCCGGTGCATCAAGGATAGCGCCCTCCAGCGCGAGCGCCCGGCCGTTGCGCAGGGCGACGATTATCGGCTTTCCGACCGTGGCCACTGCTTCGGCCAGGGCCTGTTGCGGGGCGGGGACGACAATCAGGTCGCGCGAGGCGCCCTCGCCCGACATCGCTTCGCGTTCGCCCACGGCAAGGATAACTATATCCGCCGCGCGCGCAGCAGCCACGGCCGCATCGATGCCGCCGTCGATCGGCACGGTAACTTCGCTACCTTTCACCACGCTGATGAACGAAGCGTCACTGACCGCCGATCGCACGGCACTGGCAAGATCGACCGCTTCCTTATTGTCGGCAAAGAGCGTCCAAGGCCCGTGCAGATTGCTGGGGCCCTCCGCAAAGGGGCCGATGATGGCGATCCGCTTGCCCTTGCGCGGCAAAGGCAAAAGGTCGCCATCATTCTTCAGCATGACGATAGAGCGTTGGGCCGCCTCACGTGCGAGCGAGAGCGTCGGCTTGGTGCGCATGCGCACCTGCTGGCGCTTCAGGTCCATGCGGCGAAAAGGATCTTCGAACAGACCGAGCCTTTCCTTGAGTGCGAGGACGCGGCCGACCGCCTCGTCCACCCGCTCCATCGGAACTTCGCCCGCCTGCACCAACGAAGGCAGATGATCGCGGTAGATGCCGCTGGCCATGCTCATGTCGAGCCCTGCCATGATGGCGATCCGCGCGGCGTCCCTTGCGTCGGCTGCAAGGCCCCGCGCGGCGATTTCAACATCGCCATTATAGTCGCCGACGACCAGCCCATCGAAGCCCATCTCACCGCGCAATATGTCGGTCAGGAACTCACGGCCGCCATGGATTGGACGGCCAGCGATATCCTCGAACGCGGCCATGACCGTGGCGCAGCCTGCATCCACGGCAGCCTGGAATGGTGGCAGATAGACTTCGCGCAGCGTGCGTTCCGAAATGTCCGCCGTGTTATAGTCCAGCCCGCTTTCCGCAGCCCCATAAGCCACAAAATGCTTCATGCAGGCGGCAACCGAAGCGTCGTCGGCAAGAGAGCGGCCCTGGAATCCGCGGGTCCGCGCACGAGCCATGTCGCTCGACAGCAGCACATCCTCGCCCGCCCCTTCGACCGTACGGCCCCAGCGTGCGTCCCGACCTATGTCCACCATCGGCGCAAAGACCCAGTCGAAACCGGTTGCCGCCATTTCTTCGGCAGCCGCACGGGCGGTGCGCTCGGCGAGGTCCGGGTCAAAGCTTGCCGCTTCCCCGAGCGGCACCGGGAAAACCGTGCGGTAACCATGGATCACATCGCCCGCGAAGATCATGGGAATGCCAAGGCGGCCCTTCATCGCTGCCGTCTGAAGCTTGCGATGCGCCTCGACCCCGAAACCGTTGAACACGCCACCGAGCCGCCCGGCCTGGGCATCGCCCGTCAAATTCTCGATGTTGCGCAGGGCCGCTTCCGGATTGATCTTGGCTGCTGCTGCTGATGTCCAAGGCGTGGGCATAAGCGTCAGCTGCCCCGCCTTTTCTTCGATTGTCATTTGAGCGATCAGCGACTTGACCCGGCTGGAAAGCGGACGGCGAACAGCGGCCATCGCCGCCGGGATACCCGAGGCCTGCCATGCGAAAAGGCAGGCGGAACTGATCAGGAGAGACCTGCGGTTCACATCGGCCTCGTGCAACATTGTCGGGCAACTCCAGTAAAACGACACCAGATCCATGGACCGCCGATAAGGCAACGATCTTCAGATACTGGCAAGGCATAGCTCATTATCAGGAAAGAAGTAAACAGTATCGTTGCATTAATTTGACCCTCTGGAGAGTTCACTGCTCAGGCTGACCGAATTCGGGGCCGGATGAGGTGGGTCACAGGCGTGATAGCCTTCAAGCAATGAAGCGTACGCTTTAGATACCGCTCCTCGCCGTGAAGGTATCTCATTTGATAACTGCTCCGGCGACACGTCCGGGAGCTAGTGTGCCGTCAGCCGGCGCAATCCCGAAATGTTCTCAGCGTATTTCTTGATCCCACGGCACCGAACGCAGTTCGCTTGATTGTCACGACCGCCTTGGTACGTATCAGGCTGGTGCATCGACAAGTTCGCCACCATCAATGGCATCCAACACAGAACCGTTTCATGAACCCGCCTCCAAGCCGGTTAAGCCGACAGTTCGATCAACGCCACCCCTTCTGGCGGCAGATCAAGCGTCAGCTCACTCTGCCCATCCAGACGCCTTATTTCGGGAGACGCGAGTTCCGCCGACCGCCGAATTTGCTCGATCTGGTCCTTCTTGGGATATTGCGGAGAACCCAGTTCGCGCCATTTGGGGAGAGGCGAGCCCCGTTCCTGATCAACATAGCTCACGCGCACACTCTTTCCCGGAGGTGCGCCCTTCAGCTTCACCGCGATTTTCTTGCGCTCGCCCTTGACGATCCGCTCGTTGCTCATGCCCGGAATGCCCGAGGGTTGCTTCACCTCCGCCAGGTTCCATACCAGAGCAGCCGCGCCGTTCTTCGTCCCACTGGCAAGAGCCGGACCAGTCGCTGCCAACCTGCGCTGACCCAGCCGGTGCAGCAGCTTATAGGTGTTGAACGCGGGGCGTGCGATGCCACGCTGGGCCAACATGCCCCAGCCGCCGTCCCCTTCCTTCAAGATGAAGTTGGGGAAGTTGATTTCCTCGAACACATTGCTGATACACCATTGCGACATGGCGTGGCAGTAGGGCAGGCAATTACTGATGATGTGGGCGATCATCGCCGGACTATCGGACGACCATTCGGATAGCCACAGTTCCGCGCCCTTGTAACGCGTTGCGTCGATCTGGCTCCGAACCTTGGCCATGGCTGCGGGAATCACATCCTTGTGAGGATATTTATTGGCCTCACCGAACAATTCCCTCTGGTCGTCACCTGCATAGATATGTGTCGATACGAAATCGACGGGTAGATTTTCCTGCGCGCAGAAACCCAGAAACTCCGGCATCCACTGCGCCGCCGCCGTGGAGGGGCCACCCACGCGCAGCTTGGGGTCTACCGCCTTGATCGCCCGGGCCGCAGCCTTGTACATGGCGAAATAGTCGGCTTGCGTGCCGCTGAAGAACCAGTTGAGGTTGGGCTCGTTCCAAACCTCGAAATACCATTGGCGCACTTCGGCGGGGCCGTATCGGTCCAGCAGGTGCCGTGTGAAAACGCCGATAAAGTCGCCCCAGGCATCAGGAGATGCGGGCGGCGTGATATTGGCGTTGTAGGTGAAGTTGAGCTTCGTGTTCCCGCTGGCCAGCTTCCTGGGCATGAAGCTCAATTCCACGAAGGGCTGCACGCCGCGCGCCAACACGCCGTCATAGACGTCATCGACATTCTGGAAATTGGGGTCCTTACCATTCATGCCGCCGGGCCAGACGCCCAGGTCATCATTGAAGATGCCATGAAAACGCACGCGCTCCAGCCCCGTTTCCGCACGGAACCGCTCCAGATCGTGCCGCCAGCTCTCACGCATCGTGGCGGACGCCCGATCCGATCCCGCGCATCGGGACCAGATATGATCGAGCGCACCGGCGTCGCTGCGCAGATCGATCTCCACATGTTCAGCGGCGGTCTGGCCAAACGCAGGCCTGCCGAAAGCAGAGGCCGCCAAAACTGTCGCACCAGCGCCTATGATTTCGCGACGGTTCCACATGATCGCATTCCCTAAAGACCGGTCAAGCGACCGTGAGTTGTACTGACTTCAGATCGGCCGAGTTCCGTCCGGCATGGATCGTGTAGGCCCGGCTCGACGACATAATCCATATCTATGTTCCATAAAGCGAGATTTTCTTGATCAAGACTGAACTTCACCATGCGTTTTAACCGGCTTCAACGTCACCCGCTCAAAACCGCGCAGCTTCAGAATCGGGCGTGGAACCGAACTGACTTCATCGCGAACATAGAGCTGGACTACCTCGTCGCCAGTCCTGAGCCCGCTATTGGTGGACATCGACTTTCACGATCGCGGTTTCACCCCCGGCCATGTTGACTTGACCATGCGCGCGCGGATACCTCGAATGTAGTGTAGCTGAGCCTGTGTCCGAAGGGTAATAGCGGCGTCGACTTTCCCTCTACATAGCGTTTGCCGATCTTTGCCGAAGATACTGGTTGTAGAACATCGGCAGGTCACCTCGCTTCCGGTGATCGATAGAGCCCCAAACCGTGGAACATGGCAGGGCATCCATCTGTTCGAGCATCGAGGAGCGGCTCACGCGTGGCGGCTTGTGCTGCACCTCATGGGTGAGTGAGTAGCGGGCGAAAACCGGAGACAAGTTTATGGCCATATGAGCGATGTTCGAAACAATACGGCGGAAGGCCGTTATGAGCTTGCCATTGACGGACAACTCGCGATCACAGTGTATGAACGGCGCGATGGCGCTTTGGTCTTTACCCATACTGAAGTGCCCCAGACGCTCGAAGGGCGGCGTGTGGGCAGTCGTCTCGTCAAAGCTGCACTTGCCGACGCGCGCGAGCAGGGCATGAAAGTCGTCCCCATCTGTCAGTTTGTAGCCAGCTACATTGAACGTCAATCAGTACATATGCTAGCCGCTATTGATCGAAAGGGTGCTCCCAGTGATGGGTGCGGCTTCTGACGCTATTGCGCGCGTTCGCGCAGCATCAGCAAAGGCAGCCGTCCGAAGCCCAGCTGTCGGCCGCCTCAGATCACACTGGCGTAAAGGGTCCGGCAGAGCCTCCGCCATCGACCGGGATGAGAGCCCCATTGATGTATCCGCCAGACACTGAGGATACAAAATCGACCAGATTGGCCACGTCATTCACCTTAGCGAAACGGCCCAACGGCACCGCCTTTGCCGCTTCATCGAACGCCCAACCCTGTTCCGCCAACAATTGATCGAGCATGGGCGTTTCAACATAGCCCGGACAAATGGCATTACAGCGAACGCCTTTGGCGCCATGATCCAGCGCCATGCTCTTTATGAGTCCCGAAACGGCGTGTTTCGACGCGCAATACGCGGCGTAACCCTGAAAGCCATTCAGGCCCGCGTCCGACGCGATGGCGGTGAAAGTTCCACCCCCATTCTCCAGGAATGGGATGATCGCTTTCGCGAACAGGAACACGCCTGTAAGATTTACATCGATCATCTTCCGGAAAAGCTCGGCTGTAGTATCTACTACCGTGCCCGTCGCAGCGATGCCCGCACAGGCCACTGCGGTCGAAGGCCGTCCGAAGTCCTTCGCGACGCTTTGTATGAAATTGGCAAGTTGATTTTCGTCGGTCACATCAACAGTTGCGGCTATGCCCTTTCCTCCGGTGCGTTCGATCTGCTCAAGCGTCTTCTTGACACCATCGTCATTTCGGTCGGCCAAGGCGATGAAGCCCCCGCGTGCGGCGAGCTTCCTGGCCACGCCAGCGCCAATGCCGGAGCCGGCACCGGTAACTACTGAAATTTCCATTGAGAACCCTTCCTTTTCTCAGTTCGAGATCGAGGAATCTCGCGCTCCACGTCGCTGATCGTGCGGGCGCACCATGCTCCGCGCCGTGACTGGAGCTGACGACATCGCGCCCGAACAGAACGGCGATAAAATTGAACATCAGGAGAGATCCGCCGGCCGATACAAAGCCGAGCGTGTAGAGCCCCGTGCTATCGCGAACATATCCCAGGACGAGCGGATAGATAACACCCCCGCATATCAGTCCGGTGCCCATGATACAGCCCGTTGCCATTCCGGCCAGTTCGAGCCCAACGGCATCAGTCGCAAGGCAATAAGCGAGCGGCAAGCCGCCATAAGCGAACAATCCGCCCAGCGGTAACGTCATCGCCAGCACATCATATCGATGCTGGGCAACCGCCATAGCGGCGCCCATGAAGGAGAGCACCATCCCTATACCGGAAATCAGCATAAGCGGTTTCCGATGGCCCAGACGATCCGACAGCAGACCAAAGGTAACGGCCGACACGACGCCGGCAAATGGATAAAGCGCACCGGCGAACCCGGCGGTGGCTTCGGACCAATGACCTTCCTCGATCAGAAGCGTGGGCACCCAATAGATGGCGACTGAATATGTGCCCCATACTCCGGTTAGAAAGAGCGCCGCCACCCGGACGTTGGTCTGACGCAACACGGACAGATATTGAACAAGTTGGGAGGGCTTGTCAGTTCGAACCGAAGGATCGACCGACGCGGCGGACTCCGGCTCCTGCAAAAGAAGCCAGACTAGACCAGCTATAATCAGAAGCGCCGCCGCCCCCCAGAGTGATCCGATACGCCAGCCCCGGAATTCAAGGACATGCGAATAGGCATATCCCACAAGCATGGTGCCGATCCCGTCGGTAGACAACATGACGCCCATGAAAACGCCGAGCCTTTTGGAATGCTCAGCCCAATGCATGGCGATGGTGTAGGGCCCGACGAAAAGGAGTGGAATGGCGGCGCCCTGAAAGATGCGCGCGGCCAGCATCGTTTGATAGGTTGAGGCGATCGAAAAGAAACACTGCCCAAGAGCGGACAAAACAAGTCCGGCAATGCATATATTCTTAATCCCCCAACGGTTGAAAAGCCCGCCTGCCGTGTAGACCACGATGCCGCCAGACAGGGCCGTCGCTGATGCAAGGGCGCCGACCATAGTGTAGTCCATGGAAAGGTCGGCCATCATTGACGTGACCTGGGTCGAATAACCTACATAGGGAAGGAAGATAATGACTGTGGCTATGAAGCAGAGCCCAAGCGCCGCCCATGCCCTGAAATGCACCTGCTGATCGTCAGTCACCCGATCACTCCCCCCTTTGGCCCATTTTACCGCATAATATTCCAGGGCGATCTTTGCGCATCCTTCAGCAAAAGGGCGCCAGGCGGCAGGAACGCAGCACGATCCTGCCGCCATCGCTCTTACCTGGCGAAGCGGCGAGCCTTGTTGAACAACCGGAAGTCGTCATATTTCTGACCGTAGATATACGGACGATAGTCATGACCATCATCCAATTCTTCCCAGAAAGGAATGGTCCAGCAGGATGCGCCTTCGCCATAGGAAACGCCACCGACCTCGACCACCGGGATGGTGTCGAGCGGATCGACGGCGGTGCCAGCGAGCTTGAGCGTGCCGGTGCCCTGACGCGTGACACGGAAATCCTCTGCGGTATCGAGGCAGCTCAAAACGACCTTGTTCTGAAAGCCCTTGCCGGTCGTGTGCGGCTGCGCCTTCAATTCAAAATCCTTGACGTTGTTTTGAGCTGGACCGAGGTCGGCACCGAGTTCGGCCTGAATTTCTATCAGGCGCACACCGTTGCGTTCAGCATAAGCGTAAACTTCATGACCATCGACATACAAGCGGGCGTTACCGGTCTTTTTCCCTTCGCCCCACATCTCGCGTCCAATGGTGACAGGCATGTCGCCGCTGACGAACAAGGTCAGCATGGTGGTCCCGGCTTCACCCTTATATTTGCACGACAGATAGATGATGCCGCAGTCGAATTCACCGCAAAGTGCCGACTGCCAGTGCGACACGTTGGCGTAGGCAATCGGCTCGTCGGGAAGATCGAAGCAGGGCGGCAGGACCTTGCGCAGAAATTCCTGCGTGGTCTTGAACTCGATCGTCAGGGATTCTGTTGTAAACTGCCCCTTAGACAGCAAACTTTCGATTTCAGCGACTTCCTGGTCCGTTTTGACGAAGCTCATTGACTAGCCTTTCTGTAATCTCTTTGACGAATTAGATAAAATCGGATTTCACTTCTCGCCGCCAAATGCTTCCGCATCTGCATAAGGGTACCACCAGAAATCATGGGACGAGCATGAGGGATCGATCATCACCATCTTCGAGTGCCGGAACTGATCCAGTCCTTCTGCGCCCAGCTGGCTGCCCATGCCGGATATCTTGCGGCCGCCGAAAGGCGCGGCGTTATTGTCCATGAGCGGAGCATTGATCCAGGTCATGCCGCTCTCAAGTTCCTCGATGGCGCGGTGCGTTTCATTAAGGTCAGTGGTGTATACCGTCGATCCGAGGCCATAGTCCGAACGATTGGCGAGTGTGATGGCTTCGTCGAAGTCAGTGACGCGGCAGATGGACATCACTGGGCCGAAGCTTTCTGTGTTCAGAATTTCCGCTTCCGGCTCAACGTCCATTAATACCGTGGGTTCGACAAAATAACCGGCGTTGAGATGGGACGGCCGCGCGCCGCCGGTTGCCACTCGGGCTCCTGCCTCGATCGCACGGGAGAGCAACCCTTCGTATCGGGTCCGCTCGCGCTCCGACACCATCGGACCCATATCGACCTTATCCAAGCCGTTGCCGATACGAAGCTTGCGCGTCAGTCCGACTACCTTATCGATGAAGGCCTGGTGGATGTCCTGATGTATATAAAAGCGCTCGCCCGATGTGCAGACCTGACCGGCATTGAGATTGGCGGCGAATACGGCGGCGCGCGCGGCGATGTCGAGATTCGCCGAGGGCATGACGATGAACGGATCATTGCCGGACGTTTCGATTAAAGCCTTCTTGAAGTTTTCGGCGCATCCTTTCGCAACGGCCCGCCCTGCACCGACGCTGCCAGTAAAGGCAATGCCATGGATGTCCTTGTGAGCCACCATCGCCGTGCCAACACGAACACCACCCGTGACGAGGCCGATCAGGCCCGCCGGCAGGTGCGGCATCATCGTCTTGAGGAACAGAAGAGAGGAGATCGATGTGTGGTCCGATGGCTTGAGGATCACGGCGTTGCCAGCGCCGAGCGCTGCAGCCGCTTCCCAGGAATAGAGGCAGTAGGGGAAATTGAACGCCATGATGATGCCGACGACGCCAAGCGGATGCTTGGTGACCAAGTTCATATGGCCGCCCACCACGGGCCCGACGATGCGGCCATGATCATGACGGGACACTTCGGCATAATAGCGGAAGGCCCATACGGACCATGTAACTTCGTCGAAGGCTTCCTTGTAAGGCTTGCCCATTTCGCGGGTCATCGATTCAGCAAGGAGCGGGCGGTTGTCCTCAATCGCCTGCGCGACCTTGTGAAGTGCTTCAGTGCGTTCCAGCGCCGAAAGCTTGAACCATGCGCGTTGCGCCTGCATGGCGCTGGCGACCGCCTGATCGAGTTCGGCGTCAGTCGCGTCCGAAACGCTCGCAACCACTTGTTCCGTGGCGGGATCGATCACATCAAGCGCGGTCGTGGAAGCACTTCGCCGTAGCTCTCCGTTCACCAGAATATGGTTGCTATAGTCCGCAAATGGTTTGAACCCGGACATCAAAATACTCCCAAGAAGATTATGGTGAAGTTTAGGGGCGCTTGGCCGCCGCACATAGGATTACGCACCGAGCCAGCCCCCGTCGACGGCATAGGTATAGCCTGTGCAGTATGATGAAGCATCGGACGCCAGGAAGAGAGCCGCACCCCGCAGTTCCTCCGGCTGGGCGTAGCGCTTCATCGGCGTGCGAGTCAGCAGTTCGGCCTGAAGTTTGCGAACTTCCGGATCGGGATGATCCAGCTGCTCGCCTTCGCTCAATTCTGTGGCGACGTAGCCGGGGGCTATCGAATTTACCCGTATGCCCTCGGGAGCCAGCATGGCTCCGAGCTGGCGTGTAAGCTGCACGACTCCGCCCTTCGCCGCTGCGTAGCCAATGCAGCCCCACTGTGAGTCCGCGGTCATGCCAACGATGGAGGCGATATTGATGATGGAGCCGCCGCCGCGCCCCTTCATCGCCCTGGCCGCCGCCATGTCAGTAAAGAAGACGCCCGACAGATTGACATCGATCAGCCGACGCCAGAGCTCGGTCGTGTAATCCTCCCAGGATATAGGAAGATTTGGTTCAGCGATGCCTGCGTTCGCGATACAGACATCAAGGCGCCCGTGCCGTTTCATGACGGCGTCGACCATGGACGCGACCGACGATTCCTGAGACACGTCCACCTGTATTCCATTGGCGGCGCCATAGCCATCGGCGGTAATCCGTTCAGCCGCCTCTTCAGCGCCCGCGCCGTTGATATCGGCGCAGTAAACAATCGCGCCAGCGTGGGACATGGCGGTAGCAAGCTCAAAGCCGATACCGCGCGCGCCTCCCGTTACGAGAGCCACTTTCCCATCAAGCTTGAACAAATCCATCGTGTTCACGGGCCGCCTGATCCTCCAACTCCCAAGGTCATGAAAAATCTGTTATTTTTATATACGCCTTCAAAGCAGCGAAATATTACGACAGCCGCTGGAAAGCCGATTCTCTTAATAACTTGGAAGACGACTATACCTAATTTGGCCGATGGTGCCGGTGGCGACCTGGATCGGCAATACCTCTGCGAGGGTATCACCCAAACCTTCTCGTCGGCAAAGGCAGCAAGACCTGGGGTTCAGATACCCTGGCCTTTTTCTTAATTGGACACCCTGCCGCTTTCCGCCTTGCCGAGCCGGGCGATCAGGCGGCCTTTGGTCACGGAGGGAAGCTCGTGGAAATGACGCCGATACTGCTGGGAAAAGCGGCTCGGATGGTGGAACCCCCACTTATGGGCCAGATCGAGCACGTCGGCCGCAGCGCCTCTTTGCAGTATATCTGAACGTACTCGGTTTAATCTTTGTGTCAGAATATATCGCTTCGGGCTTAACGCAGCGATATCGGCAAAGCTATATTCCAAGGTACGCTGACTAACACGCAGGGCTTCGCAAAGCTCGGCTACGCTGAAGTGTTGGGTAATCCTGTTCAATATATATTCGCGCGCTTTCCGAAACAGATAAGTTCGTGTGTCGAGCGATGGCCTGCTCGTGGCTTGAATGTCCAAGGCCGCTACGACGGCTCCAGCCGCGAGGGCGACATTTTCACCCCCGATCCACCAGTTCATCATTATGCGGATCGCCCGATAAACACTTCAGAAGACCAAAAACGGCTGCGTCCACGCCCCCCATCGCGCGATTTTGCTGGTCGGCCTTATCGGCGCGATCGTGCCGATGCTGATACGGCTGAGCGGAGCGGAAAGCCCCATCAAGGCCATCACCATGCTGGCAAGCATGGTGATCAATTTCTGGCTGCTGCCCTATTTCCTGATCAGCCTCGGCGCGATCCTGATCCTACGCCGCGATTCCGCCACCAGCTTCGCCCACTTGGTGGCACCGGCTGCCGGAGCGTTGCTTCTCCTTTTCGTGGTTGCCCAGAGCTTTATCGCACGGAAGGGACAGTGGGAAATGCCCGTCATTGCAGCCATTATCCTCTCAACGGCATTGGGGCTGCTCAGACTTGCTGACCGAACCCGGCGGTCGCAAGATCTGAGAATGCATCCCAGTCCGGAATAGAGGATGGGATAACATGCGGTGCCAGCCAAGACCAAAAAATGGCCCTCCCGAATGAATTCGGAAGGGCTTCAAGCGAGGGACGATTTGAAAGATCAGAAGTCTTTTCGGAGTTCGATGCCATAGCGCCGCGGGGGGGCGTATGTAACAATTCTGGTTCCAAACAGCGCGATATAATCGAACGCGGAGACCTGTTTGGCGGCATTGGTAAAATTCTTCACAAAGGCGGCTATTTCAAAGCCATCACGCGAATAACTTGCGCGAGCATTGTGCAGCGTAGCGGCAGGAAGCAGGTTCATCGCGTTATTATCGACGGATGAATAGCGCTTGGACTGATAGCTGAAATCATACACGAAGGCGATCTGGCCGCTGCCGACGTCAAACGACTTGCGAGCCAGGCCGTTGACGGTCCATTTGGGCGCATTGACGGCGCCCTGATCTACAACGCCACTGTAGCTCGTGTTTACATCATGAACCTTCGTATGAAGATTTGCCACGCCCAATTGAAGATCAAGACTCCGCATAGGTGTGACAGATAGTTCCATTTCGCCGCCGTACATGTAAGCATCATTGTTGGTGACGAAGGAAGTCAGGCCCTGAAGCTGGAATGCCTGGAAGTCGGAATAGTCATAATAGAATGTGCTAAGATTCAGGCGAACCGTACGGTCGAATAGCTTCAGCTTCGAGCCCGCTTCATAGGCGATCATCGTTTCGGCGCCAAAGGGCGTCTGCATGAGAGAGGTGGTCCCGCCCGCATTGCTATTGAAGCCGCTGCCCTTCACGCCTCGCGAGACGCTGGCATAGAGAAGTGCGTCATCACTGGCGGTGTAATCGAGCTGGAGGCGGCCGCTCCATAACCATTCTTTCTTTTTCGCGGCTCGACCAACTGTTGCCTCAGAAAAATCATATCCGAGCAGCGGGGGATCGTAGACGGTGTTGATGACCCCGTCTCCCAATTCATTATAATATACCTGCGAAGAAAAGCTCTTGGTGTCATGCAGCACCCGTCCGCCGACTGTCAGTTTCAAGCGATCGGTAAGCGCATAGTCACCCTGTGCGAACGCTGAATAGGAACGGACATGCTGGTCAAAGACGTTGCTGATATCGAACGCGAATTCTGTACCAGCATAAGCTGGGAACGAATAATTCTGATAATTGGACTGCTTTATGTCCAGGAAATATAAGCCGCCGGTGAAATTGAACCTATCTCCCACTTTCGACATGCGAAGCTCTTCGGACCATTGGTTCAAATTCTGGCCGCTGGGAAAATAGCAGGCGTTGAGGGGCGTACCATCGCAATCCTCTGCATAGGCGAATTTGAAATGCGTGTAGTTGGTGAGAGAAATCAGACTAATTTCATCCGAGGCGTTCCATTCAAGACGCAAGGTCGGTGAAACCCGCTCCTTCTTCAGATAGCCCACGGCGTTGAACGCAGTCTTGCGCGCACCTGGATAGGGATCACGATATCCCGTCGCGTCATTCCCCGGGCCGGTGCCATATGCATCGACATCGGCGGGGAGGAGTTGCGGCGTGCCATTCACCAAATAAGCCGGCTGGGAGTCATAGGTCCCGATCCGTGCACGCGGATTGCGATCGTAGGAGATTGCAAAATAGGCTTTGAAATTGTGGCTCAAGTCCCGTTGGATCTGCCCGCGAACGCCAAAGAATTTCTGCGCATTCGTATCTGGGCCGGCCGCGTTCTTCCACCAGCCATCGGAATAGTCGAGCATACCCGAGATACGAAACTGCGTCTTGTCGTCCAGCGGACCGCCCATCGCGGCCTCCAGTCGCTTCTGATCATAGTTGCCGATCGTCGCCGACACAAAGCCTTCCGACCGATCTGTCGGCTTCTTGGTGATGAAGTTGGCGAGACCGCCGGTGGAGTTTCGACCGAATAGCGTTCCCTGCGGGCCGCGCAAAATCTCTACACGCTCCAGATCATAGACGGGGAAGTTGGTTTCGTAAGGCGAGCTGACGTAAATGTCGTCGAAGTAGATGGCGTTCGGCGATTCCTGATTGGTTGAAAAGTCGGTCGCCGCGACGCCCCGCATCGTCAGATTTCCGTTCAGCCCCGAACCTCCGCTCGATTCAAGCACTACGCCGGGGACTTTGGAAGCAAGTTCAGTCGCCGACTGGACACCCATCGCCTGCATCTGGTCGGCCGAAAAGGCGGAGATCGAAAGGCCGACCTTGTCCAGCCGCTGCTCACGCCGTTGCGCGGTGACCACGATATCACCGCCCAAACCTTCCGGCTGGGGCGCACCCGGCCCAACCTCTTGGGCCAGAGCACAGGCGGGAACCATACTGATACTGATGGCCAGCGCTGCTATCGAAGCCCTTGTCGCGCGCGCGCCGTATGTCTGAAAAAGGTTTGGCCTTTTACTCAAGGATTGCAAGGCGTAGAAGCCGTTGTGATAAGCCATTGAAAAACCCCCGGATCGTTGTTGGGCGAGGTCCCGGTCGCCAAATTTTGAGACGGCCCGAAGGATCAGGCTGAAGAAATCGTTATACAATACCCTGTGAAGGGTAGCTTATGCTTGTCCGATCAATGCAGGCTTTTCATCTGACTCGGCCAAACCTTCCATTACGGCGTTTCATGTTCCAATTGCTCTGAATTGCCTTAATCGTCAGGCTGCCGTAGCACTGCGTCGCGCAGCCGGTGCAAGCAAAGCCAAGTTCCGATCAATATGATCGGCGTTGCGACGGACAGGATCGCCGAACCGTGCAGAGCAGGCGCGAAGGCCTCTACCCCCTCAAGCATATGCCCTAGGAGCGACACACCATAATAGCTGATGGCCACTACAGATAATCCCTCTACCAATTGCTGAACTCTCAGGGTCATGCCGGTGTTTCGCTCCAGCGAGGCCAGAAGCCTTGCGTTCTGATTTTCGATCCGCGTTTCGATCCGGGTCCTGAGCAAGCTGGAAAGATGTGCCGCGAGATCGGCGATCCGCTGCGACCGTGTGGTGAAGCTCGCACATGTGCGCATCGCTGGAAGAAAGCGGCGTTGGGTGAAATCGGTGAGCGACTGACACCCCTTTATCCGGCATGGAGCCAGTTCGGCCAGCCGCTCCTCAACCAGTTGGGCGTACGCGGCCGTTGCGCTCATCCTATAATTGGTAGCGCCCGCGAGGGCGCCAATCTCCAACGAGAGTTGGCTTAGCTCACTCAGCAGGTCGTCGTCACGAACTTCCGGACGGCTCAACATGTGACTCAGGTCTCCCAGCCTAGCTTCGGCTTCGTGCAGCAAGCGCGATTGCGCTTGAGCAACCGGCAAACCCATGAGGGCCAGATTGCGGTAATTCCCCAGTTCCTGAAGACGCTGCACGGTACGTGTGAGATCGCTGTCGCTAGCTACGTTTGCAGCTACCAGAAGCCTGCCATAACCATCGGCGCCGATACGAAAATCGGACCAGATGCGAATACTGTCCCCCACATGGCAGGATACCAGTTCATCGCCGACGACGCTATTTCCTCCAAGTTCTGAGCCTCTGCCTCGTCTTGCACGGTCTTGATTTTAGTTGCACGAATCGTGGCGCCCGGCAGTCTTTCCATTTGTGAAACAGCGTAGTCGGCCAGGTCCGTTTGGCCGGGGCCGATAAAAAGAGTGATCGAGCTTGCTTCGCTGTGACGCTCCCAGCTGTAGGCTATCCCGCCATGCCGCGTTCCCGAAACATGGTTTGCGCCGGACAGGCAATCTGGATTCCCGCTGAACTGGGAGACAAAATCCTGTTCCCGTGCCCGATCTTGGTCATCCAGAATGTTGAGTATCTGCACGATCTGCATCGACGCTGAAAGCCGTGGCCAGCGCCGCAAGTGCATTTCTCCGACGACCCGCTTGCGAAGCTCATGTTCTCTCACGCTTCGTGCCCCTTAAATTGGCCATCCTTCTCCGGCACCTTTCTCGCAACCGCGCACCCTCATCAAATCAGGTGCAAAGATGCGTGATCCCATCCGGGCTAAAATCAGTTCCAGATGCGTAAGTTCGCCACTCGATTACGCTGGTGGGGATATAGCTGGTGTGAGCCGATCATGCTCCTACCCCGAGCGGGGTATTGTTCCACCAGCGTGTCGCCAGCACTATGCATCCATACAACGATTTTGATGATCGATGCGTTTATTTGCCGGACAGTCAGACGCTCCGATCAAGATTTACGGACCTGTTGCCGGGTGATGATTTGAGAGATCGGCGCATATCTCCCATGTGCAAGTGAATAGCTCTCCGCACTCTCTACATCGCAGATTTCTGGAGTGTTTTTTGTGACGTCATATCCGAGTTCCGCCGAAGTCGTAATCATCGGTGGCGGCATCGCAGGATGCTCCATCGCTTATCATCTGACCAAATTAGGCATTTCAGACGTAGTCCTGTGCGAACGCAAGCAATTGACCTGTGGCACAACCTGGCATGCTGCCGGCCTAGTGACCCAACTTCGCGCTAACCGGCGGATGACGGAGCTTGCCTATTATACGGGCCAGCTGTTCGGGCAGCTGGAAGCCGAAACGGGCATGGCAACCGGCTATATGCAGCGGGGTTCGCTACGCCTCGCCAAAACGCCCGAGCGGCTTGAAGAACTTGCCCGCGGCGCATCCATGGGACGCAATTTCGGCTTGCCAGTCGAACCTGTTGCGCCCGGGGAAATCAAGGAGCGCTGGTCGCCGCTGAACATCGACGGCATTGTCGGCGGTTTCTGGTTCCCCAACGATGGCCAGGTCAACCCGATCGACGTCACGATGGCTTATGCAAAGGGTGCCCGCATGGGTGGCGCCAAGATCCTTGAGCAATGCCTGGTCCAAAAGATCATCGTCGAAGGCGGCAAGGCTGTCGGCGTCATGACGGAACAGGGCGAAATACGGGCGAAAAAGGTCGTTATCACCGGCGGCATGTGGTCGCGCGATCTGGCGGCGCAAATCGGCGTCAGCCTTCCCCTGCATGCCGCAGAGCATTTCTATATCGTCACCGAGGCGATCCCCGAACTTCCGCGCAACCTGCCTGTCATGTTCGTTACGGATGAGCACGCCTATTATAAGGAGGACGCTGGCAAGCTGCTGCTCGGCTGCTTCGAGCCTAACGCGAAGCCTTGGGGCATGAATGGCATCTCACCCGATTTCTGCTTCGATACGCTGCCCGAAGATTTCGACCATTTCGAACCCATATTGGAACTCGCAGTCAACCGTGTGCCGCTGTTGGCCAATGCGGGTATCCAGCTATTTTTCAATGGACCTGAAAGCTTTACCCCCGACGACCGTTACCTGCTGGGCGAAACGCCCGAGGTGCGCGGCCTGTTTACCGCTTGTGGCTTCAACTCGGTAGGCATCTTGTCTTCAGGCGGCGTCGGCAAGGTTCTTGCGGACTGGATCAAGGACGGCATGCCGCCGGTGGAACTGGTCGACGTCGATGTCCGTCGCACAGTCTCTTTCCAAACGAACAAGAAATATCTTCACGACCGTACGACCGAAACGCTGGGCGCGATGTACAACATGCATTGGCCCAACCTGCAGATGGAGACTGCGCGAAATGTTCGCCGGAGTCCCTTCCATGACCGCCTGATCGCCAAGGGCGCTTGGATGACCGAAATGAACGGGTATGAACGGCCCGGCTTCTTCGGCGGCGCAGGGACGACGCCGAAAGTAGAATATTCCTATCATAAGCCGAGCTGGTTCGACGACACTGCCGCCGAATGTCGCAATACGGCGGAGAATGTCTCGGTCTTCGACCTCAGCTGCTACGTAAAATATCTTATGGAAGGTCGCGACGCCCTCAAGGTGCTCAACAAGCTTTCCGCCAACGAGATCGACGTTCCGGTCGGAAAGCTGGTCTACACGCAGTGGCTCAATCCCAAGGGCGGCATCGAGGCCGATGTCACCATCACGCGCCTGTCCGAAACATCCTTCATGATTGTCACCATCGCCGCATCCCAGCGCCGCGACATGGCTTGGTTGAAGCGGCATATCCCCGATGACGCGTTGGCTCATGTAGTCGACATCACGTCAGGATTGCCGATGCTGGCGGTGATGGGACCCAAATCGCGCGAGCTGTTGCAAAAGATATCGCCCGCCGACTTCTCCAACGAAGCGTTTCCTTTCGGCACCAGCCAGGAGATCGACCTTGGTTATGCCAAGGTCCGTGCGAGCCGCGTCACCTTTGTGGGTGAACTGGGTTGGGAACTCTACATGCCGGCCGAATTCGCACAGCATGTATATGATGTTCTTGTCGAAGCAGGAGCGGAATTCGGACTTCGCGACGCCGGCTTCTTCGCGCTCAATTCGCTCCGCATGGAAAAGGGTTATCGCCACTGGGCCCATGATATCGGCGAAGAGGATACACCGCTAGAAGGCGGCCTCGGTTTCGCAGTCGCTCTGGACAAACCGGGCGGCTTCATCGGCCGCGATGCACTTCTGCGTCAGAAAGAAGCTGGTAAGCTCACCAAGCGCCTCGTCCAGTTCAAGCTCAAGGATCCCGACGCACCCTTTGTTTTTCATAACGAGCCCCTGTGGATCGGCGACCGGATAGTCGGCGACATCTCTTCCGGAGCGTATGGACATCGCGTCGGGGCCTCGCTGGGAATGGGCTATGTCCATCACGAGGATGGTGTCGACAAGGCGTTCCTGGAAGCGAACAGCTTTGAGGTCGAGATCGCGTGGAAGCGGCATGAGGTAGAGGCGCAGCTGGGCCCTTGGTATGATCCAAAGGGTCTGCGCATCAAGGCGTGAGCCGCCAACGCCACCATTTCCGCATTAGCAACTGCATCTTTGAGGGCGCTTAGCCTGATCGGGAGAATATCATGCGCATTCTCGTCCCCGTGAAGCGGGTCATAGATTTCAACGTAAGGCCAAGGATCAAGGCAGACGGAAGCGGCCTTGACCTTGCGAACGTCAAGATGGCTATGAACCCCTTCGATGAAATCGCCCTTGAGGAAGCGGTTCGCCTGAAGGAATCGGGTGAGGCGGCCGAGGTCATCGTCGTTTCTGTAGGCCCAGCGAAGGCTCAGGACACGTTGCGGACGGCATTGGCTATGGGAGCCGACCGCGCCATCCTTGTTGAGCACGACGCCGACGTCGAACCGCTCGCGGTTGCGAAGATCCTGAAAGAAATCATCGCAGAAACCAGTCCTGACCTCGTCATCCTGGGGAAACAGGCGATAGACGACGATGCGAACCAGACCGGACAGATACTCGCAGGCCTCCTCACTTGGCCGCAGGGCGCCTTCGCAAGCCGGCTCAGCATCAATGGCGGCAAAATCGACGTTACGCGTGAAGTCGATGGTGGCCAGGAAACAGTAAGGCTCTCCCTCCCTGCGATCATCACTGCCGATCTTAGATTGAATGAGCCACGCTACGCCTCGCTTCCCAATATCATGAAGGCGAAAAAGCAGCACGTCACGATAAAGAGCCCGGCGGATTACGGGGTGGATTGCACCGCGCGCCTGAAGACCCTGAAACTAGCTGAACCGCCCGCCCGCTCCGCCGGTATCAAAGTGCCTGATGCGGAGGCTCTGGCCGTCAAAATCAAGGAAATGGGGGTTGCCTGAGATGAGAACTCTCCTTTTGGTTGAACATGACAATAGCGCGGTAAAGGACGCCACCCTGTCTGCCGTCACGGCCGCCGCCAAACTCGGCCCCGTCGACTTGCTGGTGGCCGGATTTGCGTGCCGCGCCGTAGCCGTGGCGGCGGCGGGGATCGCGGGCGTCGATAAGGTCCTGTTGGCTGATCATGCTTGTTACGAACACGCGCTGCCGGAGAATGTCGCGCCTCTCGTCGCCAACCTCATGGTCAGCTATGATGCGTTTCTTGCCCCGGCTAC
The DNA here is from genome assembly GCF_023051225.1 of Sphingobium agri. Lineage (NCBI taxonomy): Bacteria > Pseudomonadati > Pseudomonadota > Alphaproteobacteria > Sphingomonadales > Sphingobiaceae > Sphingobium > Sphingobium agri. The sequence continues at coordinate 96,090 of NZ_JALKHS010000003.1, read as the reverse complement.
GAGCAAGGGGAAAAGTGTGGCGCCACGTGTCGCCGCTTTGCTCGACGTCATGCAAATTTCGGAGATCCTCTCCGTGGAGGGAGAGAGAAGCTTCACGCGCGCGATCTACGCCGGGAATGTCATAGCGACCGTGGAATCCACGGACCTCAAGCTGGTCATCACAGTGCGCGGTTCGGCATTTCCCATGACGTCGGCAACCGGTGGCTCGGCTGCCGTTGAGCCGCTTTCCGTCGTGGCGGACGCCAACCTGTCCACCTTCGTTGGGGCGGAAATCGCTGAACTGGAACGCCCCGAACTGACCAGCGCGAAGACCGTCGTTGCTGGTGGTCGCGCGCTTAAGGACGCACAGACGTTCGCGCAAATCATCATGCCGTTGGCCGACAAGCTGGGTGCAAGCGTGGGCGCCAGCCGCGCCGCTGTCGATGCGGGCTATGCGCCCAACGACTATCAGGTGGGACAGACGGGCAAGGTCGTTGCTCCCGAACTCTATGTCGCGGTCGGCATATCGGGCGCGATACAGCATCTTGCCGGCATGAAGGACAGCAAGACCATCATCGCCATCAATCAGGACGTGGACGCGCCGATTTTTCAGGTCGCCGATATCGGACTCGTCGCCGATCTTTTCACCGCCGTTCCCGATCTTACCGCAAAACTGTGAATCCGAGCGCGCAACTGGTCATAGAATTTTGGAGAAGAATGTGACGACCGATATCCTCACTGTATCCTGCCCTTCAAAGCGCGGGATCGTGGCCACGATTTCCAGCTACCTGGCAAGCCAAGGCTGCAGCATTTCGGATTCGTCGCAATTCGATGATGTGGAAACCGGCACCTTCTTCATGCGGGTCAGCTTCATTTCCGAAGAAGGGAAGCCCCTTTCGGAGATCGCGGAGGGTTTCACGCGGATCGGCGCAGAGTGGAATATGAATTTCGAGTTTCACGATTCCACGACCAGGATGAAGGTCATTCTGATGGTGTCCCGCTTTGGGCATTGCCTGAACGACATTCTGTATCGATGGAAGATCGGCATGCTGCCGATCGACATCGTGGGTGTCGTCTCCAATCATTTCAACTATCAGCATCTCGTGCTGAGCCACAATCTTCCGTTCCACCATATCAAGGTGACCAAGGATAATAAGGCCGAAGCCGAAGCCGAACTGATGGCGATCATTGAGCGCACGCAAGCCGAACTCATCGTGCTGGCCCGATATATGCAGGTGCTTTCGGACGAATTATGCCGCAGGATGCCAGGCCGGGTCATCAACATCCACCACAGTTTCCTACCCGGGTTCAAAGGTGCAAAGCCTTACCACCAAGCCCACAAGCGCGGCGTGAAGCTGATCGGCGCCACCGCCCATTATGTTACCGCGGAACTGGACGAGGGCCCGATTATCGACCAGGAAACCATAGCCGTCACGCATGCGCAGAGCGCGGACGATTATGTGTCCATCGGACGGGATGTGGAGAGCCGCACATTGGCGCGCGCGATCCACGCCCATATACATCATCGTGTATTTGTAAATGGCGACCGGACAATCGTCTTTCCCGCAAGCCCGGACAGCTACGCCGCCGACCGCGTGGGCTGAACACCACCACCGGCGCAGGCCGTCCTTCAACATCCGTATGACAAGGCTGACCATGGCGAAGATCATTGACGGCAAAATGATGGCCGATGGCATATTGGATACGGTTCGCCGGGACGTCGCCGCCTTTCGCGCACGTTGCGGCATCGCGCCCGCTCTGGCCGTCATTCTGGTGGGTGATGATCCGGCGAGCCATGTCTATGTTTCGCGCAAGTTGAAGGCCTCCAAGCGGGTCGGGATAGCGTCGATCGAGCGGCACCTTCCGAGCGAAACGACCCAGGACGCGCTCCTGGCCGAGATCGATGCGCTGAACATCGATCCCTCCGTGCATGGCATTCTGGTCCAGCTACCACTGCCGCGGCATATTGACGCAGCGGTGGTGCTGGACCGTATTTGTCCGTCAAAGGATGTCGACGGCTTCCACCCGGTGAATGTGGGTCGGCTCTCTACGGGCACTCAGGGACTGATCCCCTGCACGCCACTCGGTTGCCTTCTCCTGCTTGAAAGCGTGGTGCAGGATTTCTGCGGCCTCAAGGCAGTCGTCATCGGAAAGTCCAACATCGTCGGCAAGCCCGTCGCCCTGCTTTTGCTGGAAAGGGAATGTACCGTCACCGTCACGCACATCAACACGCGCGATCTGCCCTCCATCGTTTCGATTGCGGACATCGTGATCGTAGCTGCGGGCAGCCCAGGCCTGGTACGCGGCGGCTGGGTCAAGCCGGGAGCGATCGTGATAGACATCGGCATCAACAAGGTCGTCGACAAGGATGGCCGGAGCATGATCGTGGGTGATGCGGTGACTTCGGAACTGGAGCACGCGGCGGCCGTCACTCCGGTCCCTGGTGGCGTCGGGCCCATGACGATCGCATGCCTGCTATCGAATACCCTCCGCGCCGCCAACATGATGACGGCTGGTCGCTCGCCGGATGCTCAAGGCGCCCAACCCATCCCTCGCGCGGGTTAGGCGCGGCACGAGCGCACGTAGCAATTCAGTTGCTGCTCGGCACTTGCCCATATTGAAGCAGCGGATCGGCATCCAGGCCGACATTCACTTCCCCAACTACGTCGATGAACAGCGAAAACAGCTCCGCCATCGAGCTGATATCCAACTTGGCGTAAATATTCCGTCGATGCACCTTTGCCGTACCCTCGGCCATTTTCAGCCGTTTCGCTATCACATCTATCGGATATCCCCTCAGCATCATCTGAACGACCTCGAACTCACGATCGGTCAACAGGGAACGGCCAAAATTATCTCGAGCTCTTTTTAGGTCGTCATGCAGTTTCACTTCTTCAGGCGAGGGGGGAATGAGATGCTTCGGGTCGACAAGATGTCTCCAGCTTGAGGAAAGGGTGCCGAACGCTATGGGAGCAATCGCCTTGGCTAGCTCCAATTCCTCATCCGTATAGAGCCCCGCATCACGTGAGCGCGCAAAGGAAAGTAATATGCGTCCACCTTGGCTATCCGACATGCAATAGCACATTTCGTCGGCAAGATCGGTATCAACATAGTGCCGTACGAAAAAGTCACTGGTCTGAAAATCCTCCTGATCTACCACATCTCTGAGACTGATTGCTTGGTTCTCAGTAGATCTCTCAATAGCGAGGTAGAATGGATCGGTAAGATAAAAGCCGTTCTTGTAATCATTGATCTGCTGCTCCCTGATGGACTTCGATGTACGATGCTCAACTATCTCGGGGCCGGCATTGCCGCGAAAATGAAACAACATCATCTCGTCTGACCGCAGTGCATGCGAGAACATGTCGAACAAAGCCTGCACTCTCGGTTTACCTTCCAAAGCGATAAGCCGAGCGATCTTGCCGTTCCATTCAGACGAAGCCAGATATTCCAGTGATAACATTTCAGACATTTCCCCCTGCCCTGACTTCAAAACGGAACGCGTTGAGGCAAGCGCTCCTCGGGCGAGCCTTTTGAAAACGCGTCAATATGCCGGGTCCGCGCTAAATTGCGCTCCAAGCCAACGTCTGAAACGGACGATTGATGGATCCGACCACCGATTGGCGGGGCCTCTGAAAACATAGGCCCCCAGCGCAACAGGCAAGAATTCCTTTTCCCGAGGCACGACCTTTACCAGTCTACCCGCCGCAAGATCTTCGGCAATGAGATAGTGATTACCAAGCGCGACACCCTGGCCGGCACGCGCGGCAGCCAGCGCCAAATGAGCATGGCCGTATCGACCTGTCGGAGTGTTGGGCGGAAGATCGATAGATTGTGCCTTCATCCACATGCGCCATTCCACATCGCTGCGTTCCTCGATCAGCGGCAATTTAGCCAAGTCTTCCGCTGACCTGATCTTGTCGCCCCATCGGGCAATGAACATCGGCGAGGCCAACGGAAAAACATGTGGTCTTGCCAGTTCAACCGTTCGCACCCCTCGCTTCCGGTCCAGCGTCTGGCAATCGCCAATATATCGAATGTCGCCATCAACCGCATTGTTCGAGAGATCAAGGAGCGCTTCCTCCGATCGAAGATCGACTGGCGGCATTCCATTCTGGCCTGACGACATCGCGAGCCGCGCAGCGAGCCAATGCAGGGCCAATCCTCCAACGCAGGATATAACAAGCTTGCCATCAGTCCTCGCCCGGACTGCGGCGGTTGCTTCTCTTAATTCGTTGAAGACCTTCATCAGACGACCGTGATAATCGAACCCGACGGCGGTGAGCTGCCCGCTGTCCCGATCCAGTAATGTAGCGCCTAGGCGCTCCTCCAGCCCTCTTACGTGACGGCTCACTATGGCATGGCTTATACCGAGGGACTTCGCCGCTCGCCGGATACCACCCAATCGGCCTACCGCCTCGAAGGCCTTGAGGGCTGAGAAAGGAGGCAATGGTGAATTCATCGAGCTCAGCCATATGAATAGGTGGTAACCTCAGGTTACCAAACTGGACGCCGAAAGCAACTGCTCCCGGAATGCGGAATGACCTAGTGTGTCAGCATCAGGAACGATTACAGAAACCCTTATGAAGGTCATCAGATGCGGAACTTCGAATATGTCGCTCGTCGCGCAAAAGCCATTCCGCAAGGCGTTGCCACCGCCACCAATATCATCGCTGCAAGAGCTGAGAATGCCACCATCTGGGATGTCGAAGGTAATGCTTATATCGATTTCGCGGGCGGGATCGCGGTTCTTAACGTGGGTCATCGCCACCCCAAGGTAATCGCAGCAGTTCGCGACCAGATCGACAAATACACGCACACGGCATTTCAGGTCGTTGCCTATCCCCCTTATATAGAACTGGCGGAGCGGTTGAACGCTTTGGCGCCCGTGGATGGCAATGCCAAAACCATCTTTTTCACGACCGGCGCGGAAGCCACCGAGAATGCTGTCAAGATTGCGCGCGTTGCGACGGGCCGGCCCGGCATCATTGCTTTTGCAGGCGGCTTTCACGGTCGAACCCTGCTGACGTCCGCAATGACCGGCAAGGTTTCGCCCTACAAGAAAGGGCTTGGACCATTTCCTGGGGAAATCTACCATCTTCCCTATCCCAGTCCAACAACAGGAGTCAGCGTTGAGGAAACGCTCAAGGCTCTCAACTTCCTGTTTGCGGCCGACATCGAACCAGAGCGCATCGCGGCTTTCGTCATCGAGCCGGTTCAGGGCGAAGGGGGCTTCCACAGCCCACCGCCCGAATTTTTCCATGCGCTGGATGATATCCGTCGTCGCCATGGCATTCTGGTGATTGCGGACGAGGTTCAGACTGGCTTCGCGCGAACCGGGAAAATGTTCGGCATCGAACATGTGCCGATCAAGCCAGACCTTATTACCGTAGCGAAGTCGCTAGGTGGCGGCTTTCCGATTTCCGGCGTTATCGGGCGCGCAGACGTGATGGACGTCATCGGTCCAGGCGGTCTGGGGGGCACCTACGGGGGCTCTCCCGTCGGGCTCGCTGCGGCATTGGCCGTGCTGGATGTTATTGAGGATGAAGATCTCCTCAACCGTGCCAAGGTCATCGGCCACAGACTTCGCGAACGGATTGCGGAATTCGCCCGGAATAAGGATCTGGTGAAAATCACCGGCGTGCGGGGGCCCGGAGCGATGATTGCTTTCGACATCGTTGATGAACATGGCCAGCCGGATGGCGACGAGGCAAAGCGAGTCTGCGCCCGCGCACTTGAAAATGGATTGATTTTGCTAAGCTGCGGCCAATTTGGTCAGGCTATAAGAATTCTGGTGCCTCTGACTGTTGAAGATGAAACGTTGGAGCAAGGCCTGAATATTCTGGAGAAAGCGTTGACAGCTGTCGCGAGGGAGGTGGCGTGACCTTCCCGCACAATCTTTTTCGACCCGACTTGCTTAAGGAGGCGGCTTTCATTGATGGACTGTGGGTCGAAGGTGCGGCGAAAATCTCCGTCACCAATCCCGCAGACGGCTCTGTATTAGGGACTGTTCCCAACCTGGGCGCCGAAGAGACAAAACGGGCGATCACTTCGGCTTGTCAGGCTCAGGGCGAATGGCGCAAGCTGGCTGCGAAGGCGCGCGGCACTATTCTGCGGCGCTGGGGTGAACTGATGCTCGCGCATCAGGAAGATCTGGCCACGATCCTGACGCTGGAACAGGGTAAGCCTTTCACCGAAGCCAAAGGCGAGGTCATCTATGCCGCTTCATTTTTGGAATGGTTCGCGGAGGAAGCGCGCCGGATCAATGGCGAGTTGATCCAGCCCCACGCATCCGATCGCCGTCTAGCAGTGCGTAAGGAGCCGGTAGGCGTTGTCGCTGCCGTCACACCCTGGAACTTCCCCCTGGCGATGATCACGCGCAAGGCAGGACCTGCTTTGGCCGCCGGTTGCTCACTCGTGCTAAAGCCCTCTGAACTCACGCCTTTTTCCGCATTGGCTCTCGCCGTACTGGCTGAGGAGGCCGGAGTGCCCGCTGGCATATTCAATGTCCTGACGGGCGATGCGGCGCCTATCGGAGAAGTAATGACCACAGACCCGCGGGTCCGAAAATTCACGTTTACGGGTTCAACAGGCGTAGGCAAAATGCTGGCTGCGCAGTGCATGTCGACCGTGAAGCGTGTTTCCTTGGAACTGGGGGGGAACGCGCCTTTCATTGTCTTTGATGACGCCGATATCGAGAGCGCAGTTGAAGGCGCCCTGATGTCAAAATTTCGGAACACCGGCCAAACCTGCGTCTGCGCAAATCGCTTTCTGGTCCAAGATGGCATTTTCGATGTCTTTTCGCGGCGCTTGGCTGAACGCGTCAGCCAATTTGTAGTCGGAGCCGGCATGAGCGGCCCAACCGACCAAGGGCCACTGATTGACGGGAGGGCAGTGGCCAAGGCATCCGTTCATGTCGACGATGCAGTGGCGCGTGGGGCCCGTATTCTGACCGGCGGCTACGCTATTAAGGGCGAAGGTAATTTCTTCCTTCCTACCGTTCTGGCAGACGTTCCTGCCGAGGCGTTGCTTTGCAAGGAGGAGACGTTCGGCCCAATCGCCGGCCTAGTGAGGTTCATAAGCGAGGGTGAAGCGATCGAAATGGCGAATGACACTCCGGCGGGATTAGCCAGCTACGTCTACACGCGTGATCTGGATCGAAGCATTCGCGTTTCGGAATCGTTGGAGTATGGAATGGTCGGTCTTAATACCGGCCTCATCTCGACAGAGGTCGCGCCTTTTGGCGGCGTCAAGGAATCAGGCCTCGGTCGCGAAGGGTCCCACTGGGGCATCGATGACTATATAGAGTTGAAGGTGGTCTGCACGGGTGTAAACAGCGGCTTCTGAAAGCAGAAGAGCGTCGTTCACGCGGCCCAAGCATGGCGCTTGTTCCTAAAGGAGTGATCCCCGGGTTAGCGAGGCGAATGCATGGAGTTCCGCTTGGTTGTCCGCCGGGTTACGACCATTGCCTTGCGCCACGGTCGCCGCAATGGATCGGTTGCCCTCTCTCGCCGAAGTTGCAGCTGAGGCGGGTAAGCCGTCAGCCAGACGGGATTAGCCGATAGGCGAATGGTAATGGCCGGGGATCAGTTCGCAGATCCCCGGCCGATCAATTACCAGTTGAAGCGCAGTGTGGCGCCGAATTCGCGTGGCGCCGTTATGTTCGCCAAACGATAGCCGGAATCGAATGGGATCGGATCAAGGGCTTCAAACACGGGCAGCGAGCGCGTTCCGACTTGGAAGTTACCTTGGGACACGCGCTGGGCACGGGTTTGGTCGAGGAGGTTCTTCACAAACAGGTTGAACTCCCAACGATCTTCACCACGCAGGCCGACAAAAAGATCGATCTTAGTGAAGTCCCGATATGTATAGTCGCTATTCTGCGACCTGAAACCAGGCCGATACGAGAGCAGCCCCCGAACAAACGGGGTCAGAGAACCCATGGCGAAGCGAACTTCACCATTGCTGGTCAGGCTGAATTTTGGAACATCCGCGATACGATCGTTGCGGGTGCAAACAGCTACCTGCTCAGTTCCAGGAACGCTGGGCGTACCAATGGAGTCCGGCACGCCGTCACCATTATAATCGTTACAATATAGTTTGGCGTTATCGTAGTGAGCGTCCGCGTAAGTAGCGTTTACGTTAAAATCCACCCATTGAGAAGGTTGGAAGCCTAGCTGAACTTCAACGCCCTTGCTGATCGCATCACCAAATGTCGGCAGCGGCGCAGTCGCTGTATCGGTGCGACCGGGAACGCGTGAAGAGTTGGTCCTCAGATCGGGCGCGAAATCAACATAGTTTTTAAATGTCTGATAGAAGGCTGCGATATTCAATGTTACTTTCCGGTTGAACAAGCTTGATTTTAGGCCGATTTCAAAGCCGTCCGACGTCTCGTCAGGGGTTTGAAGATATTTCTGGTCTAGATCGGTAGTAACGCCGGTCGCCGCCACGCCGGGACGGAAAGACCGGCCGTAGTTAGCATAGAGGTTAAGATCGGGATTGACGGCCCAACTGATCGCCGCGCCACCAGTGAGAGCACTCGGCTTTACCACGCTGGGCTTTACCGAAGATGTAGGTGCTCCCCCATCAATTACGAGGGTAGTCGTCTGCGTCCGAGTTGTCGTGCCCCACGTCTGGCGCAAGCCGCCAGTGATCGTCAGGCCGTCAACCACCTCATAACCGAGCAATGCCGACACTGCATAGGACTTGCTTAGGATAGGAAGGGCGACTGCAACATCCACAGGGACCGTGAAAATCTGCGGTGGAACAGGACCGGGGCCAGTCATGCCAGGAAAGATGCCCCCGAATGGATCGGTGAAAAAGACGTCGTTACTCTGGTTTACGCGAACATCGTTGAACTTTGAATAATCATAGTTGGCCGCAACCGCCCAATTCAAGCGCGAATCGCTCGGCGACTGAAGACGAACTTCCGCGGTCCAGAGATCATAGGGGGTGTGAACATGCTGGTTCAGCTGATATCCGGGCACCGCATTGCCCTCGTCCTGGTCTCGCTGCTGTTCCAGACGGGTCTTCTGATAGCCCCCGTTGAAAACCAGTTCGCCCCAACCAAAGTCATAGTTGGTATTGAGAGTGACGAGATGCGTTTCATTGGTGAACCGCAACGCGCCTTCGCTCACTGCCAAGCGATCATTCAGGCTGATTGCGGGGCCGCTCCGCAGGGGGAAGAAGCTGTTCGGGCTCGGCTGATTGCCGGGGCCGAACACGGCACGGAACGGACGCGTGTCTGTCCAGAGATATTGGTAGACCAAGTCGGCACGGAATTCTGACGACGGTTGCCAGGCAAGCGAAATACGTCCGCTCATCGTTTCGTTGTAGGATTTACGCCCGTCGACATTCTTCACCTGACCGGCACGGTTGCGGTCATATAGAAGCGCGCCGCGCACCGCGAGGCTGTCCTGGATGATCGGCACAGACGCCGCGCCCTGGAAATTGTAGGCATGCAGGTCGCTGGCTGCTGCCTGTGCATAGCCGGTCGGCTTGACCAGGTCCGGGCGAGCGGAGCCGATGACGATTGAGCCTGCAGGCGACACCTTGCCACGGAACAGGCCCTGCGGTCCGCGCAGAACCTGGATCTGGCCAATGTCGTAAATGGCGCTGAAGAAGGTGTTGGGATCTACGTCGATTTCGTTGAAATAGACCTGAACTGCGTCACTCGATCCGCTATCCGGATTGAACGAGATGCCGCGCAAAGTGGCGATATTGCTTCGGCCGTCGCCATTCTCGAGGGTTAGGCCCGGAACGACGTTCTGGATTTCCTTAACATCGAACAGGTTAAGCTTGGCGACTTCCTGTCCTGATACGACATCGACTGCGACTGGCGTTTCCTGCAGCGTTTCCGCGCGGCGTGTGGCAGTTACGATGATTTCCGCAGCGTTCGGTTCTTCCGCGCCCTGCTCCACTTGTTGCGCCGCTGCGCCGCTGGCGATGGCCAGTCCGCAGGCACAGCTCAACAAGCTGATGAGATGATGACCCCTTCGACCTTTCATAGTCCCCTCCATTTTGATGACGATTATTCGTTGCTGGGCAGCGAACATCTTAGAGGAAGGGTTTGCGCGCCATAAGCATGCATCCCACCATGTGGAACAATGCTGATAGCTGGCGCAGTAGCGCCTGGAACTATCCAGGCGCTACGCCCCCTTTAAGATGCGCACCATCCTCACACCAGGAGCGTGGGCGAGATCAAATGCATCCTTCACTTATCCCATGATGTGGGATGACGGGGATCGTCGATGCCATTGACTTAGTGTCACCAACTCGTTGTCTTAAACCGCGACATAGGATGATGGATGGTAATGGGGTGCACGAGTTTCCGTCCCAAACTGCAATGAGTGCCGCTGAAGGTGGTAGCCTGCTGTCCACGAACATGGGACAACCGGGGCGTCATATTGTGGCGCGGCTGTTAAAATTGATTGCCGGGCGTAGGGGCAACGCTGCCGGTGTGTTGCGGACCAATGGTTTTTACGAACCGCTGGAGCGATTTCTCGTCAGCACGCTCCCCGAACTGGATATCGCGGATCTGCAAAAACTATCGTCGCGCGCCAGCGTGGAACTGTCGGACATGCAGGCCGCAGCCGCTGGACGACCGCCTTTCCGGGGCGGCGATTGGCGACTGCTTTTCTACTGCCTCGTTGGCAGCCGCACCTTGCGTGAGGCGATCATGCGCACCGAGGAATTGCTGCTGGCGATTGACGGGCGGATGGGCAGCATGACGTTGAAGCGTAGCGGCGGAAAAGCTGTACTGTCCTACACCGGCGCGCGCAGCGGCGATGAAGAGATGGATTTCATCGTGACGCTGCATGGCCAGTTGATGTTCCATTCAATCTTCAGCTGGCTCATCGGTAAGCCTCTGGAGGGCATAGTTGCGCTCGACTTTCCCGAGTCTGCCGTGCGATACCTGGACGTCGAACTGCTCCCATTCAACTTGCTACTGGGCGCGGATCAGCTGGAAATGCGTTTTGCCGCGTCCATGCTTGACCAGCCGGTCATTCGCACCATGTCGGATTGCGAAGCGTTGCCGACGCTTAACTTTCTGTTCGGGTTGAGGGTCGGCGAAGATCCGTTGGAGATCGTGCGCCGGTCGCGCCACTTCATGGCGCTGGCTCTGCGCGATCGGCGCAAGCTGCCCTCGCTTGAAGAATTGGCGCGGCACCTTGCCATGGCACCGATGACGTTGCGGCGCAGGTTGCACAGCGCAGGAACATCATTCCGGGCAATCCGGGATGAGTTGCGCCATGAAATGGCCATCGACATGCTCACCAACAGCCGCATGTCGATCGAAGACATCGCAGAGCGGCTGGATCTGTGTGATTCCGATGCCTTACGCCGGGCATTTCGTGGCTGGACCGGAATGGCGCCTACCGAATTTCGCCGCAGGCTAGCGCAAGCCAAAACTGGATAGGTCAGACGGTGGCAGGCCAAAGCGGTCCTACCTAGTCCGCAACTCCACCAATTCCACAATCACTCCATCGGGGTCCCGCACCACGCTGTTGATCATCGGCCCCTTTTCATCCGCGGCAGCGATCCTGATCACGGGAAATCCTGCCTTTTGAAGCCGTAGGGCCACCGCGCGGCTGTCACTGACCCGAATACCGACTTTCGCGCCGGTCGAACGGTTCTGCGTCGCATCCGGCTTTTCATGATGGATCAGGATCAACAGCGGTTCGCTGGACCTGGGATCACCTGAAAAGTTGAAGGCGATCTTTTCCGCGGGATCACCCGACTTGCTGACGGTGAAAACCGATTTCATGCCCAATCCATCGACATAGAAGGACTTTGCACGCGCCATGTCCGCCACTTCCAGCGAAAGGAAGCTGAAACCTGATGCGGTCGCTGGATTTGCCTGTTGCGCCAGGCCGGGGGATGCCAACAGCAGGGACAGGAGGATCAGGGCAACCCTTTTCACGCCATGATCTCCGACAAGGTGCGCGAGGTTCGCATCGCTTCTGTGCCCCATGCATCGACGGGAACACCCATCACCTGCTGCATGGTCAGCCCGACGCGGGAAATGGGATCGCCCTGGCTGGCGACATGAATGCCGCTCTTCACCTTGCCCCCTGCCCGGCCGGCAAGCATCACGGGAATGCCGTTCACATCATGATTCTTGGCATAGCTGACCTCGGAGTGGGCGACCACCAGCATATTGTCGAGCAAGGTGCCGTCGCCCTCCTTGATTGCTGCCATGGCCGCAACAAAATCCGCCCATGCCTGCATGCTTTGTGTCGAAAATTCATCGACTGTGGGCTGATAGCCTTTGGCGCGATCCACCTGCTCCTCATGCGTCGCCTGATGATAGGCGGTTGGCGATCCAGCCTGCCGCAGATCGGCGGTGGCGGTCGAAAACACCATGTTGAACACTTTGGTCTGGTTGCACGCCATCGCCATCGCCAGCATTTCCGCCATCAGCTTGTGGGATTTCTGGCGGGCCGGAACATCGGTGCTGGCGGCAATGTCCTCGGGCTGCGCCGGAACGACGCAGGCCTCTGCGCGGGGCGGTTTTTCCAATTGCAGCGCCAGCTTGTTCTCGACCTCACGAATTGAAGTAAAGTAGCTGTCGACGCGGGCCTTATCCTCAGCACCCAGCTTGCCCAGCATGCGGCGGCGCTCCTCAGTGACAGCGGAAAGGACGCTGCGCCGGGCCATGACCTTGGGATCGGGCGTGAACTCCGCCGCGTTGGGGTCACGGAAATCAGCGCCGAAGATCCGACGGTAGAGTTCCATCGGCGACGCGACGCTGGGGTTCATCTCCGTCCCGCTGCGATAGGAAAAGCTGGTGCGCGGGTTGCCGTCCGCGCTCAGTTCCAGGCTACGGTACAGCGTGCCCGCGCCAATGGCGTCGGCAATACTGACGTCGAAGGTCGGACCCGCGATCTGCTGCCAGGTATCACTGGGCGTCCCGGTGCGCAGCCCAACGTTGCCGGAGATGTGAGGCTGGTTGCTCTTGCCGCCCAGCGTGACGCTAAAGCCGGAGAGTACCGACACCTTGTCCTGCACAGGCTTGATCGGCGCGAGTTCGGGCGGCAGGTCGTAATTGGCTCCCGCCATCTTGGGATTCCAGCGATCTGGAATCATCCCGCATCCCCAGAACCAAGTGCCGAAACGCACCGGCAGGCGGCCGCCGCCATAAGTTGCGGCCAAGGCCGCGCCATTATTGTCGAGGAAATAGTCGAGGAATGGCAGCCCCACGGCAACCGCTCCCCCGCCCAACATGCCGCGCAGCAGAAATCCGCGCCTGTTCAAAGACGTCATCAGCCTTTCCTTCCTGACGATGGCTTGCTCGCGACACGGGGCGCCGCAGGCGACCGGACGGCGAAGAATTGGGGATCTATGGCGATCCGCCGGAATAGCGAGCGGATGCGATATCCGGTCCGGGCGAAATCCTCATGCAGCCGGTTTGTGACTGTTTCCTCGGACGGCAACAAGGCTCGGCCAGCGGCATAGCGCCATGCCGATTGCGTGAGGCACTGCGTCACCTTTGGGTTGTCGTGCAATGCCTTGCCGAGCCCCGCGCTGTCATTGAACGCGATCTTGTCCAGCATGCCGGTGGTGTCGATCGGCACGCCATTTTCTGTCGCCCGGAACTGCCCAGCGCCATCGAAGCTATCGAGCGTCAGTCCCATGGGATCGGTCAGCTTGTGGCAGCTGGCGCATTCCTCATCATCCAGATGCGCCTTCAGCCGCTCGCGCGTGGTGCGGAAGGCGGGATTGCTTGTGTCCTGAACGATGGTGAAGTTCACATTGGCGGGCGGAGCCGGAACATGCTCGCACATCAGGACTTCCCGAACGGCCTTGCCGCGCAACGTGGGCGAAGATCGGCCCTCGTGCGAATGGAGCGCCAGGAAGCTGATCTGTGTCAGCACGCCCACGCGCGGATCATCATCCGGCAGCGTGACCATCGACCAGTCGCGTGGTCCATGAGGCATGCGGTAGAGCGGGCTCAGCTGCCGGTTCATCGCCACGCGGCGTGTGGTGAACAGGTCACGATAATCGCCATTTTCCGCCACCAGCAGCGTTGTGATGGTGCGCAACGTTTGTTCGCGGGCAGCAGGCGCGGCGGAGGAGCGGAAAGCCGGATAGATGATGCCGTCCTTTGACAGCGACATCATGCCTTCCAATTGCAGAAAATCGTCGAAGAAGGACCGCACGCCCGTTTCGAACCGGGGCGAAGCCATAAGCCGGTCGACCTGGGCCGAGAGGCCCGCCTGCGTCATCAGGCTACCGTCGGCCGCAGCTTGCAGCAGTTGCTCGTCCGGCGTGCTGTTCCACAGGAAATAGCTCAGCTTGCTGGCCCGCGACCAGGCGTCGATCGTGCGGCCTCCCGGGGCGCGGGGGTCCGCAACCTCCCGGTCGGTCTGGAACAGGAAAGGCAAATCCGACAGCATTGCCGTGAGCATGATCGCAAGGCCGCCGTGGAAGTCCTTGAGGGTCGCTGACGCCGCGACGGTCTGAGCAACGGCAAGCTTCACCTCACCATCCGTCAGCGGCCTCCTGTATATCCGGAGGCCCACCCGCTTGAAAAAGCCCTCTGCACAAGCCGCGCCCTGGGGATCGGACGGCTGGGGCGCGCATCCGACCAGCTTGTCACGATGCTTCGCGTCGACCACCTGTTCAGCGATGCCCCGTGCGATCTGCTCATATTGCTCGGCCCCCGCGGGCGTCAACGACACCGCACTTGTACCCGCCGCCAGCAGGCCTCCCACCCGCATGTCAGGCTCGAACCGGCCGCTGACCTTGATATCGGGTCCGAATATGTCGGCGATGGTGGCGCGATATTGCGCTTCGGTCAGCCGCCGGAATTTGGGCGCCTGCTGTTGCTGCTGAGCCGTTTGTTCCAATGGCGCATCGGCATGTCCGGCACTTGCCGCCAACAATATGGCGCCTATCGATCCGAGCGCGGTGACAGCGGACAAAGCGCGAAGAACACGTGAAGAATTTAGCGAACCAATCATGGTTTCCTCCCTGACGCCACCTGCTGCGGCTTGATCAGAAAGACGGGCACGCCTTTGAAACGCAGCGCGGACGAGATGGCGCTGTTGCGTCTGGTCTTGGGGTCGGGATAGGCATCGGCATAGCGGCGCACCGCCTTGATCAACGCCGGGCAGGACATGCGTGTCAGATTGGCGCCGACCTGGGTCGATTGATGATAGTTATCCTCAATGCTCGCCAGCGTGTGATAGCCGTAAATGCCACCTTCGATCGCTTCGCCGGGCTTGATCTTCGCCTGGATGCGCGCCTGGCGCAGTTCGCGATAGCTGTCGATGATCTGTTCGCGCAGCCGCACCTGCAGGTCAAACGGCTCGGTGATCAACTCGCCATCGCGAATCTTCCCCTTGGCTTGCGCCATGAAGCGGCGATCCTGATCGACGTCCAGGCTGGCCCAAGCCAACGGCTTGCCCGCACCTGACAACTCCAGCGGACTGGCGCTGGCGTAAAGGCGAACCGTCACATCATCGTCATTCGCTGGATCGTCGACGCCGCTCACTTCCACGAGCGTGGGCGAAGACATGGACGTGATCACATTATCCGCCACCTTCGGCGTACCGAAGTCGCGCGTCGAAAAGGTGCATCCAACCGCCCGGATGAGCTGGTTGTCGACCCCGGGCTGCTGGTCCGGGCCGACATAATCCTCCTTGCCATTGCGGCCATCGAGATCGATGCCATAGGCGACAGGCCCGCGATAATCCTCATTCCCCTTTTCCATGAACGGGAAATCTTCGGGATTGGTGCAACTGTCATAGGCGAACCGCGTACCGAGAAAGGCAGGAATTCCCTTGCCTTTCGGGATGTTATATTTCTGCCGCAATGCCTGCTGCTCGGCCTCGGTCAGGCGCGCCATGCTGCCGTTGGAACCGGAATCCTTGCCTGTCGGCACCATCTTGAAGCCGAGCCGCTCGCCCATCAGCTTGTGCAGCTCCTGTACCTTTTCAGGCGCTTCATATTTCGCCCGTTCAGCGGGAGGCAGGCTTTTCAGGAATAGGTCGGCTGAGCTTAGCGACAAGCCCCGGCACGCCTTTTCATCCTCATAGGCCGCCACATAGATGTTGGTCAGCGCGAAGGAAAAACTCTGCGGTTGCGGCGCGGATGCGCCCAACGTCAGCAGGCTGGCCGCCGCCAGCGATCCGGTCGCGGCGCACCTCTTTAGGCCATGAGCCCTCATATCTTTCATCATCCTCTATCCTGCCGCCTCGCGCTGTTACGCTGGCGTCTGCGCTTCTTATTCCGCAGTGGATCGAGGGCACGCCACGGCGTTTCTGTTCATCAACCCGGCAGAAATGATCTCAAATGACGGAAGGCACCATAAACGGCAGCTTCAGACCGCTCGTCAGAAACTCTGCGCCGCGATTTCCATGCTCATCCGCTGTGCCGCGCTGATCAGCGCCGGGCCTAACTCATCCAGCCGTGCGCGGGCCAGATGGGATGATCGATCCGAAATCGACAGCGACCCCTTCGGCAGGCCATAGCGATCGTTCACGACCGCCGCGACGCAGCGCAATCCGTCGCTATGCTCTTCATCATCGAGCGCATAGCCGCGCATGTGAATGTCCGCCATCTCGCGACGGAGCCGGTCGCCATCGATGATGCTGCGCGCGGTGCGGGCTTTGAGCGGCGCGCTGTTCAGATAGCGGTCGAACTCGGCCCTGGACCACTGCGCCATCAGCACCTTGCCGGACGCCGTCGTGTGCAGCGGTAGGACGGCGCCCGGCCGGGCAGCCGTCTGGCGGAACCCGTTCGCCGCAGCCTGACCGACATAGCAGATGCCAGCGCCTTCCGGCACGGCGATGTTCACGCAATGCTGCACTTCGGACATCAGTGATCGCATGATCGTACGGCCCAGTTGCCCAAGGTCCCGCGTTTGCGCGAACACGGCCCCGACCGTGAAAGCCTGCACCCCGATGGACCAGCCGTTCCTGCGTCGGTCAAACGCCACATAACGTAGCGCTTCCATGGTCGTCAGCAGGCGATGGGTGGTGGATCTTGGCAGGCCGACAGCGCGGGACAGGTCGCTGAGCGTCATATTGTCGCTCTTTGCCAGTTCATCGAGAATGCCAAATGCCCGCACCAGCGACTGAACTCGCCCTAGCAGGCCGTCTTCCGGCTCTTGCTGACTATCGGCCACGCTTGTTCCTCACCTTGCCTGATTACCACCGCACGAGCGACAACCTTTCAAACTGGTATGACCTGTTTGCTCATGCTTGTCGATATATTTTCTGCGTGGTGGACAAGGACCACGCTCGATCGGGATGTTCCGTATGATGGGATGATGAATTGTAGATGGCGCTGCTTGAGTTAACTTCATCGCCGCAAGGAGAGATGATGCCCGACATATTGCCACTCGATCGCCGCGCAGCGCTCGCATTGGGTGCTGGCGTCCTGCTGTCCGGAATCGAGCCTGCCTTCGCGCGCCGGTTAGGCAACGCTACACCCCCTGATTGGGCGAGCGGGCCGATGCGCTGGTTCCAGCTCGCCTTCACAGAAGATGATCCGGGACGCTACGATCCCACATTCTGGACCGACTATTTCCGGCAGATTCACGCTGATGGCGTGTGCCTTAGCGCCGGGGGCGGCATCGCTTTCTATCCGACTGCCATCCCCTATCATGGCATGGCACAAGGGGTCGGCAAGGGCGTCGATCCGTTTGGCGACATGGTTACGGCATGCAAGACACTCGGGCTCCGCGTGCTCGCCCGCATTGATCCGCACGCGATGAACGCGGCTGCAGCCGCTGCCCATCCCGAATGGGCGCTGACCGGCCCCGACGGGAAGATCAAGCGGCATGGTAGTGCGCCGGACCTCACCCTGACCTGCGCCTACGGACCCTATAATTTCGATCTGATGCCCAAGGTGATCGAGGAGATCGCCAGGCGCTATCCAGTGGACGGCTTCTTCGGCAATCGCTGGAACGGCAGCGGCACCTGTTATTGCCAAAGCTGCCGGACGCTCTACCGCGCGGCATCTGGGCAGGACATCCCGCTCGATCCGGACCCGTCCAAACCGGAGGGGCGACGCTATGCCGCATGGGTCGAAGATCGGCTCTTCTCCCTAATCGACCTGTGGAATGCGGCAGCGCGCAAGCACCGGCGGGAAGCCTTCTTCATTCCAGGCGGTGATCGCCGGGGTCTGGTCGATCTCAATGGACCAGCCCTGTCGAAACGTCTGCCGCTTGCTTTCTGCGACCGGCAGGCGCGGTCATCGGATGGCTCTCCCTGGGGGACGCGACCGGAGGTCTGGGGCGCGGGCCGCTACACGCGCGAACTGCGCGCTTTCATGAAGGACAAGCCCGTCGGTCACATCATTTCGGTGGGGGTGGAAGAGGCCTATCGCTGGAAGGACTCAGTGCAGAGCCCGGCGGAAATCCGCATCTGGGCCGCTGGCGCGATCGCCCAGGGTGCGCGCCCTTGGATTACCAAGTTCAACGCCAAACCCCTGGATCGCCGCTGGATGGATGTCGTCAGGCAAATCTACGACTGGCACCATGCCAATGAAGCCTATCTGCGGAATACCCGCAATCTGGCTCGGGTCGGGTTGGTTCATACGCCTAGGACCACCGCCTATCTTGGCGGTTGGACCGGGCGCGGAAAGCTGGAGGAGCATGGCGACGGCTTTTACCAGGCCGCGCTGGAAGGCCGCGTGCCATTCGACCTCGTCGACGAGGATTTCCTGGACGGCGACAGCCTGTCGCGCTTTCGCACCATCATCCTTGCCAACGCGGCGGTGCTTTCGGACAAGCAATGCGATCAGATCCGTGCCTTCGTAGCGCGCGGCGGCAGCGTCGTCGCAACCTACCAGACCTCGCTCTATGACGGTGAAGGACGGCAGCGGGCTGATTTCGGCCTCGCCGACCTGTTCGGCTGCTCCATCGCAGGCAAGGCGGAAGGGCCGCTGAGAAACGCATACCTCACCTTGCGCCACGCGCATCCGGCCATGGCTGGACTGAGCGACATCAGCCGGACCATCGGCCCGCTGTTCCGCCTGCCCGTCACAGCGCGCGATCAGCACGATGTCGCCTTGACGCTCGTCCCCAGCTATCCGGACCTGCCGATGGAGCGGGTCTTCACCGACCGGACAGAGACCGACATACCCATGGCGATTTGCCGTCAGGTCGGGCGCGGGCGCGTCGTCTATTTGCCGATGGACCTCGATCGCAGCTTTGCGGAGCTTGGCCATGGCGATCATCTGACACTGCTGCGCACCATGCTCAACTGGGCGCATGATGAAGCGCATCCCTTGCAGATCGATGGGCCCGGCCTCCTCGACATCGCCTGCTGGCGGCAGGAACGGTCGGTCACCGCGCATCTCGTCAACCTCAACAATCCCATGGCGATGCGCGGCAGCTATCGCGAGGCGATCCGCACCGGCCCCTATCGCATCCGTTTGCAACTGCCTGAGGGTAGGCGTGCGGCGCAGGCGCGATTGTTGACGGCCGGGGCCGACGTTACGCACAGCGCGGCGAATGGCTGGGTCGAGGTGGAGGTGCCGCACATCGACTTCCATGAAGTGGTTGCGATCGATTTGACTTAGCTTTGCAGCTTTCCCCAATCCGCCGCCGTGAAATTGTCCAACGCTTTCCTCAAGAAAGAACCAGCCGCCGTGATCGACCGCCGCGACATGCTAGCTTTAAGCGCGCTGGGTGCGCTCACCCTCGGCACATCATCGCCTGCCGACGCCGCCGCAGTGATGCCTGACCAGGCGAGCTTACCGCTTCATGGACGGCAATTGCATATCCTCGACCTCACGCACCGGCTGACGCGCGCTTTCGCCTTCACGCCGGGCCGCCTCTCCATGGAGGCCGTGGAGGGATCAGGCACGAAGGCAGGCATGGCGCTCAACCGCATATCCATCGTCGAACATACCGGCACCCATCTCGACGCGCCGCGCCACTTCGCGCCGGACGGAGCATCGGTCGGAGACATGGCGATCAGCCAGTTGATCGTCCCGCTGGTCGTCATCGACATCAGGAAAAAGGCGAAGGCAGACCGTGACGCACGGGTCGAACCGCAGGACATCGCAGCTTGGGAACGTCGCCATGGCCGCATCCCGGAAGGTTCCTGCGTCGCGATGTTGTCGGGCTGGGACCCGCTGGGCGCTTTCGCCAATTACGGCAGCTTGCCCGCGACCGAGCGGCGCAAGAGCCCCGGCTTCGACGCTGCGGTAATGGACATTCTGATGAAGCGCGACGTGCGGGGAATTGGCGTTGACGCCATGTCGATTGACGCGGGCGAGGCGATGCCCGCCTTCCCCGTGCATCAGGCGTGGCTGCGGAGCGGACGGTGGGCGCTGGAGGGGTTGGCCAATCTCGACCGCGCGCCTGCTGCAGGCGGCCTGTTGTTCGCGGGGGTGGCGCCGCTGGAAAACGCCACTGGCATGCCCGCGCGCGTGATTGCGCTTTATTGAACAAGCGCTGCGGCGCCCGCCCGTGCAGGAGCGAGCGCCGCAGCCAGTGTCGTCAAGCGCGCATCAGCGATCCGCCATTGACGTCATAGATCGCGCCGTTGATCCAGCGGCCGTCCTCGGAAAGCAACATGGCGACGACGCCCGCATGGTCTTCGGATTCGCCCAGACGCGTGTGCGGGGTGCGCGCCATGAAATAGTCGGCCCATTTGGTCGCTTCTTCGGCATTCGCTTCCATCGCCTTCTTCATCTCGCCAGTGACGGTGAAGCCGGGTGCGAGCACATTGGCGGTGATGCCTTCCTTGCCCCAGCGCGCACCGACATGGCGCGCAAGCGCGTTCACGCCCGCCTTCGCCATGGCATAGCAGGGACGCGTCGGCTCGCCGCCATGCGCCGAGCCGGAACTCGTGTAGACGATCGCCCCCTTACCGCTCTTGACGAGGTGCGGAACGACGGCGCGCGTGCACAGCAGATGTCCGCGCAAATTGACCGCGATCGTGCGATCGAAGGTGGAGAGATCGATGGCAAGCGCATCGCTATCCTCCATGATGACACGCAGATCCGCCGCGTTGATGTGCGCGCCATCCAGGCCACCGAAACGGCTCACCGCTTCCTCGGTTGCCTTCTGCACCGAAGCTTCGTCGGAGATGTCGACATGAACGGCGAAAGTCTCGCCGCCTGCTTCCTGCGCCACCTGCGTCGCGCCTTCGACGTTGATGTCGGCGGCGCAAACCCGCGCGCCTTCCTGCGCTAGGCGCTTGACCGTAGCAGCGCCGATCCCGGTCGCGCTGCCGAACACGATGATACGGCGGTCTTTAAGACGATTGTTGGTCATGAGCATCCTCCGGAGAAGCTATGGGTGTGAGAAATGTCTGCGGTTGAGTAACCACTCACCAAGTGGTTAGCAGCCCGTTCGAGCGCCGTCACCATCGCGCTGTGATCATTTTCCGCATCGCCGTGCGCAACGCAACTGCTGAAAAGTTGCTGCGCATTCGCCGTGGCGGGTAGCGATATGCCCAGCGAGCGTGCACCCGCCAGCGCCAGATTGAGATCCTTCTGGTGCAGCCGGATGCGGAAGCCGGGATCGAATGTACGATCGATCATGCGCTGGCCATGCACCTCCAGCACGCGTGATGCCGCAAAGCCGCCCATCAGCGCCTCGCGCACCCGTGCGGGGTCCGCGCCCGCTTTCGATGCGAAGACCAGCGCCTCCGACACTGCTTCGATGTTCAGCGCGACGATGATCTGATTGGCGACCTTGGTGACCTGTCCCGCGCCTACGTCACCGACCAGCGTGATATTCTTGCCCATCAGTTCCAGCAGAGGCCGGACCTTGTCGAACACATGCTGCTTCGCTCCGCACATGATCGTCAGGGCGGCATTTTTCGCGCCCACTTCGCCGCCGGATACCGGCGCGTCGACATAGTTGCATTTCAATGCTTCAAGCCTCGCCGCAAAATCGCGCGTGGCGATCGGGTCGATGGAGCTCATGTCGATAATGGTCGTGCCGGGCTTCACACCCTGCACCACGCCGCCCGCGCCGAAGAGTACGTGTTCGACGTCCGGGGTGTCGGGCAGCATCAGGATCAGGCAGTCCACCTCTGCCGCCACCGCCGCGGGTGTGGCGCATGCGATCGCGCCGCCTTCAAGCAGTTCGTCGGGCATCGGCGTGCGATTGACGCAACTGTAGATCGCGTGCCCTGCCGCTTGCAGATGCCCAGCCATGGGACGGCCCATGATGCCAAGGCCGATGAACCCGATCTTCATGTCATGCTCTCCTGGAGTTGAGATAATCGCGTGCCCAGCCTAGGCCCGCCTTTGTGTCGCCCGCAGGCCGGTACTCGCACCCGATCCATCCATCATAGCCCAGCGCATCGATATGGCTGAGCAGCCAGGGATAGTTGATCTCTCCGCTGCCCGGTTCGGCGCGGCCCGGATTGTCGGCCAACTGCATGTGGCCGATCCTGGGCAGCAGCCGCTCGATCGTGCGGGCCAGATCTCCTTCCATGATCTGCATGTGATAGATGTCATATTGCAGGCGGACATTGCTACGAGCCGCCTCGTCCATGACAGACATCGCTTCCTCAGTGGTGCTGTAAAAATAGCCGGGAATATCGACACGCGTGTTGATAGGCTCGATCAGTATCTCGATACCGTCCGCTGCGGCCAGATCGGCGGCATACCCGATATTCGAGAGCAGCGCGGCGCGGCATTCGGCACTGGCAGGCGCCTTTCCGGCCATCAGATGCAGGCGCGGGCAGCCTAGCGTCCGGGCATAATCCAGCCCCTCAGCCACGCCCGCGCGGAATTCCTCGACCCGGTCAGGAAGTGCCGCAATGCCGCGCTCTCCCCCTGCCCAATCACCTGCGGGCAGGTTGAACAGAACGACCTCAAGCCCGCACTTCTGCGCGCGCGCCGCCACGTCGGCTGGGTTATGGTCATAAGGAAACATGAACTCGACGCCGGAAAAGCCGGTCGCCTCTGCCGCATCGAAGCGGTCGAGGAACGGCAGGTCCTGAAACATCATCGACAGATTGGCCGCCAGCTTCACCATATCTCTTCTCTCTCAATTCGTTCCGGTCAGAAGGCGATGCCCAGAACGAGGTCCATGACATTCGTTCCCGTCGGCCCCGTATGGACCAAGTCGCCGGTCGCTTTGAACAAGCGGTAGCTGTCGTTGCGCGCCAGCATCTCCGCCGGGTCGAGCCCCGCTGCCCGCGCTCGTTCGTGCAGGGCGCCATCGGCAAACGCCCCCGCCGCATCGGTCGGCCCATCGGTGCCATCGGTGCCAGCGGCGAGCAGCGCGGCATTGCCCTCCCCGGCCAGCGCCAAGGCTGCGACCAGCGCGAACTCCTGATTGCGCCCACCCAGCCCGTCGCCCTTCACCTGCAAGGTGGTTTCACCGGCCGACACAAGCAACGCAGGGCGATCCTGCGGCGGCACGGCCCGCAAGGCGTCCGCCATCCTCAGCGCTGCGTCATGCGTGTTGCCCGCCATTCCCGCGTCGACGTCGTAAGCGCTCAGCCCCTCCCGCGCGGCGATGCCGTGGACCGCCTCGACAAGCATGGCGCTGTCCGCCAGCATCAGCGCCTTGTGGCGCCCTGCGGGTTCAGCAGCAGCCTGCATCTCATTCGCGAGTGCATCGCGGACGGATGCGGGCACCGCTTGCTCCAGTCCATAGCGCGCCAGGATCGCTATCGGATCCGTAAAATCCGCGCTGCACGGGAAGGTCGGCCCTGATCCGATCATGTCTAGGTTGCCGCTCGGCACATCGGATATCAGCAGGGTCAGCACAGATGCAGGTTGGAGATGGCGCAGCAGCCCACCACCCTTCACCCGCGACAGCCGTTTGCGGACGGCGTTGATCTCCTCGATCGACGCGCCTGATCGCAGCAGCATGTCCGTCACCGCCGCCTTTTCCTGCAACGTGACGCCTTCAATGGGCGCGACCATCAGGGCGGACGCACCGCCGGTCAGCAGAACGATCACGCTGTCGCGCTCTGTCAGCCCTTCGACCGTGCGCAGCATCTCGGCAGTCGCGTCGACTCCTTGCGCATCAGGGATGGGATGTCCCGCCTGTAGCTGCCGGATGCGCGTCAGTGGTTCGGCATGGCCATGCTTCACGATGACGCAGCCGTCCGAAAGGCGATCCCCGAGCAGCGTTTCCACACCCTTCGCCAAGGAGCCAGCCGCTTTACCCGCACCAATTACAAAGATGCGGCCTTCCGGGTGCAAGGGCCAGTTGATGGTCTTGCCCTGGTGGCGGATGCGCCAGTGGTCGCCCTGCGGGATGCCCAGCCCTTCGACCAGCCTTTCCCCGCGCACGGCGTCCAGCGCCTCCACGAAAATATTTTTCAGCAGCGCGCGGGTAGCTGCCGCTTGTGGAAGGTCGTCCATGCCGTCAGGGCACCAGCAGGGTGAAGGGATAGACATAGGCCTGCAGCATCACGAACAAACCGATAAGCGCCCCCAGCACCAGGCTGTGAAGGAAGACATGGCGCAGGATGCGGCCTTCCTGCCCGAACCATTGGGTGGCGGTAGAGGCGACGACGATGCTCTGCGCATCGATCATCTTGCCCATGACCCCGCCCGCGCTGTTCGCGCCCGCCATCAGCACGGGCGGCAGGTTCAGCTGTTCGGCGGTGATCTTCTGCAATCCGCCGAACAGCACGTTCGACGCCGTATCCGATCCGGTCACGGCAACGCCCAGCCATCCGAGCATCGTGCCGAAGAAGGGGTAGAGCACGCCCGTCGCCGCAAAGGCCAGCCCCATGGAAGCATCGATGCCGCCATATCGGGTGAGATAGCCCAGCGCCAGCATCGCCGCGATGGTGAGCAGCGAGGGCAGCACCAGCTTCCATGTCCGTAGATAGACAAGGCCGATCGTCCGCGCAGGCACACGCAGAAGCACTGCGGAGGCAAGCGCGGCCACCAGTATCGCTGTGCCCGTCGCTGAAAGTAGGTTGAGATTATAAACCGCCTTTTCATATTCCGGCGCGGTCACGACGGGGGGCAGTCGCTGGATCACGCCATCGAGCCCGGCGAAGGGCAGGCGCAGCGCGAAGATCGCGTCCAAGCCCTGCTTCATGAAGGGCAGACCCCACAGGAAGACGCAGACGGTCAGGATGATCCACGGCATCCACGCACGGCGGACTGCGGCAGGATCATGCGGCGGCTGGGCATGGGCCGCATCTACCGTCGCTGCCACGTCCCGCTCGTCTCCCGCAGCGAGCTTGGCCTCATTGACATGCATGATGCGCGCGGGCTGCCATATCCGCAGGAAGCCGATCAGCGTAGCGATCGAGGCAAGCGCGGCGCCGATGGAGGTCAGCCAGGGACCGTGAAGATTGGAAATGAGCAGTTGCACGACCGCAAAGCTGACGCCTGCGACCAGCACGGCGGGCAACACTTCCATCGTTCGCCGCCACCCGCAATATGCCACCATCAGCCAAAAGGGCACGATGATCGCGAAGGGCGTCATCTGCCGCCCGACCATCGCCGACAGTTCGAGCAAGGGGAGACCCGTCACGCCGGATAACGTGACCAGCGGCGTCCCAAGCGCGCCGAACGCCACAGGCGCGGTATTGGCGATCAGCGATAACCCGGACGCCTGCAAGCGCGTGAAGCCAAGCCCGATCAGCATCGCGCCCGTCACCGCGACCGGAGTGCCGAAGCCTGCCGCGCCCTCGAAAAAGGCGCCAAAGCAGAAAGCGATCAGCAGCAGTTGTAGCCGACTGTCCGCCGTGATCGACGTGATCGCCCCGCGCAGGACATGGAACTGCCCGGTCGTCTCCGTCAGCTGATACAGAAAGATAATATTGAGCACGATCCAGCCGATCGGCAGCAGTCCATAAGCCGCGCCAAACCCAGCAGCGCGAAGGGCCAGCCCCGCAGGCATGCCGAATGCGAGCACTGCGACCGCCAGACCTGCACCCAGGCCCATAAGCGCTGCGATATGCGCGCGCAGATGGAACAGGCCGATAGCGCCAAGCAGCACGACGACAGGAATGGCGGCGACAAGTGCGGACAACAGGCCGTTGCCGAACGGATCGTAATTCTGCGCCCAGATCATTGCGCCACCGTTGCCCTTTTCCCGATCAACTTCCGCTCCCATCGCGCCGCAGCTTTTCGCGGGTTCAGCACCCTCGGTCAGCGGTCGCTAGGCTGGAGAGCATGCGAACGAAACTCGTCTTTCCGCGATGCGGAACATATTCGCCGTTGAACGGCATGCGTTCCACATGACGGAATGCGGTTTGCCGGATGATTGTCCATCGCGCTTTGTCGGAGCAGAATGGACATGGGGAGTTCGAAACAATCAGGAGCGTGACGAGCATGAAGTTGAGAGCGAACGGCGGGATTTCGCGCCGCGACCTTGTGCGCGCCCTGCCCGCAACGGCGATGGTGAGCGCCCTTCCCATTCAGAGCTGGGCCGCCGCAGATGTTGGCAACTTTGATCGGCGGCAATGGTGGAAGCATGAATATCGCATCCTCCAGACTAATCTGCGTGAGATCGATGCGCTGGAAGACCCTCGGACGATCGCCCGCGAAACGCGCGCTTTCGGTGCGAATGTCATCGTGTCGAATATCGGCGGGATCGTCGCATTTTATCCCACTCAGCTGCCGCTCCATTACCGCAACCCGTTCATGAAAAGCGATTTCGCGGGTGAAATGGTCGCCGCCGCGCATGCGGAAGGTCTCGCCTATATCGGGCGCTTCGACCTCTCCAAGGCGACCAAGCCCGCCTTTGACGCGCATCCCGACTGGTTCATGCGCAACCGCGACGGCACTCCGCGCGAATATGCCGGGACTTACCAGGCATGCCCAAATGGCGGTTGGGCGCAGGATTACAGCCTGCAAATCTTGAAGGAAGGGGTCGAACGGCACGATGTCGACGGCCTGTTCTTCAACATGACGGCTTTTGTCCGAACCGACTATTCCGACGTCGATCACGGCATTTGCGTGTGCGACAATTGCAAGCGGCGGTTCCGTGACTTGTACAAGCTGGAACTACCCCGGACCGAAGACGGGACTGATCCCAACTGGGGCGCCTATCAACAGTTCCAATCGCGCATCATGGCGGAACTTTCGGCCAAAGCGCGCGACATCATAAAGACAGCACGTCCAAACGTGCCTCTGATGGACTTTTTCGGCGGCGTCGTCGCGCGCGGAGAGGTGCAGCGGCGCGTTTCGCGCAAGGCGCCGGAATGGCCGCACGCCATGGGTGAACAGACGCGAGCCTTGATGGCGCTGGCGCCCGGCAAGGCTTTTTCCGCCACCTCGACCGCTCATATGGATTATCCATGGCGGCAGGTGACGGAAAGCACGCAAAACCACATGCTGCGCTTTGCCCAAGCACTTGGGACTGGAGCCAAGCTCGATCTTTATCTGATGGGGACGCTGGGCGATCAGGATGACCCGCGTTTCCTGCCGCCGATTTCGCGCCTCTATCATTGGCATGCCGCCAATGAGCAGCACTATGCAGGACTGGAGCCGGGCGCACGCATCGCGCTCTACAATATGGGCTCGATCTTCCAGCCGGCCGGCACTGGGCTTGCCCGCTACAGCGGCAATGCGCAGCGAGGCGCCTACCAGGCGCTGGTCGATGCGCGCCTGCCATTCTGGATGACCAACGGCATGCAAGTGGCCAAGGCCACCCGCGACAGGACCTATGATGTCATCATCATGCCGCATATCATGACCCTTGATGAAGGTGACGCCGCCGCGCTTGATGCTTTCGTAGAAGCAGGTGGCTTGATCATTGCCACTGGCTATACCGGCGCGCTGGGCAAGGACGGCAAGCCGCGCTCCGCATCGCCGATGAAATCGAGCCCGGTAGGCAGCTTTGGCCAACCGCGCGACGGCCATGGCTGGTCGCTCGACATGAGCAAGGCGGCCATTCCCATGGGCCCTGGCCGGATACCAATCGACGAGACATTCTTCCCGGTGACGCCCCGCAGCGGCGCGACAAGCCTGATCCCGTTCGCGCCGGACCAGCGCTTCGGCCCCCCCGAATTTTCCTACGCCCGGCCCGGTGACACGGCGCGCGCCGACGCGGGCGCGCTGGTCATGGCTTATGGCAAGGGGCATCATGTCCATATCCCTTGGCTGCCCGACTGGCTCTATTATCGTGACGGAATCGACGCGCATCGCGTGCTTTTCGAAAGCCTGATCGCTCGCTACGCCCCACCGCCGCCCCTTCTTCTGGAAGGCGCAGGTCCGATCGAGATGATGGCGATGCGGCAGCCCGCTGCGGGCAAGATGCTTGTCCACGTCATAAACTATTCGGGCCAGCGTAACACCCATTATGGCGATCCGGTGATTGCCCAGGGGCTGAAGCTTGGCGTTCGTGGTCTTGTAGGCGGCACAGCCCGGATGCTGGTGGCTGGCAAGGCGGTCAAGGGCAAGCAGCGTGCGGGGGACCGCGATCATCTGTGGTTCGATCTGCCGCCGGTCGATACGTTCGAGGCGGTGCAACTCACAATGATCTGAAAGGACAAGCGGGGGGAGCGGCGGCTGACCGCCTCTCCCCCGCCCAATACGGATCAGAAATTCGGAGCGAGGTCCATCAAGACGATGCCTTGACCGACCCCTGCGTCGATCACATCCGCCGACCCCACCTGCGCCGCGACCATCCGGCCGTCCGGCCGCACGACGGGATTGCCGTATTTCCAGCCGCCATATTGCACTATGTTGGTCATGCGCGTGTAGCGCGGCTTCTTAGGGTCAAGGTCCAATATGCACAGATCCATGCCCTTCGAACGGTCCTGCGCACATTCGACGAAGGTTCGCTTTCCATCAGGGAAAATCCCTTCAACTTCGCCATAGAGGGTAGAAGGCGTGGGATATTCTGTGATCTTCCTGGTCGCGAAGTCGACCGAAAGAACTTTCGTCTCGACACCCGTCGGCCCTTTGCCGAAACCGTAGCAAGGCATCGTCAGGCCTTTGTCGCCCGGCAAGAAGTCCTGTGCCTCAACAAAGCATTCGGTGGTCGTCACGATTTCCCGCACGTCTTCAAGCTTTGCCGACTGCCCGTTGACGGCGACGCGACCGGTGTAGATGGTCGTCGATGCCGGCTTGCCGCCAGCTGCCGCTTTCACCTGGCTCCACGCGATCATGTTGCTGCGCGGGCTGACCGCTATCCCTTCGAACACGGTGATGCCCAACGGAACAGGCGCACTCATCGCCTGAGCGTCCATCCAGAACAGTTCGATGCGGCCATGCCGGGTTTCTTCCCGCGTCTTTCCCAAAATACGGGGGCCAAGCAGAAGGTAGCTACTGTCAGGGAGATAATGCACCCGCAAATAGCCCTCGCTGGCCGCGTGGCTGGTCAAGTTGCGCGTGCGGCCGGTCGCCATGTCATATTCATAAGCGTCGCCATAGGATTTGCCGATGAATGCCAGCTTGTCCCCTTTGGTCGAGAACACGGGCCTTTCTCCGAAGGCGGAGATCAGCCGCTGCCCTGGCGGCATGTCTTGAATGGGATTGCCCGGCCTGTTTCCTAGCGGCATCGCCGCGGGCACGGCCTCACCGCGTGTAAAGGTCTGCGCGGTGAGTGCGGACAAGGGCACTGCCGCAAAGAGCG
This sequence comes from Sphingobium agri, assembly GCF_023051225.1. Classification (NCBI taxonomy): domain Bacteria; kingdom Pseudomonadati; phylum Pseudomonadota; class Alphaproteobacteria; order Sphingomonadales; family Sphingobiaceae; genus Sphingobium; species Sphingobium agri. The sequence goes on along the minus strand of NZ_JALKHS010000003.1, from coordinate 66,623 downwards.
CGGCGGCCAGTACATGCTTTGCCTTCATTGATCTTTCTCCTTAGCCTTGCGCAAGCAGCTTGGCGGCTGCTGCAAGTCAAGCTGATGTCATGGATGTTTCACCATATGGACAGCGCGACTAACCGCTGGTCAGGAAACGCTGCGGGCGGTAAAGCCAATGCATGACCATCGAGTGCGCCGCCGTCCCCACAGAACCGGAGACTTCAGGATATCGCCGGGTGCTGGCGCACCTGCGTGACCTGCTGGTGAATGGCGGTGTCGAGACAGGGCACCGCCTGCCGAGCGAACGGGAACTGGCGTTGAGCCTGGGGGTGAGCCGTCCCGCTGTGCGCGAAGCCGTCCGCGCGATGGAGATGATCGGCGTGCTGGAAACGCGCCACGGACGCGCCAGCACCGTGCGCATCCCCGATGCAGCGGTCTTGGGGGAGTTCTTCTCGCTTGCGCTGGCGCAGCAACCCGCGATCATCGACGACATTGTCGAGGTCCGCATCGCACTGGAACGGCAGGCGCTGCGCCTTGCCTGCACCCGGGCGACGCCTGAAGACCAGCGCAACCTCGAAGCAGCGCTGGAGGAGATAGAAGCGACCATCGACGATGTGTCGAGCGGGGGGCATGCCGACCTTCATTTTCACACCCAACTTGTCGCCGCCGCACATTCCCCCGCTTTGACGACTGTTTATGGCACGATCACGCATCTGCTGGAACGGTCGCATGTCGAACGCCGCAGGCGCATCGCGGACAGCCCGAAAGCGCGGGATTATCTGGTCGATCATCACCGCAAAATCTATGAGGCCGTCCGCGCTGGCGACGCGTCCATGGCTGACGATTTGATCCTCAGCCATTTCGCGATCGGCGCCGCGTGGAAGCTGCAGGGGACCACCCCGGATGCTTAGCCGTCGATCAGGATCGCGCGAAAGTCGTTGACGTTGGTGCGGGTCGGGCCGGTGAACAGCAGATCACCCAACGCCTCGAAGAAGCCGAAGCTGTTATTCTCGCGCAGCATTCCGCTTGCTGACAGGCCGGCCGCTCTGGCCCGCGCCAGCGTGCTTTCGTCAGCGATCGCGCCAGCATGTCCGCCCACGCCATCGATGCCATCCGTGTCGCACGCCAGCGCGGAAATCCCCGGCGCGGCGTCCAGCGACATGGCAAGGCTTAACATATATTCGCTGTTGCGCCCGCCCCTGCCCGACGGGTTGCCGACCAGCACCGTTGTCTCTCCTCCCGACAGCAGCGCCCAGCGCCCGCCCTTGCGCTGATGATGCAGGGCCAGCGCAGCGTGAACGATACCGAGTTCGGTCGCATCCCCTTCCAGATCATCGCCGAGATAGACCGGCCTATATCCCGCCGCCGCTGCCACCTCCCCCGCAGCTTCCAGCGCCATGCGGTTGCGCGCGACGATCCGCGTGTCCGCGCGCGCAAGTTCAGGCGATCCGGGACGCGGCGTTGCATGCCGGTCATCGTTCAGCACAGTCATCACATTGTCGGGAACCGTGATGCGATAACGCTCGATCACCCGGCGCGCATCCTCCAGTGTCGTGCGGTCCGCCACGGTCGGGCCCGACGCGATCAGCGCGGGATCATCCCCCGGTACATCGGAGAAGGCGAGGGTGACGACCTCCGCCGGGTGCGCCAGCGCGGCGAGACGGCCGCCCTTGACCTGCGACAAGTGCGTGCGCACGCAATTGATCTGCGATATGGTCGCCCCGCATAGCAGCAGTTCCCGTGTCACGCGGCGCTTGTCATCCAGCGATACGCCATCGACCGGCAGCGCCAGCAGAGCCGACCCGCCGCCAGAAATCAACGCCAGCAACTGATCCTGTTCGCCAAGGTCGCGCACGGCTTCCTGGATCATCTGCGCCGCGTGCAGGCCATGCTGGTCAGGCAAGGGGTGCCCCGCCTCGATGACCAGCGCATCGGCCGGCAAAGTACCTGGCGGCAGTCCGTGATCATAAGGAATAAGGACGATCGCCTGGGTACCCGGCGGCGAATGGCGCAACGCCACGCTGGCCATCGCCGCTCCGGCCTTCCCCACTGCCAGTACCAGCCGCCGTCCTTCCGGAGGGGGCGGCAGATGCGATGGCAAACAGCGCTCGGCCGATACCGTTGTCAGGGCGACGTCGAACATCTCCCGCGCCAGCGCAATCCGCGCCACTTTCCCCCTGTCGCCTTCCGTCAATGTCCGTTCCTCGCCCGCCGCTATGTCTTTGGCTTACAAAGCGGAGGAGGAAGCTGCAAATCGCAACTTGCGTGAAAAGGACAATTCCATCTGGCGGAATGCTATTGTCGTCGAACTATTTGGCCTTCTTCCCCAGCAGCAGGCGGGCCTGCGTACCCCAGGTGCCGACGAAAAGGTCTTCCACGCCGTCTCCGTTGACGTCGCCTTTTGCCATGCTCCAGCTGCGCCCCACGGCGGTGGCGGGCATGATGGTCGCCGTCAAATCGCTGAAGCGGCCCTTGCCGTCATTGGCATAGGCACGCAGTTGCAATGGCTTGAAGCCCGGCACGTCGATCGCCCCGACGATCAGGTCGGGATGGCCGTCATGGTTGAAGTCCATCACCATCCCGCCCCAGCTGGAGAAGCGGTTGACAGGCAGGCGCGTCTTGGTTTCGTCGCGGAACTTGCCCCGCCCCTTGTTGATCAGCAACCGCGCCTGGGGATCCTTGTCCCATTTCTTGTTGTTGCTGGTCAGGTTCAGGAACAGGATGTCGGGCCGTCCGTCAGCATTGGCGTCGAACACATGCACTTCGCGCGTCTCCATGGGCGTCAGCAACTGGAGGCCTTTCGACGCCTCGCGAAAATGCCCTTTGCCATCGTTCAGCAGCAGCCGGTTCGGCGGGCTTTCATTAGCGACCACCATGTCGAGATCGCCGTCGCCATCGACATCCACCAGCGCGATGTCCTGCGTATCATCCTCATAAGCGGGCAGATGAGTTGCCGTGGCGTCTATGAAGGTGCCGGGCTGTTTGGGATCGTTGAGCCAAAGGAAATTCTGTCCCGAAGCGCGCGGCTTGCCGGGGCGGTCCTCCGCCGAATTGCCGATGGCGATGTCGGGCAGGCCATCGCCATTGACGTCGCCGACCGCCAGCCCATTGCCTTCGCTCATCTTCGGCAACCGGTCCGACGCTTCGGTAAACACACCCCCCGGCCCGCCGAGGAACAGTTGGTGCGCATGATCCTCCTCGGCAACGAAGATCAGGTCGGGAAAGCCATCGCGGTTGAAGTCGGCCGACAGCACATGTTCGCTATCATGCGCCTTGGTGCCAAGCGCGCCCTGTTTCCAGGTGAAACGCCCCTGCCCGTCATTGATGTAGAGCCGGTTCGGGCCCATTTCGACGGCCAGCACTGCGTCCAGATCGCCATCACCGTCCACGTCAACCAGCGCGACATCCAGGGCGTGGAGATATTTGGAAACGGGGACATGCGTGTCCGTCACGTCGTCGAACATCAGTGTCGACGCGGCTTCATTCTGCGCCTGCCCGGGCATCGCGCCTGCCATCAGAAAAGCGAAGATCGCCGTGCGGCTCATCAGGCGACGGTTCATCATGCGGTCTCCAGCTTGCGAAGATAGGAAAGGCTCTTCTTGAGAGAGTCGATGCGCGCCCCGGTGAAAGGCGGCTCCTGTTCAACGAAGAAATTGCGCACGCCCGCACCTCGCGCCGCCTTCAGGATTGCGGGCCAGTTCATTATGCCCGACCCGACCTCCGTCGGCTTCTGCTGCATATGATAATTGATCTGCGTACCCGCCGCGATGTCCTTCACATGCATCTGGGTGAAGCGGCCGCGATAGCGCTCGAGCCAGGCGGCGGTGTCGTGCCCGCCCGCCGCCAGCCATCCGGCATCCAGCTCGAAATCGACGATGCTCGGGTCCGTTCGTTCAAGCAGGATCTGCAAACCCGTCTTGTTCCCCAGTGGCGCCAGCTCGCCATTATGATTGTGATAACCGATGCGGATACCGTGTTTCTTGAGCACCGCGCCCTTCTCATTGAGGAAGTCGGCCATGCGCTCATAACGGTCGGCCGTAATGGGCGCTCCGCCGGGCTTCATCAGCGACATGAAGGAGATCGGCGGACCCCAGATCGGGTCCTTGGGGAACTGGAAAAGCGGCAACACGGCGTTGCGCGAACCCAGGATATTGAGCTGGTCCACAAGCTTGTCGAGATCATCGAAGTTAAGCCCGCTTGCGCCCGGCACCGTCGACGAAGCGGCGACATGAGCGCTCCGGCAGACAAGGCCCGCTTTGTCCAGCGCAGCCCGGAATTCAGTGGCGGAGCGACGGTGCAGCGACGCAAGCTCCACCGACCGGACGCCTGTCGCCGCGATGCTGGCGAGCGCGCCGTCGAAGTCACGGTTGAGGTCAGGATCGAACATATAAAGCTGGACGCCCGCCCCATCCTTCCCAAGCAAGGAAGCGGATTTGCGGCGCGCCATCGCGGGCACGCCCGCCGCCAGCATCAACAAAGCAGAGGATTTGAGCAGGTCGCGGCGATTCATCGGCATATCTTTCAGTTTGGAAGGGTCAGGCGAGAGCGGCCTTGCGGCTCGCCTCCCGCAGGGAGGTTTCGGGATAGCGCATCATGCACAGGACCACGCCAAGGGAAAACAGTGCGGGCACGATGCCGATCAACGTGCGCAGCGGCAAGGCGTTGCGCGGATCGCTGGCATGGGCGGGATCGAAGCCGAGCCAGCCAAGCAGCAGGAAGGCAAGGCCGACCGCCAGCCCCAAGGCCAGCTTCATCGATCCGTTGAGCGTCGCATAGAGCAGCCCGGTGCGATCGACGCCGAAGCGGACGCGAGTAGCGTCGGCGACATCGGCCATCAGCGCGCGCGGCAGGAACCAGGCGATGGGGATGCAAAGGCCCAGCGCCGCGACATTGGCAGCCGTCAGCCAGAAGGCGTTCGCAGGCTGTGTCGCCATGAGCAGTTGCAGTGCCGCCTGCATCAACGCGCCAACTTGCAGCGCGCGCGCCTTGCCGATCCGCCCGGCAAGCTTCGCGAACAGCGGCGTTCCGGCAAAGGCTGCGGCATAGGCGATCAGGATGAGCGTGCTGGCAGCCGCCCGGTCGAACCCCAATTGCCCCATATAGAAGAACAGCGCCACGGCGTTGGCGACGCCGGTCGACAGGGCAATCAGCAAGTCTGCCAGTACAAGCCGGACGACCGGCCCCTGCGAAAAGAGCGCGACATAATCGCGCAATGCAAGGGCTGCCTGAGAACCCTCGGAGGGCTGCTTTTCAGGCGTCGTCTTGAGCGCCAGCAAGATCGCGGCAGGGATCAGCACGATCATGACCCAACCCGCCGCATGCATCCCCGCTCCCGGGTCGCCCGGATAGGCGCTCGCGACGAGCGGCAATATCGCGAGGATAGAAAACTGCCCTGCCGTCGCGAAAATCTGCCACCAGGCGAAAATGCGCGTCCGCTCCGCTGCTCCCGTGGCGAGGGTTGCGGTCCAGGCAAGATGCGACAGCACGATCATCGAAAATCCGATGAAGGCAATGAACAGCCATGCCCATAGATAGGCCATGCCGACTCCCCGCTCCGCCTGGAACAGTGCATAGGTCGACAGCATCAGGATGGGCGCGCTCGCCACCAGCCAGGGGCGATACCGTCCCCAACGCGATCGCGTGGCGTCCATCATTCCGCCCAGCAATGGGTCGATCATCAGGTCCAGCACCCGCACCGTCATGAAGGCAGTGCCGACCGCGCCCACCGGCAGCGCCAGCGCATTGGCGTAAAATTCAGGCAGGAACACCGTGACCAGGGTCGCGTAAGCCTGGATCGCAAGTGCGGTGACGCAAAAGGCCGCGAGCCTGCCGCGCTCCATCGCTTCCTCCCTGCCCTGCGTCATTCGGCCCTCCCCCTTGATCGGATTCCAAACTGGTAATACCACAGCAGGATCAAAGCGCCAGTGGGCAGTTCGATTCTGCCGGTAAAAGACTGCGGAAGCGGCACTGGCAAGGGGGCTCGGGGATCAATGCGCAAACCAGAAACATTGTCCGGTGACGAACAGCTTATCCCGTATCGGGATGTCATCGGCTTTGCCAACGATCATGCCGGTTTCCCTTTGCGCCCGCCGGTGCTGGAGTTGCTTGGCCGCCATAGCGGACGGATCATCGATGTCGGGGCGCAGTCGGAAGAGCCTGTCGACTTTCCCGACGTTACGCGGCGCGCGGTGCAGGCCATCCTCGACAAGCAGACAGATCGGGTCATCCTGCTCTGCGGCACCGGCGCGGGCGCATGCATCGCGGCCAACAAGGTGCGCGGCATTCGCGCTGCGGTAGCGCACGACACCTATGTCGCCCGGCAGGCGGTGGTGCATGATGATGTCAATGTGCTGTGCATCGGCGCGTGGATCACCGGACCGCAAATCGCCCTCGACATCATCCGCCATTTTCTGTCGGCGCAGTTCAGCGACGAAGAACATTTCCGCCGCCGCGTCGCGAAGCTCACATTACTGGAGCAGGGCGGCTGAGCATGGGTGGCAAGGTCGTAATATTGGGCAGCGTCAATGTCGACCTGCTGGTCAGCACGCCGCGCCTGCCGCTTGCGGGAGAAACCGTATCGGGGAGCAGCCTGACACGCCAACTAGGCGGCAAAGGCGCGAACCAGGCCGTCGGCGCGGCGCGCGCGGGGGCGCATTGCATCCTGCTGGCCGCTGTCGGAAAGGATGAAGACGGAGCCAGCATGATAGCTGCGCTTGCCGGTCATGGGGTGGATGTGGAACGAGTGCGTGCCACCTCCTCCGCCACGGGCTGCGCGCTGGTGGCCACATCGCCGCACGATAATCAGATCATTCACATCGCGGGCGCGAACAGCGATGTCGATGCCGCTCTGGCGGCGGAGGTTGATCTTGGCCCGGCCGACGTCTGCCTCGCTCAGATGGAGACGCCTGCTCCCGCCACGGCAGTCCTGTTCCGGCGTGCCCGTACGCTCGGCGCCTTCACCATCCTCAACGCCGCGCCCGCGTCGACAGGAGCGCGTGAGTTGCTGCCGCTCTGCGATCTGCTTATCGTCAATGAAGGCGAACTGGCATTGCTTGCCGGATCAGATGTTGGACCCATGCTGGACGACAATGGCCTGCTGTCGAGCAGGACTCGGCTCGGACTGGAGCATGCCCAAATCCTGCTCGTGACCCTAGGCGCTGATGGTCTGGCGATCATAAGTGAGAACAAGGTCCAGCGTATTGCGGGACGGCCTGCCAAGGTGATCGACACCACCGGCGCAGGCGACTGTTTTTGCGGCTATCTCGCCGCTGGGCTTGCCCGAGGCGACACGATCGAGCGGGCCGCTGCCGAAGCCAATGCCGCCGCGTCCATCGCTGTCCAGTCCTTCGGCGCGGCAGCCTCGATCCCCGATCGCGCAACCGTGCTGCAATGCCTGGGCAGCACTCCCGTACACACTCACAAAAATATCGACAAAGGAGCCTGAAGCGTGACCCATATCATTGCGGCCCGTAAGCCCAATCGAGCCGCCCGCATCTTGAGCGCGGCGCTCCTGATCGTAGCCTTCCCCCTGACCGCGCCTGCCGCAACGGCGAAGGATGCCAAGATCGACTATCTGACCGCGCCCTTCCATCAGGAGCGTCTGCTGGACTGGGGCAACCGGCCCAACTGGTCGCCCGATGGCCGCCGGATAGCCTTCACGAAGGACGATCTGGTCGATAGTCCGGCTTATGAGATTGATCTCCGTACGAAAAAAGTGCGCTGCCTGACCTGCAAGTTCGGCGACACGCAATTCGTCACCCGCATTTTCTACCTGCCCGACAGCAGCTTCCTGATCGAGGCCGCGCCGGGGATGAAAGGCGGCAGCGGCGGCGCGGCCGATGCGGGCCGCACCCAGCTCTTCTGGATGTCGAAGAAGCTGGCCCGCCCTGTTTCGCTGAACAGCGGGGCCATGGGCGACATAGCGATCGCACGCAGCCCCAATGCGGACGGATCGGTCGACATCGCCTGGTCACGCCCGACCGCCACGGGTCTGGAACTCACCAAGGCAAAGCTCGTCAATGATGGACGCACCGCCCGCCTTGCGGACCAGCACGCCCTTTATACCTATCGCCCCGGCCAGCCCGGCCCGGCCAGCTTCCCTGAAGCCTATGACTTTATCGATGGCGGGCGGAGCGTCATGTTCTGGACCACCGAGGTCGCCACGCTTGACAGCGAAATGTACAAGGTCGACATCGCGACCAAGGCCGTGAGCAAGGTGTACGCCACCCCGTCACATAACGAAACTCATGTCTTCCCGAACGAGCGCTATGGCCTGGAAGAAGCGAATATCCATTCCGATCCGGATGGCCCCTATCGCGGCATTAGCGCCCATATCAAACCGGGCGTCGAACAGATCCTGCGCTTTGCGGGTAAAAGCGATGCAGCGGAGATCGCCGCCGCCAACTCCGGCAAGGGCTTCGACATCTTCGTCATCACGATGGACGGCAAGTCTCGCCGAGCCCTTACCAATGTCAGCCGATCGGGGGCGCAGGCGCATCAATCCACCGTGTCCCCGGACGGCCGCCGCATAGCTTTTGCCATCAAGGATCCCGCCGGAAAGTCCGGCCACTCCGCAGGGCTTTATATCGGAACCTTCGGAGGAAAATAATTTTCGAGGGGGCGGGTTTTAACCCGCTCCCACCTCCAACCGAAAAGCTACGAAGAAGTGGCCGTCCATTTAGCTCTCTGGCGCATCGACGCGATCTTCTCTATCGCTAGGCGCAAATGCAACAGAGCGACCAATGCACCACCGACCTGCCGCTCATAGCGGAGCAGGAGCTGCTGATAGCTGCTGTCGCGGACCAGCCGATGTCTGTCAGATTGATCACCGGCGTCATCGCGGATGCGCCGTTCCCGATGTTTATCCTCATCGGGGAGACGCGTCGGCTGGTCTACAACAGCGCGTACATTCCCATTCTCGGCCCGCATCACCCCAGCGCGATGGGCCGCCCGTTCTTTGAGGTTTGGCCGGAAGTCCGCGATGTGATCGAGCCGGTAGTGGACCTGGCATTTGCAGGGGAAGCGACACGCTTTGAAGACCTGCCGGTCACGCTTCATCGGCCCGAGCCCGGGCCTGCCTGGTTCACCTTTTCCTATAGCCCGGTACGAGACGAATCCGGAGCCGCCGTTGCCGCCCTTTGCGTCTGCACGGAAACGACCCGAACGGTGATCGCGCGAGAGCGCCAGCATTTCATGAGCCGGCTGGAAGCTTCCTTCCGCAATTTGCAAGACGCCGAAGAGATTGTCATGGCGGCGCAGGCGCTGCTTGGTGAGCATTTCGGGATGAGCCGGGTAGGCTATGGCAGCCTGGATCCGGAAGGGCGCTATTTCACCACGTCCGGTAACTGGACTGATGGCTCCGTGCCGCATCACAACGGCACCCATGATCTCGCCGCCTTTGGTGACGAGATTTTCTCTGCGCTGCGCAATGGCGTCTCCCTGGCGGTTGAGGATACGTTGACGGACTCGCGCGCGCAGGGTCCCATGAGCGCTGCCGCGTTCGCTGCCCTGCAAGTCCGCTCTGCGGTGACGGTATCGCTGATCAAGGATCGCCGCTTCGTCGCCGCGCTTTACCTGCATCATCAAGAACCGCGCCGCTGGACGGCCGAAGAGGTCGATTTGATCCAGGAGGTGGCTGAGCGCACTTGGTCAGCCGTGGAGCGGGCCCATGCTCAAGCGGATTTGCGCGCCTTGGCCGAACGGCAAGGCTTTTTTCTTGAGCTTGGGGATGAATTGAGGCCCTTGGTTCGGGCCGAGCAGATCAAGGAGACCGCGGCGCGCCTTCTGGGACGATATCTGCGCGTCGGCCGCGCCGGCTATGGTGAGATCGACGCGGAGCAGCGCCATGTCACCGTCGAGCGCGACTGGAGCGATGGCCACATGGCCTCTCTTGCGGGCGAAACACGTCCCTTGGATGTTTTCGGCCCCGCCGTCATAGCGCAGCTAAAGGCAGGCAAGCTGCTTCGGATTCCGTCGGTCGCGGACGATGCTGTCGCCGCGCCTTACGCCGAGGGATATGCCAGCATCGGCGCTACGGCCTTGTTGATCGTGCCACTCATAAAGGAAGGCCGCCTGACGGCGATCCTATACCTCCACGAAGCCGAAACAAGAATTTGGACCGATGAGGAGGCCGCCGTTGCGTTAGGGGTCGCGGAGCGCACTTGGGCAGCGGTCGAACGCGCACGTGCCGAGGATGCGGTGCGGCAACTCAACGCGACGCTGGAGCGTCGGGTCGGTGAAGCGCTGGCCGAGCGTCGGCTGTTTGCTGAAATCGTCGCCGCGACGGACTCCCCGATCCAGATGATCGGCGTGGACTATCGTTTCCTGGCCATCAACCCGGCCGGTCAGCTTGATTATGAACGCGTATTCGGCGTCCGGCCCCAAATCGGTCAATCATTGCTTCAATTACTATCGCATCTGCCTGAACAATGTGAGGGAGCGCGAAAGCTGTGGGCGCGAGCTCTCGCTGGTGAATCTTTCCAGCAGCGCGCATGGTGGGGCGACAGCCCGGCAGACCGGCGAGCCTATGACATGCATTTTGAGCCGGTGCGCGATGCGTCTGGAGAGGTGACGGCGGCTTACCTCATTGGGCGAGATGTCACCGATCTTCTGCGCGAGCAGGAGCGTCTTGCTGAAGCGGAAGAGCAATTGCGCCACGCCCAGAAGATGGAGGCGATGGGCCAGCTCACCGGCGGCGTCGCACATGACTTCAACAATCTTCTGACGCCGATCGTCGGCAGCCTGGACATCCTGCAACGGAGGGGGTTGGGAGGCGAACGCGAGCAGCGTCTGATTGCAGGCGCGGCACAGTCGGCTGAACGCGCCAAGGTTCTGGTGCAACGCCTGCTTGCTTTCGCCCGCCGCCAACCGCTGCAACCAAGCGCGGTAGACCTTGGCAGCCTCGTCCACGGCATGGCCGATCTCATCGCCAGCACGGCGGGCCCTCAGATCAAGGTAGCGGTAGAGGTCGCGGACGATCTTCCTCCCGCACATGCCGATCATAATCAGTTGGAGATGGCGCTGCTTAACCTCGCGGTGAACGCACGCGATGCCATGCCAGACGGCGGCATGCTCCGCATCAGCGTGGTTGCCTCCGAGGATCAGGGCAACCGCCCGGAACAGCTGACGGGCGAACGCTACCTCAAGCTTTCCGTTGCCGACACGGGTGTAGGCATGGACGAAGCGACATTGGCACGCGCGATCGAACCATTCTTCTCAACCAAGGGCGTCGGTCAAGGCACAGGTCTTGGCCTGTCCATGGCGCATGGCCTTGCATCACAACTCGGCGGCGCCCTCACCATTCAGAGCCACCTGGGAGTGGGAACCAACGTGCAGCTGTGGCTGCCGATCAGCAGCGCTCACGCCACTGCCGCCCCGCTCCCCACGGCAGCGGCAGGTCAGAAAGCGGCGGCCGGGATTGCGCTGGTCGTCGACGATGAAGATCTTGCCCGCATGACGACGTCCGCGATGCTGGGCGACATCGGTTATGATGTGGTCGAAGCGGCCTCCGCCGAACAAGCGATGAAGTTGGTCGAACAAGGATTGTCGCCCGATTTGCTCGTCACCGATCATTTGATGCCGGGGAAAAGCGGAACAGAGCTTGCGCGCGACCTGATTGTGGCACTGCCTCAAATACAAGTGCTTATCGTCTCGGGTTATGCCGAGCTGGATGAGATCGCGCCGGATCTGAGGCGGTTAGTGAAGCCGTTCCGGAGCGACGAACTTGCCGCGGCCTTGGACGAGGCATCCGGCGTCTGAAGAAATGTCATTGATCCGAAGCAATGAAGACCTTCTTCACCTTCAATATCTGGAACATCTGAGCCGAGGGATAATTGGTGCTGCGCTTGAACCGGAGCCAGCATGCGCATCCCCCCTCTTGAAGTGCTCATTGGAACAGCCTGTATTGCGGGTGCCGCAGGTTACACCATCCTCTGCTATTTGTTCAAAATGAGCGACATATGCTGCCGGGATGATGTAGGCATCATCGTTTCGGCGAGCCTGTTGCTTGTGCTCTTGCCCCTGTTGATGCTGGGGTCGAGCCTGGCCCGGATCGGCGTGACTATCGTTGCTGGATCAGGGCTTGCTCTGGCGCTTCATCATGGCGGCATCACGCTACATGACGGCGCGCTTCATAGCGCAATGGCGAAGGCCGTGGCGGTTCTGCTGATGGGAACGGCCGCCTTATGGCATTCGCCAGCCAATATCTGGTTCCGTCGCGGGCAGGGCCTGACCTGCTGATCTCTTTCCGTCAAGTTTGACGGATTGAATAGGTCTGCTCCTCTGCCGGCTGGAGCTATGCCCAAAGCAGCGGCTTATCGCATCATGCGCAAAATTCATGAAAAATGCGCAATAATGGAGCCGCTCGGTTGCCGCACTGAACGCGAACGGTAAAGCGTGACACCAATCACGGGAGATAAAATGTCCGATACCATATCGCTGCCGACCGCAGATGACGTGCTGCGTGGCGTGGACCTGACAGGATGCACTGCCGTCGTAACTGGAGCATCCTCCGGCGTCGGCGTGGCCATTGCCGCAGCGCTTGCCGGTGCGGGAGCCGAGGTAACGCTGGCGGTGCGCGACATGGCCGCTGGACGGGACGTATCAGAACGCATCGCCGCTTCGCGAGGAGTGGCACCCCCTGCTGTCGAACAGGTTGATCTCCTTTCAATGGCCTCTGTCCGCGCCTTCGCCGAGCGTTGGCGCAGTCGGCCGCTCGATCTCCTCATCAACAATGCCGGGCTGATGGGCCCGCCGCTCACGATGACTGAGGATGGCTTCGAAAGCCAAATGGCCGTCAACTATTTCGCGCCGTTTCTCCTGTCAGAGCTGCTTCTGCCATCTCTGGCAGCAGCGAGGGAAGGAAGCGGGATCGGCCGGGTAGTCATCGTCTCTTCAGGGTCCCATCAGTTGGCGACTTTGGATACCCACGACCTCAATTATGAGAGGCGTGCCTATGACAAGTTCGAGGCCTATGGCCATGCCAAGCTGTGCGCCAACCTGCTTGCCGTCGAATATAGCCGTCGCCATGCGGATGTGGGCGTGACGATGAATGCGGTCACGCCGGGTGGGGTTGAAACCAAACTGGGCCGGCATGTCACCTTTGAAGACGCGGTCAAGCTGGGTTGGGTCAATGAAGACGGCTCATTGCCGCAGGGCCGCATGAAGACGGCGGATGAAGGCGCGGCAACTCCGGTGTGGGCCGCTGTCGCACCAGAGCTGGAGGGCCAAGGGGGACTGTATCTCGAAGATTGCGCCATTGCGCCGATCTGGGCTCCGCCGATGCCTTCGGGCTGGGGCGTGTCTTCCTCCTCGCTTGAACCGGACGCGGCCCGCCTGCTCTGGCAGGTAGCTGAAGGTCTGCTTAGGAAGAGTGGCTTGAAATAGATCGGGCACTTTTAAATGCGCCGGCACCCTCGTTTCATCCCGGCATGGTATAGTTGAGACCGAGCCGGCCGCCATCGGCGTAGATCGTTTGGCCGGTGATGTAGGAGGCGTCGTCGCTCGCCAGAAATGCGGCGATGCTCGCAATTTCTTCCGGGTCGCCGACGCGGCCCAGCGGCGTGCGGCTGAGGATAAGACGGCGTTGCTCCTCGCCCGCCATGACGCTCTTGCCCATTTCGGTCATGATGGTCCCGGGGCCGATGGCGTTGACCCGGATGCCGCGGGGCGCGAGTGAAACGGCCGTCACGTTGGTCAGCTGCCGTATCGCGCCTTTTGAAACGGCATAGGCAATCTGGTTCGGGATCGCGAGCAGGGCGTTCACCGACGAAAGGTTGATGATCGAGCCGCCCTTCCGCATCAGCCTGGCCGCAGCCTGTGTCGCAAAGGTCGCGGCCTTGACATTGACGGCCATCACCCGATCAAAGCCCTCCTCCGTCAGATCATCCAGTTCGGCCGCATGCGTTATCCCCGCATTGTTCACCAATATGTCAAGGCGGCCCCAGTTCGACGCAACATCATCGAACAGCGCCTCGCGGTCTGCCGTGAGCGCCATGTCAGCACGCAGGAAACGCTGACCGAGCCGCTGGGCAAGCACCTGCCCGGCCTCTTCATTCATGTCGGTGAGCAGCACTTGCGCGCCTTCGGCAACAAGGCGCTCGGCGATGGCCGCTCCTATGCCCGCAGCTGCTCCGGTGACGATGGCAACCTTGCCAGCAAGACGAGTCATGACAGCATCAGAAGCCATAGAAGCGTGCCGGATTATCGACGAGGATGCGGTTGCGCACCGTTTCGTCAGGCACCCATTCGGCTAGCAGGTCGAGCAGCCCCGATACCGTAGGCATCGGCCGCCACTGCGCGACATGGGGCCAATCGGATCCCCAGACGCATCGATCGGGCGCTGCAGCGACCAGCGCCTGGGCGAAGGGGATGGAATCGCGATAACCCGGCTGTTCCGACATGCGGAAGGCGTCCGAAATCTTGACCCATCCGCCATCCGCGACCATCTGCACCAGCGTCTGGAACCCTGGATGATCGACGCCGACCTCATAGGGTATGTGTCCCATATGATCGATGATCCATGGGGCACGAAGACGAGCTATGCGCGGGGCGAGGTCCACAAGGTCTCGCCCGTCCAGCAGAAACTGAAGATGCCAGCCCATTTCACAGGCCAGCGCGTCGAACCGCTCCAGTTCCTTGAATCCTATGCCCCCACCGTACAGACCCGCGCCATCTCGGATGAAATCGTTGAGGCGAAGGCCACGCACGCCCGCCTCATGCGCCCGCGAATATTCTGCCTCGGGCAGGTCAGCGGACATCACTGCAACGCCGCGCAACCGTGTGCGATGCGCCGACAGTGTCTCATAGAGCAGCCGATTGTCCGTTCCATGCACGCTGACCTGGATAAGGACGCCCTTGACGAAACCCACAGCATCCAGCATCGCGAGATAGGCCTCCGCGCTGGCAGGCGGCGGGGTGTAGGACCGTTCCGCCACCAGCGGATATTCCGGCGGCGCGCCGATGACATGGCAATGCGTGTCGATCGCGCCTTCGGGCATCACGAAACGGGTTGGCGGTCCCTGCTCGGCTGGTGGGCCGGGGCATGGGCGGGGCTGCTCGGTCTCTGTCATATGGCTGCTCCGTCCGTGCGGTGAAGATAATCCGGCCCAAGCTCATCCAGCGACTTGGTCCCCAAGAGGGCCATGTTGCGGTCGATTTCCGCACGCAACAGCCCGATGGCGTGGCGCACGCCCGCTTCCCCGTGAACCGCCGCAGCATAGAGGAAGGGTCGGCCAATCAAAACCATGCGAGCCCCCAAGGCGATCGCCTTCAATATGTCGCTGCCGCGGCGGAACCCGCTGTCGATCAGGACCGGCATGTCGCCTGCTGCGGCGACGGCGCCGGGCAAGGCATCGAGCGTCGCAATCGCCCCGTCGAGCTGCCGCCCGCCATGATTGGACAGGATGATTGCATCCGCCCCGACGCTGCGCGCCAAGCTGGCATCTTCGGCGTGCAGCAATCCCTTGATGACCAGATTGCCACGCCAGCGGTCACGAATATGCCTGATCCCGTCCCATGTCAGCCGGTCGCGCTGTCCGAAGCTGCGCTCGACATTGCGTGCGATCACTGGCGCGCCGCGCGTTGCACTCGAATTCTCGAACGCTGGCATGCCATGGCGGAGCAAGGTCGGCGCAAAGGTGCCGAGCAGCCAGCGGGGATGCAGCACCCCGTCCAGCGCCAGCCGAAGCGACGGCTTGAGCGGCGTGGAGAAGCGTTCGCGGATTAAATTCTCACGATTGCCCAGAACCGGCACATCCACGGAAATGACGAGCGTGCCAAAGCCTGCCTTTGTGACCCGGTCCACCACACCGTCGATCCAGTCGCGATCAGCGGGAAGATAGGCCTGGAACCAGCAGGAGGGCGAAACCGTCCGCACCTCCTCCAGCCGGATGAGCGATGTCGCGCTGAGCAGCATCGGTACATTTTCGGCGTGGGCGGCTCGCGCGAGGGCAATGTCCCCCCGCATGGCGATCAGGGCCGAAAGTCCCATGGGCGCTATGCCGAAAGGGGAACTCCAATTCTCACCGAATAGGGAAAGCTGCTGGGTCCGGCCCGCCATGTCCCGCAAAACACGCGAAACGAAAGCGACCCGACGCATCGCCTCTCGATTGGCGGCAACCGTCAGATTATCTTCGCATGCTCCAGCGACATAGCCGAACAGCGGGCGTGGCAGATGCGCGCGCGCAAGGGCTTCATAGTCCCCAAGGGAAAGGACGCCCGCTGCCTTCCGCTTCATTCGGGCCGATGGCTCGGCTTCCCGCCTATCCAACCCTGTCCTCCCCACCATTTCCTCGTTCCGGCATCGCGATGAAATAGCCCCCGCACTGCGCTCATAGTCATAGAACAGCTATCGCCACCTATGCCGGATCGATATGTCCGAACGGCGCGATACCTCTTAATCAATATTGCAGCTGGGCCTTCCAGACACCGCTATCCACCAGATGCTTGATCTCCTCACGCACCAGCCGAACGATGATCCGCGTCGAACGGGTCAGCTGCTCCTCGCGCGGCATGCCGAGCACCAACTGGCGGGCGACGGGCGGATGGCCGATAGGCGCATAGCGCAAGATGCCAGCATCGACTTCGCGGCTCATCGATGAGAGTGGCAATACAGTATAGCCAAGACCGAATTCCACCAGCTCCTTCAGCACCAGAAAGGAGTCCGCTTCAAATCGGACATTGAGCGGAACACCGGCCTTGCGCGCCGCTGCCTCCACGATCAGCCGAAGTCCGTGCGACTGGCTGGGCAGCACGATGGGCAGCTTGACGACTTCCTGGATCGAAATCGGCGTCGCAGGATTGAGGTCGGAGGATGAGGGGCCGACAAGGACCAACTCCTCATACAATATCTCCGCCACATTCATCTGGAAATCCGAAGCCGGGCCGTACAGCAGCGCGACATCGATCTCGCCTCTTTGCAGCCAGTCGATCAGGTGCCCGGCATAGCCCTCGACGATCCGCAGCGAGATATTGGGCGCCTGCTCCGCGACACGGCGGGCAAGCCGTCCAGCCAGAATATAGCTGACCGTCGGAGGAACCCCCAGGGCGATCTGGCCGCCTCCTTCCGCCGATCGGTTGCGTATGTCGTCGAACGCCTGCCGGACCTGGCGTACGGGTCCCGCGATATGCTGCCGCAATTCCTCGCCCGCGGGTGTGAGCTGCATGCCTCTGCGATGCCGGTAGAACAGCGGTGTGCCTGCCTCTTCCTCAAGGATGCGCATCTGTCTGCTCAACGCGGGCTGAGCGATCCGCATCCTGTCTGCCGCCCGGCTGAGCGAGCCGAGCTCGGCGATTTTCAGGAAATGTTCAAGCCGCCGGAAGTCCACCTGCACGCGCCTTTCTATCATGCCCAACCGACATAGCTGGACGCGTATATTGTTCCTATTGGTTTAGCAAATCCCGCAATAGGCTTTGCGAAATCCACTTCGAGGGACACATGTCAGCCATTAGCGAGACGGAAACAGGGGCACACGCCGACTCCCCCTGGGCACCTATAATCTTTGACGCCTTGCAGCAGGCGAATGTACGGCAGGTCAGCTATGTTCCGGACGCAGGCCATGCCCGGCTGATCCGCATGTGCAGCGCCGCCGAGAACATGAAGAGCATTGTCCTCACCACCGAGGAAGAGGGTATCGCCCTCTGCACCGGCGCGTGGCTGGGCGGGGAGCGGAGCGCCCTCCTCATGCAGTCGAGCGGGGTTGGCAATTGCATCAACATGCTCTCGCTGCTGGCGAGCTGCCGCGTTCCGTTTCTGACGATCGTCACGATGCGCGGCGAGTTTCAGGAATTCAACCCGTGGCAAGTGTCGATGGGCCGCGCGACGCCCGCCGCGCTTGAGATCATGGGCGTCACCACCATCCGCATCGACCGGCTTGAAGACCTCGCCCCGATGATGGCGTCCGCCGCGACCATGGCGTTCGAAAGCGATCAGCCGATCGCTATCCTGTTGTCGCAAAGCATGCTGGGAGCGAAGAAATGGCTGAAGTGAACCGTCTCCACCGCCGCCAGGCCGTGGCGGACCTGCTCGCCGATCGCAAGGATATGCTGATCGTCACTGGCCTTGGTTCCCCCACCTATGATGTCTTCGCGGCGGGCGACCATCCCGGCAACTTCTACCTGTGGGGAGCCATGGGCGGCGCGGCTTTGACCGGACTCGGCCTCGCGCTGGCGCAGCCGGAGCGTCCAGTGACGGTCGTGACCGGCGATGGAGAGCAGCTGATGGGCATTGGCGGCCTTGCAACGATCGGCGTTCAGCGGCCGAACAACCTCTCGATCGTTGTTCTCGACAACGGCCATTATGGCGAAACCGGCGGACAGATGAGTCACGCGGGCGCAGGGATCAACCTGGCCGAGATGGCGCGAGTGTGCGGCTTCACGGAATGTTTCGAAGTCACCGATGAGGCGGGCATCGCTCGGGCGCGCGAAGCGATCGGCACGATCGGCGAAGGTCCGCGCCTGATCGTCATCCGCATCGTGCACGAGGAAACGCCGCGTGCCCTGCCCGCCCGCGATGGTGTATGGCTGAAGGCACGCATGCGCGAACATCTGGGCTTCGGGCCGAATTAAAGTAGCAGCAGGCCACGCTGGGCTAAGGGGAGAGTTTGATGGCTGAGGATCTGGTCCGGTTCCGCAATCTGCTGGCGGGGAGTGCGCGTGAGGCGGACGGCGGCGAATGGCTGGAGAGCCTTGACCCCGCGACCGGCAAGCCCTGGGCTCTCATCCCGCGCTGCACTTCTGCCGATGTCGATGCAGCGGTGGAGGCGGCGCGCACCGCCTTCCGCTCACCCGAGTGGCGTGGCCTGACAGCAACCGCGCGCGGTGCCTTGCTCTACCGCTTTGCCGACATTCTCGCGGAAGAGGCGGAACGCCTTGCGCAACTCGAAACGCAGGACAATGGCAAGCTGATCGCGGAAATGCGGGCGCAGCTTGGCAATCTCCCCACCTATTATCGCTACTTTGCGGGTCTGGCCGACAAGATCGAAGGGCAGGTCCTCCCAATCGACAAGCCATCGATGCATGCCTTCACACGCCGCGAGCCGCTGGGAGTGATCGCCTGCATCACGCCGTGGAACTCGCCGCTCATGCTGCTGGCGTGGAAGTTGGCGCCATTGCTGGCGGCGGGCAACACGGCGGTGATCAAGCCGTCGGAACATGCCTCCTGCTCGACCCTCGCCTTTGTCGAACTGTTCGAGCGTGCGGGCTTCCCGGCGGGGGTCGTCAATACCGTCACCGGCCTACCTCAGGAATGTGGCGAGCCGCTGGTCAAGCATCCTGACATTGCCAAGGTCGCCTTTACCGGGGGCGAACCCGGCGGCATCGCCGTCTATCGCTCCGCTGCCGAAAATCTGAAGAAGGTCACGCTGGAGTTGGGCGGCAAGTCGCCCAACATCATCTTTAACGATGCCGACCTCGACCGGGCGGTTTATGGCGCGGTGTCGGGCATCTTCGCGGCATCGGGCCAGACCTGCATCGCGGGATCGCGCCTGTTGGTACAGCGCGACGTGCATGACGAGGTGGTGGAGCGTCTGGTCACCCTGGCGGGCACCGCTCGCATTGGCGATCCGAAGCTGACCGACACGCAGGTCGGGCCGGTGACGACCCTGGCGCAGCGCGGCAAGATAATCGATCACATCGCGGGCGCTCGTCAATCGGGCGCGGAATGCGTGCTGGGTGGCGGCCTGCCTACGATTGCCGGGTTAGAAGACGGCTGGTTCGTGCAGCCCACCATCTTCACCGGCGTCAACAACCAGATGCCGATCGCGCGCGAGGAAGTGTTCGGGCCGGTGCTTGCCATCATCCCGTTCGATGATGAGGAAGAGGCGCTGTCGATCGCCAATGACAGCCCCTATGGCCTCGCTGCGGGCGTATGGACGCAGAATATCGGCCGCGCCATTCGCATGTCGGAACGCGTCGAAGCAGGCACGGTCTGGGTCAACACCTATCGCGCCGTCAGTTTCATGGCCCCGTTCGGCGGTATGAAGCGCAGCGGCATCGGACGCGAAAACGGGCAAGAGGCGATGGACGAGTATCTCCAGACCAAAAGCGTATGGATCGACCTCGGATCTCCGGTATCAAATCCATTCGTGATCCGGTGAGATCATGAAAATCACGGAAGCCTTGTCGGATTTCTGTGCCAACGTCTCGATAGCGTCCCTGCCCTCAGAGGTGGTCGAGCGCACGCTCCTTCTCCTGCTCGACCTCATCGGCAGCATCGTGCGAGCGCGCAGCGAGGCGGCGGTCGCTCCGCCCCTGCTCGCCACCGTAGCCGCGATGGGCATGGGCAATGGTGCAGCCCGCGTGTTCGGCGACCCGGCAGGCTATGCCCCGGCGGGTGCGGCGCTGCTCAATGGCGCGCTGGCGCATGCGCTCGACTTTGACGACACCCATGCCGCTGGGACATTGCATCCCGGCGCACCGGTCATCCCGGCCGCACTTGCCGCAGCGGAGATTGTGGGAGCATCCGGCGCGGACATTCTCGCCGCCATCGTCGCTGGCTATGAGACTTGCTGCCGGATCGCTGTGGCACTCCCAGCGGGCGATCATTATGCCCGCGGCTTTCATCCCAGCGCGACCTGCGGCGTGTTCGGCGCTGCTGCTGCGGCGGCGCGGATATTCGGCCTTGATGCCGCAGGGATCAGCTCCGCGCTGGGCATTGCGTTGAGCCAGAGCGCGGGAAGCCTCCAGTTCCTGGCCGATGGCGCGCAGACAAAGCCGTTTCAAGTCGGATGGGCGGCGATGGCTGGCCTTACCGCTGCGACATTGGCGCGCAATGGCTACAAGGGTCCGGCTGAAGCCATCGAGGGACGCCATGGCTTCCTTCAAGGCTACGCGCCCGCGCCGAGGCCAGAGCGGGTCGTGCAGGATCTCGGCTCCGTTTACGAACTGATGCATACCGGCATCAAACCCTATCCATCCTGCCGATACGGCCATGCCGGTATAGACGCGGTGCTGGCGCTGCGGGCGGAGCATGGATTGCTGCCGGAGCAGGTGGACAGCATCACCTACGGCCTGTCCAACGCTGGCCTGCTGCTGGTCGGCGCGCCGATCGAGCATAAACGCAATCCACGCAACATCGTGGACGCGCAGTTCAGCGCGCCGTTCGTCCTCTCCTGCGCGCTGGTCACAGGCGCGATGGAATGGGACAGCTATCAGCGGTTGAACGACCCTGTCATCCGCACGATGCTGCCCAAGGTCGACTGCATCCACGAGCCGGAGATCGAGGCGGAGTTCCCAACCAACATGTCGGGGAAAATCACCATCGCGGCGCGCGGTCAGACTTTCAGCCGCAAAGTGGTCGTGCCGCTGGGCGAACCCTCCAACTTCCTCGGAACAGATAAGCTGTTGGCTAAGTTTATGGCGCTTGCCGCTCCAGTGCTGGGAGCGACCAAGGCGGACACGCTTGCCAAGGCTGCACTTGACCTGGCGTCACTGCCGGAGGTCGAAAAGCTGACGTGCCTGGCGTCATAGCCTCTCAGCTCTACAGCCTAAGGCGACTTAGCGATCTGGCGAATCTACCAATGAACAGGACTGGACTAGCGAGTTTCCACACGCGCCCGCATCGCCAGGCCGCCCGCGTGATCAATCGCCATCAAGTCGCCGCCCATTCCCTCCGTTGCTAAGCCAAGCGTGAACGGCTCACCCGCAAAAATCGGCCGCTGCGCGCGGAAGGAGAAGCTTGAGACCTGCGCGGCTGGAGCATGGCGCAGGAAATGATCCATCAGCAATGTCGCGATGAAGGGGCCATGGACGACCAGCCCGGGATAGCCTTCGACATCCTGCGTGTAGGGCAAATCATAATGGATGCGGTGCGCGTTGAAAGTGAGGGCGGAGAAGCGGAAAAGCTGCACCGGATCAATCGTTACCGCACGCGCAATTTGCGGCGCGGGCGTCAGCGCGTCGGGCGGCGGAGGAGCCCCGTTCCGCCCAACTTCGCGATAGACGATGTCCTGCTCTTCCTCGACGCAGACCTGGCCGTCCACCTTCAACAGATGACGCAGGGTGACGAAGCGCATCCGCCCGGATCGCCCCTCCTTGTCGTTGATCGCGATCGCGCTTGTCTCCCGCTCCACTTCGCTGCCAAGCATGATCGGAGCGAGAAAACGCACGCGGCTGCCTGCCCACATGCGGCGCGGCAGGCCATCATCCTCCCGCATCGGGTGACCGTCGGGTCCAATGCCTGACTGCCGCGCGTCCGGCGGAAACAACAACCAGTGCGCAAGCGGCGGCAACTCTCCCGCCCGCCACGGCGGCCTGTCATGATCAAGCAGCGCGGCAAGCAAATGCGCTTGCCGGGCGGCGGCTATATCGGTGCGATGTTCGATCGCTCGGCTCACAGAAACTCCGCCCGGATCGCTTCATCATCGCCCCCCAAAGCCGGAACCGGCAGCGCAACCGCCTCCTCCCCATCCCATCTCACGGGCGAGGCTGGCAAGTCGACGGGTCCAGTCGGAGTTTCCGCCGTGACGCGGCGAAGCTGGCTGTGCCGCGACAAACCATCAACGCCGTTCAATCGTGCCCAAGCCGTGCCAGCCGCTTCCAGCCGGGCGATCAGTGCGTCAGGCATTTCGGCTGCAAAAACACGGCCGACCATCGCATCCAGTTCAGGACGATTGGCGCAACGCAGCGTGTTGGACGCATAGCGCGGGTCAGTCGCCAAGCCTGCATCACCCAGCACCGTGGCGCAGAACTTCGCCCATTCCCGCTCATTCTGGATCGACACCACGATCTGCGATCCGTCCGCCGTCGCAAAGGCGCCATAGGGCGCGATCGAAGGATGCTTCAGCCCAGCGCGCGAAGGCGCCTTGCCACCATAATCATAATGCAGCAGCGGCACCGTCATCCAATCGGCCAACCCATCGAACAGCGACACCGCGATGCCGCGCCCCTTGCCAGTCTGTCCCCGCTCAATCAACGCCTGAAGGATCGCAGCATGCGCATTCATCCCGCAGGCGATGTCGGCCACCGAAACCCCGACCCGCGCAGGATCATCCGCCGTGCCGGTGATGCTCGCCAGCCCGGCTTCGCACTGGATCAGGAAGTCATAGGCCTTCATTCCAGCCGCATCGCCGCTCTCACCATAGCCGGTGATGTCGCAGGTGATGAGGCGGGGATAGCGGGCGCGCAGATCAGCCGATCCGAAACCCGACCGTGCCGCCGCGCCGGGCGCGAGATTCTGGACGAACACGTCTGCCTTGGACAGCATCCGTTCCACCAGCGCCGCGTCGGCGGGGTCTTTCAGGTCGATGCGCAGCGACTGCTTGCCGCGGTTCAGCCAGACGAAATAGGCGCTCTCGCCATGGACGACGGAGTCATAACCACGCGCGAAGTCTCCCTCGGCCCGCTCAAGCTTGATGACCCGCGCCCCCACTTCTGCAAGGCGGCTGGTACACAGCGGCGCAGCCACCGCCTGTTCCAGCGAGACGACCAGCAAGCCTTCCAGCACTTTTCCCATCAGAAGCTCTTCGGCAGGCCCAGCACATGCGTCGCCACATGGCTGAGGATCAGGTTGGTCGAAATCGGCGCGACCTGGTAGAGGCGCGTTTCGCGGAACTTGCGTTCGATGTCATATTCTTCCGCAAAGCCGAAGCCGCCATGGGTCTGGACGCACATGTCGGCAGCATACCATGACGCCTCGGACGCCAGCATCTTGGCCATGTTCGCTTCGGTGCCCGGCTGCACCCCCGCATCGAACAGCGCCGCGGCCCGATCCACCATGGCAGCGGCGGCCGTGGTCTGTACATAGGCGCGCGCGATGGGGAATTGGACACCCTGGTTCTGCCCGATCGGACGGCCGAAGACGGACCTGTCCTTCGCATAGGCGCTCGCGCGATCGATGAAGAAGCGCGCGTCGCCAATACATTCCGACGCGATCAGAATGCGTTCGGCGTTCATGCCGGACAGGATGTACCGAAAGCCCTTTCCTTCCTCGCCGATCAGGTTCGCCGCTGGCACGCGCAAATCGTCGAAGAACAGTTCCGTCGTCGCATGGTTCAGCATGGTGCGGATCGGCCGAATGGTAAGGCCGTTGCCCACCGCTTCACGCATATCGACCAGCAAGACACTGATGCCATCGGTAGGCTTGGCGCATTCCTCACGCGGCGTGGTGCGCACCAGCAGGACCATCAGGTCGGAATGTTCAGCGCGGCTGATCCATATCTTCTGGCCATTGACGACATAGTCGTCGCCATCCCGCTTGGCGAAGGTCCTTATACGGGTCGTGTCAGTGCCGCTCGTCGGTTCGGTGACCCCGAACGCCTGGAGGCGAAGCTCACCCGAGGCGATCTTCGGCAAATAGCGTGCCTTCTGCTCCTCCGACCCATGCCGCAGGACAGTGCCCATGGTGTACATCTGCGCATGGGCCGCACCGCCATTGCATCCCGAACGGTGCACTTCCTCCAGCACCGCCGTTGCAGCAGCCAGCCCAAGACCCGAGCCGCCAAACTCCTCCGGGATCAGCACTGAAAGCCAACCCTCGCTGGCCAGCGCCGTCACGAACTCGGTGGGATAGCGCCGCTCAGCATCCAACTCCTGCCAATAGGCCCCGGGAAACCGCGCACAAAGCCGGCGGATGCCTTCGCGGATGTCTGAAAACGTCTCTTCTTGTTCGGGCGCGCCCATTTCCATCCCAATCATATCTAAGCTTGCCTGCCGGTATCGATGGATAGGCCATACTGAAAAGTACAGAAATCAAACTGAGCTATGCGAAGCTGGCATATAATCGAAATATCCTAGACGGTGGGAGGAGTGCACGCACTAATGCAGCGGGCCGGTTCATCCCCGACGCAGCGGAAGCGATGTGGCCGCCTGCTGTCGAAGTTGTAAGCGTCGCCAGGTCCAAGGATGCATCGTTCGTCATCGACGGTGATTTCAATGAAGCCTGATATCACCACCCCGCCCTCCTCGCCTTCATGAGTAAGGCTGATCTTCCCCGTGTCCGCGCCCGGCTGCCACGTCTCCGACAGGATCTGCAGTTGCCGCCCAGCCAGGTTGGATCCCACCTGGCGCAAGGACACGGACCCCTTGCCAATTTCCGTGAGTTCGGAAGCCTTATAGAAAGACTGAGGACGGTCCGGTTCGTCCATCGCGAAAAAATCGGACAAACTGACGGACATGGCATCGAGCACGCGCTTCAAGGCGCCGATCGACGGATTGGTGCCGTTCGATTCCATCAGCGAGATGGTAGAATTGGTGATCCCAGCACGTTTGGCCAGCGTGCGCTGAGATATTCCGGCCTTTTCACGCGCACGGCGCAGGCGCGATCCGATCTCCACTTCCGACACTGAAACGACTCTCCCTGTTGAATATGTTCGATATATCGAACATTCATCAAGGCATCCTATTGAAAATCAAGGATCTTCTTAAAAGCTGAAAACGCCTTGCGGCATGCCTGGATAAACGATCAACATGTCAACAAATTGACGGATGATCAAATGAAGACTTTGACCAACAGCGTAGCACTCGATGCCTATTGGATGCCCTTCACGCCTAATCGGAAGTTCAAGGCGGCGCCGCGAATGCTGGTCGAAGCATCCGGCATGTATTACCGCAGCGATGACGGACGCGACATACTCGATGGGTCAGCGGGCCTGTGGTGCGTCAACGCCGGCCATGGTCGGAAGGAGATTGCTTCAGCGGTCGCCGCCCAGTTGGAGGGCTTGGACTACGCACCAAGCTTTCAACTAGGCCATCCCCTTGCCTTCCGCTTTGCAGAACGCCTGGCCGAAATAGCGCCCCCGGGTCTCGACCGGATATTCTTCACCGGATCCGGCTCAGAATCCGTGGACACGGCGCTCAAGATCGCTCTCGCCTATCAGCGCGCGATTGGTCAAGGCACACGCACTCGGCTGGTTGGGCGTGAGCGTGGCTATCATGGGGTCGGTTTTGGCGGCATTTCGGTAGGGGGGCTGGTCAATAATCGACGCGCCTTCTCCACCCTGCATGGCGTTGATCACATGCGGCACACACATGATCCGAGCCGCAACCTTTTCTGCAAGGGCCCTCCCGAACATGGCGCCGAACTGGCCGACGATCTGGAGCGGCTCGTCCAACTCCATGGCGCGGAAACGATCGCTGCGGTTATCGTCGAACCGGTTGCTGGCTCGACAGGGGTGTTGCTGCCTCCGCAGGGGTATCTGAAGCGGCTACGCGAGATCGCGACACGGCACGGCATCCTCCTGATCTTCGATGAGGTCATCACCGGCTTCGGCCGCCTGGGCAGCCCTTTTGCAGCCCAGCATTTCGATGTCGCGCCGGACATCATGACGACCGCAAAGGGGCTGACCAACGGCGCCATGCCGATGGGTGCGGTGTTCACATCCCGCCACGTCCACGACGCCCTCATGCAGGGGCCCGAGGCCGCGATCGAGCTATTCCACGGCTACACCTATTCCGGCCACCCGGCCGCCTGCGCAGCTGGTCTTGCCAGCCTCGACGTCTATCAGCGCGAAGGCCTCTTCACGCGCGCTGCGGAACTCGAAGAGCATTGGCAGCGCAATCTGCTCTCATTGCAGAACGCCCCGCACATTGCCGATATCCGGGCCATGGGCCTGGTCGCCGCAATCGAACTTTCGCCCCGACCCGATGACCCGGGATCACGCGGCTTTGATGTATTTGTGGACTGCTTTGAAAAGGGGCTTCTGGTCCGCGCCAATGGTGACACCATCGCACTGTCGCCGCCACTCATCATCGATCGAGACCAGATCGATCGCATCACGCAAACCCTCTTCGACATACTTAGAAAAACGAGGTGACGCAGTTTCGGTTTGAATCTGTTTCGGGCGACATCTCCTAAGAAGCCGGGATGACAACCATACGAGCTCAATGAAGGAGCTTCACAATGAGCGTGCAGCATCTGCCAAATACGGCAACGATCGAAGAAGCCACTGCAGTAATGCGGGAACATGGTCATGTCATCATGGATTGCCTGGTTCCTGAGTCGGTGATGGATCAGGTCCGATCGGACATGCAGCCATTCAATCCGCAGGCTCAGCCGACCGACGCAGAGTGGGGCGGGGACTATGCGCAACGGGTGGGCAAGCTGATCGCCCGATCGCCGGCCGGACGCGATCTGGCGATGAACCCACTGGTCTTAGGCGTGGTCAAGAACATTCTCAGCTGCGCATCGACGTTCCAGATTTGCACGACCGAGATGATCTCGCTCAACCCGGGTGCTCCGGCGCAAGTCATCCATACAGATGAACTTCTCTACGATGACTTCATATTCCCGGACGACTGTATCGCTTGTTGCAATACTCTATGGGCTGTCACCGACTACACTGAAGAGAATGGTGCCACACGCATCGTCCCCGGAAGCCATGCTCGTCCGCCTGCCCATTACAAAATGGAAGACACGCTGCCGACAGAAATGAAGCGGGGATCAGTGCTGATCTTCTCAGGCAAGCTTTGGCATGCCGGCGGCAACAACCGGTCAAATGATGTGCGTATCGCGCAGGCGATAAACTATTCCCTGGGATGGCTACGACAAGGTGAAAATCAATATATCGCCTGCCCCCCGGAAATCGCGCGGACCTTGCCTGACGATCTGCTCAAACTCATGGGATATCAGGTCGGTCCCAAATATGGATACGGCCATGCCGGAGCACAGGCCGATCCATTGAAAGCACTTAGGGAAAGCTGAGGGATATCTTTCTCTCACAGCGAGAACACAAAAAACAATTGGCTGTTCCGGCAGCAAAAGGAGAAATCATGAACACGCATTCTTTCCTGCGACCGATCGCTGAGCCTCAGCTTATAGAGAACGCGTTCAGCGAAGATCAGCGGCAGCGGCTTTTCTCTGTCTTGCGCAATAAGGGCCCCTGGACGACGATCCTGTCCCAGGAATTCAGTTCGCCTGAAGAGGTAATCGGCGCAACATCCGGCTCACTTCCTGAAGGATTCGTACCGACGTGGGACATGTTTCTCAGCCCGGTCTTTCGGTCAACGCTCGGCCGCGGCTATGCAAGCCTTTACCCAGAGGTCGAGGATTGCTTCTACAACAGCAAGTTTCTTGATCTCGCCCGGGGTTATTGGGGCGCCAAATATGCAGCGCCAAACCTCATGCTCTGCAATATTCAGGGGCCCGCCGGTGCGGGCGGGGCGCCTCATGTCGATGGCGCCGACTATCGGGGCGTGACCATTCAGAACACACCCGGCTGGCTTATCGGGCTTATGACCAAATGCGGGCTGTTTCGCCCTTGGCAGGTCAAGAAAGCGCAGGTTCTGACCTGGTACTATAAGGGGCAGATCGGCGGCGGATTCACCTATTGGCCTGACGGCCCCGAGGGGCAGCCCAAACAGCTTTATGCGCCGATGTGGGGCCGTGCTGCCGTCGTGGAAAATGAGGTCATGTATCACGGCGCCAATGCATGCGGCCCGGCTGAAATGCGCAAGCCCGAAGGCTTGGCAATCAATTCGGTGATCGCAGCCGACCCCAATTCGGACGGCTGGCAAATCAAGACGGATGGCAACGTCATTCAGCAGTTGCCCGCCGACGAAATCCGCCTGTTATTCCATTGGGGCGCCGACATGTACATGGACCTGGATGAAATGACGGTCGCGCTGGATCATAGTGACGACCTGTCTCATGAGCAGGTTTTCGATATCTTCCTGTCGGAACTGCGCGCGCGGGGCATAGCTTTCAAAACGCCGAGTGATCCGCTCCACGACCCTGAGTTCATCCAGTTGCTCACCAGCGTGTTCGAGCCAGGCTCGCCTACGATCATGCCCGCAATATACGATCTGGCGGCAGAATGAAGAAGCTCGTCGCCAATTACTGATGAATAACGACAGCCAATAGATTTTGGCACGACATTAAACGAATAAAGGGAGGCTGTTAAATGGTAAAGTATACTAGGATCCGCATCGCCTTATTATGTTCAGTTACTCTGTTTCCTGTCGCCATTCCCCAGAATGTGCAGGCCCAGGGTCAAGATCAAGCCGTTGTGGAGCCCGACTCTAGCAGCTTTCCTTCGAACGATATCGTCGTGACCGCCCAACGCCGTGATGAGCGCGCGCAAGACGTGCCTATTGCGATCACGGCCTTTTCTCCCGAGCGTCTACAGCAGCAAGGCGTTACGGAGGCGCAAAACCTGCAAGCGACAGTTCCCTCCCTGGTCGTGGGCAATAACGGAAATCCTTCGCGTGAAGCGCAGAGCTTCACGATCCGCGGCCAGGGTGCGACCTTCCAGGCGTCTCCTGGTGTAGTGGTGTACCTCAACGAAGTCCCGCTGCCCGCGTCCATTTCGACCCCGCAGCAGGGCGGCGCCGGGAACTTCGTTGATCTGGAGAATGTGCAGGTTCTGAATGGTCCGCAGGGCACGCTCTTCGGCCGCAACACCACTGGCGGCGCCGTTCTCCTCGTCCCGCACAAACCGACGAACAGATTTGAAGGCTATGCGCAGGCCAAGTTCGGCAACTACGACAATAAGCAGTTGGAAGGCGCGATCAACGTGCCGATCGTCGATGACAAGGTTCTCCTGCGCGTTGCAGGTGCCTATCATGACCGTGACGGCTACACCTATGATGTGGTCTGGGACAAGGATCGCGACAACACCCACTGGTATTCTGGACGCATCGGCCTGACGCTCAAGCCCTTCGAGGGGTTTGAAAACTACACCATGGCGTATGGAGCCAATTCCAGGAACAATG
This sequence comes from Sphingobium agri, assembly GCF_023051225.1. Classification (NCBI taxonomy): domain Bacteria; kingdom Pseudomonadati; phylum Pseudomonadota; class Alphaproteobacteria; order Sphingomonadales; family Sphingobiaceae; genus Sphingobium; species Sphingobium agri. The sequence continues at coordinate 36,998 of NZ_JALKHS010000003.1, read as the reverse complement.
GCACCGGGACGGTCAACACTGGGTTTAACATCGCTGCGTTGTCAGACCCCACGCTCGGCTTTTGTCAGGAAGGCCCGACCATCCCCGGCGTGATCGCGTCATGTGATGTGTACCGGGCGGCTGTCGCCGATTCAGAAGCCCGCGGTCCCCGGCAGACGGCTCATGGCACCGACTCCTATCAAAAAACGAAGACGTGGGGCATTACCAACACCTCCTCGCTCGCCTTGAACGACGAACTGACCCTCCGCAATATCGTAAGCTACCAGCGCTTCACCTCATCCTATAGCATCGATAGCGACGGCAGCGTCTTCCAGCAGGAAGATAATGACCCACGGCGCTATCCTGCGCCGGGACAGGCAGTTTTGCCGGGCGATGGAACGCCGCTTACCTACCTGAATGCGACATTGGCCGATCTTCCAAGGGACGACTTGAAAGTTTTCACCGAGGAACTGCAACTGCAGGGCAATCTGCTCGACAATCTTCTGACATTCACCACCGGCGCATTTCTCTACGACCAGCGTCCGGTAGCAAATCAGGGCGCCGGATCTGTCGGCTTTTGCCCTGCCGCCTTCACCGGTTTCTGCCCGGGATACGACATCAGATATTCGATCACCAACAGGTCGAAGGCGCTCTATGCGCAAGCGACTCTGGACCTTGGCCTGCTTACCCCGGCTCTCGCAAATTTGAAGCTCACGGGCGGGTATCGCCATACCTGGGACAAGGTGAGCGGCACGGCCAATTTGTATCAGGCGGGCCCGGGCTTTGTCGCCTGCTATACCGATCCCACGATCCCAGCCACCACGCCTTCCGACTGTCAGTTTTCGGCTAATCTGAAGACCAATGCGCCAACGTGGAATATCGGCCTCGACTATAGGGTATCTCCTGCCCTGCTGCTGTATGGAAAGGTCAGTCGCGGCTACAAGGCCGGTGGCATCAACGCCAACGCCGTTTTCGCGAACACCCGTACATTCCCGCCCGAATATGTCACTTCTTATGAAGGCGGCTTCAAGTCGGACGTCCGTATTGCCGGCATGCCGCTCCGTTTGAACGCCACCTATTATTACCTGACGTACAAGGATATCCAGCGGGCGGCCGGTGATTTCAATCTTGGCACGCAGGCTGCTGGCGCTCAGGTTCTGAAGGCTGATGCCCGCATTCAGGGTGTAGAGGCGGAAGCTTCGCTACGGCCGTTCCCCGGCGTGGAGATCGGCGGCACATTCAGCTACACCGACGCCAAATATAAGCGGTACGAATATCAACCGAGCGTACTGGTACAGGACTGCTCGGGCAACTTCGTCACCGCGCCGGGCACTGCAAACTTGACCTGTCTGCCGTTCCAATATGTCTCGCCCTACATCTACAGCATTCATGCCTCGGCTGAACAATCGCTTGGCGGCGATCTCGGCACGATCTCGTTCTTTGCGATCTACTCCCACACATCTTCGCAGCACACGTCGGGCACCATAGTCCCGCCGAACGAGCCTGGCGAAAAGCTGGAGGCGTTTGGCACCCTCAACCTGTCGATCGATTGGAAGAGGATCGGCGGGAGCAATTTGGATCTCGGCCTTTACGGCACCAACATCACCAACAAACTGTACCGGGTGTCCAACAGCAATGTGTTCAATTCGGTTCTCTACTCTGCCACCTTATATGGCGAGCCACGCATGTACGGCGTTCGTGCACGCTACTCCTTTTAGGGCGAGCACGGAGGCATCAGGAAATTGAATATCAAAAGTCGGTAATTTGATCGCAAAGAGGTAAATCGATGAGCAATACTTCCCTTTATTACGTCAAGTTGATGGTCGACGATGCGGAGGCTTTGGCGCCATTCTATCGTGAGGTCTTCGGAATGAAGGAAATCCGGCGTATTCACGAACCCGAACATGTACGCCCTCACCTGGAGATATATCTGTCGGCAGGAGAGACCGAACAATTGTGCCTGATGCAATATTTCAACAAGCCCACGCCGCAGCCTGGCGAAGTCAGGGTCGCCTTCACGGTTGGAAATGTGGACGAAGTCGTGGCGGCTTCGCAAGCCAGAGGCGGCGGCATAATCCTACCGGCCGAAACGCTGGAGGCATATAATTTCCGCTGGGCAACGATTACCGATCCTGAAGGTCACGCCATCGAGGTCATGCAGTTCGGCCTTTGACAAACATAGACCATGTTTCAGTGATTTGATCACGATAGGAAAAAACCGATGAGCAAGATTTCCCTATATTATTTCAAACTGATGGTTGGCGATGCAGAGACATTGGTGCGTTTCTACAGCGACGCTTTCGGAATGAAGGAAGTGGGACGCTTCGACGGCCTCGAAACCGAAGAGCCCCACATAGAGATTTTCCTGAAAGCAGAAGGGGGAGAAAGCAACCAGCAACTCGCCTTGATGCATTATGTGAACAGGCCTACGCCAACGCCGGGAGAGGCAGCGATTGCCTTCATGGTCGACGATGTGGACGCCGTCGTGGCTGCAGCGCTGGCCGCGGGCGGCAGCATCGCCAGAGCGGCTGAGACGCTCGAGGAGCATAAGTTCCGCTATGCGATCGTGGCCGACCCCGAGGGTCATAAAGTCGAAGTCATGCAATTTGTCGCCTGACCACGGCAAATGAAGGAACGGGCGACGAGTCCCGCCGTCCTCTCAACAGGACGGTCGGGACTGATTGCCTCTCGCATGGTCTATACTGAAGTGGCGCATCGCGGGATGATATTCGAAGATGAATTTGAAGATTTTGGAGCTAGCTCATGAGCGATGTTAAAACAGCAGTCCGGATATCTCCTGAAGCGCTTAGAGAAAAATACCGCATCGAACGCGACAAGCGTCTGCGGGCCGATGGTCCGAACCAGTATCTTGATCCCAACGCTGTTTTCCGCGACTTCGACGCCGACCCTTATGTCGAACCAGGCTTCACGCGCCCGGCGATCGTCGAAGAAACAGAGGTCGCAATCGTCGGCGGCGGCTTCGGCGGGCTCCTAACCGGTGCACGCCTGCGGCAGCAAGGCGTCGAGGATTTCCGCATCATCGATCGGGCAGGTGATTTCGGCGGCACCTGGTATTGGAACCGCTATCCGGGCGCGGCTTGCGACATTGAAAGCTATATCTACCTGCCGCTGCTTGAGGAAACCGGCTACATCCCGACGGAAAAATACGCCAAGGCGGCGGAAATCTTCGGCTATTGCCAGCAGCTCGGCCGCCATTTCGACCTTTACGACCGCGCATTGTTCCAGACGCAGGTAACGGAAGTCCGCTGGGATGAGCGACGCGCCCGCTGGCTGGTGCGCACCAACCATGACGACGTGCTGGCGGCACGCTTCCTCGTCATCGCCGGCGGGATCATGCACAAGGCCAAACTGCCCGGCATCCCGGGGATCGAAACCTTCAAGGGACACAGTTTCCATACCAGCCGCTGGGACTATGCCTATACCGGTGGCAGCCCGACCACGCCGATGGATCGCCTGAAGGACAAGCGCGTCGGCATCATCGGCACCGGCGCGACCGCGGTGCAGGCGGTGCCCAATCTTGCCCGCGACGCAGAGCATCTCTACGTCTTCCAGCGCACGCCATCCGGCGTGGGTGAGCGGAACAACCAGCCAACCGATCCTGCATGGGCCGCTTCGCTCCAGCCTGGATGGCAGCAAGAGCGGATCGAGAATTTCGAGGCGCTGGTCGCCGGTCAGCCGGTCGAGCAAGACCTCATCAACGATGGCTGGACGCAGATTTCAGGCGGCGTCAATTTCGAAGGCGGCGCAGCTGATGACGATCAGTATGAACTGGCCGACTTCGCCCGCATGGAGGGCATTCGCGCCCGCATCGATCAGATCGTGCAGGATCCCGCCACGGCAGAGGCATTGAAGCCCTGGTACAACACCATGTGCAAGCGCCCCTGCTTCCATGACGAATATCTGCAAAGCTTCAACCGTCCCAACGTCACCCTGGTCGATACCGACGGCAAGGGTGTCGAGCGCATCACCCCCACCGGCGTGGTGGTCGGCGGCACCGAATATCCCGTCGATTGCCTCGTCTATGCATCGGGCTTCGAAGTCTCGACGGGCTATACCCGCCGCCTGGGCTTCGAACTGTACGGCAAAAGCGGTCAGTCGCTGACCGACGCGTGGAAGGACGGCGCCGCCACCCTGCATGGCATGTATACGAAGGGCTTCCCCAACCTGCTGATGTCCAGCCTGGTCCAGGGCGGCACCGGCGTCAACGTCGTTCCCATTCTCGATAATGTCGCGACACAGACCGCCTACACCATCAAGCGCATGGTCGACCTGGATGCCCGCGCCTTCGAACCGACCGAGCAGGCGCAGGAAGACTGGCTTTGCGTGCTCATGTCGCACCTGACAGGGACCGGCAAATTCTCCACCGAATGCACCCCCGGCTTCTACAACAACGAAGGATCGCTTGGCGACCACAAGATGGCCCGCAACGCTCCCTATGCCGGTGGCACCCTGGCCTATTTCGAAGAACTGAAGAAATGGCGCGAAAAGGGCGATCTCGAAGGACTGGAAGTTTCGAGGAATTCGGAAGCCTAGAGACAGCGACCAAGCTATCCGGATTTTGGTGCCGATTTCGTGCACCGAAATCCGGAAGTTCGAGTCGGCCCGCCTCCGGGTCGCAAAGTGCTGTAGTGACGCTTCAATCTGGCTTGACCTTCATTTTGCGGAAGGTCAGCCAATCTCCATTATCGGTTCATTGCTCTGCCCCGAAAATGGCATAGACTTCCGCAATGGACGGATTACGCCGCAGCGTCTGGCCGCCACTTACATGGATCACCTGGCCTGTAACAAAGCTCGACTCTTCGCTCGCCAGCCATAGCGCGGCGTTGGCGACATCCGCAGACATGCCCGGCCGCCGGAGCGGGATCTCTCGCATATAAAGTTCGCGCATCGCCGGGATGGCCATTCCCCCGCCCGACATGGGTGCATCCGCGACGCCGCCAGCCGCGATGCTGTTGGCGCGAATGCCCCTGTCGCCAAATTCATTGGCAATCGTGCGGATCACGTGATCGATACCGGCCTTGGTGCCCATATAGGCGGCATGATCCTCAAACATGATCGTCGCCGTCACCGATGAGATTTGGATGATGGACCCGCCATGCTGCATGTTCCGCACCAGCGCCTGGAAAAACTGGAACGGCCCGGTGAACTGGACAGCGGCCATGCGCTCCAGCTCGGCACGGCTTGTTTCCAGAAACGGCTTGAGCAAGCCCCAGCCAGTGCTGTTGACGCCGATGTCGAGCCCGCCCATCTTGTCGGCGGCATCCTCCACCGCCTTGTTGAGGCTGGCTTCGTCGGTGATGTCGCAGGCGACCCATTCCGCCCCGATCTCGTCCGCAATCTGTTGCAGCGGTTCCGTCCTGCGACCGGCAATGACGACCTGTGCACCATGATCGATATAGGTACGCGCGATGGCGGCGCCGACATTCTGTGGAGCGACGCCAAGGATCATGGCCCGTTTGCCGCTCAATCGACCGCTCATCTACTCTCTCCCAATTTTCTCGTTACGCTTGGCGTTAGTGGACCGGCCTGCTGTTGCGAAGGACCAGCATGCCACCCCTCCTAAAGTCACGGCTACGCAAAGTACAAATAACATGATCGCCGTTCGTGCAAACGGCTGCTTCGATCGCGGTTAGGTAGAGCGCTTATTTCGGCTTGAGTGCGAAATCCACCTGCACGGCGACTGTGCTCGTTGTCTGCCCCGGCATCAACGGGACATTCGAAGCGTTGGCGGCGGATTGTTCAACCGCGATGGGTGGGGGCGCTACCGGCACCGCACCCGGCAGATAGCGGTTCCCTTGGGTGCCGCCTGCATCGCGTATCGACAGCACGCGCGCGATAGTCATTCCTGCCGCATCGGCATAGGCCTCAGCGCGCGCATGCGCGGCCTTGTACGCTGCCGTGTATGCGGAGTTCGCCGCCTTCTCCGGATCAGCCATGCGCAGATCGGGACCACTCAGGACATTGGCACCCGCCGTGGTAGCCGCTGTCACTGCGGCGGATGCCCGATCAACGTCCCGCACGGTTACGTTGATGATGTTGCTGGCCTGATATTGGCCTTTGCGATCGCCCCAATCGAGCCGTTGCACACTCAGGCTGCGTGTCTGGATGTCCTTCTCCGCTATCCCTGCACCGGAAAGTGCGTCCACGATCTTTCCGATCAGCTGTTGGTTCGCGGCAGTGGCTTCGGCGGCTGATTTCGCCCAGCTATTGATACCGGCCTGGAACTGTGCCTGATCAGGACGCGTGTCGCCCTGTCCCGTTGCGCTGACGGACAGCAGCGTTTCATCATGACCAACGCCACGCGGGTCGCGCGGCTCTCGATCACAGGCATGGAGGAGCATCAGCGGGCTCAATGCCAAAGACAATTTAGCGACGGACATCTTCTCTCCTGAGCTTTGCGGTGCAGCCGAACGTGCCCCACGAAAGATGAAGCGAAGCTGAGCGAAAGGCTGGGCCCACGGTTGGGACTTTCTGCTTAACCCTAGTGAGTTGGAGACGGGGCAGCCGCTTCTCCTGTAATGACGATCGACAATCCCGGAGTTCGCTAAATGATTTTCCGATGGTTCTACATCAGCACGAGCAGGCTTGCCGAGGACGAGTCCGATGAGCTGGTGGCGGATATCGTCAGGGACTCGATACCTCGCAATCGCAAGCTCCAGGTCACGGGCGCACTGCTGTTCACCGGCCGCCATTTCGCGCAATATCTTGAAGGCCCCGCGACTTCGGTGGACACATTGCAGCGGATCATCCTCGATGACCTCCGGCACGAAGATATCCGCACCATCGCAGAGGGCGCATATCCCTGCCGCCGGTTCGTCACCTGGTCGCTGGCATATGTACCCCCCGCGAGATCGGGTGAGCGGAGGATTGAACGGCTGCTAACCGACGCGGCGCGCGCCCGCGAAGACTGTGTCGAAGCATTAGCCCAATTCATGTCCGAATCCGCCATGATGGGACATGCATGAGCCGCTCCGCTTACCCCTCGATCAGCACCCACGCCATCAGATTTCCGGATTGGCGGCCTTCTCCGCAAGATAGCGCGACGTGAAATTGGGCGCCACCGCAGGCTTTTCCATCCGCTCATACAGGCGGCGGTAGGAGGACCGAGCGATCTGCCATTGGCCATCGACCTTGCGATATTCATCACGATAGAGGCAGGCGCCGCTCGTTTCCATGCCCGTACGGAAGTCCATGGCATAGTCGGTAAGCGTCCAGCGGCCTTCCGCCCGATCATCGCTCGTCACGTTGATCTCGGGCTGATGCACGGTATGACAACCGACGAAGTCCTCATGGAAGGCCGCGTGGAGCAGAGACACCACCTCATCGCGGCCCTCGGCATGGAAGTGATAACTGGCGCCAACATAATCGACGACGATGTCTTCCGTAAGGACGGAGGCAAGGCCGTCTGCATCGGCCGTATCCAGATACCGGCAATATTTATGCTTCAGCTGCTTGATGAGCTCTATGTCCTCGAGCCGTATCGTCATGACCAATCCTCAAGATTTGCGACAAGGTTGAAACGCGGTCCCATCAAAACTCCACGCCGAAATCGACGCCATAGGTGCGCGGCGCCTGGAAGGTTCCGACAGTCCAGGTATCGAATACGGGAAAGAGGAATTCCGGCTTGTCCGAATTGTTGAGGTTCTTGCCCCACAGCGAAATCCGCCCCTTCACACTGCCAAGCGGGATATCGGCAAAGGTCATGCGGGCACCGATCTGCCAGCTCGAAGGAATAACCAGCGCACGATCAAGCGCAGCGTCTCCGCTCCCCAGGCAGCCTTCGGTCGGCGACTGCAGCGCGCCGATCGGGCACTGGAGCCGGTAATGCTTGCCCTCATATTGGCCATCCACGCGAAAGCTCAGCGTCGTGCCGTCCGGAAAGGCCGCCGCTTCATATTGCGCCGCGAGATAGGCGGTATGCCGGGGCTGGTAGGACCGCACCGGCGTTGCGGCGGGATTGGACGATTCCGCCTTGGGCTTCACATCGGTGAAGCCGTAATTGGCATTGAGTGTCAGGCCATCCACCGGCACCACGGTGGTTTCGACCTCGACACCGCGCGCCCGCTCCGTACCTGTGTTGAGCAGGATGTTGCCGCCCTGGTTGGGATCGAAGCCGGTAACCTGAAGCGCCTTGCGATCCGCCTGGAACAGCGCCAGGTTGATACGGACGCGCCTGTTCAGGAATTCCGATTTAAGGCCGACTTCATAGGATTTGATCGTCTCGGGCTCGAATTCCGCGCCATGGAAGATACCGCCTGAAACGAACCCGGTGGTGAACTTGGCATAGACGCTGCTGTCGGGCGCGAAGCGGTAACGAATGGAGGCGTCATAGTCGAAGCGCCCCTGCTTCGCCCGGAAGCTGCCGCGCGGCACCGTGGGGGTACGCGGAGCCGCCAGCAGGTCGTTCTCCGTTCGATCATCCTTGGAATAACGTGTGCCCGCGCTCAGCTCCAGCTCGTCGGTCAACCGGAAATCCACATGGGCATAGGCGGCGTAAGACTTGTTAAGCACTCGCAACAGGTCGCCACCGGCCAGATAGCTGTCCGGGTTGACGATCGGGATCGGCTGGCCGGGTTGCGCCACCAGGCCGAAGATCACCGGGCTGTTGAGGAAGGCTTTCTCGCGATAGTAGAACAGGCCGCCGACGAAATCCAATCGGTCCATATGGCCCAGCAGCTGGAGTTCGTGGGACCATTGCCGTTGCTTGGCGTATCTCACTGCGCCCAATGCCTGGAAATAACCGCCCGTCCCGCCATAAGGATCGACAAGCGCGTTGCCATCCAGATCGGAAGTGCTGTTCACCTTGAAGCCGCGAAGAGCCCCGATATATTTGACGCTGAGCGCATCGTTCAGGTCATAGACCGCCGTAAGACTATGTCCCCAGGTCTTCTGGCTCGCGGCAGCCAAACCGTCGATCGGCACGCGGTCCAACCGCCTCAAACTCTCAACCGCCGTTCCGCCTAAAGCAGGTTGGTTGGGAAAATTGGTGATCGCGCCAAAGGCCGCACCGCCGTTCAACAACTGCATCGCATCGAGCGTCGTCACCAGATCGGCATAGTCGAACCGATAGTCGAGCGTCAGATTGTCGATGCCAGAATAGCGTACCGCCGCGAAAACGGATTCATTGTTGTTCGCGCCGAAACTGTCCGCGCTGGTTTGCGGCCCGAAAGGTTCCGGAAACAGATAGGTTCTGCGCGGACCGCTATTCTTCACATAGCCGGTATTTTCATCATGCACATAGGTGACCCGCGCGGACAAGCCATTCCATTCCGGCGTATTGACGGTAATCCGCCCCCGCCGCCGCTGGTAATTTCCGATGGTGCCGTCAACGACGACGCCGAACTTGCCGGTCGGCCCTGCCGTCACGAAGCTGATTGCGCCGCCGGTGGAGTTACGGCCAAACAAAGTGCCCTGCGGTCCGCGCAGCACTTCGATCCGGTCGATATCCGCGAGGTCGAATGCGGAATTGCCCGGCCGTCCTAGATACACACCATCAATATAGAGAGCGACGCCGGAATCGATCTGGAAGTTGATCGATCCCGAAGATACGCCGCGAATATTGAATTGCGGCGCGGTCGGCGATCCGGCCTGCTTCTGGATAACCACGTTCGGCGCCGTCTTGCCGACATCCTGAAAGCTTTCGATCTGGAGATCCGCGATCAGCTTCGCATCCATTGCAGTGACGGCGGTTGGAACATTCTGGATATTTTCAGAGCGTTTGCGCGCCGTCACGATGATGTCGGTCAGGCCAGCCTCGGCCCTGCCCGCTGCTGGAGCACTGTCCTGCGCACGGGCGACACCTGTCATCAGGGCGCCCGGCGCGACACAGCTAAATAATGCGCAACAGAAAATTCGAGACATGCTGTTCCTCCCCATTCTCTACGCCAGCGCCCGACGAAGGCATGACTGGCTGCGTCGCGAACGGAGGGAGTGGCTAGGGCTGCCCGGCTGATCCGCATGGCGCGCATTCGCGAGGATCGCAATCCGACCCTATTCGCGTTGGCCATGAGGCGCCTTGTGGCAGCCCATCCTCTCCTCGTCATCGCGTCTGCCTTCAGCAGATCGTCTCGAGGAGCATCGCGCAGCTAAGGGAGGGACGACACCTCCATATCGATTAAGTCAAATCGAAGAGATCAGCCACGCGGCAGCGTCAGTTCCGGCATGCTGGTGTGGATCAGGTGAACAAGCTGCGATTGTCGGGCGACCCCCGTTTTGGCGAAGATTGACCGCAGATGTGATCGTACCGTGTTTTCAGCGATGCCCAGCCGATGCGCGGTATCGATGACTGACACACCATTTGCGAGCGATGCGGAAATCGACGCCTCGGTCGGTGTAAAATTGAAGAGCTTGCGCACGGCATCTGCTGTAACGACGCACTGCCGCTCCGGGTCGCCCAGGAACAGCGCGAGGGCAGGCGAACTGCCGGTATGCATGAAACCGGGGATCTGCACCGGTTGCACGACCATGCCGATGTCGCGATGACCGGAAGGACGCTCCGCCAGGAAAACGAAACGGCCTCCCCCGTTGCCGCATTCCGACGCGGCCGCCTTCAGCCTCTTGCGGAATTCGGCGTCGCGGGATGGGTTGGTAAGGGCGACACGGCCTCCCACCAGCCCGATGCCGTCGCCATCCGCCAGGATTGATGCCGCAACCTCGTTCACCTTCAACACCTTCAGATCATGGTCCAGGATGACGGTGCCGACGGCGAACTGTTCGATCGCGCCGATCATCACGGCCTGTTCGGATCTGGATGTTTCCAGTCTCTGAAATAATTCGATCGCCTGCCGCAGATGCGGGACGATTTCCTCTACCCGGCTGGTTTCCTCGCGATTGAAGGGATCGCCGCCCGGAGCACGGGTCAGGCGCAGGCGCGCTTCGAACCCGCCGCTCATGCGCAGGTCGACGCCCAGCACATGGGACCCGTCCATGGATTCAATCCATTCCTTGTAATAGGCGGAGTTCTTGAGCGCCGCCTCTCCCACATATTCATACAGCGTCATGACCTTGCCCTCGGGCAGGTTCACGAACGGATCGATTTCCAGATAGCGGTCCAGATAGCGCTGTATGGACTCGCTGGTCGCAGTCGGCGTGATCATCGTGGTGAGCGAAAGATCCGGCGGCGTCAGGATCAGCGTTCCGTAACGGGCATTGGTCTGGTCGCGCAGCATCAACAGAAATTCGCGCCACGGGTCATCGCCCAGCAGCCCCTGGTTCAGGGCCAGCATCAGGCGCGAAAATTCGATCCGCCTGCTCGCATCGTCAGTCATCTTCGTGCCTCTCCCGCACCGGCCCTGTGCGGCCGTTTCCAGCATGGTAGAGGCTTGAACAGATGTTGCCAATTGCGCAGCAGCCGAGCGGCCCTTACGCCTCTGCGATCATGTAGCCACCGCTCACCACCAGACATTCTCCGGTAATGAATGCCGCCGCGGGGCTGGCCAGGAACAATGCGGGACCAGCGATGTCCTTGGGCTCTCCCCAACGGCCAAGCGCCATGCGCTGCGCGGTCGCCGGGCCATAAACAGGATCGTCGGCATAACGCTCGGTCATGCGCGTGCGAACAGGGCCGGGCGCCAGCGCATTGATGCGAACCCCTTTGCCGCCCCATTGCTGTGCCAGCGATTTGGTCAGTAGCAGCATCCCAGCCTTGGCGGCGCTGTAGCCGGGAAACATGGAATTGCCGAATATCGCCATCATCGATGCGATCATCACCACCGCCGCGCCGCCTTCATGATCGCTCTGCTCCAGCAGGGGCATGCAAGCGCTGGTCAGGGCATGCACCCCCTTCAGGTTGGCGTCTATCGCAGCGTCGAAATCCTCCGGCATCGAAGTTCCGCCCGCATTGTTCACTAATATGTCGAGCTTGCCGAGGCTGTTTGCGAGTCCGTGGACGCTGTCCCGATCCTCCAGGCGGAGGCTGTGATATTCTGCGCCGGCAGGGATCAACTGCGGTTCGACCGCTTCTCGCGTGCCCGTGATGATCACCCGCGCACCGGCCTCCATGAAGGCACTCGCAATGACCGCGCCGATGCCGCTGCTCCCGCCGGTGACAAGCACATGACGCCCTGTGAAATCGAACATGCCGCCTCCCTTCATCCGATCGCGGCGACGGCATCCGCCGCATCCTGCATCGCGCCTTCGATATAGCCGACGCCATTGGCGTCGCCGATGCTGCGCACCTGAAAACCAGCATCGCGCAAAATGTCCGCCAGCCGCGCATCGCCCTGCGCGCCCTTCGCGATGATGACCTGGTCCGCGCCCACGGTCCGGCGCTGGCCAAATCCGTTCACATAGCTGACGGTGCGTTCGCCGATGGCGATGTCGGTGACACCGGGCAGCAGCTTGACGTTCAGGTGCTTCAATTCATCAAGCACACGCCACCGCCGCACCACCTGAAGCCCTGCGCCCATGCGGGAGGCTTCGTCGATCACGACGATCCGGCGATCGCGCTTGGCCAGGAACTCCGCCAGTTCCAGGCCGACCAGTTCGCCCCCGATGATGACGACCTGCTTGCCAAAAGGCATCCAGAAGTCGCTGGCCGCGCGGACGAAGCCGGGACGAGCGGTGAGGCCGGTCACTTTGCCCGCGCGCATCATCAGGCGAGTCTTGCCGTCGATCTTGCCGTTCAGCTGGCCAAGATCCTGTGCCAGCATCAGGCTGCGCATCTCGTCGCCACTGAATACATTGTCGCGGTCGGCGCCCGGGATAGGCGGCAGTTCGCGCCGCGCGCCGGTCGCGACGATCACCTCGTCGGGCGCGATTTCCCTCAGCAGTTCAGGCGTGGCCCGTGTGTTGAGGCGGATGGTGACATTGGGCTGCGCTGCTATCTCGCGCTTCAGCCAGTCGACGATGCCCTGATTGGGCGCATAGGCGATCGAAGCAAAGCGCGCTGTTCCGCCGAGCCCGCCGGTTGCCTCGATCAAGGTCACGCGGTGGCCGCTTGCCGCCGCTCTCCGCGCGGCTTCCATGCCTGCGGGACCGCCGCCGATAACAGCGATGTGCTGAGCGTGGGCCGTAGGATGCAGCGCCCTTTCCCGTTCGAACCCTGTCTCCGGGTTGACCGCGCACTTGACCGGGCGGCTGAAGAAAATCTGGCTGATGCAGGTATAGCAATAGACGCAAGGCCGCACCGCGTCGGGTTTTCCGGCCTTCAGCTTGTTGGGTAATGCGGGGTCGGCCAGCAGCTTGCGGCCCATCGTCACGAAATCAAGCTTTCCCGCCGCGATGAAGCGGTCGGCATCCCTGGGCTCGATCCGTCCCGGGCAGATGACGGGGATGTCCACCCGCGCCTTGATCCTCGCAGCCGCCTCGACGAAGCCGTTGCGGATGTCGGTGGCGTGGCCGGTCGAATAGGTCAGGCCGCGCCCGGGGTGCCCGTCAGCGGACACATGAATGGCGTCCGCGCCCGCCTCCTGGGCAAGCCTTGCAGTGGTGGCGGCGTCTTCGACGGTGATGCCGCCGTCGATCAGGAAATGCTGGCTGTCGAGACGCGGCCAGATCGGCATGTCGGGACCCACGGCGGACCTGATCCCATGAATGATCTCACAAAGAAGACGGGATCGGTTCTCGATCGACCCGCCATATTCGTCTTTTCGTTGATTTATTAATGGGTTCAGAAATGACGAGATCAGATATCCATGCCCCGCATGGATTTCCACCGCATCCACCCCCGCCCGCTTCGCCCGTTCGGCAGCGCGAGCGAACATCTGCACCAGCTGCTCGATATCCTGCGCCGTCATCACCTTGTAATTGGGTTCCCCCATCGCCGCGAAGGGCGCGGTGAAGATCGCCAGCTCATCTTCCAGGAAGCCCTCCATCATGTCGCCGTCGCTCTTGCCGACCGCTGGAATGGAGGGCGTCCAGATCGGACGCCCGGCGAGCATGTCGTTCATGGCGACCAACCCCGCATGCTGAAGCTGCATCGCGAGCTTTGCACCATGCGCATGAACCGCATCGGCTAGCGCCCTGACGCCGGGCACATGCCGCTCGTCGGAGATCGCTTCGTTCCGCCAGTTACCCGATCCCTCGGGATAGCCGATCGACACCGAACCCATGGTGATAAGCGCCGCGCCGCCCTTCGCCCGCGCCTCATAATAAGCGCGCAGCCGGTCACCCGTGATGCCATCCTCGTCCGCCAGGTTCGATCCCATCGGCGTCATGAAGATGCGGTTGCGCAGCGGCATGGCGCCGATGCGTCCGGGCGCGAGGAGGTGGCGGTAAGCCATGATTATCCCTCTCCTGCCGCGTCAGATGCCGTAGCCGCCCGAGACGTTAATCTGCTGTCCCGTCACATAAGCGGCACGATTGGACGCCAGGAATACGGCAGCGTGGCCGATCTCCTCGGGCTGGCCCCAGCGTTTGAGCGCCAGGCCCTTCTGCACCTCGGCGACCCATTGGGTATCGAAGACGCCCTGGCGGGTGAGTTCCAGGAACATGCCCGCTTCGATCACGCCCACGAGCACGCTGTTGGCGCGGATGTTGTTGCGACCTTCTTCCTTGGCGATGCCGCGCACCAGCGACTCATTGCTCGCCTTCGGCGCGACGGACAGACCATCCTTTTCCGGCCAGTGCATATGGCCAGCGGACCCAAGCGTTACGAAGGAGCCGCCGCCACGCGCGCGGAAATGCGGCAGCGCAGCCTGCACGGCGTTGAAGAAACCATGCACCTCGGTATCAATGGCCCGGCGCCATTGTTCATGCGTCATATCGCCTATCATCACCTGATCGACGAGAGGCCCGGCGGCCCAGACAATGGTATGGACCCGGCCGTGCGCGGCTACAGCTGCCTCGAACAAGGCCTCTACCTGTGCCTGATCGCGCACGTCGCCGCGATGGACCGAAACCTTGCACCCCATTGCTTCAATTTGACTGGCAAGCGATTGCGCAGCATCCGCCTTGCTGTGGTAGCCGATCGCGACGTCAGCCCCAGCTTCCGCGAAACTCTGCGCAACGCTGCGGCCAATGCCGCCGCTACCGCCAAACACAAGGGCAGCGCCCTCCGGAAATATTGCCTTTTCCATGATCCACTCTCTTTCTTTATTCCTCTGTCCGCCACCAGGCAGTCGGGACGCGCGGGGTGTAATGCAGGACATCATCTTGCGTTCGGCCCGGATACGTCGAAATCGATTAGACCCGGCGCTGTGCTCCGCCGTCCTCGCTCCAGGACGCTCCTTCGCCCAATATTTGGGCGACGACGCGTGGGTTTACATATTCCCGCCAACGGGTGATCCGCCCGCCAGCAAAATCGAAAACGCTGATGTAGCGATTGGAATATGGGGCGCCGGTAGGGATATACCGGCTGTGCGAGCTGTATTCGGCGATCAGCTGGTCATCTCCAACCAGGTCATGGATGATTTCTATGCGATAGGCATAGTCGTCAAAGTCGCGCCAGCTCGCTTGCATGGCTTCCAGGAACCAGCGTGCGCCGCGATGCTCCACTGGGAAGCCATCCATGACGGGAAATGGCCATTCAAACAGGATATCCTCGGCCAGGCAGCGTTCGACTTCATCAAAGTCCTTTCGGCCCAGCGCCGTCAACATTGTTACGAACAGATCGCGATTTGCGCTGCTGGTCATTCACCCTCTCCTTTTTTCGATGTAGCAAAGAGGCGGACAGGCTAATTGATCAATTCAAGGGAAGCCGATGGACAAAGGCCGCAGCAAAGCAGAAGCCCGCTAGTTCGCACCCGTGGCATGCCGCGCGGCGATGTAGCCAAAGGTCATGGCTGGCCCAATCGTTGACCCGGCACCCGGGTAGGAGCGCCCGGTCACCGACGCCGCACTGTTGCCGACGGCATAAAGGCCCTCGATCGGCGACCCCATGTCATCCACGACCCGGCCGTTCCCATCCGTCGCAAGCCCACCATTGGTGCCGATGTCCCCCGCATTGACGGGCAAAGCATAAAAGGGCGCCTTTTCCAGCGGCAACAAGTTAGGATTGGGGCTCACCTTCGGATCGCCATAGTAGCGGTCATAGGGTTGCTGACCGCGGCTGAAATCCGGGTCTTCTCCACGGCTGGCATGATGGTTGAAGCGGGCAACGCTTTTCTCCAGCACGTCCGGGCTGACCCCGATCTGCACAGCGAGTTTCCTTATGCTGCTCGCCTTGCGCAATATGCGCCGTACAGCCTTTGGATGCATCCAGCTGGGGATCATCGGCATCAACGGTCCCATCGGGTAGCGCCATTTGAACCGTGCATCCAAAATCACCCAGGCCTGCCCTCCGCCCGCATCGCGCATGGCTTCGCCTGCCTTGTGGTATGAAGCTGCTTCGTTGAGGAAGCGGCGGCCCTTGGCATCGACAATGAGGGATCCGGGCAGCGAGCGCTCGAAGAAGAGAGGTCGGGCGCGATCCTCGCCGGGAACCTTGATCGTCGGTGCCCACCAAGCCGAATCCATCCGCCGCGTGGCTCCGCCTACAGCTTGGGCGGCACGGATCGCATCGCCTGTGTTGCCGTTCTGGCTGCCGGACCATTCCGGATTGGCCGATCCGGTCAGGTAGCGCCGCCGCATGTCCGTATCACGTTCAAAGCCGCCCGCCGCCAATATGACAGCTTGCCGCGCGGCGATCCGGCGGGTTCCTGCTGGCGTTTGCACCACCGCACCTTGTACACGGCCATTCCGCTCAATCAGGGAGATGAGCGCGTGACGATAGCGTATCTCCACCTGACGATCATCCAGCGAGAGCTTCAGCCGCGCAAGCAGGGCATTGCCGGAAGTCAGAAACCGGCTGCGCGTGGAGCGGAGGCGCTGTCCGACATCGGAATAATGCCGCCAAAGCGCGCGGCTCAGCATTTTTTGCCAACCGGGCATGCGCGTTATCATCGGTGCTGCTTCTGCCGCCGTCCAGCTGATCCGGCCGAACAGCATGCCCGCAGGATGGGTCGGACGCAGCCGCGCAAGATCCGCGCCCAGTCGCCGCCCGTCTATGGGCTGAGGGTCATGGCTGCGCCAGCCCATCTTTCCGCCCGGCAGTTCGGCATGATAGTCGGTGTAGGGAATAGAGGCGTAGCGGACCTCCGTCCGCTCCTGCATATAGGCCAGCATGCGCGGGGCGTTTTCGACAAAGGCGCTGATGCGCTCCGGCTCGGCATCGTCGCCTGCCAATGCCGTTATGTAGCTTGCGGCTTCTTCCGGGCTGTCATCGGCGCCTGCGGCCTTGGCAAGATGGCTGGCAGGAATCCAGATTACGCCACCCGACGTGGCAGAGGTCCCGCCAAATTGATCGCCCTTCTCTATGAGCGCCACCTTCGCGCGATTGTCTGCGGCGACAATGGCAGCGGTCAGCGCCGCAGCCCCCGAACCCACGATCAGGACGTCCACTTCCTCGTCGAACGCTTCCACCTCGTCAGTTCCTTTCCATCGTCAGCATCACCTTTATGGCTTCCGGCGCACATTGAGCGGCGAAGGCCTGGGGGGCTTGCGAGATCGGGAAACGGTGGGAAATGAGAGACGCACGATCGACCTTGCGCTCAGCCATATAGGCCAAGGCTTCGACCAGCTCCTCGGCCGCATAGCCGTTCGATCCCATAATCGTCGGCTGCTTCTGTATCATCGGACCAAAGTCGATCGTCATCCTATCCTCATAGGCGCCAAAGCAAACGATCCTTCCTCCGTCCAAGTCTATGAGGCGCAGAGCGGTTTCCAGCGGCGGAGGACCGGGCATATGCTTGATGTAGCCCGCGCAATCGATCACCGCGCCGATCCGTGCGGACTTGCCCTGATAGCCTTCTTCCGTGCCGGTGATTGCCGCCACCTGATCGAAGACGTCCCCGTCGCGGGCGTTGACCACGGCAGTCGCGCCCTGCGCCAGAGCGGCCTCCAGTCGTGCCTGATGAACGTCGACCGCGATGACTTGCCCAGCCTCTATCCCGCGCGCCCGAATGGCCTGGATGACGCTCAGCCCGATGATGCCGACACCGAAGATGACCACATGCTCGCCTGGCTTGATCGCGGCCTTGCGCACCATCTGGAGGCCGTCGGCCAATTGTTCGGTGGTAGCCGCCTCAATCATGTCCACGCCTTCTGGCATGCGCACCAGCTGAAATGGGTTGACGGGCACAGCCACATAATCGGCCATGCCGCCGCCCAGACCCGTTACGCCGACCACGCGCTCACCGACTGACCATCCCACCACGCCTTCGCCGATGGCGGCTATCGTCCCCGCGAATTCGTGGCCGGGGACATGATAGCCCTCTGGCGTCGCGCGGACGAGTTGATCGCGGTAGCTGCCGTTGCGGAACATGTGCAGATCGGACCCGCAAATGCCGCAGGCTTCGACAGCAACGATCACCTCTCCAGCTGCAGGCACGGGACGCGTCGCATCGCTGCGCGCGGCGATCTGCCCCGGATCGATGAAGTCCGCGACGCGCATGGTGGATAGTTCCAACATCCCCTCCTTCAACCCGGCATGAATTCGCCGCCGTTGATGTCGAGGCTGGCGCCCGTCACCACGGAGCAATAGTCAGACAGCAGCATGATAATCGGCCGCGCGCATTCACGATCGGTCGGCATTCGGCCAAGGGCGATGCCCCGCTCCTGCTCCGCCTTCAGTTCAGCGACGCTCCGGCCACTTTCCTTTGCCATGTAATCGAGCGCCTGTTCGACCGAATGACCCCACATCCAACCCATGAAGGTGGAGTTGACGCGGATGTTCCAGCGCCCGACCTCCGTCGCCATCTGCACCGTCGCCATGACGAGCGCCGCTTTGGACGTAGCGTAAGCGGCCTGCTGCACCCAGGGCTTGCGCGTCACCTGCGTGTTCACATTGACAATGGCGCCTCCGCCCGTCTGGCGCATTTGCCGAATGACGGATTGGCAGAGCCCAACGGTGCCAAACAGATTTACGTCGAACGTCCGCCGCCATTCGTCGAGGTCAGCATCGACAACATCGGTAAATGCACCTGGGATATAGGCACTGTTGATAAGGCCATCGATACGGCCAAAGCGCTCCACCGTCGCGTCGACCAGTCTCTCCACATCTTCCCGCTTCGAAATGTCGGTAGGAACTTTCAGGACTTGCACATCATGTCCGGCTTCCCGGATCATGGCTTCCGCTGCGTCCAGCTTCGAGGGCGTACGCGCGGCCAGCACGACATGGGCCCCTTCGGCAGCCGCCAGCGACGAGAGTTCCTGTCCCAGGCCAGGCCCAATGCCTGACACGATGACGACCTTGTCCTTCAATATCACGTTTATCTCTCCATATTCGGCAGTTGTGCAGCGCCGCGGGCCTGCAGGATCAGGAAAATGATGGCGGCGAGAGCGAAGCCCGCGATCTGGAGCGCGATCGGCGTCCAGTAGCTGTGCGTCGCATCGAAAAGCGCGCTCGCGAGCGGGGCGGCGCCGAAGGTGAAGGGAACGGTGAACATCGTCACCATGCCCATCACTTGCGCGAAGTTGCGTGGTCCGAACAATCTGGTGAGCAACACCCCCTGGGCCGCGGCGATGCCGCCGCCGCATGCCCCGACGACCACCGCGTCCAGGACCAGCAGCCAATAGGGCGCGGGCTGAAGGAAGATGAACCACACCAATCCCTGCACCACACTGTTCGCGGCCAATGCTCTGCCCGGACCAGATCTGTCGGCCAGCCAGCCAAAGGCCATTGCTCCCACGATACCGGTGCCCCCGGACAGGGCGAAGAGGAAGGAGGCTTCCTCCAGGCTCCAACCCTGCCCCATGATGAGCGGCACCATATGCGCCGCTTTCAGCACGCCGCCGCCCACTACGATGCCGACTGCCAGCGTGACGAGCCACAGTGCTGGGCGGGCGAGCAGTGTTCGCCAGGGAAGCAGCTGCTGTATTTCTGCGCGCGCGATCCCATCGGCGTGGCCAAGGGGCTGCTGACCGATCTGTTCGGGACGGTCGATCACGAACGGCATAAGTGGCAGGACAAGCAGATGGGCAAGGCCTACGCCCACCAATACGGCGGTCAGTCCATAATGATGGAGACCCCAGGCACTGATCATCGGCACCAGCATGACGAACACCGGCATGGTCACGAAGCCCAAGGCCCGTCCCTGCTGCAGCACGAACCAATTGCTCGCCAAGATGTTGGACGGAATAACGCCCAGCAGCAGAAAGCCGGGGGAGATCAACAGCGCAAAGATGCCGAGGAACTGGCCAATGCTGCCTGCGAGAGGGAGCAGACAATAGCCCGTCGCTCCCAGCAGCGCGCCTGTGGTCAGGACCCGCCGGATCGATGTCCGCGCGATCAACGGGCTGATCAGGGGGGCGCTGAGCGAATAGATGAGGATGACCAGCGAGATACCAAGCGCGGACAATGTGCGGGTCGTCGCGAACCGCTCTTCGATGGCCAGGACCAGCGTTCCAAAGGAGCCGAAGGTCAGACCCACCGCTACATTCTGCGTGACCGCCGCGATGGCCACCATGCGCCAGCCCAGGAAGCCCCGCGCAGTATTTCGGTCCTCGCCTCCTGATGAAACGCACATTGCTGGCCTGCTCGCAAGCCGCCCGGACATCAGCGCCCTATCCTTTCGGCGTGCAGGGCTTCAGCTCGGGCCTTCAACGCATGGGCGGTGTCGTCGAACGCCCGTTTTACCCAGGGTCCGCAAAAGCGCATGACATGGACGCCGTTTTCACCAAGGAATGCGTCGGTCGACCAATAGCGGCAGTGGCCGTTGGCCATCGGATCGATGAACTGGTCGCGACGGGCGGCATAGGGCCAATTCTCATGCCAGCGCGCTTCCCAGGCGAGCCTCCGCTCTGGTTGGAGCTCGCATATATATTCGCATCCCTGGAGCAACGCTCCGGGATTGGGATAATTGACGAGGCTCATATAGACTGGCGCGCCCATTTCGAGCGTGGACGTGGCCTTGACGCAAAAGGGATTCCAATCGCCGTACCGATCGAGGTCGGTGAGGACTTCCCACACCAGAGCGGGCGATGCCTCGATCACCACCACTTCGGAAGTGACGACATTGGCAGGGTCGTAGCTGATTTTGGCGTCCATGGCGGCTTTCGGCACGATCTGGTTTCTCCGCTTCACTGGTTTTCGAGCGCAGGGGGAAAGGCGGACAACAGCGCTGCATCGACAAGCTGCGCCTGGCCGTTCAGAGCGGCCGCAGCAGGACTGAGCAGGAACAGCGCGACTTCCGCGACCATCTGTGGCGTGAGATTGCCGCGATAGGGCGGCGTGCCCAATTGATCCGGCGCAACGATGCTGTGCTGCTGCTCCGCTCCGGTCATCGGCGTCTCCACCCCGCCCGGGCAAATCGCATTGACCCTGAGACCACGGCTGGCAAATTCGCGTGCTGCAGAGCGCACCAGGCCAACAACGCCATGCTTGGCAGTGCTATAACCCGCCGCATCCGAAAAGCCGGTGAGCGCGGCAGCCGAGGCGGTCACCACCACTGCACCCCCAGGGCGCAGACGTCGTTGCGCCTGCCGCAGGCCAAGATAGGGCCCGCGCAGATTGATGGCGATCATCCGGTCGAATTCTTCGACGGGCATCTGGTCGAACGGGCCATAGCGCTGGATCACGCCAGCATTGAGGAAGGCCATGTCGAGCCCGTCGAGCGCGGCTTCGGCTTGGGTGAAGAATTGCTCGTTGTCCGCCTCCCGGCTGACATCGCCAGCTATCGCAAGGGCGGTGCCTCCGTGCGCTTCGATCACGCTCGCGACCCGCTCCGCATCCTGCATGCGGATGTCGACCACGGCGACCTTGCAGCCTTCCGCAGCCAAGCGCATCGCAGCAGAAGCGCCTATCCCGGAGCCTCCTCCGGTCACAACTGCGGACTTCCCCACGAAGCTCATCCTGCTCTCTCCATCACCCCGGTCCTTCGCCGGTTTTTCGCAGCATGGCGTAGCTGAGACTCCCCCGCCTCGTCGAAATGGAGGGGGTCGCGCAACGAGCGCTTTTCCCGGCGCCTAATTGATTTGGAGGTGGAGGGCGGTCGGCTTTTGAACCAGCCACATGAAGGCTGGAAGCAGGCCATTCTCGGGCCGATCAAACTAGGCCCGGGCGGACGGACAAAGATAAGGATTTCAAGGAGAGAAAATGCGCTATCGCGACAAGCTGGTCATCGTCACCGGCGCTGCATCAGGGATCGGCAGGGCGACCGCGCAGCGGCTGGCTGCGGAGGGCGCGCAGCTCGTGCTGGGCGACATCAATGAGGCGGGCGCTCGGTCCTTGGCGGACTCTCTGGATACGCAGTTCACGCCGCTAGTGATCGGCTTCGATGCTGGTGATCCCGCCTCCTGTCGCACTTTCATCGCCACTGCCGCCGAAAAGGCGGGACGGATCGACATGCTTTGCAACGTCGCCGGGATCATGGATTGGGGGCCGCTGCCGATGTTCAGCGAAGAGCGATGGGAAAGAATGATGCGGGTCAACCTCTCCAGCATCTTCTACCTGTGCCAATCGGCGATGCCGCATCTGGTCGCCACGAAAGGCAACATCGTCAATATCAGCTCGGCAGCCGGATTGGTGGGGATCGCCTACACCACCGCCTATTGCGCGGCAAAGCATGGGGTCATCGGTCTGACCAAGTCGCTGGCTATCGAATATGCGAGCGCGGGCGTGCGCGTGAATGCGATCTGCCCCACCGGCGTGAGGACACCCATGACCACCGGCATCCTCCCCGAAGGCGTCGATATATCGCTCCTGATGCGCAACGCTTCAAAGATGGGTGATTTGATCGAGGCCGACGAAGTCGCCGGTGCCATCGCCTATCTGGGCTCGGCGGACGCCCGCACCGTCAGCGGCATAGCGCTGCCGGTGGATGGTGCCCAGACCGCAGGCTGAAGACGAGGAGGTCAGCTTGCACGCCGGTAATGCGCGGCGACCACGCCGTTGCTTAGCGGGCTTGCCGAAATCAGCTCGAGCCGTCGCGTGCTGGCCAGCCCGCTTTCATAGAGGGTAGGCCCGTCGCCAGCGATCCGTGGGTGGACTAGGAACCTATATTCGTCGATCAGACCCAGCCGGTCCAGCTCAGCCGCGAGCTTAGCACTGCCTAGCAACACGCCGCCCGGCGTTGCGTCCTTCAGCCTCTGCACGCCCGCCCGCAGGTCGCCAGCGACGTGGTGACTGTTGGTCCATGGGAAGACATTTCGCGTCGATGACACGACATGTTTCGGCTTGGCTTCGAGCTTGACGGCCCAGTCGCGCACCGCTGGCGGCGCGTCTGTGTCGCCGCGCGCAACCGATGGCCAGTAGCTCTCCATCATCTCATATGTGACGCGCCCCCAAAGCATCGCCCCGCTCTGGTCCATAAGGCGGGTGAAGAAAGCGTGCGTTTCGTCGTCTGCGATGCCTGCCTGGTGATCGATGCAGCCGTCCAGCGTGACGTTGATGCTGAAAGTGAGAGATCCCATGGAGCCACTCTAGGCCGATTATGCGGAAGACTGTATTATTCGGTTCCGTCAGCTAGCAAGTGCTGCACGCGCCCTTGGCGTGCACAGATCCATGCCGCTCAAGATCATGATCGTGGACAGGCACAGCAGCCAATATCCTATGGGGCGGGCTTCCGGAATTTCAGTGTCATGCGGTCGCTTTCGCCGATCGCTAGATATTTCGCCTTGTCCACATCGCCGTTGGCGAAAGTGGGCGGAAGGGTCCAAACCCCCTTGGGCCAATCAGCCTTGTCCTTGAAGTTACCGTTGATCTCCGAAGCTGCGACATATTCGAAGCCAGCGGCCTCGGCCAAGCGGCGAATGGTCGAGACCTTGAGATAGCCGCTTTGCTTCTCGAGCGCGCTGTCCCGGTCTTCAGGCAGGCGGTGATCGACGATACCCAGCGTCCCACCAGGCTTGAGAAGATCGTAAAAGGCCTTGAAGGTCGCTGCCTCCGTGCCCGCCATCACCAAATTATGTACGTTACGGAACGTAAGCAGCGTATCGACGCTGCCCGCAGGGATCATGGCGGTCTGGTCAGGGTAAGAAATCAGCTTTACTTTGTCATAGACGGCCGGCTTGGCCGCGAGAAACTTGCGATAGTTCTCAAAATATCGGCCCGACGGCTGGAGCGCGTATAACGTGCCCTTATCGCGCAGCAGAGGGGCGAGGATTTCGGTGTACCAGCCGCCGCCCGGGCTGAATTCCACCACCGTCTGAGTTGGCTCAACATCAAAAAAGGCGAGCGTTTCTGCGGGATGGCGATATTTATCGCGAACCGTGTTGGCGGCGGTCCGGCTGGGCGCTGCGACGGCGGCTGCGATAGCGTCACCCTGTTGTGTTTTCCCGTGCTCAGCGTGATGAGTATGCTGTGCCGCTAGTGGCAAGGCGGGTACAGCAAGGGCAGTCAGCAGCAGACCGGCGCGCGCAAGACGGTTCATCCGTGATCCTCTCTTCTTCGGCGATAACCCTGATCTGCGCTTGATACTCGTGAATAGCAAGCGCACGGAGCGCTGACCCGCTTCTGCTCCGCTCAGGAGTAGGAGCTCAGGCAAGGCGGGGCATGCCCTCCCTGGCCAGGGTGCAGAGCAGCAATGCGGTCAGCGCCGCCCGCTCGCCTAGGCTCGGCACGATCAGATACTCGTCGGGCGAGTGGATCGATCCGCCCCGCACGCCCATCGTGTCCACCACAGGCACGCCGCACGCCGCGATATTATTGCCGTCGCACACGCCGCCCGTGTCGCGCCAGCCGATTTGCTGTGACAGCTTGCGCCCACAATCGCTGACGAGGTTGAGCAGCGCGAGCGCTTGGCGGTCGAGCGTCTTTGGCGGCCGCCCGAAATCACCATGGAGGTGGATCGCGACCTCCCGCGCCTGCGCTACCGACGCAAGGATCGCCTGCATCGCGGTTTCGGCCATCTTCTGCCGATCGGCCGACGCGGGCCGCATGTTCACGCGCAATATGGCATGGTCGGGCACGACATTGTTGGGGCCGCCGCCATCGATCCGCGCCGGGTTGGCGGACAGCCCTTCGCCCGCCAGCTGTTCCAGCCGCAGGGCGATGTCGGCGGCGGCCAGCACCGCGTTGCGGCCGTCCCGGGGATTGCGCCCCGCATGCGCGCTGCGTCCGGTGACGATGATCGAGAAATTGCCGCTCCCGGGTCGCGCGCCCGCCAGCGTGCCATCGGGCAGTGCCGACGGTTCATAGGTGAAGGCGGCCTGCTTTCCCCGCGCCGCTTCCCGCAGCAACGGCGCGGAGCCGGGCGAACCGATTTCCTCGTCACTGTTCAACACGACCTGATAGCCGATGCGCGGGTGGAGTGGCGAAGCTTCAAACGCGCGTAGAGCCGCCAGCATCACCGCGATCCCGCCCTTCATGTCGGCGACGCCAGGACCGTTCAGCAGATCGCCGTCCCTGCGGCAGTGCTGAAAGCTGCTCTCTGCCGGAAACACCGTGTCCATATGGCCAGTGAACAACAGTTGCAGCGGTGCATCGGGACGCACGGTGAGCAGGATGTTGTCGCCCAGATCAAGGGCGTCTTCCCGACCATCCAGCGCGATCGACGTTACCTCTGCCGCAGGGCGCAGTTGCATGTCGCCCGGCAGCACGGAAAAGGCGTCCGTCAGTAGCGACGCCATCGTCGCCAGCCCTGCCAGGTTCCGCGATCCGCTGTTGACTGCGGACCATTGCAGCAGTTGATCCAGCATCGGCGCGGCGCTGGCAGCCTCCACTACCGCCCGGTCGAGGCCGATATCGGCGCTGAAAATATGCTCGTCTGTCATGTCAGGCCTGGAACCGCCAGTTGTTCTGACAGACTAGCCTCGAAACGGGCGAAGGAATAGGCGCAATGGTCAGCAGCGCGCACTCATGATGAGGGCGCCGCCGCGATCATTGCTTGGTCATGTGGAAAATGCCGGTCGCATTGCCGCTGTCGAACGACAGGTCGAGCCTCCCGGTTGCGGGGTCCACGTCCCGGCTGATGAATTCATAGAAGGAGCCGGGCACCTTCATCTGGCACATGTCACCCTGATCATTGACGAATTCCCGTTCCACCATGTCAGCTCTGAAAGCGGTCTGGCGGACGCGGCCATTGCGGGAAAATTCCACCTTGTCCTTCATCGGCCGACCCAGCGCTTTCAACTCCTGCGCCAGCGCGACGACGTCAGCCACCCGGTCGGTGGCGTGATTGAAGGCATTGCCCTCCGTCGCTATCCACGCCGCCTCGGCCGATGCGCTGCGCAGCGCCTCATAATCGGCGACCGTGCAGGGTGCATGATGTCGTCCGAAAGCAGCGACCAGCGTCGGCAGCACGGCCTGCGCGACATCGAAGGGAATGGTTCGACCCGCCGCGAACTGATCCAGCGCGGCCAGAGCATCTTCGTCCAGCGCGTCTTGCGAGCTGCCAAATACGCGATCCGCGACCGCGGCGAACGCCTCGTCGAACTGGTCCACATGCAATTCGCTGACGAAGAATTGCGGGATGCTTTCCGGAAAATCCCGATGACGATAGGCGCGGCCGGTCATGCGCAGCGCCGGAAGCGGGTAGGTCGCTACATCCTCATAGCCCAACGGTTCCAGGATGCGCCGGAACGCCAATTCGCCGCGGGGCAGAGCGCCCGTATCCTTATCGACGAGGGCGATGGTGCGGATTGCGCCATGATCGAAGCACAGGCGGCGGCCGCTAGCGATGGCGTCCGCGACATAGCTGGCAGCGCTCGGCACCCTTTCCAGCAATCCAGCGAACAGCAGCATGTTCATGGCGGCTGCCATTTGCGCGCGCGTAACGCCGGGCATGTCCTGATGTCCGGCCGGCAGCATAGGCGTCAGCATGGCGGCGATCCGGCCGCCATCCTCCTCACCCAGGATCGCGGTCACCAGCTTCAGCGCGCCTTCATTTTCGGTACTCATCCTGTAATCCTGTCATCAGCCAAGGCCGGATGCCGAAGATCGCAATAGCTTCATGTCTATAATCGATAATCGAGTATGATGGCATGGGTCAGATCGGCACGGCCGTCGTATATTTCACCTGCGACAAGGCGAAGTGGGACGACCCGGTCGCTACGGTGGGATGGCGCAGGACGGTGCGCATCAGGAAGTGATTATATTCTTCCACATCCGCGACCAATATCCGTAGCAGATAGTCCCAGTCGCCCGACATGGAATAGCATTCGATGATCTCGTCACGCGATGCGATGAAAGTCTCGAATGCCTCGGTCGTTTCTGCTTGATGGTTCTTGATCTTGATATGGCACAGCACGTTGAGGCTGCGCCCCAGCCGCGCCGGGTCAACGAGGCGGATTTGACGGCCCAGCACGCCGTCCGCCTCCAACGCCCTTATCCGCCTCCAGCATGAGGCGGTAGACGCGCCGACGCGCTCAGCAAGTTCGGCATGACTGATCGATGCGTCACGCTGCAATTCGTGCAGCAGCTTGCGATCGATCGCGTCAATGGGACGGATAGGCATCAGGCAGAGGCTTCCTTGTTTTGACAGGAGCGAATCGCAGCCGCTCAGAGTCGATCAGCTCGGCGCAATCTTTGATGCATTTCCATCCATCACGCCAGCTTTGTGATGGGACCTCATCTCATATCACCCTGATTTTCCATCAAATGAAACATAATTTCGACCGTATATGCTAGGATTTCATCAACGTCGGCTCCATCGATTCAGGAAGTTTACGCATGATTGATCTCGACAATCCCCTCGGGCTCGACGGCTTTGAGTTTGTGGAGTTCAGCGCTCCGGAAAAGGGCCTGCTGGAACCTGTTTTCACCGCCATGGGCTTCACCATGATTGCGCGTCACAGATCGAAGGATGTGCAGCTATGGCGGCAAGGCGGCATCAACCTGATCGCCAATTATGAACCGCGCAGCCCGGCCGCTTACTTCGCCGCTGAACATGGCCCGTCCGCCTGCGGCATGGGCTGGCGCGTGAAGGACGCAGCCAAGGCCTATGCCATGGCGATCGAGCGCGGCGCGGAGCCGGTGGAGGTGCGCACCGGACCCATGGAATTGCGGCTGCCCGCCGTGCGCGGCATCGGCGGGTCGATCATCTACCTCATCGACCGTTATGAGGGCGAGGATGGCGCGCTATCTATCTACGACATCGACTTCGTCTATGAACCAGGCGTGGAGCGGCATCCTGTCGGCGCTGGGTTCAGGATCATCGATCACCTGACGCACAATGTCTATGGCGGGCGTATGGCGCACTGGGCGAGCTTCTACGAGCGTGTCTTCGGTTTCCGCGAAATCCGCTATTTCGACATCAAGGGCGAATATACCGGCCTCACCAGCAAGGCGATGACCGCGCCAGACGGCAAAATTCGCATCCCCCTCAATGAAGAGGGCAAGACCGGCGGCGGCCAGATCGAGGAATTCCTGCGCGCCTATAATGGCGAGGGCATTCAGCATATCGCGTTGTTGTGCGACGACCTTGTTGCCGCCTGGGATCGGCTGAAGGCGATGGGCACGCCGTTGATGGCCGCTCCGCCCGCCACCTATTATGAGATGCTGGATGAGCGGCTGCCCGGCCATGGCGAGCCGGTGGAGCAGTTGCAGGCGCGCGGCATCCTGCTCGACGGGTCGACGCAGGAGGGGGACCCGCGTCTCCTCCTCCAGATCTTCGCTCAGCCCACGATCGGCCCCGTGTTCTTCGAATTCATCCAGCGCAAGAAGGATGAGGGCTTTGGCGAAGGTAATTTCACCGCCTTGTTCGAAAGCATGGAACGTGATCAGATGCGGCGGGGCGCGTTGAACGTGGAGCAACCGGCATGACCGTCCCACACCTCAAACGCATTCACCATGTCGCCTATCGCTGCATCGACGCGAAGGAGACGGTCGATTGGTATGCCCGCATGCTGGGCATGACCTTCACCACCGCCTTTGCAGAGGACAAGGTGCCTTCGACCGGCGAGGACGATCCCTATATGCACGTCTTCCTCGACTGCGGCGGCGGCAATGTCCTCGCTTTTTTCGAGCTGCCGAACCAGCCTGCCATGGGCCGCGACGCCAGCACGCCCGCCTGGGTCCAGCACATCGCCTTCGAAGTGGAGGATGAGGCCGCGCTGCTCGCCGCGAAAGCGCACCTCGAGGCGCAGGGCGTCGATGTGCTCGGTCCCACCTGGCATGGGGTTTTCAAGTCGATCTACTTTTTCGATCCTAATGGCCATCGCATCGAACTGGCGGCCAATATCGGCACGGCTGAACAATATGCGGAGTTGAAGCGCGTCGCGCCGCTGATGCTCGAGGAATGGAGCCGTACAAAGCGCGCGCCCCGCCACGCGCAATGGCTGCATGAGGAGCCCAAGGCATGAAGCTCGCCAGTCTGAAAGGAGGCCGAGACGGACGCCTTGTCGTCGTATCCCGCGATCTGTCCTCCTATGCCGATGCGCAGGCGATCGCTCCAACCCTGCAGGCGGCGCTGGACGATTGGGCGGCGGTCGCGCCCCGGCTGGAAGCACTTGCGCGCGACCTTGAAAGCGGCGCGGTGCCCGGCCTACCCTTCAACGAGGTGGAGGCGGCCGCTCCCCTGCCCCGCGCCTATCAATGGGCGGACGGATCAGCCTATGTGAACCATGTCGCACTGGTGCGGCAGGCGCGAGGTGCACAACTGCCCGACAGCTTCTGGCATGATCCGCTGGTGTATCAGGGAGGGTCGGACAGTTTTCTGGGGTGCCGCGATCCTATACCGCTCGCCGATGAGTCATGGGGCTGCGATATGGAGGCGGAGATCGTCGTGGTCACCGATGACGTGCCACAGGGCGTCAGCCCGGAGGATGCGCGCGGCCTCATCCGGCTCGTCGGCCTGGTGAACGACATATCGCTGCGCAACCTCATTCCAGGCGAGTTGGCGAAGGGCTTCGGCTTTTACCAGTCGAAGCCCGCCAGCACATTGTCACCGGTCTTCGTGACGCCCGATACATTGGGCGCGCAGTGGCGCGACGGCAAGCTGCACGGCACGCTGAAGGTCGATCTGAACGGCCAGCCCTTTGGCCGGGCCGATGCCGGAGTCGATATGACGTTCGATTTCGGCATGCTGATCGCCCATCTGGCGAAGACTCGGTCGCTCGCCGCCGGGACGATCGTCGGGTCGGGCACCGTGTCCAACCGTGACGCGGACGGCGGCCCCGGACGGCCCGCAGCCGATGGCGGCCTTGGCTATAGCTGCATCGCCGAAGCGCGCATGGTCCAGACGATCCTTCAGGGGGAGCCGCATACGCCTTTCCTGCGACGGGGCGACCGGGTGAGCATCTGGATGGAGGATGAAGCGGGCGCACCAGTCTTCGGCGTGATCGACCAGACAGTTACGCAACCGGAGACCGCCGCTTCTGGCAATCAGCGCTGAAATAGCGGGGATCTACCCGCTCGTCTCCGCGCTGGCGTGCCCATAGCAGCCGCATGGCTGCTTACCCTTAGAGTAATCGTTCGCCCTGGCTCGGCGCTACTATGGCCACTGACGTGCAGGAATGTGGAATTAATTTGCACTGCACTCGGACGGGTCGAAATTGCTGACGACAGCAGTTCCGACCACGCTCAATTCATCGAGGGTAAGGCCCTCAATATGTTGAGAGCCTTACCCGAAGCAGAGCCGGCTGTTCGTTGAAATTGAACCCGTAGGACGTCTGGTCGCCATTCCAGCGACGTGATGCCTTCCACTGGCCGTTCACGAACGTCCCCTCCTCAGCGCTCAAAATTTGACCGTTCAGAGCCGCGTCGGTCGGGGTGAACTGAAAACGGCTATATTGCCCGGCAACGAGGAACTCGTCTGGCCCCAATTGCGCGACGACCCCACCACCTACAGCTTCCTTTGCCCAAGCGGGCGACTCCATGCCGGGCCAGGCGGGGATATCGAAGTTGTTGCGGCCATAGATAGCGGTGATTTTCCACCGGCCCATCGACGTGGATTCTTCACTCTCGCTGCCTTTTGAGCTTCCCCAGGTCGGGTGCTTTCCAGCGATCGCTGCCCATTCGCTCGCGATCGGCTTGAACAGCCGGTAGGGAGCGGCGAACGCTTCGATCGTTGCGGCATCCAACTTGCGGGCACCGAGGGGATAGTTGGAATAGTTGGTGGCATCCATACCGAACGGGGCCCAGCCGATGGCTCCCCTGCCCAGGGCTGCCCAGAAAAACCGCGCGCTCGACGCAGCATTGCTCGTTTCGGGGACGAACAAGGCGTTGTCCGGTCGCGTGTAGCGGTCAAGCAATCCAAGGTAGGTCTTTTCAATCGGCAGATACAGGTCGGGACCTATCAGGTCCAGCGCCGGCGCGATCGTCTTCCAGATCGGCAAGACATTCCAGTTGGGCCCGCCGCTACCGACCTGTGCGGCCATCATGGTGCTCGTCGCGTCGAACACAGCAGCGTTGGTGTACATTGGCAGATTCTTCTCTGCCTTCCCCGCAGCGGCGACCTCTTGCACATAACGCGCATATGTCCAGGCGGCGAATGCCTGATCCGCTTCCTTGCCAAAGGCTTGGGCCCATGTCCCGGCAGGCTTGCCGGAGGCGCGCAAGACCGCTTCTGGAACCGCTTGGTTGAAAAGCTTCTCGGCAGCAGGCGAATAATCACGGGCAACGCCATGCGTCCCCACCTCATTTTGAACCTGCACCATGATCACCGTGTGCTTGGGATCCGATTGCTTCAGATGCCGCATCAGCATCGTGAATGCCTTCCGATCGACAGCAAGGCTCGCTTCGCCCAAAGGAGACAGCGTCTTCGTAGGACGGCCATCGCGCCGCATCAGGCGCGGGAAACGGGTCGTGTCATTCTTCACCCACTCAGGGGTGTAGGTGGATTCGCCATTTTTCCAGCTGCCGAACCACAGCAGGACAACCCGCATGTCGTTCTGGCGCGCCTGTGCCAGCAAGGTATCGACCCAGCTATAGTCGAATTTCCCTTCAACCGGTTCGAACTGCTCCCATGCTACGGGTATTTCGATCGTATTCGCGCTCAGCGCCTTCATGACGGGCCAGACCTGCGGAAGAACCGCGGGGTAGTTGCTTGAATTGTGAACCTGAGCGCCCAGCATGAGGTAGGGCTTGTCATCGACCAGGAACGTATGCCGTCCACCTTCACTCTGAAGCCGCGGTACATCCGAAGCCAAAGCGGTCCCGGGGAGCACCAATCCACAGAGCAACCCGAGCAAAAGATGATGGCGGACCATAGGATTCCCCTTTGAGACTTGGCTGCGCCCCCTGTTCAGGGCGCGACATGAACGACCGCCGTCGCTATATCCCGCCGACACCAAAGAAGTAAACACATTCGTTGCATTTATTTGACTCAGATACGGCTTTTTGAGCTGGTCAGGCCGCTTCGCCGCCTTTCAATGTGGAGCTTTGATCCAGCGTGACGACCGTCCCGTTAACGCGGGACTGAATGTTGGCCACTTTGTCGCGCTCATTGTAGAACTGCTTGTACCAGTTGCGGAGCCGCCCATAAGGACCATCTGCGGGCACGGTGAGCAGATGTATGCTAGAACGCTTGTTGGCCCATATTTCCACGTCCTGGACTAGGCCGTCTCTCAACTGGTCCTGATATGTCGAAGCGACATGACGTTCCTCGTCGCTCAGCGGCCCTGAGCCATCGCTCATCCGTACCATCGTCGCGTGCCATACACGGGTGCGGCCATCCTCGATCGGCGTATGCGCGACCAGCATGAATACCGGTAGGTGGCTGTTCATGTCGGACTGAAGAATGCCCGGCCCGGTATACCATGTATCGAGTTGGCTCAGCGTCGGCGGAAGATTTCCCCAGCCCCGGTTCACCGCGGTAAAAAGCTGGTGAACGACATGACCGTCAAATCTGTTCGCGAAGTAGATGCAGCGCTCGGCTCCATGGATGGGCGACATATGCCCCAGGTCCGCCATGTTATCGACAATCTCACAGCCGTGGATGTCAATGTCGCCCAGATGATCGATCTTCCAGTTCACCCACCCTGCCTGATCATAATGGCCGCCGAAGTCCGGCAGAGCATAGTCCGGCTCCAGCCCTTCGGGATCATGCCACACCCACAATATTCCGGCCCGTTCCACCAGGTGATAAGTTTTGAGGCGCGCAGTTCCGGGAATGAAGTCGGAATAGGGAATATCATTGCACTTTCCATCGGAGCCATAGCGCCAGCCGTGGAAGGGGCAGCGGATGGATTCACCCTGGATTTGATCGCCATCTCGCATGATGTAACTGGTGGCGTTGTTGGCCAAATGAGCGCCCATGTGCGGGCAATAGGCCGAAACGAGGTAGGCCCTGCCACTCTCACCCCGGTAGAGGACGAGATCCTCGCCAAAATACCGCACCGGCACGGGCCGGTCCATCACCTGATCTGCGGCCCCTATCATGAACCACCCGCGCGGATATTGGAACGGGCCGAAGCCATAATCGCTGCTGCTCGCCATCTCTTCATCCTCTGATCACGCGGTCTTGATCGCCGCGATGCCCTTGACTTGATTAGCAGTTCCCCAAGCGGGTGGCGACCCCGAGCATCGCTTCCTGCCAACTGCCGGGCCTGATTTTGCAAGTTCACGCCTAACTGGATGCATCGGAGGCGTGGACAAGCGGATCGGCTTGCGCCGAGCAGCATTTTCCGCGACCACTCCTGTAAATTGCTGGCCGCACCTGAAGGGGACATCATGGAACACCGGACCGGACGTCGAACATTCATTGCAGGCGCTGGCGCCTTGGCGATATTCCCTTCCTTGACCTCTGCCGCGCAGCGGCCATTGCCGCCGGGACCAAAGACGATGCCTTTGATGCCTCGGCCGGCCAAGGGCGACGGGCCCGGCTTCACGCCGATTTTTGATGGCAAGAGTCTGTCGGGCTGGCGCGGTGATCCCACATATTGGCGCGTGGAGGACGGCATGATCGTGGGAGAGGTGACACCGGACACCCTCCTCCGCAGCAATACGTTTCTGATCTGGAACGGGGGTCAAGTCGAAGACTTCGAACTGAAGTTGGACTATCGGATCACGGCCCAGGGCAATAGCGGAGTCAATTACCGCAGCAAGGTCGTCAAAGACGAAACCACCCCCACCAACCGCTTTGCGCTGTCGGGCCTGCAGTTCGATATCGATGGCCAGAATCTTTTCACCGCCATGGTATATGAGGAGCGAGGACGGAGCTTTATCGCCCGACGCGGCCAATTTGCACGCACGACGACAGAGCCTTCACAAGTGGTCGGAGCGATTGGGGAGCCTGGATTCCTGAAGACGCTGATCAGACCGGACTGGAATGAAGTCCACATCATCGCCAAAGGCCCTGCCCTCTATCATCTCTTGAACGGACAACTAATGGCGGCGGCAATGGATGAATCGAAAGGCCGCCGCCGCAGTGGCGAGATCGGAATGCAAGTGCATGTAGGTCCACCGATGAAGGTGGAATATCGGAATATCCGGTTGAAACGGCTGTGATGCGGAAGTGCCTCGACTTCGTGCATTGGTCCTGATTAAAGAAATCGCAGACACCAGGCCTTGATAACATCATGCCCGGCTTAGCGGTCGCATTCAGCAATCAAGATCATGATGCAGTATCGCCCTCGGCCCAGCAGGCCAGAGCCCCAGGTCAGCATAGACCGCCGCGACAGGGTCTTCACGGAAGGTCAAATTGATCTCCGGCGGAAAATATTGGGTCATCAGGACGACATGCAGCCGGTGGATCGGATCGACCCACATTCCGGTGCCAGCAGCGCCTCCCCAGCCGTACAGCCCCGGCGGCGTGCGTGAGGCAGACAGGTTCACCTGCATAGCCGCGCCAAAGACGACATCCTGCATCACATTGCCGTAGAATTGGGCATTGATCCCGGTCGGCAACAGGTTGGACCGCGCTAAACGCACGGTTTCGGGTTTCAGCAGCCTTTTGCCACGATATTCACCCTCATTCGCGAGCATCGCGGTGAATCGCGCATAATCCTGGGCGGTCGAGACAAGCCCGCCACCGCCTGAAAGCAGCGCCGGACGGGCATAAGCGCTATCGGCTGGACCATCCACCAGGCGCCATGTCCCATCCTCACCGCGTTCGTGAAGGTTGACGAGCCGGTCGAGCTTATCGGAGGGTACGACGAAGCTGGTGTCCACCATCCCGAGCGGACCAAAGATGCGCTCCTGGAAAAAGGCATCAAGGCCACGGCCGGAAACGCGTTCGATAAGCGCTCCAAGCACGTCTATCGAGAGGCTGTATTCGAACATTTCGCCAGGATCGCGCGCCAACGGCAAGGTGCCGAGCAGTTCAACCATGTGCGCCAAATCGTGCGGATCTTCGCCACCGTCACGATGCGCGGAAATCCTGTCGCCGGGCAAAAGGCCCAGCTCCCGGTAACGCGCCGCAAGAGGTGAGAATTGTAGACCGTAGCTGAAGCCTGCACTATGGGTAAGCAGATCGCGCACCACCGGCTGCCGCTTGGCCGGACGCACGGCGTCGCCTTCTTCTGAAACGAGCACATCGAGCTTGGCAAGTTCCGGAAGCAATTCGCCTATGGGTTGATCGAGACCGATCACGCCCTCTTCGACGAGCATCATCGTGGCGATCCCGGTGATCGGCTTCGTCTGCGAATAGATGCGGTGCAAGCTGTCGGGCTGGACTGCCCGGCCGGTTCCGAACCCCGTTTCGCCGACGGAAATGAAGCAAGGGTCTTCATCGCCCACGGCAACCGCGAGCACTGCCCCTGCGACATCACCCTGACCTATATGGCGCTCGAACAGGCTCGTCACTTCGCGGAAGCTGGCCGGATCAAAGCGGCGTGATGATTCTTGGTTCACATCCAATTCCTTCATCCCGAGCAATTCGCCGGGTTTTGCACATTGTTCATCGCTGACATAACGGCGCTCAAGTACGGCCGAGCCACTTCCGGCAACTGATGATGCCGGAACATTTTCCAAAATATTGTCTGTCGTCAACATTATTGATCGACGAAACGGAATAATTTCGGACTGAGGTCAGCAGTTCTACAGGCCAAGTTCACCCTGGCGGGGTTGCGAGGGCGTCTGGATTGGCGCTGGGGCGAGGGACCGGGCCGAGAAGGGCGCGGCCGGAGCGACGAGGATGCGCGCGAGGCCGGTCAAGGTATAGACCGCCTGCCGTTGCGCCCCGCGATTATGATGGTCGACGCGATAGCCTTGATAATGACGGCGGAGTAGTCCTGCCGCCACCATTTCCGAGACTGCGCGGCTGAGATTGGTCTTGCCCGACGCGCGGACCCGCAGCTTCACTTCCTCTTCGACCACCTGGTCCGCAGCGTCTTGGT
The DNA here is from genome assembly GCF_023051225.1 of Sphingobium agri. Taxonomy (NCBI): domain Bacteria; kingdom Pseudomonadati; phylum Pseudomonadota; class Alphaproteobacteria; order Sphingomonadales; family Sphingobiaceae; genus Sphingobium; species Sphingobium agri. Next base: position 926 of record NZ_JALKHS010000003.1, on the reverse strand, counting down.
CAGTTGGCAGACGCTCCTGCCCGGCAAGTTCGGCCCGCACTCGTGCGGCGAGCGCGAGGCGGCGAGGATCGCGCCCGCCCATCGGCGTCAGCGCATCACACAACCAGTCGCGCAGCGGCTGCAGCCCGCCATCCTTCGCCACCAAGGGTCCCGCGCTGCCGTCAGGCCGGGCAACTTCGGCGATCAAGGTGAGCAGCATGAAAGCATAGCGCGGCCGCGTGCTCGCATGAGCGAGCCGGTCAAGCAGCGCCGACAAATCGCCGCTTCCGGATGATGGGGGCCTGATCGAACCGTGAAACATAACGGGGATGAATCAAGCACAGGTGGAGGCCAATGTGAATCCCTTGCGACAGGAATCGGTCGCTTTTGTCGCGCATGACACTTTGCCCGAAGGTAAAGTGTCATCGCTGGCACTTTAGGTCGCAAGATTTGGCCGCGCACGATGTTGGCCGGTTAGCGCCCGACGGGAGCGCATTTTCAACCGATGGAGCAGGGATGCTGCAAACCTTCCTTTCAAGAGCGACGCGCGATCTTTGCTTACTCTCGGTGGCATGATCTCGGACACGAAAAAGCCCGCTGCCTTTTAGAGTAGCGGGCTTTTCTCTTTTACCGGTGGGCGGGGCTCAGTGGAGGCCGCTGCCGCCGCCTGCCAGTTCCTTGGCGATGGAGCCGACCATGTCCTTGGCGTCGCCGAACAGCATCTGCGTGTTGCTGTTATAGTAGATCGGATTGTCGATCCCGGCAAAGCCCGCGTTCATCGAACGCTTGATCACGAACACCGACTTGGCCTTGTCCGCCTCGATGATCGGCATGCCCGCGATCGCGCTCTGGGGATCGTCGCGTGCCGAGGGGTTCACCGTGTCGTTCGCGCCGATGATCACCGCAACATCCGCCTGCGGCAGTTCCGGGTTGATGTCGTCCAGGTC
>NZ_JALKHS010000028.1:0-601 GCF_023051225.1 Sphingobium agri | reverse complement strand
GACGGCGCAGCCTGTTCCCTACGAGGCCTATGCGGAAGTCATTGCGGGATCGGGCGTCGGCGTGGTCGAGACAGCCGGGCGCAGTCCGGCCGAGTTCATCGCCCGTTTTAAGCAGGCAGGCGTCAAGATCGTCCACAAATGCACGGCCGTCCGCCATGCGCTGTCGGCGCAGCGCGCGGGGGTCGATGCGGTGTCGATCGACGGGTTCGAAGCGGCGGGCCATCCGGGCGAGGACGATATTCCGGGCATGGTGCTGATCCCCGCTGCGGCGCGGGCGCTGGACATTCCGATCCTGGCGGCAGGCGGCATGGCTACCGGGCGCAGCATGGCGGCGGCGCTGGCTCTGGGCGCTGAAGGCGTGACTATGGGCACCCGGTTCATGCTGACCAAGGAAGCGCCGATCCACGAAGCCATCAAGCAGGCGGTGGTGCAGGGTACGGAGCGCGATACGACGCTGATCTTCCGCCAGCTGCGCAACACGGCGCGTGTGTTCCGCAATGCCGTTGCCGAGGAGGTGAACGTCAAGGAACGGGAACCCGGCGCGACGTTCGAGGACATCCGGCCGCTCGTGGCAGGCGCGCGAGGGCGCGCGGCGCTGGAA
>NZ_JALKHS010000027.1:0-23107 GCF_023051225.1 Sphingobium agri | reverse complement strand
TCTGTGCCTGCGTAGATGGTGTCGGATCGTGCCATGAGGTACATGGTAGTGAGGCTGTCGAACCGTTCTTCGTTGATGCCTGTTTCGCCCTGTTGTCCCATGACCTCCATGGCAAGTTCGCCCAGGGACTTGTGCCATTGGGACCAGTAGAGCTTGTAGGTATAGGCGGCGCCGGTGAGGTCAGGGTTGTTTTCGCCGCCTGAGAGCATGCGCAAGGCGTTGTAGCGCATGATCTTGAGCCCGGCATGGGCCTTGGCGATCTTCTGGCGGGTGATCGGGTCTTGTGCCGAGCCATTGGCCTTGGCGATGGCGATGATGTCGTCGAGTTCGTTCCTGAACTGCATCTGCTGGGCGAGGGTGGATACCCCGCGTTCAAAGCCCAGGAGCGCCATGGCGACCTTCCAGCCTTCGCCTTCTGCGCCGATGCGGTCGATGGCGAGCGCCTCTGCGCCATCGAAAAACACCTCGGCAAACTCGGCTTCGCCGGTCATCTGGCGGATCGGGCGGGCATCGACCCCGGGCTGGTCCATGGGGACCATGAGGAACGAGAGGCCCTTGTTGCCGACGCTGCCTGGCTCTGTGCGGGCAACGACGAAGCACCAGTCGGCGATCGTGCCCATCGAGGTCCAGATCTTCTGGCCGTCGATGATGTACTTGTCACCCTCCAGGCGCGCCCTGGTCTTCACATTGGCAAGGTCGGAGCCTGCGCCGGGCTCGGAATAGCCCTGGCACCAGATCGCCTTGCCGGTGGCGATGTCGGGGAGGAACCGGGCCTTCTGCTCCTCGCTGCCCATTGCGATCAGCGTCGGCCCGAGCAGCTCGACCCCTAGGTGCCCGGCGCGGGGCGGACCCTTGGCCCGGGCATATTCCTCGGCGAAGATGATCTGCTGCGCGATCGAGGCACCCCGCCCGCCCCATTGCTCGGGCCAGCCAATGACGCTCCAGCGCGCCTCGCCCAGGGCTGCTTCCCAGGCGCGGCGCTCCTCGACATTGTCGACCTGGTTGGTCTGGCCGCGAATGGCCTTGAACGGGCCGGAAAGCTGCTCATTGAGCCAGCTGGCGGCCTCCTCGCGGAAGGCCTTGAGTTCAGGGGCGAAGGCGAGTTGCATGGATCAGGCGACCTCGAACAGACCGGCCGCGCCCATGCCGCCAGCGACGCACATGGAGACGACCACATATTTGACGCCCCGGCGCTTGCCTTCGATGAGGGCATGGCCAACGAGGCGCGAGCCGGTCATGGCGAAGGGATGGCCGATGGCGATGCCGCCGCCATTGACGTTGAGCTTTTCAGGATCGATGCCCAGCGTGCGCTGGCAGTAGATCGCCTGGTTGGCAAAGGCTTCGTTCAATTCCCACAGGCCAATGTCGTCGATCTTGAGGCCGGTGCGCTCGAGCAGCTTGGGGATGGCGAACACAGGACCAATGCCCATTTCGTCCGCGCCGCAGCCTGCGACCTGAAAACCCCGGTAGATGCCCAGGATAGGGAGGTTTTCCTTCTGCGCGGTGGCAAGGTCCATGACGACCTGGGCCGATGCGCCGTCGGAGAGCTGGCTGGCGTTGCCGGCGGTGACATGCTTGCCTTCCTTGATGACCGTGCCGTTCTTGAACACGGGCTTTAGTTCAGCGAGCTTCTCATAGGTGGTGCCAGCGCGGATGCCTTCGTCCTTTGTGAGGGTCAGCTCTTCCTTGCCGGTCTCATTGCCTTCCTTGTCGAACAGGGCCTTGGTGACCGTGATGGGGACGATCTCGTCGTCGAACTTGCCCGCTTCCTGGGCAGCGGCGGCGCGCTGCTGCGACTGGGCGGCAAAGCGGTCCTGGTCCTCGCGGCTGATGCCATAGCGTTCCGCGACGATCTCGGCGGTCTCGATCATCACCATATAGGCGTTGGGATCGCGCGCCTTGATGAACTCGGAGCGGTTGCGGAAGGCGGGATAATGTTTGTCGATGGTGAGCGAGACATTCTCGACCCCGCCCGAGACGGCGCAGTCGATCTCGTTGGCGATGATGCCGCGCGCCGCGAACGCCAGCGCGTTGAGGCCGGACGAGCATTTGCGGTCCATCGAGAAGCCGCTGGTGGTGTCGGGGAGGATCGATCCGTGGACGGTCAAACGCCCGACATTGTAGCTCTGCGTGTTCCACTGGTTGGCAACGCCGAGATAGACATCGTCGACGCGGGCGGGATCGATGCCTGCGCGGGCGATGGCGGCGTCGACCACATGGGAGGACATGAACGGCGCTTCGGTGTCGTTGAACGCGCCGCGATAGGCTTTGCCGACGCCCGTGCGGGCGGTCGAGATGATGGCTGCTTCACGCATTGAACAAATTCCTTGGATTAAAAGCCGTGCATGTTGTTGGGGCCCCAGAAGGCGCGCATTTCGACGACCTCATTGGCTTCATTGAAGCGGAAGGTGTCGATGACGTCGATGCGCTTGTGGCCGCCGTCATAATTGAGGTTCACCGAGAAGGGGAAAACGGCATAGTCGCCCGCGACCCGGACCGGGCCTTCGAGCTTCAGCTTCGCGCCGGTCTTCATCGATTCAGCGTAAAAGGCGCGGATCGCCTCGCGGCCCTTGTGGATGGGCGAGCCGATCGGGTCTTCAACGGTCGCATCCGCTGCATAGAGGGCCGCGACCTGGTCGGCGCTGCCCGCTTCGAACGCTGCGACATAGGCGTTGACGGCGGCTTCCATTTTAACGGGATCGGGCATGGTCTTGGCTCCAACGGGACTGGTGGCGAGCAGGCTCAATGTGAGGGCGAAGAGGGCGCGGGCCAAGCGCTATTCCGGAAAATAGCGGTTGATGGTGTCGACCACGCAGGCGGGCTTGTCTTTTCCTTCGATCTCGACGGTGACGCGGATCACCGCCTGGATGGCGCCGCCCTTCACTTCTTGCGCCGAGACGATCTCGCCCGAGCCGCGAATGCGCGAGCCGACCAGGACGGGGGTGAGGAAGCGGGTCTTGTCCATGCCGACATTGACCCCTGCGGAAAAGCGCCGGACCTCGACGATTTGCGGCATGAACAGGTTGACGAGGCTGAGGGTCAAATAACCATGGGCGATGGTCGCGCCGAAGGGCCCGTCTTTCGCGCGCACCGGATCGACATGGATCCACTGATGGTCGCCGGTGCAGTCGGCAAAGGCGTCGATGCGCGACTGCTCGATGGTGAGCCAGTCGGAGGTGTCGAGGCGGGTGCCCTCCTTGCCGAGGAGATCGCGCGGATTTTCGAAGATGGTCGCCATGTTACGCCCGCTGGCTCGAGACCGCGACGATCTCGCCGGTCATGTAGGAGGAGAGATCGGAGGCGAGGAACATCATGACATTGGCGATTTCCCAGACCTCGGCGGGGCGCTTGAAGGCTTCCTTCTCGACCAGCTTGTCCAAGGCTTCCTGGGTCGTCACCTTGGCGAGGAAGGGGTGCATGGCGAGGGAGGGCGAGACCGCGTTGATGCGCACGCCATGTTCGGCCGCCTCGATCGCGGCGCAACGGGTGAAGGCCATGACCCCTGCTTTTGCGGCGGCATAATGGGCCTGGCCCTTTTGCGCGCGCCAGCCAAGGACCGAGGCATTGTTGACCATGACGCCCGACTTGGCGGCGTACATGGAAGGGAGAAACGCGCGGGTCATGCGGAAGAGGGAGGTCAGCGTCACGTCGAACACGCGGGCCCACTGCTCGTCGGTCATGTCGACGATATCGGCCTCGCCGCCAAGCCCTGCATTGTTGATGAGGACATCGACCTTGCCGAGCGCGGCCAGGGAGGCATCGCGCAGGCCTTGCACGGCCTCTTCGCTGGTGACGTCGCAGACGAACACAGCGGGCCGCTCGCAGCCGACTTCCTGCGCGATGCGGTCGGCCGCTTCATTGAGGCGGCGTTCATGGAAGTCGCTGATGAGGAGCTTTGCGCCTTCCTCGGCGGCGCGCTTGGCGGCGGCAAAGCCGATGCCGGTGCCCGCTGCCGCGGTCACGACCACGGTCTTGCCCTTGAGCATCCCCAAAGGCGTCGGATAGGGCGGCACGGGCGAGGTCGGGGTCATGCGGGGTCCTTCATGGTTGCTGCGGTCTTTGCCGTCAGATGATCGTCTGTGACAAGTATGATCTTGCCGCGCACATGGCCCTCGCGCACGCGCGCCATGGCGGCGGCGGCCTCGCTTGAAGAGAGGGTTTCAAGCGGCGGGGGCGTCATGCGGCCTTGCGCGGTGGCGGCGACGAGCGCGGCCAGATGGGCAGGCGCGCTTTCGTAACTGGCCGAGGCACGGGTGGCGGCTATGCCCTTGGCGGCGAAGCGCTCCGCATCGGGCAGCGCCTCGTGCGGCAGCATGGTTTCGATCGCGACATGGCGGCCGCCCGGACGGATGAGCGCGGCAGGATCGGCGATGCTGCCCTGGCCGACGGTGTCGAGGAGGAGGTCGACCCCTTCGGGCGCCCATTGAGCGACCTTGTGCGCCACATTTTCATGGCGGTAATCGATCGGGCAGTGGACGCCGAGGCTGGCGAGCAGGTCCTGGTTGGCGGGGCCTGCGGTCGCGGCGATCTGGGCGCCAAGCTCCCGCGCGATCTGGATCGCCCAGAGGCCGGTGCCGCCCGATCCGCCATTGACGAGCACGCGCTCGCCGGGCGCCAGCTTGCCCTGGACAAGCAGGGCTTCGCGCGCGGAGATGCCGGGCACCGGGATGGTGGCGGCCTCGGCAAAGGAGAGATTGTCGGGCAGGGGCACGGCCTGCGCGGCCAGGCAGATGGCATAGTCGCCCCAGGTCCCGCCGCGCCCCAGCGGCAGGCTGGAGAGGAAGGCGACGCGCTCGCCCACTTGCAGCGCGCTCACCCCTTCGCCGAGCGCCACGACCGTGCCGGTGCCGTCAAAGCCGGGCACCAGCGGCAGGAAGCTGTCGGGCAGGAAGGGGAGGAAGCCCGCGCAGGCTTTCCAGTCGGCCGGGTTGACCCCCACCGCCGCGATCCGGATCAGCGCTTCGCCTGGGCCGGGCACGGGGACGGGCAGGTCGCGGGCGCGGATCGCCTGCGGCCCTGTAAAGCCGTCCATCGCCATGGCCTGCATGGTGGAGGGAAGGGCGGGCGCGCCCGTCATGCGGCGATCTTGTCTCCATCGATCAGCAGGGCAGCGAGCGCTTCGCGATGCTGTTCGGGCGTGCCGAGCCAGCTCGCGGCCGCTCTAGCGCGCTTGAAATAGAGATGGGCGTGATGTTCCCAGGTAAAGCCGATGCCGCCATGGAGCTGGATGGCATCGCCCGTGACCGAGCAATAGGCGTCGGACACATAGGCGCGCGCGGCGTGGGCGGCTTCGGCCAGTTCTTCGCCGTTCTCATCAATCGCGGCGGCGGCATAATAGGCGGCCGAGCGTGAGGCTTCGACCAGCAGCATCATGTCGGCGAGCATATGCTTGTATGCCTGGAAGGAGCCGATGAGGCGGCCGAACTGGACGCGTTGCTTGGCATAGTCGACCGTGGCGTCGAGGCTGTATTGCATGCCGCCGGTCTGTTCAGCCGCGAGCAGGCCAGCGCCGATGGTCAGCGTGCGGTCGATCGCGGCTTTCGCGCTGCCGGGCGCGCCCAGGATCATGTCCGGGGTGACGTCGCAGTCGAAGGTCAGGGTTGCAAAGCGGCGGGTGCGGTCGAGCGCGGGCAGCGCCTCGATGGCAAGGCCGGGGGTATCGGCTTCGAGCACGACCAGGCTGTCGTCGGCGGTGGCGACGATGATGAGCTGCGCGACATGGCCGAAGGTCACGAACTTGGCCTGGCCGGTCAAGCGGCCGTTCGACAGGGTGGGACGGCTTGCGGTTCCTGCAAAACAGGCGCGCGTGCCCGAGGCGAGACGGGGCAGCAGCGCCGCCTTCTGTTCCTCGCTGCCTGCCGCGAGTATGGCTTGCGCTGCGAGCACCGCGGTTTCGAAGAAGGGAACGGGCGCAAGGACGCGGCCGGTTTCTTCCAGGACCAGCGCCATTTCGACCGCGCCCAGGCCAAGCCCGCCTTGGCCTTCCGGAATCATGAGCCCGGCAAAGCCCATTTCGCCAAGGCTCGACCACAGGCTTTCATCAAAGCCTGTGGTGCCTTCGACGGCGGCGCGGATGACGTCCGGGTTGGCGGCGTCGGTCAGGAAGTCGCGCGCGGCTTCCTGGATCGCGCGCTGATCGTCGCTGAGCGCGAAATCCATCAGGCGGCTCCGTAGACGGGCTTGGCGGGCTCGCGCGTTTCGATGAGCTTGCGCACGATCGCGTCCATTTCTTGTGGCTCCAGGCGCGCGCCCTTGTCGAAGGCGGGGCTGTCGGTCCAGCCTTGCGAGAGGAAGACCTGCCCGCCCTTCAGCTCGAACACCTGGCCGGTGACGCCCTTCGACTGTTCCGAGACGAGATAGGCGACGAGCGGGGCCATGTTTTCCGGCGCGAACAGGTCGAACTCGCCTTCTTTCGCCTCCATGTCGAACGCGCCGGTATTGGTCATGCGGGTGCGGGCGTTGGGGGCAAGGGCATTGGCGGTGATGCCGAGGCGGCCAAGCTCTGCGGCCTGCACCAGCGTAAGCGTCGCGATGCCGCCCTTGGCGGTCGAATAGGCCGACTGGCCGACCGAGCCCTGCAGGCCTGCGCCCGAGGTCGTGTTGATGATGCGCGCGTCGACCGGATTGCCGGCCTTGCTCTGCGCGCGCCAATATTCAGCGGCGTGGCGCGAAGTGCAGAAATGGCCGCGCAGATGGACGCGGATCACCGCATCCCATTCTTCAGGGGAGCAGGTGAAGAACATGCGGTCGCGCACGAAGCCGGCATTGTTGACCACGGCATGCAAGCCGCCGAAGCTGTCGAGGGCCTGTTCGACCATGCGCTTGCCTGAGTCCCATTCAGCGACGTCGTCGGTGTTGGCGACGGCCTCACCCCCCATCGCCTTGATCTCGTCCACCACCTGTTCGGCCGCGCCCTTGGTCGCGCCTTCTTCGCCATGGGTGCCAACGCCAAGATCATTGACCACAAGCCTGCAGCCTTGCGCCGCGAGGCCCAGCGCATAGGCCTTGCCCAGACCATTGCCGGCCCCGGTCACGATCGCAACACGTCCTTCGCAGATACCCACGTCTTCTTACTCCTTGGCTATTTCTGTTTGCGCGGCGCGTTCCTCGCGCAGCTGTGCGGTTGCGCCCGAGAGGCGCACGGCGACCGCTTCCGATTGACTGCGCTGGCTAAGCCGCTCGGGGCTGGCCTGCCGCAGCGGCTGCGCTTCGACGAGGTCGGTCAAGGCTGCGCGGGCGAGTTTCTGATACTCCCCCTCGCCATTGTTGCGCCAGGTGACCTGATGCGGCTCGAAGCTCTTGACGACCTTGGCGGGGTTGCCCGCGACCAGGCTGCGTGGCGGCGTCACCGTATCGGACTTCACAAGGGCGAGCGCGGCGACGAGGTTTTCATCCCCGATGACGGCATTGTCGAGGATCACCGCGTTCATGCCGATGAGCGCATTTTCGCCGATCTCGCAGCCATGGATGATCGACCCGTGCGCGATGGTCGCTCCGCGCTTGATCACCGTGTCGCGCAGCTGGTTGGCATGCACCGTGACGCTGTCCTGGATCGAGCTGTCGCCCTCGACGATGATCCTTCCGAAATCGCCGCGCAGGGAGGCGCCGGGCGCGATGAAGCAGCCCGGCCCGACGATTACGTCGCCGATCAGCGAGGCGAGCGGATGGACGTAGCTCGATGAATCGACGACAGGCGTGATCCCCTGATAGGCGTAGGCGGGCATGGGCGCGCCTCTTACAATCGCTCGATGATGGTGACGTTGGCCTGGCCGCCGCCTTCGCACATGGTCTGGAGGCCATAGCGGCCGCCGGTGCGTTCAAGGGCGTTCAGCAAGGACGTCATCAGCCGAGCCCCCGTCGCGCCGATCGGATGACCGAGTGCAATGCCACCGCCATGGATATTCACTTTTTCGTGCGGGATGCCCAGTTCCTTCATCCACGCGAGCGGGATTGAAGCAAACGCCTCATTGCATTCGAACAGGTCGATGTCGCTCACCGACATACCCGCCTTTTTGAGCGCATATTGGGTGGCGGGGATCGGGCCGGTCAGCATCCATACCGGGTTCGCGGCGCGCACCGACAGGTGATGAATGCGCGCGCGGGGCGTGAGGCCATGGTCCTTGACCGCCTGTTCGCTGGCGATCAGGAGGGCAGCGGCCGCGTCGCAATTCTGGCTGGCGACCCCTGCGGTGACGATCCCGCCCTCGCGGACCGGATTGAGCGCAGCAAGCCCTTCGAGTGAAGTCGTCGGGCGGATCGTCTCGTCTCGGTCAAGTCCCTCCAATGGAGCGATTTCGTTTGCGAACCAGCCATTTTCCGTTGCGGCTTTCGCACGCTGATGGGAAGCGAGGCTGAACTCTTCCATTGCGGCGCGACTGATGCCCCATTTATCGGCGATCATCTCGGCCGACTTGATCTGGTTCACTTCCTCATCGCCATAACGTGCCAGCCAGCCCGGCGAGCTGTCAAAGGGGGTGTTGAAGCCATATTGCGCGCCAACGATCATCGCGGCGGAAATCGGAATCTGGTTCATAGCCTGGCTGCCGCCCGCGACCACCAGATCCTGCGTGCCGCTCATCACGCCTTGCGCGGCGAAGTGTACCGCCTGCTGTGAAGAGCCGCATTGCCGGTCAATGGTGACGCCGGGCACTTCTTCGGGCATGCCCGCAACCAGCCATGCGGTGCGGCCGATATCGCCCGCCTGTCCGCCAATTGTCTCAGTGCAGCCCCATACCACGTCATCGACCTGACTGGGATCGATGCCCGTGCGTTTGACCAGTTCACGAATTGGGTGCGCACCCAAATCGGCCGGGTGGATGTGGGCAAGGCTGCCCTTCTTGCGGCCGGTGGGGGTGCGGACGGCGTCGATGATATAGGCTTCAGGCATTGGTCTTTTCCCGGGCGAAGGTCTGGTCCGGCCCCATGGGCTGGGTGAAGATGCGCGTGGCGATGCGCGCGCGGTGGTGGGCGGGCGTGCCCCATGTCTGGGTGAGCGCAACCGTGCGCTTCAAGAACAGGTGGACGTCCACCTCCCAGCTGTAGCCCATCGCGCCATGCACCTGGATCGATGCGCGGGCGGCCTTGTCGGCGGCTTCCAATGCAACGAGCTTGGCGTGGCTGACGCGGGCGCGGGCTTGTACGTCGCGCGCGCCGATCTCGGCGGCGGCCGCAGCGACTACGGGCTTGGCGAACTCGATTGCGACCTGGGCGGAGGCGAGATGATGCTTGACCGCCTGGTAGCTGCCGATGGGCTTTCCGAACTGCTGGCGTTCCTTGGCATAGTCGACGGCGAGGTCGACCGCGCGCTGGGCAAGGCCAAGGCCAAAGGCCGCGTTGAAGAGCGCTGCGCGGTCGAAGGCGAGGTCCCAGTCGGCCCCATTTTGGTTATTTGGCCCAAGCGGCGTTGCCTTATCCTTGCTCCATTCCACCGAGAACAAACGGCGGAAGGGATCGATGCTGGGCTGGGCGGTGAGCGTCACCTGGTCGGGGGTGGCGAGGAAAGCCTCGCCATCGGCATGCAGGATGATGCCGCCTGCGCTGTCCGCGTTCGCCACATAGGGATTGGCGGGATGCGCAATCGCGATCGTCGCGCTGGGATCGGCCAGCAACGGATGATCGGGCGCAAGGGCGGCGAGCAGGGGGGCAGCGACGCCTGCGCTTTCGATGAGCGGCTCAGGCAGCGCGACATAGCCCGCCTCTTGTGCGATCAAGGCGAAGTCGGTCTCGGCAAGGCCGATGCCACCTGCTTCTTCTGGCAGCAGGACGAGGGTGAGGCCGGTTTCGACGATCGAGGCCCAGCGCGTGGGGTCGATTGCTTCGCCTGCCTCCATCATCTTGCGCCAATGGTCGGGCGTGCAGCTGTCGGCGAACAGTGACCGCGCGGTCTCGGCGAACATCAGCTGTTCTTCGCTTAAGGTGAAGTCCATCTCAATTTCCCCTTAGCGCGGCAGGCCGAGCATGCGCTCGGCGATGATGTTGCGCTGGATCTCGTTGGAGCCTGCATAGATGGGCCCGGCGAGCGCGAAGATATAGTCGTCGATCCAGTCGACGGGATTTGCGTCCGGGGCCTCATGGGTCAGTTCCGCCTGGGGCCCAAGGATGTTGAGCGCGGTTTGCGTCAGATGAATGTCGAGCTCGGACCAGAAGATCTTGTTGGTCGACGCTTCAGGCCCGATCTTCGCGCCCGCCATCAGCCGCGAGGCGGTCTGGTAGATGTTGAGCGCATAGGCGTCGGCATTCATGTGCGCGCGCACCACATCGGCCTCGAGGCCAGGATCAGCGCTTTCCTTGTTGGCGGCCCAAAGTTCGGCAAGCTTCTTGGCCGCCACCTGGTAGCGGGCGGGCGAGCGCAGCATGAGGCCGCGTTCAAAGCCTGCGGTCGCCATGCAGATATGCCAGCCCTGGCCCTCTTCGCCCAAGCGATTGAAGGCGGGGACGCGGACATTTTCAAGGAAGATCTCGGCAAAGCCGACATGGCCGTTGATCTTCTTGATCGCATTGACCGTGACGCCTGGCGCATTCAAGGGGAAGAAGATGAGGCTCATTCCCTTGTGGCGCTCGGACCCCGGCTCGCGGAACAGGCCGAACGCCCAGTCGGCGAACACCGCGCGGCTCGACCAGATCTTGTGGCCGTTCAAAATATACTCGTCGCCCTCACGAACCGCCGTGGCGCGCACGCCCGCCAGGTCGGAGCCCGCCATCGGTTCGGACCAGGCCTGCGCCCAGATTTCCTCGCCTGACGCCATCTTGGGCAGGAAGCGCTGCTTTTGCTCATGGGTGCCGAACTCGATGAGCGTCGGCCCCAGCAGGAAGATGCCATTCTGGTTGACGCGGCCGGGCGCACCGGCGCGATAATATTCTTCCTCGAAGATCAGCCACTGGATGAGGTCGAGGCCGCGCCCGCCATATTCGCGTGGCCAGGTGACCATGCCCCAGTCGCCGGACTTGAGCGTCTTTTCCCATTGCCGGTGCGCCTCGAAACCCTCGCGCGTTGCGTCGAAATGCTCGAGCGGATGCTCAGGCACATGGGCGTCGAGCCAGGCGCGCACTTCGGCGCGGAACGCCTGCTGCTCGGGAGTATAAGTCAGGTCCATCAGAATTTCGCCGCGCCCTTGTTTTCCACGAAGGCGTCGCGCGCCTTCTGGCTGTCTTCATGCATGTACATTTCGAGCGTGAAGCCCTGCTCGATCCGGTAATGGGCCGAGGGATCGGTGGGCTCGATGAGGTTCAAGGCCTGCTTGGCAATGACCAGGGCGGCGCGGCTCTTGGACGCGATCACCTCGCAAAAGGCGTAGGCCTCTTGCCTGAGATTTTCGAGCGGCACGACCTTGTGCACCGATCCATGGCGGTAGGCGTCTTCCACCGGAATGCGGCCGCCGGTGAAGAAATTGGCGCGGACCATCTGGACAGGGAGCATGCGGCTCATGAAGGCAGCGCCCCCCATTGCGCCGCGATCGATCTCGGGCAGCGAGAAATAGGCGCCTTCAGCCGCGATCAGCGCATCGCAGGCGCCCGCGATATTGACGCCGCCGCCGATGACGAAGCCATGGAGCGCGCCGACCACGGGAATCGCGCATTCGCGGATCGCCTTGAAGGTCAGGTAATTATCCTTGTTGAGCTTTGCGATGCGCTCGGGATGGGCCTGCATCTCCTTGATGTCGACACCGCCGCAGAAACCGCGGCCCTCGGCGCGGATCAGGATGACCTTTACATCCTCGTTCGCCGCTGCCTCGTACACCATGGCGGGGATCGACTCCCAGCCCTTGGTGTCGAAGGCGTTGACCGGGGGATGGTCGAACAGGATTTCGGCGATGGCGCCGTTGATGCTGAGCGTGATCGGCATGGGTCTTGTCCTTCTTTCTCAGGCGGCGCTGGCGGTTTGCCGGCCCATCGCGGCGAGCGCTGCGAGGCGCTCATGCGCTTCGGCGACGATGCGGTCGACCAGCTCCTGGCAGGTCGGGATCTCGCCGATCCGTCCGCCGACCACGCCGGTCGCCATCACGCCATGTTCGATGTCGCCCTCGACCACCGCCTTCTGGATCAGCATCGGCATGGTCGCGGCCATCATCGCCTGTTTCAAGGGCATTGCGCCATGGGCGGTCATGCCGCGCGCCGACTTGATGAAGTCCATCCAGCTCGCGCCGGTCTGCTTCTTCATCGCCATGCCCGCCTCGATCGCGCGCAGCCACATGGCGAGCGATCCGGACTTCTCGATCCGGTCCATGAGCCTGGTGCGGACCATCCGCTGGGGGATGCCGTCAAGCTTGGTGGTGACGACGATCCGGTCGGTCGAGGCTTTGAGATATTCCGCCTTGGCGCTGTCGGGCACCGGGCTTTCCTTGGTGAGCAGGAAGCGCGTACCCATGGCGATGCCGACCGCGCCATAGGCAAGGGCAGCTGCAAGGCCGCGCCCGTCGGCAAAGCCGCCGCTGGCGATCACCGGCACCTTGACCGCGTCGAGCACCTGGGGGAGCAGGACGGTGGTCGGCACAGAGCCGGTGTGCCCGCCGCCTTCGCCGCCCTGGACATTGACCATGTCGACGCCGAGTTCCACCATCTTCTGCGCATGCTTGACCGCGCCGACGGTGGGGACGCACAGGATCCCTGCATCCTTGAAGCGGCCGATCATCTTGGCATTGGGACCACGGCCGAAGCTGACCGCGCGCACCTGATCCTTGTTGGCGAGGATCAGCTCGACAATCTGGTCAGCGCCGGGCTGAAAGCTGTGGAAATTGACGCCGAAGGGCTTGTCAGTGCCGTTGCGGACGGCGAGGATCTTCTCGCGCGCTTCGTCCGGGGTCATGACGGCGGCGCCCAGGAAGCCGAAGGCGCCCGCATTGCTGGAGCCAATGACCAGCGAAGGCTCGGCGACCCAGCCCATCGCGGTCTGGATGATCGGCCAGCGGCAGCCAAGCCGCTCGGTCAGAATCGTGTGCAGCGGATCGCCCATCATTCGCTCGCCTGTTTCTTATTGGCCTCAGCCATCTTCTTGGCGTCGAGCCCCGCGATCGAGCTGCCCTGGACGAGGTCATTCTGGGCATGGGCGAAATGGTGCATATGATATTGCGCCTCCATCGCGTTCCTCTTGCCCATCAGCTCCTCGACATGGTTGATCGCCTGCTTGGTCAGCCAGTTGCCAAGCCGGGGTTGCGCGACGAGCTTGGCCGCCATGGCCGCGACGGTCTCGCGCAGCGCTTCGCGCGACACGATCTTGTTCACCATGCCGAACTGCTCGGCCCTCTGCGCGCTCATCCGCTCGCCCAGCAGCAGGAACTCCTTGGCGACGCGCGGGGGAAGTTCATAGGCATGGGCGAAATATTCGACGCCCGGGATGCCCATGCGGTTGACCGGGTCCTGGAAGAAGGCATCGTCGGTCGCGACGATGAGGTCGCACACCCAGGCGAGCATGAGGCCGCCCGCGACGCAGGCCCCCTGCACCATGGCGATGGTGGGCTTTGGCGCGTCGCGCCAGCGCCGGCACATGCCGACATATTGCTCCTTCTCGCGGGTGTAGAGCAGTTCGGCCGCAGGCTTGTTGACATGGCCGGGCACCAGCAGCCGGTTCTCGAAATGCTGGTGCACGTCGCGGCCCGGCGTGCCGATGTCGTGGCCTGCCGAAAAATGCTTGCCGTTGCCGCCCAGCACGATCGCGCGCACATCGTCATCGTTCACGGCGCGCACGAACGCGTCGTCAAGCGCATAGGTCATCTGGCCGTTCTGGGCGTTGTTGAAGCCCGGGCGGTTCATCATGATCCATGCGACATGATCGATCACCTCATAGGTGACCGGCTCATCCGTTTCGTAAACAATGTCGACCTGCTGCGGTTCGACCAGGCGGTCGGTCTCGTTCATCTCAGGCTGCCCTTCTGTCTCCGGCCGGGTTGTCCTTGAACACGGTGGCCCGGACATTGTTGGGGTCGATCTTGGCGATCAGCTCCAGCTGCTCGGCCGTCGGCGCAGGCGTGGTCGGGATTTCCCCTTCGACCTTCGCCAGCGGGAAGCCCGTATTGTCCTGCACTTCCTCGAAGGTGACGCCCGGATGCAGCGAGATCACGCGGATCTGGTGATCGGGGCCGCCGAAATCCATCACGCACAAATTGGTGATGATGCGGCGCAGGTCCAGGCCCTGGGGCGGAGCGCCATTGCGGTAGCGCGCCGGGTTGTAGCCCGCCATGCAGACGAAATCGACTTCGCCTTCCACGAACGCACGCTTGTTGTGGTTCGCAAAGAAGAAGCTGTTGGGGTGGCTGATCGAATTGCCCGGGAAACCGCGCGCGCCGAGCATCGCGGCCTTGGGCTTCTTGTGGTCGCCGATCACCGAGATGTTCGCCTGACCGAAGCGGTCGATCTGGACGGGGCCGACCAGCGCATGGCGGCGGCCGCTCCAGAGCGCGGAGAAGACGCGGTCATAATTGGCAATGCCTTCGAACTCGGGCTCGGCGGCGCGCTTGCCCGGGCCGACGGGCTCGCTCGTATACCAGGCCTCGCCATCGGTGGTCTGGATCGCGGGCGCGAAGGAGAGCTTGGCAAGGCCAGCGCCGATGCGGGGGAGGGGGCCGATGCCGGTCGCCATCACCTCGCCATCACCGCGCCAGACTTCGGCGCAGGCGACGATGACGAGTTCAGCGAGCGAATAGCTATTCTGGGTCATGTTCGGTCTCGCTCTTAGTAAATGGGGACGGGAAGCTGCTTGACGGCTTCTTCGCCGCCGATCGCCGCCTGATAGTCCGCTTCGGACACGTCGATATATTTCGCCTTGTAGTCGGCCCAGGCTTCGGGCGAGGCGGCGCTTTCGACATAGGTCTTGATGTGCTTCAAATCGAGCTGATAGTCGGGATCAGCGCTGGTGGGGTGCGCGCCGAGCGGCGCTTCAGCGACGCCGGTGATCATCGCCCGCTCGACAAGGTTGTAGCGGCTGTTCTTCTTCATATCGAGCTCTGCGGTCGGCACGATCTTCTCGACCGTCACATAGCTCTTGCCTGCAGCGCGCACGAGCAGTTCATCGAAGATCGGATCGACCGAGAGGGTGAGGATGTTGCCGCGCTCGTCGGAACGGTGGGCGTGGATCAGCGCAATGTCGGGGACGAGCGCTGGCATGGCGACGAATTCCTCGCCATCTGCATAGGGGCTCTTCACGAATTTGAAGTCGAAGCCCGACTGGTTGATGATGTCGGTGCCGATGCCGACGCGGGTCGGCAGGAAGGGCAGCTTCATGGCGCCTGCGCGCAGGCCCCAATGATACATGCCCTCGTCCAGTTCCAGCACCTCGAAGGCACCGGCCTGGCGGGCGTTGCGGAAATGGGGTTCGAGCGGATAATGGTCGAGGCTTGCAAAAGCGAAGACGAGCTTACGGATCTTGCCGGTGGCGGCGAGCAGGCCGATGTCCATGCCGCCATAGCCCGCCATGAGGGTCAGGTCCTTCAGGTTCGACCGGGCGATGGCGCGAATGAGCGCCATGGGCTTGCGGCGGGTGGCCCACCCGCCGATGCCGATGGTCATCCCGTCGGAAATCTGGTCGACGATGTCGTCGACGCTCATGCGCTTGTCGAGCATAATGTCAGTCATCCTTTTACGTCAGTCTCGTCCGGTCCCGTGCGCAGTCCTGCCAGTCAGTCCTGTTCATGGGCCCATTTATGGCCCCAGTCGCTTACCGCGAGGCTGGTGGTGGGGACCCATGTGTCGGGGTCTATTACCAGGCCGTTCCAGCCATATTCGATGTCGAAACCGCCTGGTGTCTGCATGTAGAAAGAGGTCATCTTGTCGTTGACATGGCGGCCAAGGCTCGCCGACAGGGGAACTTTGCCCTTGCTCTTCAAGACCCGGTCATAGGCGCGGCCGACATCCTCGAGGGAGCCGACCTCCAGCATCATGTGCACAGCGCCATTGGGGCTTTCGGGCAATTGCCCCAGCGCCAGGCTGTGGTGGCGCGGGTTGCAGTGCATGAAGGCAAAGCCCACGCCCGGATCATCCTCGCCCCCGCCCTGGAGGTAGAAGCGGCCAAGGTCGGTGTCGCCAAAGCCCATGACGTCCCTGTAGAAGTCGTGGGTTTCCTCGAAATTGGGGGCGGTGAGCACGACATGGCCCATCCCCATGTCGCCGTCCGCGCCGCCCGGGCTGCCGGTCACGAAGCGGCTGACGCCTGCGGGCGAGGTGAAGGGGGCATAGTCGACGAAGCGGCCGTAGAAGAGCTCCATCGGGTTGCCCGCAGGGTCGGACGAGCGGGCAAGCTCATAGACCTGCCGCGCGCGTGCTTCCATGACGCCCGCGCGCGTCACCGGGCGGCCTGCCGCCTCGAGGCGGGCCAGCACCGATTCGAACGCCTCGCGATTCGCGCATTCCCAGCCCGGCGCCACGAAACGGTCGGCCGCGCCCTTTTCCACCCACAGGCGGTAGGGCCGGTCGTCCATGCGGAAGAGCGCCACATCCTCGCTGGGCGAAGGCGCTGCCATCAGCCCTGCGATATTGCAGGCAAAATCCTGCCAGCGCCCAAGGTCCTGCGCCTCGATCACCACATAGCCCAGGGATATCACTGCCATTTTAAGCACCTCGCCCTATCTTCCCGTACCAAGGGGTCTTCCCGTCTTTTACGGGCCTTTCCCATGTTTCCGGCCATCATCTCTGCCCAAGCGTTGCAAAATGGCCTTCCCCATATGCACAGGGCCCATACGCATGAGGCAGGCGCTGCCGCCCTTGTTCTGCGCCTGGGCCTGGGGAGGCGCGTTAAGCGCGCTCAACGAGCTTATGGCAATTCGTTCCCGATCCGCCTATAAGCAACGGCCCAAATGCGCAAGCCCTGTTTGCCTTGACAGTTTGCGTAACGGGTATTTATATAAACTACGCATATAGCAAATCTGAAGCAGAGTCGCCTACAATGGAGAAGATGATGACCGGGGCAGTAGCAAGCCGACCCATTGACGAGGCGAATGCGGGGACACCTTCGCCCGAAAGCCTGATCGCCAAAGCCAAGGCGATGATCCCGGTGCTGCGGGAACGCGCCCGGGCCTGCACCATCGCCCATGACGTGCCGCCCGAGACCGTCGCCGAGATGAAGGCGGCAGGCTTCTTCCGCGTGCTCCAGCCCAAGCGCTATGGCGGCTATGAGATGCACCCCAATGTCTTCTTCGAGATTCAGAAGGCGCTCGCTGAAGGCTGCATGTCGACAGGCTGGATCTACGGCGTCCTTGGCTGCCACCCCTATGAACTCGCCCTCTTCCATGACGAGGCGCAGAAGGAAGTGTGGGGCGAGGACCCCGACATGCTCGTCTCCTCCACCTATCAGCCGGTCGGCAAGGTGGAAAAGGTCGATGGCGGCTTCTACCTCTCGGGCCGCTGGGGCTTTTCGTCGGGCTCCTCCCACTGCGGTTGGGTGCTGCTTGGCGCGATCAATTTCGACACCAATGGCGGCCCGCCCGACATGCGCACCTTCCTGCTGCCGCGCTCGGACTATCAGGTGATCGAAGGCACCTGGGACACGTTCGGCCTCCAGGGCACCGGCAGCTTCGACATCGTGGTCGAGCGCGTCTTCGTGCCCGAACACCGCACCCACAAGGCAAGCGACGGCTTTGCCGGCACCAATCCGGGCCAGGAAACCAACACAGCGCCGCTCTACCGCATCCCCTGGGCGCAGCTCTTCATCCGCTCGGTCTCCAGCGCTGCCTTCGGCGGCATCCGCGCCGCGACCTCGGCCGCCATGGAGATCATGGGCAGCCGCGTCTCGACCAACACCGGCAAGGCGTCCAAGGCCGACCCCAATCTCCACGCCGCCATCGCCCGCGCGATCGCCGAGACCAACGAGATGGAGCTCACCCACCGCACGACCTTCAACGAGTTGATGGGTTATGCCGAGCGTAACGAGCCCGTCCCAATGGAAAAGCGCGCGCTCTTTGCCTACCAGTCCGCCAGCGTCGTGCGCCGCATGGCCGAGCTTGCCGATGGCATGGTCAAGCTGCTGGGCGGCCGGGCGATCTACATGTCGAGCCCGATCCTCCAGCCCTGGCTCGACCTCCACGCCGCGCGCGCCCATGTCGCCAACGACCCGGCCAACCGCACCAGCGACGTCATCGGCACGATGAATGGTGAACCGCCCGCCTTCACCTTTATCTGATCGCGCATATGGCATCTGGCACAGGCAAAAAGAGGATTGCCCATGGGCAGTGAATTGATCCGCAAGACCTATAGCGTTGCGGGCGGATATGAGATTTCGATCGCGGAAATCGCAGGGGCGCCGGCCGATGCCCCGACCGTCATCTTCATCCATGGCAGTGGTCCCGGCGCATCGGGCGCGTCCAACTTCCGCAACAATGCGCAAGTCTTCGCTGACGCTGGCTATCGCGTCATCCTGCCCGATCTTATCGGCTATGGCGCCTCGTCGAAGCCCGAAGCCGACTATCCGCTCGAACTGTTTACGCAGACCCTGATCGATGCCCTTGCCCAGCATGGGATCACAGGCGGCCACCTCATCGGCAACTCGCTGGGCGGCGGCATCGCCCTCCAGATCGCGCTCGACCATCCTCAATTTGCCGTCGGCAAGCTCATCCTGATGGCGCCCGGCTGCGTGGCGGAACAGGCGAGCTATTTCACCATGCCCGGCATCGCCAAGATGCGCTCGGGCTTTGGCAGCCCGGAATTCAACGTCGAGGAACAGCGCCGCCTCATCGGCAACCTCATGCACCCTTCTTCGGCCCATCATGTGACCGATGCACTGGTCGAGGAGCGCTTCGCCGTCGCGCGCACCCAGCCCAAGGATGTGCTCGCCCGGGTGAAGACCCCCAACCTTGGACCCCGCCTTGGCGAGGTCAAGCAGCCGATCTTCGTGCTCTGGGGCCTCAATGACGAATTCTGCCCCGAAAGCCATGCGCGGCTCTTCCTCGATGCTTGTCCCGACGTGCGCTGCCTCACCTTCTCGCAGACCGGCCATTGGGTGCAGGTCGAGCGGGCTCAGGAGTTCAACCGCTATTCGCTGGACTTCCTGAATGGCTGACCCCGCGCCTGCGCCATCCGTGCCGGTTCCCGAGCCCGTGGACGTTACCATGGGCCTCAAGGGCGCGATGCGCCGCCTGCCCTCGGGCGTGGCGATCGTCACCGCGCTGGGCGAGGGCAAGGCGCCGGTCGGCATGGCCGCGACCTCGATCACCTCGCTCACCATGGACCCGCCAGCGGTGCTCGTCTGCGTCAACCAGACAGCTGGCATCCACGCCCATCTCTCGCCCGGCTGCCCGGTCAGCATCAACCTCCTCTCGCGCCATCAGCGCGAGGTGTCGGCAGCGTTCGGCGGCGCGGTCGCGCGCGAGGCGCGCTTTGGCGTGGGGCAATGGACCGCCGATCCCCATGGCCTGCCGATCCTCGAAGAGGCGCAGGCCAACCTCTCCTGCACGATCGAGAGCATGACCCCCTTTGGCACGCACAGCATCGTCATCGCACGGGTCAAGGCGGTGCGCCTCAGCGACGCGGTCGATCCCCTCATCTTCCAGGACGGAGCCTATCTGTGAGCGACCTTAATAACCAGCTTGCAGAGGAGCTCTACCAGGCGCTGCGGGACAAGCGCACCGTGCCGCCGCTGATGGCGCGCCATCCTGAGCTCACCATCGACGACGCCTATGCCATTTCGCTTGGCGCGCTGGAACGCCGCAAGGCTGATGGCGAGAAGGTCATCGGCAAGAAGATCGGCGTTACGTCGAAGGCGGTGCAGGACATGCTGGGCGTGCACCAGCCAGACTTCGGCTTCCTCACCGACCGCATGTATATCGAGGGCGACATCGATGTCGCGGCAAACGGCCTCATCGCCCCGCGCGCCGAGGCCGAGATCGGCTTCATCCTGAAAGACAGCCTCAAGGGGCCGGGCGTGACGGCGGAAGATGTGATCGCCGCGACCGAGGCGATCGTCCCCTGTTTCGAGATCGTCGACAGCCGCATCCAGGACTGGAAGATCGGCATCGTCGATACCGTCGCCGACAATGCGTCCTGCGGCGTCTATGTGTTGGGCGAGGCCCGGGCCGACCCGCGCGACCACGATCTTCCCAATCTCCATGTCACCGTCACCAAGAATGGCGCGCCCTTGTCGGAGGGCCATGGCCATGCGGTGCAGGGCTCGCCCGCGCAAGCGGTCGCCTGGCTTGCCAATACGCTGGGCGCCTATGGCGTTACCCTGGAGGCTGGCGATGTGATATTGTCGGGCAGCCTGGTGCCGCTCGAACCGGCAGCGCCAGGCGATGTGTTCGAGATGCAGCTCCACGGGGTCGGCAGCTGCACCGCGCGCTTTATCTGAATATCGAAGTGGGCATCGCCCGGTCGCGATGCCATGAGGAGTAAGTAATGACGGGCAAGGTCAAGGCGGCGATCATCGGG
The DNA here is from genome assembly GCF_023051225.1 of Sphingobium agri. Lineage (NCBI taxonomy): Bacteria > Pseudomonadati > Pseudomonadota > Alphaproteobacteria > Sphingomonadales > Sphingobiaceae > Sphingobium > Sphingobium agri. Next base: position 2,764 of record NZ_JALKHS010000027.1, on the reverse strand, counting down.
TCGGGCAATATCGGCACCGACCTCATGATCAAGATGATCAAATATCCCCAGAATATGGAACTGGTGGCGGTGGTCGGCATCGACGAGGCGTCCGAAGGGCTCGCCATGGCGCGCGAGCGCGGTGTCGCCACCACCCATGAGGGCCTTGAAGGCCTCATGAAGATGGACGTCTATCCCGAGATCGGCATCGTGTTCGACGCGACCTCCGCCTATGCCCACAAGGTGCATGACGAAGCGCTGCGCAAGGACGGCAAGCAGGTAGTGGACCTCACCCCCGCCGCGATCGGCCCCTACACCATCCCCACCGTCAACGGCGAAGCCAATCTCGATGCGGGCAATGTCAACATGGTGACCTGCGGCGGACAGGCAACGATCCCGATGGTCGCTGCCGTTTCTCAGGTCGCGACCGTCCATTATGCCGAGATCGTCGCCTCGGTCTCCTCGCGCTCGGCAGGGCCTGGCACCCGCGCCAATATCGACGAGTTCACCCGCACCACCGCTGGCGCCATCGAAAAGGTCGGCGGCGCGGCGCAGGGCAAGGCGATCATCATCCTCAATCCCGCCGAACCGCCGATGATCATGCGCGACACGGTGTTCACCCTGTCCGAAGGCGCTGACGAAGAGACCATCCGCGCCTCGGTCGAAGCGATGGTCAAGAAGGTCCAGGCCTATGTGCCGGGCTATCGCTTGAAGCAGGAGGTGCAGTTCGAGCGCTTTGGCGACAATAACAAGCTCACCATCCCGGGCCGCGGCGAGTTCACCGGCATCAAGACGATGATCCTGCTCGAGGTCGAAGGGGCGGGCGATTATCTGCCGAGCTATTCGGGCAATCTCGACATCATGACCGCCGCCGCCAAGGCGACCGGCGAGCTGCTCGCGCAGCGTATCGCACAAGGAAAGAAGGTGGCAGCATGAGCGCCGAGATCAAAGCTCCGTTCAACGTGGAAGCGGGCGACAAGCTCTACATCCAGGACGTGACGCTGCGCGATGGCATGCACGCCATCCGACACATGTATGGCATCGACCATGTGAAGGCGATCGCCAAGGCATTGGATGACGCAGGGGTCGACGCGATCGAGGTCGCCCATGGCGACGGCCTCAATGGCGCAAGCTTCAACTATGGCTTTGGCGCGCATACCGATTGGGAATGGCTCGAGGCGGTTGCCTCGGTGCTGACCAGGTCGGTTCTCACCACGCTCATCCTGCCGGGCGTCGGCACGGTCGAGGAACTGCGCCGCGCCTATGACATCGGCGTGCGCTCGGTGCGCGTTGCGACCCACTGCACCGAAGCCGATGTCTCGAAACAGCATATCGGCATCGCCCGCGACCTTGGCATGGACGTGTCGGGGTTCCTGATGATGAGCCACATGATCGATGCGGAGAAGCTCGCCGAGCAGGCCCTCCTCATGGAAAGCTATGGCGCGCAGTGCGTCTATGTAACCGACAGCGGCGGCGCGCTCGACATGGATGGGGTGAAGGCCCGCCTCGAAGCCTATGACCGGGTCTTGAAACCCGAGACCCAGCGCGGCATCCACGCCCACCACAATCTCAGCCTTGGCGTCGCCAACTCGATCGTCGCGGCGCAATGCGGCGCGGTGCGCATCGACGCCTCGCTCACCGGCATGGGCGCGGGCGCTGGCAATGCGCCCTTGGAAGTGTTCATCGCCGCTGCCGACCGCAAGGGCTGGAACCATGGCTGCGATGTCAACGCGCTCATGGACGCCGCCGAGGACCTCGTGCGCCCCTTGCAGGACCGCCCGGTCCGGGTCGACCGCGAAACCCTGGCATTGGGCTATGCCGGGGTCTATTCTTCCTTCCTGCGCCACGCGGAAAAGGCCGCCGAAACCTACGGCCTAGACACCCGCACCATCCTGGTGGAACTTGGCCGTCGCAAGATGGTCGGGGGGCAAGAGGACATGATCGTCGATGTCGCATTGGACATGCTGAAAGAACGCGCAACAGCAGCCTGACATGCCGCCGGGCGCGTTCATTCGCGCCCGGCATCGCTCGCACGCAAAGCCAAAAGAGGAGAGGATATGGCCGACAAGCGCCTGTCGCTCGACCATATCACCGTCACCGACACCACCCCCTGGCAGCTGGCGCAGATCGCCGCAGAGGTGGGGTGTGAAGGCATCTGCCCGTTCCTCCATTCCATGGAGGTGCTGCCCGCCATGCCCAGCTATGACCTGGTGCGCGATCCCCAGGCGCTGCGCCAGACCCGCGACGCGCTCGCCGCCACCGGGGTCAAGGTCGACCTCATCTACCCCTTCACCATGGCAGGGCGCACCAACCCCCAGGACTTCGTTCCCGCGCTTGAAACCGGCGCAGCATTGGGCGCGCCCCTTGCCAATGTCCTGTGCTACGACCGCGATCCCAATCGCCGCACCGAAAAACTTATCGAACTGGCCGAACTCGCCGCCCCGTTCGGCATCGCCCTGTCACTCGAATTTTATCCCCCCTCCCAGGTCCGGACCCTCAGCGCCGCCCTCGAAGAAATAGCCCGCGCCGGCCGCCCCGACATCAAGGTCACAGCCGACCTCCTCCACATCATGCGCGGCGGCGAAGCAGACACCAGCATGGCGCTCCTCCGTCACCCCGCCATCGCCATCGCCCAGATCTCCGACGGACCCGCAACCATCGATCCAGACAGCATCGAACATGAAGCCGGCATCCAGCGCCTCCTCCCCGGACAAGGCAGCTTCAACATCACAGCGTTCGAACAAACCCTCAATCCCAACACTCCACTCAGCGTCGAAATACCACA
>NZ_JALKHS010000026.1:0-1034 GCF_023051225.1 Sphingobium agri | reverse complement strand
CGGCCCGGGCGGAAGGGGACGGATCGTGAAAACGCCGGTCGTTGTGGGACCGGGCTAGAGTAGGATCGCCCCTTTCTTTTCCATCAGGCCCGAACGGATACCGGGGTTTTGGACCCGGATGACAAGCATGGGATAGCGGAAAAGATGAGCGACAATCTACCACAGACGATCGGCATCGACATCTCCAAAGCGAGCCTCGACTGCCATGTCCACCCTGCCGGCGCCGAGCGCCAGTTCGCCAACACCGCCAAGGGCCACAAGGCGCTGATCGCCTGGCTGCGACAATGGCCGGTCGAGCGGATCGCCTATGAGGCAACCGCAACCTACCATCGAGCGCTGGAGGCGGCTCTGGCCGACTGGCCCTGCGTTAAGCTCAACCCAGAGCGCGCCCGGCGCTTCGCCCAGGCGACTGGCACTCTGGCCAAGACCGATCGCATCGATGCCATGTTGCTGGCCCGTATGGCGGCCACCTTGCAGCCGCCGGTCAGACCCGCTCGAAGCGCACAGCAGGCGCAGATGGCGGAGCTCATCAATGCCCGAGACGGCCTCGTGCGCGATCGCACCGCGCTCAAGAATCGCGAGAAGAACCTCACCATCGCCTTCCTCAAGCGCCAGTGCCGGCAGCGGCTCGAGCAGATCGATCGGCATATCGAGGCGCTCGATACCGAGATCGCCAACCTGATCGCCGCCGATGCTGCGCTCGCCCGCCGGCATGAGATCCTCACCAGCATCGCCGGCGTCGGAACGCTGACCGCCAACCAGCTCATCGCCACCATGCCCGAACTCGGCAGCCTCGAGAACAAGCAGGCCGCATCCCTCGCCGGTCTCGCCCCCGTCGCTCGACAGTCCGGACAATGGAAAGGCAAGAGCTTCATCCGTGGCGGACGCGCCAACGTGCGGCAGGCTCTCTATATGCCGGCCCTCGTCGCCGCCCGGTACAATCCCGATCTCAAGGCAAAATATCAGCAGCTCGTTACTGCCGGGAAGCCCGCCAAGATCGCCATCACCGCCGTCATGCGAAAGCTCGTCGTCAC
>NZ_JALKHS010000025.1:0-1383 GCF_023051225.1 Sphingobium agri | reverse complement strand
TGGGACGGGCGTCGATCTGGCGAACGTCAAGATGAGCATGAACCCGTTCGACGAGATCGCGGTCGAAGAAGCCATCCGCCTGAAGGAAAAGGGCGTGGCGACCGAGGTGGTGGCGGTGTCGATCGGCGTTGCCAAGGCGCAGGAAACGCTGCGCACGGCGCTGGCCATGGGTGCGGACCGTGCGATCCTGATCCAGACCGATGACGAGGTTGAACCGCTGGGCGTGGCCAAGCTGCTCGCCAAGGTGCAGGAAGAGGAAGGCGCTGGCCTGATCATCCTGGGCAAGCAGGCGATCGACGATGACAGCAACCAGACTGGTCAGATGCTGGCCGCTCTGCTGAACCTGCCGCAGGGCACCTTCGCTTCGAAGGTCGAGGTAGAGGGTGACAAGGTCAGCGTGACCCGCGAAGTCGATGGCGGCCTGGAGACGGTGAAGCTGAACGTTCCGGCGATCGTCACCACCGACTTGCGTTTGAACGAGCCGCGCTATGCTTCGCTGCCCAACATCATGAAGGCGAAGAGCAAGCCGCTTAGCACGAAGACGCCTGCCGACTATGGTGTCGATATCGCGCCGCGCCTGGAGACGCTGAAGGTCACCGAGCCCGCCAAGCGTTCGGCTGGCGTCAAGGTTGCCGATGTCGATGAACTGGTCGCGAAGCTCAAGGCTCTGGGAGTTGCAGCATGAAGACGCTCGTTTGGGTTGAACATGAGGGCGGCGCCGTCAAGGACGCGACCCTTTCCGCCGTCACCGCCGCTGCAAAGCTGGGTGAAGTGCATCTGCTGGTCGCTGGCGCTGGCGTCGGCGGCGTGGGCGAGGCTGCTGCGAAGATTGCGGGCGTGGGCAAGGTCCATGTCGCCGATGACGCGGCCTTTGGTCATGCGCTGGCCGAGAATGTCGCGCCGTTGATCGTCGAACTGATGGGCCATCATGACGCGTTCGTCGCGCCTGCCACCAGCAACGGCAAGAATATCGCGCCCCGCGTGGCGGCTCTGCTGGACGTCATGCAGATCAGCGACATTCTGTCGGTGGAAAGCGAAGACACGTTCACGCGGCCGATCTATGCGGGTAACGCGATCGCGACCGTCAAGTCGAAGGATGCGAAGAAGGTCATCACCGTTCGCGGCACTGCTTTTGAAAAGGCGGCGCGCGAGGGCGGTTCGGGCGCGGTGGAAGCGGTTGCTTCGACCGGTGACAAGGGCCTGTCCAGCTTTGTCGGCGCGGAGATCGCCAAGCAGGAGCGTCCGGAGCTGACTTCTGCCAAGATCATCGTGTCGGGTGGCCGTGCGCTGAAGGATGGGCCGACCTTTGAAGAGGTGATCTATCCGCTGGCGGACAAGCTCGGTGCAGCGGTCGGCGCTTCGCGTGCGGCGGTGGACGCTGGC
>NZ_JALKHS010000024.1:0-1198 GCF_023051225.1 Sphingobium agri | reverse complement strand
GACCTTGGGCTTCATCGCGGTTTTTTGTGCGACGGTGAACCTGGTGAGCGGGTTCATGATCACCGATCGCATGCTCAAGATGTTCAAGCCGCGGGGGAAGTAACAGATGGACGCCTTCGTACCTTTCGCGGCGATTGCCGCATCGGCCCTGTTCATCCTGTCGTTGATGTGGATGAGCCATCCCTCGACGGCCCGGCGCGGCGTGCGCGCGGGCGAGATCGGCATGGTCATCGCCATCATCGGCGCGCTGGTCCAGCATGAGGTGGTCGACTACAACCTGATCATCATCGCGATGATCGCGGGCGCGGCCGCGGGTATCCCGATGGCGCTGCTGATGCCGATGACGGCGATCCCGCAGCGGACCGCCATCTCCCACGCCTTCGGCGCGCTTGCGGTCGGCCTCATTGGTGCTGCCGAATATTACAAGCATGCCCATGCCGAATATGCCGGCGGCTTCATCATGTGGGCGCTGATGTTCGAAATCCTGCTGGGCTTCCTGACCTGCACGGCCTCGATCATCGCCTTTGCCAAGCTTCAGGAACTGATGGGCAGCCGCCCGGTGTCCTTCCCGGGCCAGCGTATCGTCAATGGCGCGGTGGCGCTGGCGGCGGTGGTGATCGGCGTCACGCTGGCGCTTGATCCGACGCAGACCTGGTTGTTCCCCGTTTTCGCGGCGCTCGCCCTGCTCTTCGGCATCCTGCTGGTGATCCCGATCGGCGGCGCGGACATGCCGACCGTTATCGCGCTGCTCAACAGCTATGCCGGTCTTGCCGCTTCCGCCATGGGCTTTGCGCTGGGGAACAAGCTGCTGATCGTGGCAGGCGCGCTTGACGGCGCGTCGGGCTTCATCCTCGCGGTCATCATGTGCAAGGCGATGAACCGCAGCTTTGCCAACGTCATGTTCGGCGGGTTCGGCAATGTCGTGGCTGGCGCCGCTGGCGGCAAGGACGACCGCGTCGTCCGCTCCGCCTCGGCCGAGGAAGCCGCGATGCAGCTGGAAAATGCCGGCACCGTGGTGATCGTGCCTGGCTATGGCATGGCCGTCGCGCAGGCGCAGCACAAGGTCAGCGAGCTTTACCAGGCGCTCACCAAGAAGGGCGTGGACGTCAAGTTCGCGATCCACCCGGTGGCGGGCCGCATGCCCGGCCATATGAACGTGCTGCTGGCCGAAGCCAATGTGCCTTATGAGCAGCTGGTG
>NZ_JALKHS010000023.1:2500-5188 GCF_023051225.1 Sphingobium agri | reverse complement strand
TGCTCCATCCCGCGCCACCAAAGGTAAAAGGGCGGCTTTATGGGCCGCCCTTTTATGAACTATGTGAATGGGTTTTGTTGTTTCAAAGCGCGAGCTTCAATGCCTGGCGACGCCCTACTCTTCCGGGGCTTGAGCCACAGTACCATCGGCGCAGACTGGTTTCACGGCCGAGTTCGGGATGGGATCGGGTGGGTCACAGACGCTATGGTCACCAAGCAATGAAGCTTGCGCTTTGGGTTTTAATCGATGCCGTGCACTTTATGGGAAAGTCTATTTGTTATCTGGCTTGAGGTGATCACCACATCGCTGATGCCATGCTGTTGCCAGCACTGTCATTGATGGTGGGACTCTCAGGCGCGATCAGAGCAATTAGGACCGGTTAGCTCCATATGTTACCACACTTCTACATCCGGCCTATCAAGGTCGTGGTCTACGACCGCTCGAAGAAATCTTATCTTGAGGGAGGCTTCCCGCTTAGATGCTTTCAGCGGTTATCCCGTCCATACATAGCTACCCTGCTGCGCCCTTGGCAGGACGACAGGTACACCAGAGGTATGTTCAACCCGGTCCTCTCGTACTAGGGTCAACTCCTCTCAAATTTCGACGCCCACGGCAGATAGGGACCAAACTGTCTCGCGACGTTCTGAACCCAGCTCACGTACCACTTTAATTGGCGAACAGCCAAACCCTTGGGACCTGCTCCAGCCCCAGGATGTGATGAGCCGACATCGAGGTGCCAAACGATTCCGTCGATATGAGCTCTTGGGAATCATCAGCCTGTTATCCCCGGCGTACCTTTTATCCGTTGAGCGATGGCCCTTCCACGAGGGACCACCGGATCACTATGACCGACTTTCGTCTCTGCTCGACTTGTCAGTCTCGCAGTCAGGCGGGCTTATGCCATTGCACTCTAACAGACGGTTTCCAACCGTCCTGAGCCCACCATCGCGCGCCTCCGTTACTCTTTAGGAGGCGACCGCCCCAGTCAAACTACCCGCCACAGAGGGTCCCTGCACCGGATAACGGTGCGAGGTTAGACATCAGAAAACAACAGGGTGGTATTTCACCTATGGCTCCACGACAACTGGCGTCATCGCTTCAAAGCCTCCCACCTATGCTACACAGTTCTTTCCTAATGCCACTCTGAAGCTGCAGTAAAGGTGCACGGGGTCTTTCCGTCTAACCGCGGGTACTCCGCATCTTCACGGAGAATTCAATTTCGCTGAGCATATCCTGGAGACAGTGGGGAAGTCGTTACGCCATTCGTGCAGGTCGGAACTTACCCGACAAGGAATTTCGCTACCTTAGGACCGTTATAGTTACGGCCGCCGTTTACCTGGGCTTCAATTCAGAGCTTGCACTCCTCCTCTTAACCTTCAGGCACCGGGCAGGCGTCAGGCCCTATACGTCGTCTTGAAGCCGACTTAGCAGAGCCCTGTGTTTTTGCTAAACAGTCGCTACCCCCTGGCCTGTGCCCCCCACAAAAAGTTGCCTTAATGTGGGGCCTCCTTCTTCCGAAGGTACGGAGGCAATTTGCCGAGTTCCTTCAGGATACTTCTCTCAAACGCCTTGGTATACTCTACCATTCCACCTGTGTCGGTTTAGGGTACGGTCTATACGGTGGGGCTATTTCCTGGGACAACTTCCCTGCCCGGACCAATCCAATAAGGCCGAACAAGTTACGCCATCCGTCACACACCACCAGGCCCACGAATATTAACGTGGTTCCCATCGACTACCCCCTTCGGGCTCGTCTTAGGGGCCGGCTTACCCTGCTCAGATTAGCTTTAAGCAGGAACCCTTGGAATTTCGGCGACAGTGCATCTCACACTGTTAATCGCTACTCATGTCTGCATTCGCACTTCCGATACCTCCACGGTCGGTTACCCTTCCGCTTCAACGGCCTACGGAACGCTCCGCTACCGCTCAGTCAAAGACTGAACCCTAAGCTTCGGTGCACGTCTTGAGCCCCGTTACATCTTCGCCGCAGGATCTCTTATTTAGACCAGTGAGCTGTTACGCTTTCTTTAAAGGATGGCTGCTTCTAAGCCAACCTCCTGGTTGTTTTGGAAATCCCACATGCTTTCCCACTTAGACGTGACTTGGGGACCTTAGCTGTAGGTTAGGGCTGTTTCCCTTTTGACGACGGACCTTAGCACCCGCCGTCTGTCTGCCGGACTAGACTCGTTGGTATTCGGAGTTTGGTTAGTATTGGTAGATCTCGCGACCCCCGCAACCATCCAGTGCTCTACCCCCAACGGCAATCATCCGACGCTCTACCTCAATAGATTTCGCGGAGAACCAGCTATTTCCCGGCTTGATTGGCCTTTCACCCCTAAGCACAACTCATCCGATAATTTTTCAACATTAAACGGTTCGGTCCTCCAGTGCGTGTTACCGCACCTTCAACCTGGTCATGCATAGATCGCCGGGTTTCGGGTCTAATGCATCGAACTCATGGTCGCCCTATTCAGACTCGCTTTCGCTGCGCCTACACCTAACGGCTTAAGCTTGCTCGATACACTAAGTCACAGACCCATTATGCAAGAGGTACGCTGTCAGATCTCAAGGATCCTCCAACTGCTTGTAGGCATCCGGTTTCAGGTACTGTTTCACTCCCCTCATCGGGGTGCTTTTCACCTTTCCCTCACGGTACTGGTTCGCTATCGGTCATGTACGAGTATTTAG
>NZ_JALKHS010000022.1:0-1255 GCF_023051225.1 Sphingobium agri | reverse complement strand
GGATGCCGCGGCGGTGGCGGAGCTCAACAGCTACGGCACGTTGACGCAGAACAGCGACGGCAGCTGGAGCTATGTGCTCGACAACAGCCGGGCCGCGACGCAGGCGCTGGGCAGCGGGTTTGCGAAGGACTTCACGCTCAACTACATGATGCAGGATGCCGATGGCGACCAGTCGCCTGCGACACTGACCATCACGGTCAAGGGTGCCGACGACAGCGCAAGCGTGGTGACGGCAGCGGCGACCGGCCCAGACGCGACCGTCTATGAGGCAGGCCTGCCGAGCGGCACGGCGCATGACGGCAGCCATGTGACCTCCGGCAGCTTCACTGTCTCTGCAACGGACGGGATCGCCAGCATCACGGTGGGGGGCACGAGCTTCACCCTGGCGCAGATGCAGGCGTTCGGCACGACCAATGGGGTGGTGAACACAGGCGAGGGGACGCTGACGCTCACGGGCTACAACGCTGCGACCGGAGCAGTGAGCTACAGCTATACGCTGCTCGCCACCATCGACAATGACAGCAAGACAGGTGCAACCCTCACCGAGTTCGACGACAGCATTGCACTGAGTGTCACCGGTGTCAGCGGCACCAGCGGCAGCGATACGCTGGTCGTGCGGATCGTGGACGACGCGCCGGTTGCGGTGAACGATGCGGGCGGCACGCTGACCGAGGATGTGGCGGGAAGCCTGTCGGGCAATGTGCTGAGCAACGATGTCTCGGGGGCTGATACGCCCAAGAGCTTCGTCGCCTGGGGCGCGGATGCCGCAGCGGTGGCGGAGCTCAACAGCTACGGCACGCTGACGCAGAACAGCGACGGCAGCTGGAGCTATGTGCTCGACAACAGCCGAGCGGCGACGCAGGCGCTGGGCAGCGGGTTTGCCAAGGACTTTACGCTCAACTACATGATGCAGGATGCCGATGGCGACCAGTCGCCTGCGACACTGACCATCACGGTCAAGGGTGCCGATGATAGCGCGCGCGTGGTGACGGCAGCGGCGACCGGCCCCGACGCGACGGTCTATGAGGCGGGCCTGCCGAGCGGCACGGCGCATGATGGCAGCCATGTGACCTCCGGCAGCTTCACCGTGTCTGCGACGGACGGCATCGCCAGCATCACGGTGGGCGGCGCGAGCTTCACCCTGGCGCAGATGCAGGCGTTCGGCACCACCAATGGGGTGGTGAACACGGGCGAGGGCGAACTCCGCCTGACCGGATATAATGCCGCGACGGGAGTAGTGAGCTACAGCTATACG